>DATKDR010000104.1:0-107166 GCA_035512635.1 Longimicrobiales bacterium | reverse complement strand
TCGATCCAGCATACGGATCGGGCGCCTTCTTTTTTTGCCTGCGCTCCCTTCCGCCACACCGGGCACGGCCGCGTTCAGGCGTCCAGGTTCAGGAACCGCCGGGCACGTTCACGTCGAACGTTCACGTTCACGTGCGCGACGGCCGGGGGCCGGGGAGTCGTGACTTGAGGCGGCCCGCCCTGGCACGGGCAGGCACCAAAGCCCAAAGCCCAGGCCCGCCCCTCACCGCCCCGCCAGCGCCTCCAGCAGCTCTCGCGTGGCCGCTTCGGGATCCGCGGCGGCCATGATGGCGCCGATGACGGCGATGCCGGCCGCGGCCGTCGAAGCGATTTCACGGACATTGCCGACGTGGATGCCGCCGATGCCGACGACGGGTATGGGGACCGCGCGTGCGACTTCGTCGAGCCGCTCGATGCCGATGCGCTCGCCGCCCACGTCCTTGCTCGAGGTACCGAAGACGGCGCCGCAACCGATGTAGTCGGCGCCGTCGCGAGCGGCGCGCCGCGCGACGTCCGGCCGGTCGGTGGAGTAGCCGATCAGAAAGCCGCTCGGCGTGGCGCCTCGGACGGCGGCCACCGGCGCGTCGTCCGGGCCGAGGTGCACACCGTCCGCACCGATGGCGAGGGCGACGTCCAGACGATCGTTGACGAAGAGGCTCGCGTGTGCGGCGCGCGTCAGGTCGCGCAGGGCGCGACCGGTCTCACTCATCGTCCGGGCGCTCACGCCCTTCATGCGGAGCTGGATCGCGGGCGCGCCGCCCGCCAGCGCGGCGCGGACCACGTCGCCGACGGCGCGGGGCGCAGCGATCGTCGCGTCGGTTATGACGATGAGACGGAGATCGGCCGGAGTGCGCATTGGCCCGCGCGCGGGATCAGCGCGGCTCGGCTGTCGTCGCTGCCTCGTTCGCCCGCTCCCGAGCCGCACGCGCGCGTCGCATGGCAGCGACCGCGCGCTGATGCTCCGCGTACGTGCGCGTGAAGACGTGCGAGCCGTCCGGCCGCGCGACGAAGTAGAAGTACGACACGGAATCGGGGCGGAGCGCCGCATCGATCGCGGCTTCTCCGGGTGATCCGATCGGTCCCGGAGGCAGTCCTGGACGGCGGTAGGTGTTGTACGGATTGTCCTCCGAGCTGTCGATGTGCGCGTAGAGCAGCCGCTGCTGGTGCGCGCCGAGCGCGTACTGCACGGTGGGATCCGCCTGGAGCGGATAGTTCCGCCGAAGCCGGTTGTGGTAGACGGCGGATATGAGCGGCATCTCGGCGGGATGCTTCGCCTCCGCCTCGATGATGGAGGCGAGCGTGACCACTTCGCGCTCGGTCATGTCGATCGAATCGGCACGGGCACGTCGCTCCGGCGTCCAGACCGCCCGGTAACGCTCGACGATGCGTCGCACGAGAGAATCGAGCGGTGCGCGGACAGGAAACGCGTACGTCGCCGGAAACAGGTAGCCCTCGAGCGTGGGGCCCGGGACCTGGAAGCGATCGGCCGCCGTCGAATCGAAGAGCATGGCCTGCACGCTGTCGACCGGGACATCCGCGGCGGCGGCGAGGCCGGGCGCGATGCGGCGGATGTCCCACCCTTCCGGGATGACGAGCCGGTCGTGGACGACGCGGCCGTGCTCCAGATCGTCGAGCACGCGATCCCAGCCGGCTCCGGGTCGGAATTCGTAGGTGCCGGCCTTGATCGAGCCGGCGACGCCCTTGAGGCGCGCGTAAACACGGAATGCGAAAGCCGCATCGACGATGTCGTGCGCGGCGAGAGAGTCGGCGACCTCCGACATCGCGGCGCCGCGCGGGATGTGCACGCGGACGGGCCGGCCCTCGCCCTCGCCCATGCCTCCGCATGCCAGCGTCGCGGCGGCGAGCAGCGCGAGCAGGGCGGCGCGGCCGAGCGCTCGTCGGAGCGCGGCGGTATCAGGAATCGTCTGCATTTCCACGTGCGATTGCATCCAGGTGAGCCTGAAGGATGAACATGGCGGCGCCCGCATCGACGCGATCCTTCTGCTGTCGACGGGCGCGGGAAAGACCGGAAGCGCGGATGGTGCGCTCGGCGCGGGCGGAGGTCATGCGCTCATCGACGTAGTACACCGGAAGCGCGGTGCGCTCGGCCAGTCGATCGCCGAAGGCGCGGACCGCGCGCGTCCAGTCGCTCTCGTCGCCCTCGGACGTGAGCGGGAGTCCGACCACGATAGCGACGGCCTCCAGCTCCCGCGCGATGCGCTCGATTTCCGCGTAGGGCGGTCGCTTGCCGCGTCTGCGGGTGATGGTCGGCAGCGGCTGCGCGATCATGCCGATGGGATCGCTGACGGCGAGGCCGATGCGCTTCTCGCCGTAATCGACGCCCAGAACGCGCGCCACTCGCGATTCAGGCGTGCGGGGAGGATCGACCGCTGCGTGCCGCCACGGCGAGGGCGGGCGCGGAACCGAAGAGGAAGCGGCAGGCGCCGCCGCCGGTCGCGCGGCACTCGACTTCCTCGACCTCGAGCCGCGCGCCGGAAACCCGCTCGAGCAGCCCCTGGAGGGCGCCCGCGGTGAACGCGCAACTCCCGGAGGCCTCGGGGCGCTCGGCTTCGATCCAGTCGGTGGCGCGCAGCTCGCCGACGGCATCGCCGGGGTCATTGTGGACGAGGGTGCCCCAGCCGCGCGAATGGAACAGCTCACCGACGCGCTTCCAGAACAGCCTGGTCGGCAGGGCGCGCGCGGAGGCTGCCCGGTCCTCGGGCGAGAGCAGGCGCTCGGCGAGCAGGCGGCCGGCCGACTGTCCGTGCTCGCGCAGGACTGTCTCGTCTGCGGCGCGCGCGAGCCCCAGCAGGTCCACCAGAGTCGCGGCCGGCATGATCACCTCGCGGCGCGCGCCTTTCGTCGATTCGATCATTCGCTTTCCACCTTTTCGACCAGCTCCGGCTCGGTCAGCACGGCGACGCCCAGCTCCCGGGCCTTGACCAGCTTCGATCCCGCATCTTCCCCCGCGACAAGATAGTCGGTGTTGCGGGAAACGCTTCCCGACACGCGACCACCGTGCCGTTCGATCAGGTCTGTCGCTTCCTTGCGGTTGAGCGTCGGCAGAGTGCCGGTGATGACGAACGTCAGGCCGGCCAGCGGCTGCCGGTCCGCGCGCTCGATCGGCTCGTCCATGCGCAGGCCGGCGGCGCGCAGGTTCCGGATGAGCTCCCGGTTGCGCGGCTCGACGAAAAACGCGCACACCGCCTGAGCGGTCGTCTCGCCGACGCCGTGGACTCCGCTCAGCCGCTCGAGGCCCGCAGCCATCTGGTCGTCCATCGTACGGAACTCGCGCGCGAGCAGCTTGGCCGCGTGCTGGCCGACGTGGCGGATGCCGAGGCCATACAGCAGTCGCGACAGAGGCCGGGCGCGGCTCTCCTCGATGGAGCGGACGAGATTCGCGGCCGAAACCGCGCCGAAGCCTTCGAGCTCGAGAAGCTGCTCCGCCGTGAGGTGGTAGAGGTCGGCAAAGTCGCGCACCAGACCGGTGTCGAGCAACTGCTGCGCGGTGCGCTCGCCGAGGCCGCGGATGTCCATGGCCGCCTGCGACACGAAGTGCACGAGGCCCCAGAAGATGCGCGCGGGGCACGAGGTGTTTGGGCAATAGATGGCAACCTCGTCCTCCGGCCGCTCGACGGGAGTCCTGCAGAACGGGCACTTCGACGGCACACGAAACCGCTTCTCGCTCCCTGTCCGCTGGTCCGTCACCGGTCCGATCACCTGCGGAATGACGTCGCCCGCGCGCTTGACGAGGACCATGTCACCGACGCGCAGGTCCTTGCGCGCGATGTCCTCGAAGTTGTGCAGCGTGGCCAACTTCACGATGACGCCCGCGATCTCGACCGGCTCGAGGAGCGCGTAGGGGTTGAGCGCGCCGGTGCGGCCGACATTGATCTCGATCGACTCGAGGCGTGTCGTCGCGATGTCGGGCGCGAACTTGTAGGCGATGGCGTAGCGCGGCTCCCGGCCACCCACGACACCCAGCTCCTGCCAGAGCGCGAGCCGGTCGACCTTCACGACCAGTCCGTCGATCTCGTAATCCAGGTCCGGCCGGATCTTCTCGATCTCCCGTATGCGACGCACGGCGCCGTCGAGGTCCGCGACGCGCTCGTGCTGCGGGTTCACGGGGACGCCCCACTCGCGCAGTCGCTTCAGCACCGCCGCCTGCGTGGGCGCCGGCGGTGCGCCGCGCCCGGGCTCCTGGATCTGGAAGCCGTAGAAGCGGAGCGGACGCTGCGCAGTAATGCGCGGGTCGAGGACGCGCACGCTGCCCGCGGCCGCGTTGCGCGGATTGGCGAATGTCGGCAGCGAGTCGCGCACGCGCCGCTCGTTCATTTCCTCGAAGCCGCGCACGGACATGAAGACTTCGCCGCGAATCTCCAGGACCGGCGGGATGTCGTCGCCCCGGAGCCGCAGCGGGATCGCCTTGATGGTGCGCAGGTTGGGCGTGATGTCCTCACCGATCTGGCCGTTGCCGCGCGTCGCGCCGCGCACCAGGCGCCCGTTCTCGTACAGCAGCGAGACGGCGAGGCCGTCGATCTTGAGCTCGACGACGTAGCCGGCCTCGCGCACCTCCTCGGCGATGCGTGCGTTGCGCTCCTCCCACTGCCGCAGCTCGAGCTCGTCGAAGGCATTCCCGAGCGACAGCATGGGGGCGAGGTGCTGGACCTTGTGAAACGCCGAGGACGGCTCGGCACCGACGCGCCGCGTCGGCGAATCCTCCGTGGCGAGATCCGGATACGCCTCCTCGATCGCGCGCAGCTCATGGAAGAAGCGATCGTAGGCGGCGTCGGACAGCGTCGGCTGGTCGAGGACGTAGTACTCGTGATTGGCGCGCTCGAGCGCCTCGCGCAGCTCATCGACGCGCCGCGCCGCCTCGTCATGCGAGGGTACGGAAGCTTTCACGTGAGGGTCGATCCGCGAACGGGCTCAGGAGTGTGGGACGGGCTGCGCTCTCAGACGGGAGAGGGCGCCTGCGCGTCATGTTCGAATCCGGGCGGGCCGATGTCCGGTGCCCGGACCACCCGATTGCGGCCGGCCTTCTTGGCAGCATACAACGCGCGGTCGGCCCAGTCGACCAGCAGGTCCGGATTTTCGATGCTGCCGTTCGGGTAGTTGGCGACGCCCGCGGAAACCGTGAGCCGTATGGTCTGGTCGAGTCCGACGTCGAAGGTGTGCTCTTCGACGGCCTCCCGAACGCGCTCGGCGAATACGGTGGCCGCATCGAGGTCGCTGTCGGGCAGAATCGCCATGAACTCCTCGCCGCCGTACCGGCCGAGCTTGTCGATCTCGCGCGCGGTCTCGCGCAGGATGCGCGCGACTTCCTCCAGCACGGCATCTCCCGCCTGATGCCCGTAGGTGTCGTTCACTTGCTTGAAGTGGTCGAGGTCCATCATGGCAACGCCGAGCGGTTCCTCCGTGCGCTGCACCCGCTCGAACTCCTCCCACAGCTCCTGATGTATGTGGCGGTGGTTGAAGAGGCCGGTCAGGCCATCGCTGATGCTGAGCCGCTCGAGCTCGCGATTCTTTTCCTCCAGCTCATCCTGGAGCCGCTTGATGCGCAGCATGGAGCGCACGCGCGCCTCCAGCTCCGGGAAGTTGATCGGCTTCGGCAGATAGTCGTCGGCGCCGGCGTCGAGACCCGTGATCTTGTCCTCGGTGGAATCGCGCGCGGTCACGAGGATGATCGGGATGAACGGCAGGCCCTCGTCCCGCTTCACCACGCGAGCGACCTCGTAACCGTCCATGCCCGGCAGCATCACGTCCAGGAGGATGAGGTCGGGGGGCTGCTTGCGAACCTGCTCCACCGCGGACTCGCCGTCGGCCGCGGTGATCACGTCGTAACCGACGGAGCGCAGGCGGGCGGTGATGATCTCGAGATTGTCGGCACTGTCGTCGACGACGAGGATGCTGCTCGACTCCCGCTCCTCGGCCTTCCTGCCGGCATCATGGCTCGGCGATCCACGCTTCATCGAAATCCGCTTGTCCTACCAGCAATGGGGCGGTCGCGGCGCGATCAGACCTTTCGGATCTGCCCGCGGTTCTGCGCGGCCTTGTGCACAGCCGGTGCCATGTACCGGATGGCGCGCCCCCCGCTCCGCCCGGAACGGCGTCGGAGGCAGCCGCGGCCGGCCGGAGTTTGACGGCATCCGACGAGCGCACGACCTTTCCCCTCTGGTTCGTGCGCTTTCCCCGAAGCCGAGGTGAGTCATGTACTACGAGGATGAATCCCACACCGCCTGGTTCCTGGGCGGAATGGCGATCGGCCTGCTGCTGGGCGCGGGCGTCGCGATGCTGACGGCGCCGCAGACCGGACGCCGAACGCGTCGTCGCCTGAAGGGCGCGGTGGGCGGAGCGGTCGATTCGATGGGCGGACAGTTCGACGATCTGGGCGACGAGCTGAAGGCCGCGGTGGACAAGGGACGGCGGCGGCTCAATCTCTAGCATGACGAGTGAGCACGGCCGCGCGCCGGGACCCGAAGACGTCGGTCCGCTGTTCCGGGAGCTGTTCCCGGGGGACCGGCTGATCGTCGTCAGCAACCGCGAGCCCTACGAGCATCGCTGGGGCGAGGGTGTGGGCGACATCCAGGTCCGACGGCCGGCGGGCGGTCTGACGTCGGCGCTCGATCCGCTGATGCGCGCGGTCGGCGGTGTCTGGGTCGCGTGGGGCAGCGGCGAGGCGGACGCGCAGGCCGTCGACGATCACGATCGCGTGCGCGTGCCGCCGGACGATCCTGCCTTCACGCTGAGGCGGCTGTGGCTGGATCAGCACGACATCAATCGCTACTACCTCGGCTTCGCGAACCAGTTTCTGTGGCCCATCTGTCATCTCCGACCCGAGCTCACGCGGGTGCGCGCCCGCTACTGGGAGCGCTACCGCCGGGTGAACCGGCGTTTCGCGGAGGCCGTGCTCGACGAGGCGCTCGGCACGCAGGCCGTGGTCTGGCTTCAGGATTACCAACTCGCTCTGGCGCCGCTCTACATCCGTGAGAAGCGGCCCGACCTGAGCCTTGCCCACTTCTGGCACATTCCGTGGCCGCCTCTCGAGATCTTCCAGGTCACGCCGCAGGGAGCCGACCTGATCGCGGGGCTGCTCGCCAACGACCTGCTCGGCTTCCACCTCCAGTCCTACGTGCTGAACTTCCTCAACTGCGCGGAGAAGATTCTGGGCGCGCAGGTGGACTGGGACTCGTGCAGCGCTACCCACGATGGCCACACCTGCCGCGTGCGCGCGATCCCGATCTCAATCGATGTCGATGCGTTCAGCGAGGCCGCCACCGGCCCCGGCGTGACGGAGCAGGTGGAGACGCTGCGCCGTCGCTACGCGCCACCGGGTGGCACCCTCGGCATCGGCGTCGACCGCATGGACTACGCGAAGGGGCTGCCGGAGAAGATCAAGGCGCTGGACTTCTTATTCGAGCGCTATCCCGAGCTGCACGGCCGTTTCTCGTTCGTGCAGGTGGCGGTACCGAGCCGCACGGCGATCGAAGCCTACGACGAGCTGACGCGCAAGGTCGAGCGGATGGTCTGGGAGGTGAACGACCGCTTCGGCTCCGATGCATGGCGTCCCGTCCACCTGATCAAGCAGGCGCTGCCGCCGGAGCGACTCGCCGTGCTGTATCGCGCGAGCGAGCTGTGCGTCGTCGGCTCCCTCGCCGACGGCATGAACCTGGTCGCGAAGGAGTATGCCGCGTGCAAGACCGACGGCGACGGGGTCCTGCTGCTGTCGCGCTTCGCGGGCGCGGCCGACGTGCTGGACGGGCACGTCGAAGTGAATCCGTACGATCCGGAGGAGTACGCGCGTCTCATCCGCGATGCCATCCAGATGCCGGAAGCGGAGCGGCGCGAGCGCATGACGCGGTTGCGCGGCTCGATCGGTTCCATCTTCGTCTGGATGGAGCGGTTCTTCCGCGAGTGGGCGCAGGCGCGCGTCGGCGGTCGTGGGCGCGCGACCGGCAAGGCGAACGGCCCGGCGGCTCTCCAGGAATCCGCGGCGGGCGCGAACGCAGAGTGAATCCCGCACGCGTCATTGAACGGAAGCGCGACGGTGCTGAAGTTCCGTCCGACGAGCTGCGCGAATTCCTGACCGGCTACCTGCGCGGCACCGTCGCGGACTACCACGTCTCGGCGTTCCTGATGGCGGTCCTGTTCCGCGGCATGAGCGACGCGGAGCTGGCGACGCTGCTCGCGGCGATGATCGAGTCGGGCGAGCGTGTCGACTTCGGCGCGCTGCGCGGCAGGACGGTCGACAAGCACTCGACTGGCGGAGTGGGCGACAAGGCCTCGCTCGTGCTGGCTCCGCTCGCCGCGGCTCTGGGCGTGCGCGTGCCGATGATCAGCGGACGGGGTCTAGGGCACACGGGCGGCACGCTGGACAAGCTCGAGGCGATTCCCGGATTCCGAACGGACCTGCCACTGTCCCGCTTCCGCGAGCAGGTGGAGCGGATCGGCTGCTGTCTGATCGGCCAGACGGCGGAAATCGCGCCGCTCGATCGTCGTCTCTACGCGCTGCGCGACGTGACGGCGACGGTCGAATCGATTCCGCTCATCGCCGCGAGCATCATGAGCAAGAAGCTCGCGGAGGGGATCGGCGGACTCGTGCTCGATGTGAAGCGGGGCAGTGGCGCGTTCCTGCCCGAGATCGAGCGGGTGCTGGAGCTGACGGACACGATGATCCGGCTGGGCGCGGCGGCCGACTGCCGCGTGGTCGCTCTCGTCACCGCGATGGACCGCCCGCTCGGCTTCGCCGTCGGCAACGCGCTCGAGACCGAGGAGGCGATCCTCGCGCTGCGCGGCGAAGGGCCTGCAGACCTGCGGGAGCTGTCGCTCGCGCTCACCGCGGAAATGCTGGTGCTCGCCGGTGTCGAAGCGTCGCCCGACGAGGCACGCGCCAGCGCGGCGGCCGCGCTCGACGACGGACGCGCCCTCGAGAAGATGCGCGAGATCCTGATTGCGCAGGGCGGTGACCCGGCGGTGCTCGACGATCCCGCGCTCCTGCCCCAGGCCGATACCATCGCGGTGCTCGAATCGGATCGCGCCGGCGTGATCGCATCGATGGACGTGCGTGCGATCGGACGCGCCGCCGTGGGCCTCGGCGCCGGCCGCGTCTCGATGGAGGATCGGGTGGACCCCCGCGTCGGCTTCCACATCACCGCAAAGCCGGGCATGCGGGTGGCGGCGGGTGAGCCGCTCGCGACGATCCACGCGGGGGACGAGGACGCCGCGATCGCCGCAACCGCAGCGCTGCGCGCGGCCATCGAGATCAGCGAGCAGGCGGCGGCGCCGCTGCCGCTCGTGTCCCATCGCGTGACCGTCGACGGCGTGAGCGAAATGGCATGAGCCGCACCCGCCGCATTCTGGTGTTCGACACGACGCACCACGCGCTGTGGGCGGAGGAAGTCGCGCGCGAGATGCGACTGGGCGTGGAGGTCGTGCCCGCCCCGGCCGCTTCCGGCGCCGGCTGCGATATCGCCATCGAGGCGCTGGAGGAGGATCTCGTGAGGCTCGTCGCGGCCCTGCGGGAGCGAACGATCGTGTTCCGCGTCTACGAGGGCTAGCCGGCACCGCTCAGAAGCGGAAGCGCGGATTCACCGGTACCCTGGCGCTGTCCTGTGGCGAGACGGGTACGTCCGCGGCGGACAGCGAATCGGCCAGCGTATCCGTGACCGGCTGCCGCAGCCGCGGCAGACCATGGATGCCGGGCCCGTGCAGGTCGCAGAACTCGGCCGGCTCCGTCCCCGGGATGTAGCTCTCCGTGTACAACGACTCGGTCGGGCACCAGTCGGTGGCGAGCCTGCCGCTCTGCTCGTCGACCAGCCGCGCGGTCAGCTCCGCCGGCCGCGCCCACGGCTCCGGCACCGGACGCACCGCATCCTCGCCGAAGTAGACCGAATTCATGAATTCCGCCCACACCGGTGCGGCGAAAGCGCCGCCTGCGGCGCCCGGGGTGATCTCGCGTGGCTGATCGAAGCCGAACCATACGGCGGCGAGCAGGTCGGGCGTGAAGCCGACGAACCAGACATCGGTCGCGTCGTTGGTGGTGCCGGTCTTGCCGGCGGCGGCGAGGGAGTAGGGCACGGCGCCGCGCTCCGGATCGCGGATCGAGTAGGCGCTGCCGTGGTCGACGACCTCGCGCATGAGGTCGGTCACCAGCCAGGTGGAGAGCGAGTCGAGCACCTCCTGGCGCTCTGCCGCGCTCTGCCAGAGGACCCGGCCGCGGGAGTCCTCGACGCGCAGGATGGGCCTGGGCTCGACGTGCGCCCCGCGGTTCGCCCAGACGCCGTACGCCCCCGCGACCTGGAGTGGGATCACTTCGGCCGCGCCGATGGCGACGGCGGGCACGCGCGGAATGGGTGTCGCGATCCCCATGCGCTGGGCGTACTGCGCGACCGTCTCGAGTCCGACCTCGAGCGCCAGCTTCACCGTGACGACGTTGATCGACAGCTTGAGCGCCTCGCGCAGGTTCATCGCGCCGCGGAAATCGCCCGTATAGTTGCGCGGCGACCAGGTCGAGCCGTCCGCCTGCTCCATCATGATCGGACTGTCGATGATGACGTGCGAAGCCGGAATGCCGCTCGATATCGCCGCCTGGAAGACGAAGGGCTTGAAGACCGAGCCGGGCTGTCGCAGCGCCTGCGTTGCGCGATTGAACTTCGAGTCCTCGAAGTCGCGCCCGCCGATGAGCGCTCGCACTTCCCCCGTCGCGGGCTCGACGACGATCATCATGCCCTGGATGTAGCGCGTCAGTCCCGTGGCGTCCGCTTCCAGCGTGGAAGCATACGTCGGATAACGATAACCGGGAGTCGCTTCGATGTTACGCCAGCCGGCTTCCATCGCGGTCTGCGCGCGACGCTGCATGTCGATGTCGAGCGTCGTGTAGATGCGCAGCCCGCTGCGGTACAGGTCCGCGCCGTAGCGGTCGTCCATCTGCTCGCGCACCCACTCGACGAAGTAGGGGGCGAGGTCCGCTTCGTCCGCGCCGACCGCCGCCTCGGGCAGCGGCTCGCGCATCCAGCGCTCCGCCTCCTCCTCCTCGAGGATGTCCTGATCCTCCATCAGGCGGAGCACGAGGTTGCGACGGGCGCGCGCCGCTTCCGGATGCCGGAAGGGCGAGTAGCGCCCCGGCAGGTTGATGACCGCCGCGAGCATTGCCCCCTCGGCCGGATTCAGCTCGGAAGCCGATTTGCCGAAGTAGCGCTGCGCGGCCGTCTCGATGCCGTACCAGCCGTGGCCGAAGTTGATCTGGTTGAGGTAGGCCTGCAGGATCTCGTCCTTCGAGTAGACGCGCTCCAGCTCGATCGCGACCTTCAGCTCCTTCAGCTTGCGGGTGAAGCTCTGATCGAACCCGATCTCCTCGACGAACATGTTGCGGGCGAGCTGGAGCGTGATCGTGCTGCCGCCGCCGGCGCGGCCGAGCAGGACGTTGCGCACGGCACGGGCGTAGCCGATGGGGTCGAAGGCGCCGTGCTCGTAGAAGCGCTTGTCCTCGACCGCGATGAACGCCTGCGGGACGTGCTCGGGCAGGTCGTCCAGATCGATGGGCGTGCGCCGCTCCTGAAACAGCTCCGCGATGAGGCGGCCGTCGTGCGCGAAGATCTGCGTCGACTGCTTCGGCTCCCACGCGTAGATCTGTGCGATCGACGGGCAGTCGTAGCAGACGTTCTGCCACACGCCGATGACCAGCCCGGCGGCACCGGCTCCGGCCACGAGCACGGCGATGATCAGGCTCGTCAGCAGCCGCGGCCTGGCGCCGAGCCAGCGAAAGGGCGCCGTCCACCTGCGGGTCTCAGCCATTGCGCACCACCCGTCCGAGCTGTTCGTGAATGGCGCGGTTGCCCGCGAGATAGCCGCCGCCCGCGAGCAGCCGACCGCCCGCCTCGAGCCGCGTGATCACGCCGCCCGCCTCGAGCACGACGAGGGAGCCGGCCGCGATGTCCCAGGGTGCCAGGTAGAGCTCCCAGAAGCCGTCGAACCAGCCGGCGCCCACGTGGCACAGGTCCAGCGCGGCGGAGCCGGCGCGCCGGATGCCGGACGTCGAGCGCAGCACGCGCGCGAACTGGGCCTGGTACTCGGGCAGTCGGTCGAGCGCCTTGAACGGATAGCCGGTGCCGATCAGTGCGTGCTCGAGCCGGTCGATGGACGACACGCGGATGACCTCGCCATTGCGGCGGGCGCCCCGTCCGAGCGCCGCCGTGTATTCCTCGACGCGCGCGGAAGCCACGACCGCGCCTGCGAGCAGCTCGTCGCCGCGGGCGACAGCGACGGATGCGCAGTATTCCGGGTAGCCATGCAGGAAGTTCGTCGTGCCATCGAGGGGATCCACGATCCAGCGCCACTCACCCGCTTCGGCTGCGGGCGTTTCCGGCGAGCCCTCTTCGGCCATGATGCGGTGGTGCTCGTAGGCCGATCGGATGACGCGCAGCGCCTCCGCTTCGGCCTCGTGGTCGACGTGCGACACGAAGTCGGAGAGGCCCTTCGTCGACCAGTCGGCGACGCGGGTCCGGCCATGATGGGCCGTATGCACGGCGGCAGCCGCGCGCGCTGCGCCGAGAGCCACCTCGAGCAGCCGGTCGGGCGTCTCGGCGGCGGTGCCGGTCGCGCCCTGGCCGCCGACGGCGCGGTCCGGGCGGGTATCGATCGAGTCCATCCGTTGCGATCGGGACGTGTGGAGTGAATCCTCGGGACGGGCGCCTGTGCGCCCGGCCTCGCGGGTCGTAATCTACGCGAAGCGCCTGGCCGATCCAGCCGGGCCCGAAGTCTGCACCGACCGTCGCGCATCGAAGCGAGCACACTCGAGGAGGTTTCATGGCGCAACGCGAGCGAGGCAGGAAGCAGCCCGCCGCTGGTGAAAGCGGCATTCTGGTCCAGATCTGCGTCGAATGCGGCCGCGAGTATACCTTCGAGGACGAGCCGCCGGCCGACGACCTCACGTGCGAGAAGTGCGGCGGCAAGGT
Organism: Longimicrobiales bacterium; assembly: GCA_035512635.1. GTDB lineage: Bacteria > Gemmatimonadota > Gemmatimonadetes > Longimicrobiales > RSA9 > DATKDR01. The sequence continues at coordinate 94,214 of DATKDR010000104.1, read as the reverse complement.
GTTCCGCTCCTATTACGAGCCGGACGAGAAGAGCGAGGCGAGCGTGGACTTCGACGAGACCACCGAGCGGGACATGGATCCGGACGATCCCGAAGGCGATACGACGAGCGGCGACCTGGTCGACCTCGAGAGGCTGTAGCATGGCCGATCCGTCCTTCTCCGGATCGGGCGTCGCGCTGGTCACACCCTTCGACGATGACGGCGTCGCCGAGGACGTCCTGCGCGAGCTGATCCGCTTCCACCACGACCACGATACGGACGCGCTCATCGTCTGCGGCTCGACGGGCGAAGCCGCAACCATGACCGCGGAGGAGCAGCGGCTCGCCGTCGAGATCGCGGTCGACGAGAACGCCGGCCGCCTGCCCGTCATCGTCGGCTGCGGCGGCAGCTCGACGCGCGACGTCGTCGCGCTCGCCGTGCAGGCCGCGCGCGCGGGCGCCGACGCAGTCCTCGTGAGCGGGCCCCCCTACAACAAGCCGACGCAGAAGGGCCTGATGCTGCACGTGCACGCGGTCGCGGACGCGACGGACGCCCCCGTGATCCTGTACAACGTGCCGGGCCGCTCGGCCGTGAACATGCTGCCCGCCACGGTCGCGGCGCTGGCGGAGGACGACCGCGTCATCGGCGTGAAGGAGGCGTCGGGCGATCTGTCGCAGGTGGCGGAAGTCGCGCGCCTGACGCGCGGCCGGCTCGCGCTGTGGAGCGGCAACGACGACCAGGTCCTGCCGGTGCTTTCGTTGGGCGGCCGCGGCGTGATCAGCGTGCTGGCCAATGTCGCGCCTGCGTCGACGTCGCGCATGGCGCACGCGTACCTCGAGGGCGCGACGGCCGAAGCGACGTCGCTCCAGCTCGAGTACCTGCCGCTCATCCAGGCGCTCTTCGCCGAGTCGAATCCGATCCCGGTGAAGGCCGCGGTCGGCATGCTCGGCTTCGCCGTCGGCGGCATGCGACTGCCGCTCACCGAAGCGCTGCCGGCGACGCGGGTGCGGCTCGAAGCAGCGCTGAGCGACGTCGGCGTGCTCCCGGTCGACTGAGCATGGCCGTGCGCATCGTCGTTTCCGGCGCGACGGGCCGGATGGGCAGCCAGCTCGGCCGCCTGGTCCGGGACGCGGCCGACCTCGAGCTGGGCGGCGGCATCGCGCCCCACGCGGCCGGCGCGGAATCGCACTACGCTTCGGTCGTCACCGCCGCCGACGCGTCCGCGCTGCTCGCGCGGGCCGACGTCCTCGTCGATTTCTCGGCTCCCGCACAGCTCCGCTCGATCCTGGCCGCGCACGGCGACGCGCTCGCGGGCAAGGGCATCGTCGTCGGCACGACGGGGCTCGACGCGGAGACGGAGCTGGCGCTCGACGAAGTCGCGGGCAGCGCGGCGGTGATCGTCGCCGCCAACTTCAGCGTCGGCGTGAACCTGCTCCTGGAGCTCGCCCGCAGCGCTGCGGGCGTGCTCGATGCCGACGCCTTCGACGTGGAGATCGTCGAGGCGCATCATCGTCACAAGGCGGACGCGCCGAGCGGCACCGCGCTGGCCCTGGGCCGCGCCGTCGCGGAAGGGCGGGGTGTCGATCTCGGGCAGGTGCGTCGCGACGGCCGGTCCGGACGGGACGGCGAGCGGCCGTCGGGCGAGATCGGCTTTCATGCGCTGCGTGCCGGCGAGATCGTCGGTGAGCACGAGGTGGCGTTCATCGGGGCGAACGAGCGGATCACGCTCGGACACGCGGCGACGGATCGCGCCGTGTTCGCCGAAGGCGCGCTGCGGGCGGCGCGCTGGATCGCCGGTCGCGCGCCCGGCCGCTACACCATGCGCGACGTACTGGGTCTCAAGGGCTGATCATGGACTACGAAACGATTCGCGACCTGATTGCGAACGCGCGCAAGAAGACGCCGGTGCGCGTCTACGTGCGGCACGATGGTCCCCTGACGGCCGAATCCGACGACGAGCTGATGGTCTTCCCGGCCGGCGACGGGACGACCATCCTGGTGGGCGAGTGGGAGCGGGCGCGGGCGGTGCTGGACGCCGATGCCGCCCGCATCCGCTATCACCACGTCGAGAACGATCGCCGCAACAGCGCGGTGCCGCTCCTCGATCTGAAGGGCATCGGCGCGCGCATCGAGCCCGGCTCGTTCATCCGCGAGGGTGCGACGATCGGCGAGCGCGTCATCGTCATGATGGGGGCAGTCGTGAACATCGGCGCGGAGATCGGTGCGGGCACCATGATCGACATGAACGCGGTGGTCGGCGCGCGGGCGCTTGTCGGCCGCGATTGTCACATCGGTGCGGGCGCCGTGCTCGCCGGCGTGCTCGAGCCGCCGAGTGCGCAGCCGGTCGTGATCGAGGACGAGGTGCTGATCGGCGCGAACGCGGTCGTGCTCGAAGGCTGCCGCGTCGGCCAGGGGACCGTGATCGCCGCCGGCGCCGTGGTTACGGCCGACGTGCCGGCCGGCGTGGTTGCCGCGGGACAGCCCGCGCGCGTGATCAAGCAGATCGATCAGAAGACGAAGGACAAAACCGGCCTGCTGAAGGAGCTGCGCAGGCTGAACGACTGACGCCGGAGGTTCGCCGAATGAACGAGCTGGTGTCGCTGCTGCCCCGTGGTGATCTGCTGTTCATGCTCGTGCTGGCCGCCTTGCTCGGCGGAGCGATCGGCCTCGAGCGGGAGCTGAGCGGCAAGCCGGCAGGCTTCCGCACCAACCTCCTGATCTGCGTCGGCGCAGCGCTGCTGACCGATCTGTCGGTCCTGATCGGCGGTATGGCGGCGAATCCGGCCAACGCGGATCCCGGGCGCATCGCCGCGCAGATCGTGTCCGGCATCGGCTTCCTCGGTGCGGGCACGATCATCCAGGCGCGAGGCTCGGTGGTCGGGCTGACGACGGCGGCCACGCTCTGGGTCGTGTCCGCCATCGGCATCGCGGTCGGCGCGCGACAGTACACGGAGGCCATCGGCACTACCCTCCTCGTGCTGCTGGCGCTGCTGGTGCTCGGCAAGGTCGAGACGCACCTGATCCACGCGAAGCGCGCGCAGAACATGGTGGTGCAGACTGCGCCGGACATCGAGCTCGTGCTCGCCGTCGAGCAGATCCTCGACCGGCACGATCTCGGTCATCGCATGATCGAGCTGGAGCGACGTGAGGGCGAGTTCGTCTTCGCCTTCGAGCTGCGGGGCGCGACCGCCCGACGCGGCGTCGCGATGCTGGAAGTCGCGGCCCTGGAGGGGGTGCGCAAGGTCCGGCAGGCCGAGTAGCGAAGGTGCTGCGCACGCGCCGGCTCGTCCTCGACATGGACGACTCGCGGCCCCTGATGCGCCTGCCCGGCGGGGTCGAGGACCGCCTGCGCGCCGCGCTCACCTTCAGCTGGGAAGTCGTCCGTGTGCGCGCGCCAGCCACCGGCCGGGGCGACGGCGGCCGCGAGCTCAGCCCTGAAGCCCTGAACGCCGTACGCGACGCCGAGATCTATCTCGGCTACGGCGTCCCCGAGGAACTCCTCCGAGCCGGCGCGGGCCTGCGCTGGATCCACAGCGGGGCGGCGGGCGTGGCCTCCGCGATCACGCCTGCGCTGCGCCGCTCCGGCGTGGTGTTCACGAACTCGGCGGGCGTTCATGCTCCGGCCGTGGCCGAGACCGCGATCGCAATGATGCTCCACTTCGCGCGCGGCCTGGACAGCGCCGTGCGGGCGCAGGCGGAAGGCGAGTGGCGGACGGAGCCGTTCGACGCCGATCCCTCGGTCGCGCGCGAGCTCGCCGGCGCGACGCTCGGCGTCATCGGATATGGCGGCATCGGGCGCGAAACCGCGCGCCGCGCGGCGGCTCTCGGCATGCGCGTCCTCGCGTTGCGCCGGCGCGCCGGGCCGCCGCGCGACGAGCTGGCCGGGACGACGGTCCTCACCGGCGACTCCGGCTTCCGGCGCATCCTCGCCGATGCCGACTACCTGCTCCTGGCGGCGCCCGAAACCGCGGAAACCCGCGGCATGATCGACGGGGGCGCGCTCGAGCGGATGCGCCCCGGCGCGGTCCTCGTCAACGTCTCCCGCGGCGGGCTGGTCCTCGAGGATGCGCTGGTGCGCGCGCTGCGCAACGGCATGCTGAGGGGGGCCGCACTCGACGTCTTCGCGGTAGAGCCACTGCCCTCCGGCCACCCGCTCTGGCGCCTGCCCAACGTGCTGATCACGCCTCATGTGTCCGGCTACTCGAACCGCTTCTGGGAGCGGGAGACGGAACTGATTGTGGACAACCTGGGCCGCTATCTGCGCGGCCTCCCCCTCCGCAACCTGGTGGATCCGGATGCCGGGTACTGAGACCGCGTAGTCGGGGCACGCGCGCCGTGTTAGATTGCGGGGCCTGCCGGCGGGTGCCGGCCACGCGGCGGGTGCCGAGCTCACCCGCCGCATCCCGGCTCTCTCAATCAGCCAATTTCGAGATGATCGAGATCTTCAAGTCCGCGATCCAGCAGGGCGCGTCCGACATCCACATCAAGGGCGGCGATGTCGTGCGGGCGCGCATCAAGGGTGAGCTGGTTCCGATCACCAAGCAGCGCCTCGCGCCGGAGCAGGCGCGCGCGCTGGCGCAGCAGCTGATCACGAACCCCGAGGACAAGGAGCGGATCGACCAGATCAGCGACTACGACACGTCCTGGGGCGCTCCGGGCGTCGGTCGCTTCCGCGTCAACATCCTCCGCCAGCGGGGCTCCTTCGGCATCGTGCTGCGCACGATCCCGTTCCAGGTGCCGACGCTCGACGACCTGGGCCTGCCGCCGGTGCTGAAGACGCTGTCGGAGCACGAGCGCGGACTCGTCCTGGTCACCGGCGTCACGGGCTCCGGCAAGAGCACGACGCTCGCGGCGATGATCAATCACATCAACGGGAAGTACCGCAAGCATATCATCACGCTCGAGGATCCGATCGAGTTCCTGCATCGCGAGGCGAACAGCTCGATCACCCAGCGCGAAGTCGGACAGGACACGAAATCCTTCAACATCGGGCTGCGCGCCGCCCTGCGTGAGGATCCGGACGTCGTGCTGGTGGGCGAGATGCGCGATACGGAAACCATCGACATCGCGCTCAAGGCGGCCGAGACCGGGCACCTCGTGCTCTCGACGCTGCACACGCAGAACGCGGTCAAGACCATCTCCCGCGTGGTCTCGGTGTTCGCGCCGCACGAGCAGCAGATGGTGCGCATCCGCCTCGCCGAAGTGCTCCAGGGCGTGGTCAGCCAGCGGCTGCTGCCGAGGAAGGATGGCGCCGGACGCACCGTCGCCTGCGAGGTGATGGTCGTGACCTCCACGATCCGGGACGCCGTGCGCGAGCCCGACCGGGTCGATGACATCGCCGACTTCATCGCCGAGGGCCGCGAGCAGTACGGCTCGCAGACCTTCGATCAGCACCTCATGGATCTGGTCGCCGCGGGCACCGTTGACTTCGAGGTCGCGAAGCTCGCCGCCAACAACCCGGCGGACTTCGAGCTGCGAGTCAGGACGCTTGCCTGAGCCGGGTATTCGCGGGCTCCTGCTGCCCGTCACTACCCCGTTCGATCCGGTCACCGGCGATACCGCCCCGGTGCACTTCCGCGAAAACCTCCGCCGCTGGGCCACGCAGGGCGTCGACGGCTTCGTCCTGTTCGGCTCCACCGGCGAGGGCGTGCTGCTCGACGAGGAGGAGAAGCGCGGACTCGTGGCGTATGCGCGGGACGTCGCGCCAGGGCTGACACTCGTCGCGGGCGCGGGCGCCGAATCGACGCGCCAGGTCGTACGCCTTGCGATCGCGATGGCGGACGCGGGCGCGGACGCGGTCATCGTGCAGCCGCCGTCCTACTATGGCGGGACGCTGCCGCCGGAGGCGCTGCGCGACCATTTCCAGGCGATCGCCGACGCCTCGCCGGTGCCGGTCATCCTCTACAACATCCCCAAGTACACGCACGTCACGATGGAGGCCGGGCTCGTGCAGGAGCTCGCGCGCCACGAGAACGTCGTGGGCATCAAGGACTCCTCGGGCGACCAGAAGCGGCTCGCCGAGTTCACCGAAGTGTGCGCGGGCGCCTGCGCGGTGTTCGTCGGCAGCGGCACGCTGATGTTCGCCGGACTCGAGTTGGGCGCGGCCGGCGGCATTCTCGCGGTCGGCCTGCTCGCGCCCGAGATCTGTGCCCGAATCCTGCAGTTGCACGGCGCCGACAGGAAGCCGGAAGCAGGACGGTTGCAGGAGCGCATCGCGCCGGTGCATCGGGAGATCGTGACCCGCCTCGGCGTGCCGGGGATCAAGGCCGCACTGGATCTGCTGGGATACGCGGGCGGTGCGCCGCGCTCCCCGCTCCGGCCGCTCCGGAGCCGCGAGCGTGACGTGGTGACGACCACCCTGCGGCAGACCGGCCTCATCCCCTGATCGGGAGCTTGTATGGTCCATCGTATGGACGACCTCCACGCGCGGGTCCGGCCCGCGAGTGGCGACGAGCGTCGTCGCATCCAGGAATCGATGCGGGTGCTGGCGAAGCCGCGCATGAGCGGCGGCGAAGGCCTCGTCGCCGTCGAGGCCGAGCTGCGCCGCCGCTTCGAGGCGTCCGGCTACCGCATCGACGAGCTGCCGTTCTCCTTCTCCTCGCTGCCCGGCCGCTTCGGAGTGCCCGTTCTCGGCGTGATCCACATCGCCGGCCTCGTCGTGGCCGCCGTCTTCGTCGTTTCCGCACAGCCGCTCGTGGCCCTGAGCGCGCTGTTGATCTCGCTGCTGCTCGTCGGCGCCCTCTCGCTGGCCGCGCCCACGCTGATCCGGATCATCCCCTGGGGCCGCGTCGAAACGGCCAACTGGCTGGTGCGCGCGGGGACCTCCAATCCGCGCTTCCTCGCGATGGCGCATCGCGACTCCAAGTCGCAGCTGGTGCCGATCGCCGCGCGTGCATTATCGGCGGGCTTCTCGCTCTTCGCGTGGGTCGCGCTCGCGATCGTGGCCCTCGTCCAGTTCACGAGCGACGTGGATCCGGGCGGCGTGGCGGTCGTGGTCGCCGTCGTCGGCTCGCTCCTCGCGCTGCCGCTGCTGCTCAGCCCCGCGCTCGACCGCTCACCCGGCGCGCTGGACAACGCCTCGGGGCTCGCCACGCTGCTCGGCCTCGCCGAGCGCCTGAAGGACGACGACGAGGTCGCCTTCCTCGTCACGGACGGCGAGGAGATGGGACTCGCGGGTGCGCGCGCCGCGGCGCGGCAGCTCTCCCCGGTCGAGGGCATCATCAACGTCGACGGCATCGACGACCGCGGCGAGTTCCTGATCATGGAGCGCCACGGTTTTCCACGCCGCGGCTCCGCGCCGCACCTGGCCACCGCGCTGTTCGCGTCCGCGCGCGTGCTCGACCTGCCGGTTCGTCGCCGCGACCTGCCGCACGGCATCCAGGTGGATCACGTGCCCCTCCAGGATGCGGGCTTCCCGGCACTCACGGTCATGCGCGGCGACCGGCGCTCGCTCTGGCGCGTGCATCTGCCGGCCGACAACGCGGGCCGCACGACCGGCATCGGCGCCGCCGACGCGGTCGCCCTGCTCGAGGGCGCGCTCGCGATCCGGCGCACGCCGTTCGAGCCGGTGGACGGTACCACGCTGCCGGAAGGGTTGCGGCCGTTGTAGGCGCTAGGCGCTAGGCACTAGGCGCTAGGCGCTAGGCTCCCGCGACGTGACCCTGAAGATGAACCTGAACCTGAACGGCAGTTTGCCGCGACTCGCGGTTCACGTTCACGTCGAAGGTTCAGGTTCAGGTGCGTCGCGGTCGCCTAGAGCCTAGAGCCTGAAGCCTAGAGCCGTTTGGAATCGCCGAACCGCCCGCCTACCTTCCTCCGGCCAACATCAAACGGATTGAACTGTCTAAAAATGCGCGGATACAGTTGTCTCGTCGTGGTCGGGTCCCAGTGGGGTGACGAGGGGAAGGGAAAGGTCGTCGACGTGCTGGCCGAGGAGGCGAACGTCGTCGCTCGCTACCAGGGCGGCGCGAACGCCGGCCATACGATCCACGTCGGCGGCGAGCAGTTCGTCCTGCACCAGATCCCGTCGGGAATCCTCTACGGCGACAAGCGCTGCCTGCTCGGCAATGGTGTGGTGCTCGATCTCGAGCAGTTCTTTGCCGAAGTCGACGCGCTGCGCGCGCGCGGCATCGACGCGGAGGAGCGGATCGGCATCAGCTCCCGCGCCCATCTGCTGCTCGACTACCACAAGCGGGTTGACCAGGCGCGCGAAGCGGGACTGGGCGTCGGCAAGATCGGCACGACGGGGAAAGGCATCGGCCCGGCGTACGAGGACAAGATCGCGCGGCGCGGCGTGCGCGTGTCGGACCTGCGCGTGCCCGACCGCGCGCGCGAGCTGATCCGTGCCGCGGCCGAGCAGGCGAACCGCTCGATCGTCGCGGCGGGCGAGGCGCCGGTGTCCGCCGAGGAGATGGCGGAGCGCGTGCTGGGCGTGCGGGAGCGGCTGCTCGCGCGCACGGTCGACGTGGGAGGCGAGATCGACGACGCCCTGCGTGCCGGCCGGCGCGTGCTGCTCGAGGGTGCGCAGGGCGCCCTGCTCGACGTCGATCACGGCACCTACCCGTTCGTGACCTCGTCGTCGACGACGGCAGCGGGCGCGGCGAGCGGCGTCGGCATCGGCCCCACGCGCATCGATGCCGCGCTCGGCGTGGTGAAGGCGTACACGACGCGCGTCGGCTCGGGACCGCTGCCGACGGAGCTGCTCGGCGCCGAAGGCGAGCGCCTGCGCGAGCTGGGCGGCGAGTACGGCGCCACGACCGGCCGGCCGCGCCGTTGCGGCTGGTTCGACGCCGTCGTCGTCCGCTACTCCGCGCGGGTGAACGGGCTGACCGGCCTCGCGCTCACGAAGCTCGACGTGCTCGACACGTTCGACGAGCTCCGCATCGCGACCGGCTATCGCGCCGCCGGCGGAGCGCTCGATTCCTTCCCCGCGGACCTGCCGCTGCTGGAGGAGGTCGAGCCGGTCTACGAGACGCTGCCCGGCTGGAACCGCTCGACCGCCGACGTCCGCTCGATCGAGGATCTGCCCGCGGAGGCGCGGCGCTACATCGCGCGCATCGAGGAGCTGACGGGCGTATCCGTCTGGTACGTGAGCGTGGGCACCTCGCGCGATCAGATCATCCGCGTCGACTGAGACGCGGGGTTGCGTGGCCCCGAACGCATCGACCACTTTTCCGCTCGACCCTTTCGCGAGGGAGCGCCTCTGAGCACGATCCCCGTCCAGATCCGCGTCAACGGCTCGACCTACGACCGCACGATCGAGCCCCGGCTTCTGCTCAGCGACTTCCTGCGCCAGGAGCTCGGCCTCACCGGCACGCACGTCGGCTGCGAGCACGGCGTCTGCGGCGCGTGCACGGTTCAGCTCGACGGCGAGCCGGTCCGCTCCTGCCTGATGTTCGCGGTGCAGGCGGTCGGTCACGACGTGAGCACCGTCGAAGGCCTCGCCCCGAACGACACCGAGCTGCATCCGTTGCAGGCGGCCTTTCGCGAAGCACACGGGCTCCAGTGCGGCTTCTGCACGCCCGGCTTCCTGATGACGCTGATTCCGTTTCTGCGCGAGGTGCCCAACCCCACGCCGGATCAGATCCGCCACGCCGTCTCGGGCAACCTCTGCCGCTGCACGGGCTATCAGAACATCGTCGAGGCCGTGCGGCTGGCGGCCGCGGCGGCGGAGCCGGTCTGAGATGGAGAACCTGGACCACCGCTGGTTCGGCAAGCGCATACGGCGCAACGAAGATCCCCGGCTGCTGACCGGCCGCGCGCTCTTCGTCGACGACGTACAGCTACCGGGGATGGCGCACGTCGCGTTCGTGCGCAGTCCGGTGGCGCACGCGCGCATCGTCGAGGTCGACACCCGTGCGGCGCGCGCAAGGCCGGGCGTATACGCGGTCATCACCGCGGAGGATCTCGGCGACTACTGGCAGCCGGGGCCGTTGCTGGTGAGCCCGCCGCCCATCGAGGGGCACATCTTCCACGAGCGCACGCAGCCGCCGCTCGCGCGCGACAAGGTCCGCTTCGTGGGCGAGCCCGTCGTCGTCGTCGTGGCGGAAAGCCGCTACCTCGCGGAGGACGCGGCCGAAGACGTCTTCGTCGACTACGACACGCAGACGCCGGTCGTGGACCTGGAGCGCGCGCTCGAGCCGGGCGCCGAGCTGGTGCACGGGGATCTGCCGTCGAATGTCGCCGCGCGCGCGCACCAGAGCTTAGGCGACTACGAGGCGGCGCGGGCGCAGGCGGACGTGATCGTCGCGCGTCGCTTCCGCTACGACCGCGGCGCGTCGGCGGCCATCGAGAACCGGGCGGTCGTCGCCCAGTGGGACGAGCGGGACCAGGAGCTCACGATGTGGGACACGACGCAGGCGCCGATCCCGATCCGCAACGGCGTCGCGACTCGTCTGGGCCTGTCGCACTCGCAGGTGCGCGTGATCGCGCCGTTCGTCGGCGGCGGCTTCGGCCCGAAGATCATGATGTTCTACCAGGAGGAGCTGCTGGTGCCGTGGCTGGCGATGCGGCTCGGCCGGCCCGTGAAGTGGACGGAGGACCGCTCGGAGAACTTCTTCGCGACCACGCAGGAGCGCGAGCAGATCCACGACGCGGAGATGGCGCTGACTTCGGACGGGCGGATCCTCGGCATTCGCGATCGGTTCCTGCACGACTGTGGCGCGTACGACACCTACGGCCTGACCGTGCCGATCAACAGCCAGTGCACGCTGCTCGGTCCGTATCTCGTACCTGCATACGACAGCGAGTTCACGTGCGTCTTCACGAACAAGACGATCGTGACGCCCGTGCGGGGAGCGGGTCGCCAGCACGGCGTGTTCGTGATGGAGCGACTGCTGGACCTGGCCGCGCGCGAGCTGGGCCTGTCGCCCGTCGAGATTCGCGAGCGCAACTACATCCCGCCCGACGCGTTCCCGTACGACTACGAGATCCTCTACCAGGACAGCGCGCCGCTCGTCTACGACAGCGGCGACTATGCGCCGGCGCTGGCGAAGGCGGTCGAGATGATCGGCTACGACCGCTTCATCGCGGAGGAGCAGCCGGCGGCGCGCGCGGAGGGTCGCCATCTCGGCATCGGCGTCGTGTCGTACGTCGAAGGAACCGGCATCGGACCGTACGAGGGCGCGCGCGTGAGCGTCGAAGTCGACGGCCGCGTCACCGTCGCGACGGGCGTCGGCACCCAGGGACAGGGGCACTTCACGAGCTTCGCGCAGATCGTCGCCGAGCAGCTCGACGTCGATCCAGCGCGCATCCGCGTGGTGACCGGCGACACGCGCGAGTTCGCGTGGGGCACGGGCACGTTCGCGAGTCGCGGCGCCGTCGTCGCCGGCAACGCGTGCCACGCGGCGGCGGTCGCGGTGCGCGAGAAGATCCTGAAGCTCGCGGCCGAGCTGCTGCACGCGGAGCGCGAGGAGCTGGAGCTGGCCGGCGGCCGCGTCCTGGTGCGCGGGCAGCCCGAGCGCTCGTTCGCGCTCGGCGACCTCGCGGCGAAGGCGAATCCGCTGCGCGGCGCGGTCCGTCCGGGCACGGAGCCCGGCCTCGAGGCGACCGCGTACTTCGGTCCGGACCGGAGTTGTACCGCGAGCGGCGTGCACGCGATGGTCGTCGAGGTCGATCCGGAGACGGCGATGATCGAGCTGAAGCGATACGTCGTCGTCCACGACTGCGGCCACGTCATCAATCCGATGATCGTCGACGGCCAGATCCACGGCGGCGTCGCGCACGGCATCGGCAACGCGTTCTACGAGAAGCTCGTCTACGACGACAACGGCCAGCTGCTGACCGCGTCGCTCATGGACTACCTGCTGCCGACGTCGCTCGACGTGCCGACCATCCAGACCGCCCACTTCGAGACGCCATCGCCGCTCAATCCGCTGGGCATCAAGGGCGTGGGCGAAGCGGGCGCGATCCCGGTCGGTGCGCTCTTCGCCCAGGCGATCGAGAACGCACTAGGCGACGAGGCGCCGGAGATCCTCGAGATCCCGCTCAGCCCGAACCGACTCTTCGAGCTGATGACCGCACGCGCGACGCGCACGGGAAGCGCGGCCGGCGCGGGGACCGCGGCGCCTGCCAGGCCGGAGATCGGCGTGCCGGCCCGGCGTGCGGCGGAACCCGGCGAGGCCGGCCCGGCGTGAAGCCGCCGCCCTTCGAGTACCACGCGCCGCCGACGCTCGTCGAGGCGCTGACTCTCCTCGCGCAGCACGGCGACGAAGCGAAGGCGCTCGCCGGCGGCCAGAGCCTCATTCCCGTCCTGAACTTCCGGCTCGCGCGTCCGTCGGTGATCGTCGACCTGAATCGCATCGACGAGCTGATCGGGATCGACGCGACCGGTCCGTCGCTGCGCGTCGCGGCCATGACGCGCCAGCGCGCGGCCGAGCGCAGCACCGACGTCGCCGAGCGGGCGCCCATGCTGGCCGCGGCGCTGACTCACGTCGCACACCCGCAGATCCGGACGCGCGGCACGATCGGCGGCAGCGTAGCGCACGCGGACCCCGCGGCCGAGCTGCCCGCGGTCATGCTCGCGCTCGACGCGCGCTTCCGGCTCCGACGCGGCGCCGAGGAGCGCACGGTCGCGGCCGGCGACTTCTTCACCGGCCTGTTCTCGACGGCGCTCGAGGTCGACGAGCTGCTGATCGACATCGAGATCCCCGCGCCCGCCGCCCGCTCCGGCTGGGCCTTCGAGGAAGTCGCCCGTCGCCACGGCGACTTCGCGCTCGTCGCCGTCGCCGCTCGCGTCGTGCTCGATTCCGCGGGCGCCGTCAGCGATGCCCGCCTCGCCTACGTGAACGCGGGCCCGGGGCCCTTCCGCTCGGCGCGCGCGGAAGCCGTGCTCGTCGGTCAGACCCCCGACCCCGACCTGATTCGCGCAGCGGCCGCGGCGGCCTTCGAGGACGCGCGGCCCGCCGCCGACGTGCACGCCTCGGCCGCGTACCGGCGTCAGCTCACGCGCGTGCTGACCGCGCGCGCACTGGCCGCCGCGTTCGCGCGCGCCGCGGCGTGAGCGGCATGCCCGGCATGTGCGGGTCACGGGCATGAGCGGGGCGACCGGCATGAGCGGCGCCGGCGTGCAGGGCAGCGCGTCGCTCAGCAATCCCGACCTGCTGCCCGTCCCGCCCGAGCGTCGTACCTGGAGCATGTGGCACCTGGCGTCGCTCTGGGTCGGCATGAGCGTGTGCATCCCGACGTACATGCTCGCCGCAAGCATGATCGGCGCGGGCATGACGTGGCAGGCGAGCCTGTTCGCGATCCTGCTCGGCAACGCGATCGTGCTGGTGCCGCTCGTCATCAATGCGCACGCGGGTACGCGCTACGGCATTCCGTTCCCGGTGCTCGCTCGCGCGTCGTTCGGCACCGCCGGGGCGCACGTGCCTTCGCTGCTGCGCTCGCTCGTCGCCTGCGGCTGGTTCGGCATCCAGACCTGGATCGGCGGGCTCGCGATCCACGCGCTGCTCTCGATCCTGTGGCCCGTGTGGCCGACGCTCGGCGGCGACTGGACCTTCCTCGACCAGACGCTGCCGCTCTACCTCAGCTTCCTGGCCTTCTGGCTCGTCAACATGTACTTCGTGTGGGCCGGCACGGAGTCGATCAAGTGGATGGAGACGCTGGCGGCGCCGTTCCTCATCGCCATAGGCCTCGCGCTCCTGTGGTGGGCGGCCGCGCGAGTCGGCGGGATCGGCGCGATCCTGCGCCAGTCCGACGCGCTCGCGCTCGCGCAGCCGGAGCCGACGCGCGCGCACTTTCTGCTCGGCGTCTTCCTGCCGTGGCTCACGGCGATGGTCGGCTACTGGGCGACGCTGTCGCTCAACATCCCCGACTTCACGCGCTACTCGCGCACGCAGCGCGACCAGGCGCTGGGTCAGGCGATCGGCCTGCTCACGACGATGCCGCTGTTCGCGTTCATCGGCGTGGCGGTCACGAGCGCCACGGTGCTGCTCTACGGCGAGGCGATCTGGAATCCGATCGACCTGCTCGCGCGCCTCTCCGCGGAGCAGGCCACGCCGTGGCTCGGCATTCTCGCGCTGCTCGCTCTGCTGCTCGCGACGCTCACCACCAACATCGCGGCGAACGTCGTCGCGCCCGCGAACAGCTTCTCCAATGTCGCCCCGCGTCGCATCGACTTCCGCACGGGCGGACTCATTGCCGGATTAATCGGGATCCTGATCCTGCCGTGGAAGCTGCTCGACGTCTATCAGGGCTGGCTCATCAGCTACTCCGGGCTGCTCGGCGCGGTCGCCGGCGTCATGATCTGCGATTACGTCGTCGTGCGCCGTGGCCGCCTGTCCGTCTCCGACCTTTACCTGGAGGGGGGCGCATACGGCTACACGCGGGGAGTCAATCGAAGGGCGATGGTCGCCCTCGTCGCGGGCATCGCGGTCGCGCTGCTCGGTAAGGTCGTGCCGGGCCTCGGCTTCCTGTTCAGCGGCGCGTGGTTCTCGGCGACGCTCGTCGCGTTCGGCGTCTACTGGCTGCTGATGCGCGCGCACGTCGTCACGGCGCCGCCCGTCGTCGAACCGGCGGCCACGGCGCCGCTCGCCGCGAGCCCGACGCCGTGAGCATCGCCGTCGTGCGGGGCGCGGCCGCCTTCGGCGCCCGGCCCGCCATCGTCGATCGCGCGGGAACGCACGACTACGATGCCCTCCTGGCCGCGGCGCACGGCGTCGCGCGCGCGCTGCTCGACGACGCGCGGGATCTCGCCGAGGCGCGCGTCGCGTTCATGGTCGAGCCCGGGTTCGACTACGTCGCCACGCAGTGGGGCATCTGGCTGGCCGGCGGCGTTGCCGTGCCCCTGTGCCTGTCGCACCCGGAGCCGGAGCTGGACTACGTGCTCCAGGACACCGGCGCGCGGCTGATCGTCGCGTCCAGGGGGCAGGTGGGGCGCCTGGAGTCGCTGGCACAGCGCGCCGATGCCCTCCTGCTTACGGCCGGGGCGAGGTCGGCGCGCCCGGCGCCCACGGCTGGAAGCGCGCCGCTGCCCGACATCGGCCTCGATCGTCGGGCGATGATCCTGTACACGAGCGGCACCACCAGCAGGCCGAAGGGCGTCGTCACGACGCACGGCAATCTGCTCGCGCAGATCGATTCCCTGGTCGAAGCGTGGGAATGGAGCCCGCACGACCGCATCCTGCACGTGCTGCCGCTGCACCACACGCACGGCGTCCTGAATGCGCTGCTGTGCGCGCTTGGCGCGGGCGCCTCCTGCGAGATGACGGGAGGGTTCGATGCGCATGCCGTCTGGCGCCGCTTCGGCGCGGGCGGCATCACGCTGTTCATGGCCGTGCCGACCATCTACGTGAAGCTGATCCAGGCATGGCGCGATATGCCGCGCGACGAGGCCGCCCGCGTCGCCGCAGGGTGCCGCTCGCTGCGTCTCATGGTGTCCGGCTCCGCCGCGCTGCCCGTGACGACGTTCGAGGCGTGGCGCTCGATCACCGGCCATACGCTGCTCGAGCGCTACGGCATGACCGAGATCGGCATGGCGCTATCCAACCCGCTCCACGGTGAGCGCCGACCCGGCACCGTCGGCCAGCTGCTGCCGGGCGTCGTTGCGGAGCTGCGCGACGAAGCCGGTGCGGTTGCGGCCCCGGGCGACGCCGGCGAGATCCACGTGCGGGGTCCCGGCGTCTTTCTGGAGTATTGGCAGCGGCCGGACGCGACGCGCGACGCCTTCCGCGACGGCTGGTTCGGCACGGGTGACGTCGCGCTCGTCGAAAATGGCTACTGGCGGCTGCTCGGCCGGAACAGCGTCGACATCATCAAGACCGGCGGCTACAAGGTGTCCGCCCTCGAGATCGAGGAGGCGCTGCGCGCGCATCCCGCCGTGCGCGACTGCGCCATCGTCGGCATCGAGGACGAGGAATGGGGCGAGCGCATCGTCGCGGCGGTGGTGGGCCAGGGCGACAACGTTCCCGACGAGTCCGAGCTGAGCGGCTTCCTCGCCTCCCGCCTGGCACCGTACAAGCTGCCGCGCCGCTGGCTGCTCGTCGACGAGCTGCCGCGCAACGTCATGGGCAAGGTCACGAAGCCCGACGTGAAGCGCCTCTTCACCTGAGCGTGCGCACTCGAGTCGCGCGCGAACCACATTCCACGGGGACCAATGAAGATCCACGACCTGTCACAGCCGCTCAACCAGGACAGCTTCTTCTGGCCGTACTATCCGCCGTTCGAGGTGAAGTATATCAAGCGGAAGATCGAGCACGGCGTGAATGCGCAGTACATCCAGACGTCGAATCACATGGGCACGCATCTGGACGCGCCGCGCCACTTCGTCACGAACGGGAAGACGATCGATCAGATTCCGCTCGAATGGCTGTACGGCCCCGGCGTCATCGTCGATCTGCGTGACGAGATGGACAACCTCGCCGCGTACACGCCCGAGATGATCGAGAGCCGGGTCGAGGTACGGGACGGCGACATCCTGATCCTGCACACCGGCTGGCATCGTTTCGGTCAATTCGGCGACGAGGCGGACGAGGAGCGCTACGTGTTCTTCCATCCGGGACCGCATCCGGACATGGTGTCGTGGCTGCTCGAGAAGAAGATCCACATCTGGGGCGTCGACGCGATCTCGACCGATCATCCGATGAACCTGCCGATCGGCCGTTTTCTCGGGAAGGGCATGTTCGATCACTGGAAGCGGGTGCGGAAGATGGCGGAGAAGCGCTTCGGTGGCGCGGAAAAAGTGGACGAGCTGTTTCCCGAGGAGCACTACCAGCTCACGCACAACGCGCTCTTCCCGCACGACTGCATCCACATCGAGAACCTGGGCGGGCAGATCGGCGCTCCGGAGCTCCAGAACAGGCGCCTCGTGATCGGCTGCTTCCCGTGGCTGTTCAAGGGTGGCGAGGCGGCGTTCGCGCGAACGGTCGCGTTCACCGAGGAGTGACCGGTAAATGAGAGCCGGAGGGAGAGGGGCCGTGCGGGTCGATGAATTCGGTGTAAAGGCACCCGATGAGATCCTCTACGACGCCGGGGATGTCTATTTCGCCGCGAAGGCCACAATAACCAATCTTTCCGCGGAGGACGTTTCGGTGTTCATCGAGATCCAAGGGGTCGATATAGAGGGTTACGAAGCAGTGTCCGGAACGTTGAAGGGCGTCATCGCCTCGGGTGAAACTCGAACGTTGACGAGCCGACTCCCAACGTCCCCGAAGGCGCTGGCGTCGGTAGATCAATGGCAAGTCGGCAACATCGAGTACTGGACCCACGACCCCGATGAGTGAGGATTCCGTCGGCCGCGGTATTGCCGATCTGTCCGCTTATGCGTTGGCAGAAAGAACTCGGAGCGGGCAGCTGTCGGCGCTCGACGTCGTGGCGGCGTGCCTGGAGCGCGTGGAGCGGTTGAATCCGACGCTCAACGCGGTGGTCACGCTGAACCCGGCCGCGCTCGACGACGCGCGCGCCCTCGACGACGCGCGAGCGCGCGGCGAGTCGTCGGGGCCGCTGTTCGGGCTGCCGGTCGGCATCAAGGACGTGACGCCGGTCGCGGGGCTGCGCACGACGTACGGCTCGCCGATGTATCGCGACCACGTGCCGGACGAGGACGCGCTGATCGTGAGCCGGCTGCGCCAGGCCGGCGCGGTCATCCTCGGCAAGACCAACACGCCCGAGTTTGCGGCCGGCGGCAACACCTTCAACGAAGTGTTCGGCCGCACGCGCAATCCGTGGAATCCGGAGCGCAGCGCGGGCGGCTCGACGGGCGGCGGTGCGGCCGGCCTGGCGACCGGCATGATCGCGCTGGCCGAGGGGACCGACCTGGGCGGTTCGCTCCGCATCCCGGCTTCGTTCTGCGGTGTCGTCGGACTGCGACCATCCCCGGGGCTGGTGCCGACCGATCCCTCCGATTTCGTGTGGGACACGCTCCAGGTGTCGGGCGGCCTCGCCCGCACGGCCGAGGACGTGGCGCTCATGCTCCAGGCGACGGCGGGCCCCAGCCGCCGCGCGCCGCTCGCGCAGCCGATCGACGGGCGCGACTTCGTGGGCGCGGCCCGCGCCGGTATCGGACGCGGGGCACGCATCGCCTACGTCGCGGACATCGCGGGCATCGGCGTCGATCCGACCATCGAGTCGCTCTGCCGCCAGTCTGCCTTCGAGCTGCGGCAGGCGGGCGCCGAAGTCGAGGAGATCGAGCTGGACCTCACGCATGCGCGCAGGGCTTTCCTCGCGCTGCGCGGACACTGGATGGTCGCGCATCAGCACACGCGCCTGGACCGGATCGACGAGATGGGCGCCAACGTCGCCGGCAACGTGCGTGCGGGATTCGACACGACGACGCGCGAGCTGGGCGAGGCGGAGCATGTGCGCGGTCGCATGTGGCATCGCTTCCGCGAGCTGTTCGAGCGCTACGACCTGCTGCTCACCCCGTGCATGGCGGTGCCGCCGTTCCCCGTCGAGCACAACTACCCGGAGACGATCGCCGGCAAGCCGATGGAGACGTACGTCGACTGGATCGCACCCACCTTCGTGCTCAGCCTTACGGGTCTGCCGATCGCCTCGGTGCCGTGCGGCCTGGATGGCGACGGACTCCCGGTCGCGCTCCAGGTGGTGGCGCCGGCGCGCGGCGAGGAAGCGGCCCTCGCCTGCGCCGCGACGATCCAGCGAGCGCGGCCGATCGGACTGCCCGAGACGATTTGAGACATGCGAGCCTCGGGAATTTCGGCGCACGACGTCAGGCCGCCGGCCGCGCTACCGTTCGGCGTCGAGATCCGCCGGGCGGTCGACGTCGGTCGGCGCGGCAACGTCGAAGTCGACGATGGTCGTGCGCCACGGAGACGCATCGATCAGATCGCGCGCCCCGCGGTCACCGCGCAGGCGCGTCAGCTTGGTGAAGAGAGCCGCGTCGAAGAGGACCGGATTGCCGCGCGTGCCGCGATAGGCGGGCGCGACGATTTCGCCCGCATCGTCACGCCAGCGCGCGATCAGTCGCTCGACGACCCCCGCGGGCACCGGCTGATCGCCGAGCACGACCAGCGCGGCGCCGATGCCGGGCTCGAGGGCCGCGACTCCGGCTGCGAGGGAGGTCGCCAGCCCCTCCGCGAAGCGCTCATTCATGACGATGCGCACCGGTAGTCTTTCGAGCGCGGGGCGGATGGCGTCCGCGTCGTGACCCAGCACGACCACGACCTCGTCGAGGTCGTAGCCGAGAATCGATTCGACGGCCACGCGGATCAGCGGGCGGCCGTCGAGCAGCGCGAGCTGTTTGGTCGAGCCGAAGCGCGTGCCGCTCCCGGCGCCGAGCACGATCGCGGCGACGCGCGCCGACGCCTTCATGCGCCGAGCGGAATTCCGCTCCGGCCGCCGCGCAGCGCCATGATCTCGGCGAGGATGGCGAGGGCGATCTCGGCGGGAGCTTCCGCGCCCACGTCGAGCCCCGCGGGCACGCGCACCCTCGCGAGCGCATCGGCGGGCACGCCGCGCTCCCCGAGCAGCCCACGCACCGCCTCGCCGCGCCGACGGCTGCCCAGCAAGCCGATGTAATCCGCGTCTCCGCGCAGCACGGATTCCAGCACGGGGATCTCGTACTTGTAGTCGTGCGCAACGATGACGACGGCGTCGCGTGCGCCGATGCCGAGCTCAACCGCGATTCGGCCCGGCGACCCGACGCGAACCTCGTCGGCGTTCAGGGTGGGGCGGCCGGCGGCGTATACCGGGCGCGCATCCGAGCCCGCGCCCTCGTCGGATCCATCGAAGCCCGCGTCGACGAGGGTGGTGTGCATCTCGAGCTCGCGCGCGAATCGAAGCAGCGGCCCACTTACCGGACCCGCGCCGAAGACGAACAGGCGCCGCGGCGGCAGGAAGACGTCGATGAAGACGCGCGCGTCGTCGACCGGAAGCACTGCGACGGTGGAGGTTTCGCGCGCGAGCGCGGCGGCGGCCTGCGAGGCGGCGGCCGCGTCGAGCGCGGGCGTTCCGAGCGTGCCGTACGTCGTCCCGTCGTCGAGCACGGCGAGGCGCGTGTGCGGAGCCTCCAGGCGCACGACCAGCGCCGCGCGCTTCCGCGCCTGCACCTGTTCGCGCAACAGGGGCGCGACGTGCAGCAGGGAAGCATCGGATGAATCCGACGGCAGCACCGGCTCGACGAGCAGCTCGAGCGTGGCGGAGCAGCTCAATCCCAGGTCGAAGGCTTCCTCGGCGGAGAGATCGACGCGCATCACCCGGGCTCGCCCGCTGGCGACCACGTCCTTCACCGCTTCGGCCACGCGCGCCTCGACGCAGCCACCCAGGGTGACGGAGCCGACCGTCGCGCCGTCGGCGCCGATCAGCAGCTTCGCGCCCGGCAGCCGCGGCCGCGCGCCCTCCGTCGCCACGAGCGTGGCCAGCACGGCTGCGCGGTTCTCCGCCGTGAGCTGTGCCAGGTGCGAGAGCAGGTCTGCCATGGGGAATAGTCTACGGACCGCGGGGCGGAACCGCATGCGGGGCGGCCCCGATCCGTTTGACGCTCCCCCACGCAGGGTGCATTCTTGGCCCTCCGATCGAACGCGTCTCGCACCGGGAGGGACCGTGGCCATCACCGTCGACGAGAGCTTCGAGGTCGCTGCTCCGCCCGAGCGCGTCTGGGCCTACCTGATCGATCCCGCGCGCGTCGTGACCTGCCTGCCGGGCGCGGAGCTGCTCGAGGTCGTCGACGAGCGCACCTTCACCGGGCGGGTGAAGATCAAGGTCGGGCCCGTGAGCGCGTCGTTCCGCGGTCGCGCCACCTTCGACGAGATCGATGCGGCCGCGCGTCGCGTGCGCATGAGCGGCAAGGGCCAGGAGATGGCCGGCGCGGGCTCCGCCACGATGACCATGACCAGCGAAGTCGCCGCGGTCGGCAGCGCATCGTCCCACGTGAAGGTGAGCGCGCAGGTGGAGGTCGTCGGTCGACTCATGCAGTTCGGTCGCGGCATGATGGAGGAGGTGTCGCGTCAGGTCTTCTCCCAGTTCGCGGGCTGCGTGCGCGCGACCCTGGAGTCGGAAGCGTCGGCTGCGGCCGGAATGGGCGCGGCGGCTTCCGGCGCCGGTGCACCGAGCGGCGGCGCGGAGCGCTCCGAATCGCTCGACGCCCTGCCGCTGGTGTGGCGCTCGATGCGCAACCGGATCGGCCGTCTCTTCGGCTCCCGCGGCGGCGACGCGTGACCCACGAGCTGCGGCCGAGCTTCGCGCTGGAGCTGCCGGAGTGGGTGGAGGAGGTGACTCCGGCGGATACGGCCCTTGCCGACGACGAGGAGCGGATGCGTGTCGTCATCGCGCTCGCACGCGAGAACGTGCAGCGCGGGCAGGGCGGCCCCTTCGCGGCGGCGGTCTTCGAGCGCGACAGCGGACGCCTCGTCTCCGTAGGGCTGAACCTCGTCGTTCCGCTGCGCAGCTCTCTGCTGCATGCCGAGGTGCTCGCCATCCTGATGGCGCAGACTCGCCTCGGCTCGTACACGCTGGCTGCGCCCGACATGCCGGTCCACGAGCTGGTGACGTCGTGCGAGCCGTGCGCCATGTGCCTCGGTGCCACCCTCTGGAGCGGCGCCCGACGCCTCGTCTGCGGCGCCACGCGCGACGACGCGCACAGCATCGACTTCGACGAGGGGCCCGTATTTCCCGAATCCTACGCGTACCTCGAAGCGCGCGGCATCGAGATCGTGCGTGGTGTGGCGCGCAGCGAGGCGGCTGCCGTGCTCGAGCTGTACGCCCGGCGCGGGGGTCCCATCTACAATCCATGAAGCCGATCGCATGAATCCGGAGACACCGGACGCGCCGACGTCTTCACTCGGCGAGCAGGTGTTGTCGCCGCTGATGGATCGGCTGCGTCTGGCCAACGGGCGCTACGCCGCCGGTTACCCGGGCGACAGCGCGCGCCGGCAGCCCGTGCATACCGTGTACGGGGGCGCGCACCTGTTCCGCGCCGATACCGCCGCGCGGCTGGGCGCGATCGCGCGCGCCGCGCTGGATCGCTATGCGCCCGACCCCGGAACGCTCGCTCGCGTCGTCGGGCTGCCCGAGGACGATACCCACGCCGATACGCTGCGCGAGCGGGTCGTCGCGAAGCTCGAGCGCGAGCCGGTGGAGGACTTCCGTCTGGACTTCGAGGACGGCTACGGCAATCGGCCCGACGAAGAGGAGGATCGCGACGCGGCTCGGGCGGCGGCTCAGGTCGCGGCCGGCCTCGCCCGGGGTACGCTGCCACCGTACCTTGGCATCCGCGTGAAGCCTCTCAACGAGGAGCTGCGCGGGCGCAGCGCACGCACGCTCGACCTGTTCGTGACCGCGCTGGTGGAGCAGACGGGCGGCCGCCTGCCTCTGAACTTCGTGATCACGCTTCCGAAGATCACCATCCCGGAGCAGGCGGCGGTGTTCGCGGACATGCTGGCCGCGCTCGAGGCGAAGCTCGGACTGGAGGAGGGCGCGCTCGTCTTCGAGTTCATGGTCGAGCTGCCGCAGATCGTGCTGGGCGCGGACGGCCGCAGCCCGCTGCCGCGCGTGCTCCAGGAGAGCCGCGGCCGCGCGATCGCCGCCCACTTCGGCACCTACGACTACACGGCGGCCTCCGGCATCACGGCCGCGCACCAGACGATGCACCATCCCTCGTGCGACTTCGCCCGACAGATGATGCAGGTCGCCTTCGCCGGTACCGGTCTGTGGCTATCCGATGGGTCGACGAACATCCTGCCCGTTCCGCCGCACCGGGACGCGGAGGGCGAGCGGTCGGAGGCGCACGAGCGCGAGAACCGCCAGGTCATGCACCACGCCTGGCGACGCCACTACGACGACGTCAGCGAGTCGCTGCGACGAGGATTCTATCAGGGATGGGACCTGCATCCAGCGCAGCTCGTGACGCGCTACACGGCCGTCTTCTCGTTCTTCCTGAGCGGCCTCGATCCGGCCGGCGAGCGGCTGCGCAACTTCGTCGACAAGGCGGCGCAGGCCACGCTCGTCGGCGCCGTCTTCGACGACGCTGCCACCGGCCAGGGACTGCTCAACTACTTCCTGCGCGGCATCAATTGCGGGGCGGTCACCGAGGCGGAGACAATGGAGCGGACGGGGCTCACGCTCGAAGAGCTGCGCGGGCGCTCGTTCGTTAAGATCATGCAGGCGCGGCGAGCGTAGGGGCGAACCGACAGACCGCTGGTTCCTTCGACTCCGAGGGGGTCCGATGAGCGAGACGGATACGCCAGGCTGGTGGTCGCGAAACTGGAAGCTCGCCGTGCCACTCGGCTGTCTGACGCTGGTGCTGCTGGGTGTCGGGCTCCTCGCCGCGATCATGATGTTCATCAAGTCCGCGGGTCCCTTCGAGGAGGCGCTCGAGCTGGCGAGCGCCAATTGCGCGGTCGAACAGGCACTCGGATCGCCCCTCACCGCCGGCTGGATCGTCTCCGGATCCGTCAACGTCAGCGGCCCCTCCGGCAACGCCGCGGTGTCCTTTCCGGTAGAGGGCAGCCGTGGCTCGGGCCGGCTGCACGCCGTCGCGTACAAACAGGTCGGCCGCTGGGAGTTCGAGAGGCTCCAGCTCGAGGTCGAGGACGGCGCTCAGCACATCGACGTGCTCGCTCCCCGGAACGAGCGGTGCGAGCCGCAGCCGGAACAGGCGCTGCCCAAGACGCGCAAACCCTGAGAAGTGCCCGCCTGGCGCGGCGGGGCACTCAGTTTGAGCGTGAGCCGTCCGCGGCGTCTCCCGCCGTCCAGCGGCCGAGGATCTCCCGCTCGTCGTCCGTCATGAACGTCGCGTTGCCGGGCGGCATCGTTTCGGTCTCGACCGCGCGCGCGTGGATGCGCGGCGCGAGCCTGCGGATCTGCTCCGGCGTGTCGAATTCGACGCCGACGGGCGGCGCGCCGAACGTGCGGATCGCGGGCGACGCCGAGTGACAGACGGTGCAGCGCTTGCCGATAATCGCTTCGACCGTCCCGAACGACACCGGGCCGGCCACCACGCCCGTCCGCTCCGGGTCCGCGCCGCTGCCGGCGCCCGGGCGACTCACGAGCAGCCAGAGCGCGCCGGTGCCGAGTACGATCACCGCGCCGAGCGCGGGCTTCCAGCCGCGATACGTGTAGCGAACGTTGAGCACGTGGCGCGCGCCCGCGCCCAGCAGCACCAGCACGCCGAGCCGCAGCCATCCGGCGTCGCCCTGGTACAGCGACGGGAAGTGGCTCGACAGCATCAGGGCGATGACCGGAAACGTGAAGTAGTTGTTGTGGATCGAGCGCAGCTTCGCGCGCTCCGAGCTGGCGGTATCGGGCGGCGCGCCGCTCTCGACGGACGCGATCAGCGCGCGCTGCGCGGGCATGATGCCGAACACGACGTTGGCGGCCATGAGCGTGCCGAGCAGCGCGCCGATGTGGAGGAACGCGGCGCGGCCGGTGAACACGCGCGTCAGCCACCACGCCAGCGCGAGCACCAGCGCGAGGCCGACGAGCGCCCCGATCGGCGGGGCCGCGCGCGCGAGCGGCGTGCGCAGCAGCGCCTCGTAGACGAGCCAGCCGCCGACGATCACGCCGGCACCGAGCAGCACCGCCTGCGTGTCACTCATCGTCGAGCCGGCACCGACCAGCATCGCGGTGCCGCTCATCCAGTAGACGACGATCAGCAGCGCGGCGCCGCTCAGCCACGTCGTGTACGCCTGCCACTTGAACCAGTGGAGCGGACGCGGCATGCCGATCGACGGCGAGATCGTCTTCTCGACCTGGTAGAAGCCGCCCGAGTGCAGCAGCCAGGTCTCGCCCTGGCTGGCCTGCTGCGGCCGCGCCGCCGGCCGCAACGTGCGGTCCAGCCAGTTGAAGAGCAGCGAGTTGCCGATCCACATGATCGCGGCGATCACGTGCACCCAGCGGAGCAGCAGGTCGAGCAGCTCGCGCAGCGTCTCGCTCACGGCGTCAGCTGCCCCGGTAGGTGCTGTAGCCGTACGGCGAGAGCAGGAGCGGGACGTGGTAGTGCTCGAGCCCGTCCCGCACCTCGAACTCGATGCTCACCCGCGGATAGAAGCCCTCCAGCTCCTGATCCCGGAAATAGCCGCCCGTCTCGAACGTGAGACGATAGACGCCGGGCAGCAGCGCCGGCCCGGGAGGCGCGAGGTCGCGCAGCCGCCCGTCCTCGTCCGTGGCGCCCTGGCCCAGGAGGTCCGCCACGCCGCCGTCTTCGGACATACGCTCCAGTCGGACCTTGACCCCTCCGGCCGGCCGGCCGAGCGCGGTATCGAGCACGTGTGTCGTGATACGGCTCATGGCGTTAGCAGTTTCTCCAGTCGCAGATGCATGATCCGCCGCTGCTCCTCGGCAGCGACGGTGAGCTCCGTCTCGGCGTCGTTGCTCATGCGGGCGCTCAGCGCGTCCAGCATCTCGCTCGCGCTCAGGCCCGACGCGCAGATCAGGAACACGTGGCCGAAGCGCGCCTCGTACTCTCGGTTGCCACGCGCGAGTGCCGGCAGCAGGTCGGCCTGCGCGTCGCGCGCGCCCGCCTGCTCGGCTTCCGACCAGCGCGCGTGGCGCCCGCCCGACCCTGCCGCGGCGCGCTCACCGATGCGCGGATGCGCGGCGAACGCCTCGAGCACGTCCTCGCGCCCGAGCGCGTCCCACGCGGCGTCCGCACGCTCGTGCAGCCGCTCGACGTCCTCGAACGGACGCGCCTCGACCATCGCGTGCGCCCACGCCCGCGAGCCGCAGCACTCGAGCAGCACGCGCACCGCCTCGTCTTTCGACTGCGCATTCAGCTCGTCGAGCGTCACTCGCCCTCGACGATGCCGAACGCGCGGAACCGCGCCACGCCTCCGTCCGGATGGATGTTCAGGCGGAGGTGCGTCGCCGGCGCCGTCTCGCCCACGTCCCACTCGAACTCGTGCACCTCGTCGGCGCGCAGCGCCGCACGTGGCAGCAGCTCGCGCCAGTCCGCGTCCGGCGCGGGTAGCGGCTCGAGCACGTCGCAGTAGTCGACCGAGCACTCGCCCGGCGCATTCCCCTTGAAGAACCTCGTGTCGACGACGATGCGATGCACGCGCCCCATCGCCCCCAATCGCACTACCGCCCAGTCATGACCCGGACCGCGGCGCCGCCGCGTCTCCCAGCCGTCGTACATGCCCAGCGGATCGCCCGGCAGCAGCATGTTCTGCGGATTGCCATAGTGCCGGTCGCTCGCGTCGACCACGTGGCCGCCGTTCTCCGGTGCCGCCAGATCGATGTCCGAGCCCGGCGCGACCGCGCCCTCCACCGCCGCCGGCACCCCGAATACGCGCAGGCGCGCCACCCCGCCGTCCGGGTAGATGTTCAGCCGCACGTGCGTGTAGCGCGCCACCGGCTCGATCGAGAACAGATTCTCGGCGTTCCCCTCGAGCGGACGCCGCGACAGGATCTCGCACCACGTGCCGTCCTCCGCGCGCGCCTCCAGCGAGCACGCCTCCGGATAGTTGCCGGTGAAGTAGCTGGTGTCGACGACCATGCCGTGGATCACGCCCGGCAGGCCGAGCTGCACCACGCACCAGTCGTAGCCCGGCTCGCGCCGCCGCCGCGTCTCCCAGCCGTCCATCCACTTGCCGCGCTCCGTGTACTCGCCCTCCCGCCACACCGGACGCTCCAGACGCACCAGGTTCTCCTTCGGCGCGAAGAACTCGTCGTTCGCCAGGATCGCGGCGCCGCCCACGCGCTCGCTCGCCAGATCGATCAGGTGCGTGAATTCCATCCCTCTCCGTCTCGCAGCAGCAGGCGACCACCCGCCTCTCCCATCGGCTCGCCTGCCCGGTGGATCAATTCGCCCCTCAGGTACGTCGCCTCCACGACTCCGCGCAATTTCTCCCCCGCATACGGCGTCACGGGATGCCGCTGATGCAGGCGCGTCGCGTCCACCGTTCGCTCCGCTTCCGGATCGAACACGACGACGTCCGCGTCCAGCCCGGCGACGAGCCCGCCTTTCCGGCGGCCGAGTCCCGCAAGCCGCGCCGGTCCCTGCGACATCCAGCGCGCGATCGCATCCAGCCCATGGCCCCGGCGCGACGCCCCCGTCCACACCACCGACAGACCCAGCTCGAGCGAGGCGATGCCGCCCCACGCCGCCACGAAGTCACCATCGTCCAGCCGCTTCAGCTCCGGCGGGCAGGGCGAATGATCCGACGCGATCAGATCCAGGTCCCCCTCCGCGAGACCTCGCCACAGCCCCTCTCGATTCGATCGGCTCCGGATGGGCGGCGCGCACTTGTACGCCGTCCCGCCGTCCGGCACCTCCTCGGCCGCGAAATGCAGGTAGTGTGGACAGGTCTCGGCGCTGATCGGCAGCCCCCGCGCCCGCGCCGTCCGGATCAGCGCAAGTACCGTCGCCGCCGACACGTGCACGATGTGCACGCGCGCGCCGCTGGCGCGGCACAGGCGGATCAGCAGCTCGACCGCCTCGGTCTCCGCCGCCTCGGGCCGGCTGGCCAGCCACGCCGCATGGGAGGTCGCGGGCGCGGCGTCGGCGAGCCCCGCCAGGGCGGCCTGGATCGGCCCGGGCAGCTCGGCGTGGACGAGGAGCGGTACGCCGAGGCGGGCCACCACCGGCATCGCCTCCGCCAGCTCCGCCTCGCCCACGTGGGCGAACTCCTCGACGCCGGAAGGCACGAGGAAGCACTTGAAGCCGAGCGCGCCCGCGTGGACGAGCGGGGCCAGCTCGGGCGTGTTGCCGGGGACGACGCCTCCCCAGAAGCCGACGTCGACGCGGCAGCGGTCGCGGGCCGCTTCGATCTTGGTGCGGAGCGCGTCGACGGTGGTCGTGGCCGGCACGCTGTTGAGCGGCATGTCGACGAGCGTGGTGACGCCGCCGGCAGCCGCGGCTGCGGTGGCGGAGGCGAATCCCTCCCAGTCGGTGCGGCCGGGATCGTTCACGTGGACGTGGGTGTCGACGAGTCCGGGGAGGAGGGCCGCGTCGCCGGCGTCGATCACCTCGGTGGCGTCGCCGAGGTCGTCGAAGGCGCGCAGCGCCGCGATCACGCCGCCGCGGACGTGCACGGAGGCCGGGGCGACTCCGGCGGGTGTCACCACACGACGCGAGCGGAAGACGACGTCCGCGCCGGCGCGTGCGTGGTGCGCGCTCACCTGGGGGTTTCGAGCCAGAAGCGACGCAGCAGGTTTGCGGCGACGCGCCTGCGATACGCGCCGGTCGAGCGGATGTCGTCGATGGGCGCGATCTCGTCGAGCAGTACGGCGGTCGCCTCGTGGAGGTCGGCTCCCTCGGCGAGGGCCGCTTCGGTGCGCGGCACACGCACGATGGTGGCCGCGACGCTGCCGAAAGCGATGCGCGGGCGGGGTGCGCGCACGGCGGCCATGACGACCTTGGAGATCGCCTGCGCCGCGCGCGTCCCCACCTTGCGGAACCATTGGGCGCCGTCGACGCGCGGCACTTCGACGGCCACGATCAGCTCATCGCTTCGCAGCACCGACCTGCGATAGCCGACGTAGAAATCGGAGAAGGGCACGCGCCGCTCCGCGTCCGCGCTGCGCAGCACGATGGTCGCCTCGGCGGCCGCGAGCACGGGCAGCGAGTCGCCAGCGGGCGAGCCATTGGCGAGGTTGCCGCCGAGCGTGCCGCGGTTCTGGATCTGGACGCCGCCGATCTCGAGTGAGGCGGCGACGAGCATGGGCAGCCGCCGGCCGACGTCGGCGGAGCGGATGATGGAGCTGTAGCTCGCGAGGGCGCCGATGCGCAGCACGTCGTCGCGCTCCTCGATGCCCCGCAGCTCGTCGAGCTCCTGGAGATCGAGGAAGCGCCGTTCGGTGAGCGTGCCGAAGTTGAGCGAAACGTAGACGTCGGTGCAGCCGGCCAGCGGCATGAGCGGTCCTTCGTCGCGCAGCAGCGCGAGGGCTTCGTCGAGCGAGCGGGGTCGCAGCAGTTCGAGCCCGGAAACGGCTCCCTTCATTGCCCGGCCGTGGCGGCGATGGCGCGGTAGATCGCTTCGTAGCCGGTGCAGCGGCACAGGTTGCCGGCGAGCACCATGCGAATCTCGTCGACGTTCGCGGGATCGTCGATCGCGAGTGCGGCCATGATCATGCCCGGCGTGCAGATGCCGCACTGCGCGGCGCCGTGCTCGGCGAACTTCCGCTGCAGCGCGTGCTCGCCGCCCAGACTCTCGATTGTCTGCACCGCCACCCCCTCCGCCTGCGCGGCCGGTACCAGACACGAGCACACCGGCACGCCATCCATCAGCACCGTGCAGGCGCCGCACTCGCCTTCGCCGCATCCCTCCTTGGTACCGGTCAGCTCGAGGTCCTCGCGCAGCACGTCGAGCAGCCGCTTCATGGGTGGCGCGTCGACTTCGCGGCTGGTGCCGTTCACGATCAGTCGCACATCGCCTCCATCACGCGCTCGGGAGTCGCCGGCAGGGCGCGCAGGTCCACGCCGAGGTGGCGCAGCGCGTTCAGCAGCGCCGGCGCGGGTCCGTCGATCGGCAGCTCGCCCACGCCCTTCGCCCCGAATGGTCCGTGCTCGTACGCGTGCTCCAGGATGGTGACGTCGATGCGCGGTGTGTCGAGCGTCGTCGGAATCAGGTAGTTCGTAAGCGACGCGTTGGCCATCGCGCCGCCGCGCATGACGACTTCCTCGATCAGCCCGTAACCCACGCCTTGCGCGGTGCCGCCCTCGATCTGGCCACCGGCGAGAACCGGATGGATCGCCTTGCCGATCTCCTGGACCGCGGTGATGCGGAGCGGCCGGACCTGGTACGTGTCGGGGTCGAGCTCGACCTCGGCGACGTCGCACGCCCACGCATACGTGCCGTACGCGTCGCCGACGTAGTTCACTTCGTCGAAGCTGAGGCCGGGCGGCGCCTCGTAGTGCTTCGAGACGACGAGACTGCCGTGCCGCTCGTGGTACTCGCGCGGCGACAGTCCGTCGAGCCGCTCGCGCAGCTCGTGCGCGCAGCGCTGGAGGATGCCGCCCACCACCATGCACGTGCGCGATGCTACCGTCGGCCCGCTGTCGGGCACGCGCGACGTGTCCGGATCGACGACCGTCACCTGCTCGAACGGAATGCCGAGCACGTCGGCCACGATCTGCGCGTGGATCGTGCGCGTGCCCTGACCGATGTCGCACGTGCCGGCCAGCACCCGCACGCCCTCCGCGGTCACCTCGAGCGCCGCCTCCGACGCGAGCTTCTTCTCGCCATCGCCCGTAAAGCCCGAGCCGTGAAAGAACAGCGAGAGGCCGATGCCGCGTCCGGTGCCGCGGTACGCGGCCCGCTTCGCATGGTAGTCGGAGCGGCGCACGGCCTCGCGCAGCACCTCGAGCGCGCTGCCATCTGCGCCGATGCGTCCGCCAGTGATGGTCACATCGCCCGGCCGCAACGCGTTCCGCTCGCGCAGCTCGACCGGGTCCACGCCGAGCTCTTCCGCGATCCGCTCCATGTGCACTTCCGCGGCGAACTGCGTCTGCGGTGCGCCGAAGCCGCGGAACGCGCCATTCGGCGGCGTGTTCGTCATCACCGCGCGGCCGACGACGCGCACGTTGTCGCAGCGGTACGGGCCAACGGAGTGCAGGACGCCGCGCGACAGCACGACCGGCGTCAGCGTGACGTACGCGCCGCCGTCGCACAGGATGTCGATGTCGACCGCGGTGAGCGTGCCGTCGCGCTTCACGCCGGTGCGATGACGAACGCGGAACGGATGCCGCTTCGTCGTCGCGAGCATGTCCTCCGTACGGTCGTAGATCATCTTGACCGGACGACCCGCCTCGAGCGCCAGCAGCGCGGCGTGTCCGGCGAGCATCGACGGGTACTCCTCCTTGCCGCCGAAGCCGCCGCCCGTTTCCGTCTGGACGACGCGCACCCGTTCGGGCGGCAGATCGAGCAGCACCGCGAGCGCGCGCCGCACGTAGAACGGACACTGGATGGAGCCGTAGAGGCTGATGCCGCCGCCCGGCTCGGGCACGGCGATCACGCCGTTTGTCTCGATGTAGAGCTGCTCCTGGTGACCCGTCGTGTAATCGCCTTCGATGATCACGTCCGCGTCTGCGAAGCCGGCGTCGAGGTCGCCGCGCGCTACCACGAGCCGCTTCTGCACCACGTCGGAATGCGCGGGGTCGAGCAGCGGCGCCTGTTCGTCGTATTCGATGTCGACGATGGCCGCGTTCAGCGCCTCGCGGTCCTCGTGCGCGAGCAGCAGGATCGGCTCCGCGATGTGACGCACCTCGGTCTCGACGAGGCAGGGCTGATCGTCCTCGATCAGCGTGACGACGTTCACGCCCGGAATGTCCCGGTGATCGACGACGACGAAACCCTCCGCCGCACCGACGCGCGGCCGCACCGCCCGCACCGTCCCCTTCGCGATCGTCGAGCGGACCGTCCGGCCGTGCAGCATCCGGGGAAAGACGAGGTCGTCCACGTAGCGCGCCGTGCCGGCCGCCTTGGCCAGCCCGTCCGGCCGGGCGATCCTGCTGCCGACCGAGCTCGAGCGATCGTCCGTGGTGGTCGGCGAAGTCTGCCGGTCCGGCTCGGGGAGGGGTGCTCCGATGACGGGCAAGGCGAGTCTCTCCGGGTCGAGGGAGGGAGAGCAGCTATCTTGGTCCGGCCCCAGGGGGTGCCGCAACCGCGCCGGGAGCCGCGCTTTTCGCCGGTGTGCTCGCGGTGCCTTGCCGGCTCGGCGCTTCGCGCCGGAGGATGGGGGCGACGGTGGGTGTCGGGGCGACGGTGGGTGTCGGTGCGACGGTGGGTGTCGGGGCGACGGTGGGTGTCCGTGCGACGGTGGGTGTCCGTGCGTCGGGTGCGACGGTGTCCACGTGCGGATCGGCGGGGCGGGTATGTCTCGTTTTCGTGAATTCCAACTCGTTCAACATTGCAAAAGCGGCCCGGCCGCAACTCCTTGTGGCACAGGCGGTTCCGGGGCAAGCCGCACTTCGACTCTGGAACGATCGATATGCAAGTCTTGAATGCGCGGAAACGGCGATGGGAGTAGGTCGATCGGGATCCGCCGCTGTTCAAGTTTTGAACGCCGAACCTTCAAGAGTTGAATCGCATGGGGCCGCTGGACGTCTTCTGCGAGTGAGCCTCCAGCCGTCTCCGTCGTTCAAATGTTGTGCGAGTCCGAATTCCTGAAAACGGAGTAGGGTCGCCCGACGGTCCGAAAATACGCGCCGAGGAAATGCGCCTCCCGCGAATCGCACCCTCCCGCCCTTGGAGGAAATGCGCCTCCCGCGAATCGCACCCTCCCGCCCTTGAGAGAACCCGCACCTGCCCTTACCTTACAAGGCTCGGTAAAACCCGGGCTATTTTTTCGGCCAGGCGGCAGGAAGCGGATGTTCGAGGAGCTCTCGGAAAAGCTGGACGGTGTACTCGGCGGGCTGCGCCAGCGCGGCGTGCTCACCGAGCCGATGATCCGGGAGGGGCTGCGCGAGATCCGTCGCGTGCTGCTCGAGGCGGACGTCGATTACGCGCTGACGAAGCAGTTCCTGGCGCGGGTCGAGGAGCAGGCGACGGGGGAGAAGGTGCTGCGCTCGGTCCGTCCGGGCGAGCAGGTGGTCAAGATCGTCCATGACGAGCTGGTCCACCTCCTTGGAGACGAGGCGCAGCCGCTTCGGCCGACGACGTCGCCGCCGCTGGTGGTGATGCTGGTCGGGCTCCAGGGCTCGGGCAAGACGACGACGGCCGCGAAGCTGGCGCGTCGTCTGGATCGGGAGAATCGCTCGCCGCTGCTGGCCGCGCTGGACGTGCGCCGCCCCGCCGCGATCGATCAGCTCGAGATGCTGGGCGCCCAGGTGGGCGTGTCGGTGCACGCGGAGCGGGACGAGGCCGACGTGGTGGCGATCGCTCGTCGTGCGCGCGAGCGGGCGCGGGAGCAGAAGCGGCAGTCGCTGATCCTCGACACCGCGGGTCGGCTTCAGATCGACGCCGAGCTGATGGACGAGCTGCGGCGTCTGAAGGAGGCGCTGGAGCCGGACGAGGTGCTGCTGGTCACGGATGCGATGATCGGGCAGGAGGCGGTGCGCGTCGCGCAGGGCTTCCACGAGGCGCTCGGTCTGACGGGCGTCGTGCTGACGAAGCTGGACGGCGACGCGCGTGGCGGTGCCGCGCTCTCGATCCGCGGCACGGTCGGCGTGCCGGTGCGCTTCGTCGGCGTCGGCGAGCGGCCGGATGCGCTCGAGCTGTTCGATCCGCGGCGCATGGCCGGTCGCATCCTGCAGCAGGGCGACGTGGTCGGTCTGGTCGAGCGCGCTCAGGAGCTCGATCAGCACGAGACGGAGCGGCTCGCGAACCGGGTCGCGAAGGGCGGGAAGTTCGATCTGGAGGACTTCCTGGCCGCGATGCGCCAGATGCAGAAGCTGGGACCGCTCGAGGGTCTGCTCAAGATGATCCCGGGCATGAACACGAAGCTTCTGAAGGGCGCGAACCTGGATCCGAAGCGGATCCGGCACGTGGAGGCGATCATCCTGTCGATGACGCCGGAAGAGCGGCGCAAGCCGGCGATCCTCAATGGATCGCGTAGAGCCCGGATCGCGAAAGGCTCGGGCCGGACGGTTCAGGAAGTGAATCGTCTGATGAAGCAGTATCAGGAAATGCAGAAGATGATGAAGCAGATGCGTGGCATGGGGCTGGGCGCCCTGATGGGCGGCGGCCCCGGCGGCCCCGGAAGCGGGATGAGCTTCCCTGGTTTGCCACGCATGAGGTGACCACTCGGGTCACAACCGTCCAACACTGGATGAAATCGTAATGGGTGCACGCATCAGGCTCCGGCGAGTCGGCCGGAAGAAGCAGGCGAGCTATCGCATCGTGGTGGCCGAGCAGTCGGCGGCGCGCGATGGCGCGTACATCGAAGCCATCGGCTTCTACAACCCGCGGCGCCAGCCGGCCGAGCTCCGGCTCGACCTGGGGCGCGTCGACTACTGGATCGGCAACGGCGCGACGCCGAGCGAGACGACGAAGGAGCTGATCCTCAAGGCGCGGAAGGGTGGCGACGCCAAGGTCAAGCTGTACGCGGGCGACGAGCAGCCGGAGAAGGAGACGTCTCCGACCGCGGTGCGCGCGCGCCGTTCCGAGCGGACGAAGCCGAAGCTAAAGGAAGCGGCAGCCGCTCCGGCCGAGGTCGAGGGGCAGATCGCGCATGATGCGGACGGCCAGACGCCGGCGGAGGGGGATCCGGTCGCCGAGGCGCATGGCGAGACGGCCGACCCGGACGCCGCGCGCGAAGCCGCAGCCGAGGCCAAGACCGAGTCCGAAGCGGAGGCGTAGCGGGTGGCGACCGACTCCGACCGCCCCGAGTGGCTGGTCGTCGGTCAGCTCTCCAAGCCGCACGGCAACAAGGGCGAGGTGATGGTCTGGCCGCTCACGGATTCGCCGGAGCTGGTTTTCGCGGAGGGGCGCGAGCTCCTGCTCGGAGACACCGGCGGCGGCATCGGTGAAGCGCCGGATCGGGTCGTGGTGGAGGGACGTCGACCCTATCGACGCGGCTGGCTGCTGACGCTGGTCGGCATCGAGGATCGGCGCGCCGTCGAAGAGATCCAGGGTCGGTACCTGCTGATTCCGATCGACGAGGCGCCGCCCCGCGAGGAAGGCGAGCTGTTCTATCACGAGCTGCTCGGCGCGGAGGTGGTTACCGCCGACGGCGAAACGGTGGGGCGGGTGCGCGAAGTCTTCGACATCGAGCCCGCTCACCTGCTCGAAGTGAAGGGCGAGCGGGGTCTGCACCTGATCCCGTTCACGAATCAGGTGGTGAAGGAAGTCGACGCAGGCGCCCGGCGGATCGTGATCGATCCACCGGAAGGCCTGCTCGAGTTGTAGATTGGGAGCAACGTGCGCATCAACATCGTCACGCTGTTCCCGCCGTTCTTCGAGGCGCCGCTCGCCCTGAGCATTCCGGGGCGCGCCGCGAAGGCGGGACTGGTCGAGTACCGGACGATCGATCCGCGCGATTACACGCGGGACCGCCATCGCACGGTCGACGACTATCCGTACGGCGGCGGCGCGGGCATGGTGCTGAAGCCGGAGCCGTTCTTCGAGGCGGTCGAGGCGCTGGCTCCCGCGGGACCGATCGTGCTGCTGTCGGCGCGCGGCAGGCGCTTCACGCACGAGGACGCGGTCCGCTTCGCGGTGCTCGACGAGCTGACGCTGCTCTGCGGCCACTACAAGGACGTGGATCAGCGGGTGGCGGATCACCTGGCGACGGAGGAGCTGTCGCTCGGCGATTTCGTGCTGACGGGCGGCGAGGTGGCGGCGCTCGCGGTGATCGACGCGACGGTGCGGCTGTTGCCCGGCGCGCTCGGCGAGCACGATTCCGCGGCGACCGACAGTTTTTACGACGAGGGGCTACTGAGCCCGCCCTCGTACACGAGACCTCCGGAGTATCGGGGGCACGCGGTGCCGGAAGTGCTGCTTTCCGGCGACCACGCGCGCATCGAGGCGTGGCGGCGGGCAGAGGCGGAGCGGCTGACGCGGGAGCGCCGGCCCGATCTGTGGCGGCACGACCTACAATAGTTCACGAGACCGGCCGCGCGGCGGGCCGATTCGACGGCAGGAGAGACGACAATGGACATCATCCAGGAAGCCACCCGGTCGCAGATCCGCGAGGACCTGCCGGAATTCGCCCCCGGCGACACGCTGCGCGTGAACGTGCGCGTGCGCGAGGGCGACAAGGAGCGGCTGCAGGCGTTCGAGGGCGTGTGCATCGCCCGCAAGGGCGGCGGCGTCAGCGAGACGTTCACGGTGCGCAAGGTATCGAGCGGCGTCGGCGTCGAGAGGATCTTCCCGATTCACTCGCCGTCCATCGACTCGATCACCGTGACGCGCCGGGGCCGCGTGCGCCGCGCGAAGCTGTACTACCTGCGCAATCGCCGGGGCAAGTCGGCGCGCATCAAGGAGCCGCGCTAGCCGCGACCGAAGCCCGATGGATCTGCCGAAGCTGCGCCGCCGTCGCGCGCTGATCACGCTGGAGCGCCAGCTGTGGGAGGCGGGTGCGCAGATCGTCGCGGGCGTCGATGAAGCCGGCCGCGGACCGCTGGCCGGTCCCGTCGTCGCCGCCGCCGTCGTCTTTCCCGCCGGCTGCAAGGGAGTAAGGGGCGTCAACGACTCGAAGATGCTGAGCGAAGTCGCCCGCAACGAGCTGGACCGTCGCATCCGCAGGCGTGCGATCGCATTCGGCATCGGCGCCGCCAGCGCGCGCGAGATCGATCGCATCAACATCCTGCGCGCCAGCCACCTCGCCATGCGGCGGGCGCTGGCGCGCCTTCGTTTGCCCGTGCAGCACGTCATCGTCGACGGCCTGCCCGTGCCGGACCTCGGAGCGGAGCAGACGGCGGTGGTCGACGGGGATGCCAAGATCCATTGCGTCGCGTGCGCCTCGGTGCTGGCGAAGGTGATGCGTGATCGGCTGATGAGGCGGCTCGCGGTACGGTATCCACAGTACCACTGGGATACGAACGTGGGCTACGGCACGCCCGAGCACCGCGCTGCGCTGCTCGTGCATGGGCCGAGTCCGCATCATCGGCTGAGCTTCGCGCCTCTGCAGTTCACTCTGGAGCTGTGATGCACAGGGAGCATCTTTCGAGCGTCAGTCTCTGGCCGGTTTTCCTCGGCTGGGTCGCCGCCATCGCGGTGACGTCGGCCCTCGTCTTCCTGCTGACGGCGCTGGGCTGGATGGAGACCGAGGGGAATTCGACGGCCTGGGCCGTCGGGACCGTCGCCATCGGCTTCTTCGTGGGCGGCTACCTGACCGGTACGCGCGATATCGAAGCGCCGATCCTGCACGGCGTGGGTATCGGCGTGATGACGCTCGCCGCCTGGCTCGTGCTGAACCTGCTCGCGGCGCTGTTCATCGACGGCGGCGTAGCCGCGGGCCTGCCGCCGGCCGTCAGTGCCGGTCTGCTGCTGCTCCAGATGGGCGCCGCCATCGCCGGAGCCTGGATCGCCGACCGACGCGCGCTGCGCGGCGAGGCTCTCCCCGGCGAGCGGCTGAGCTGAGCCTCTTTCGAACGCGATGAATCTCGTCGAGCTCTTCGGCGGACCGTTCGGGCCGCTCCTGATCTTCACGCTCCGCATCTTCGACGTGTCGCTCGCGACCTCGCGGCTGCTCCTCGCCGTGCGCGGCGATCGCATCGTCGTGCCGATCATCGGCTTCTTCGAATCTCTGATCTGGCTCTTCGCCGTCGGCGCCGCCGTGCGCAGCCTGAACAGCCCGCTCCACGTCCTCGCGTACGGCGGCGGCTTCGCGATGGGCAACGTCGTCGGGCTGTGGTTCGAGGAGAAGATGGCGCTCGGTCTGTCGACGGTCCGCATCATCTCGCGCCACGGCGGCGTCGAGCTGGCGGAAGCGCTCCGCGACATGGGCTTCGGCGTCACCGAGTTCTCGGGCCACGGACGCGAAGGGCTCGTCGAGGTCGTCTACACCGTCTGCAAGCGGAGACAGGTACCGAGGGTGCTCGCGCAGGTTGCCGTCTGGGACCCCGACGCCTTCGTCACGGTCGAATCGCCGAAGGAGATCCGGCGCGGCTGGATGCTGGCGCGGACGCACTGAAGCCGCGTAGCGGCTGCGCCGCTCCACGGCGTCCTCGGTCAGCCGAACTGGCGGGGCAGGAGCTTCGCTGCCAGTCGTCAGTTGAAGCGGGAGGCTCGCGCCGGCGCGAGGCATTAGAGGCGCGCGTCTGGGCGCTATGCACCTCGCAGCCGGCGCGACGTCCAAATGGGCCGGGTGGGACTCGAACCCACGACCCTGGGCTTAAAAGGCCCCTGCTCTACCGACTGAGCTACCGGCCCTGAGCCGCGGAAGCTAGCGGCTGGCGCGGGGCCGTTCAACGCCGACGCGCGTCCCGCTCGGCCCTCCCGTGCGCACGCACGCGCGTGCGTGGTACCGAACGTGCGCAAACCGGCGGCGGAGAACACTCGGGAATCCCTGGAATGACGTTGACGCTGATCACCCTGGGTCGGACGGTGCTGATGGGCGTTCCCGCGCTGGCAATCGCCTGCGGGGCGCTGCCGCGTTTTTCGGCCGAAGACGTGCTCTGCCGCAAGACGGTGGACGAGTCGGGCGAACGGGCCGCGGAGGGTGTTACGTGGTATCATATCGACGATAGACAGGATCGCCGCTTCCAGAACGCGTGGTGTCTCGGTGTCGGCCCCGCGCTCCTGGTGGAGGGACCGGAGCCCATCGGGGAGGAGCTCGTCGCAGGGGCGGAGGTGGCGACCGCCAGCCAGCCGGCGGCGCGCGACATCACTTCCGCTGCGCCGCGCGAGACCAGTCCCGAGCCCGTTCTCGACTCGCTGCTGGTGATCGCGTACAACGCGCACATCGGCGCGGGCGACATGGACCGGCTGGTCGCGGACGTGCGGGAGGGTCGTTTGACCGGAGCGCCGGTCACGCATTTCGTGCTGCTGCTCCAGGAGGTGCACCGGGAAGGGCGCGGTGTCCCGCCCGACGATGAGCTACCCGAGAACACGCCGTCGGGAAGTCGCACGCAGGAGTCGGAGCGTGTGTCCATCATGGAGTGGGCGGAAGGCCTGGGCCTGCACCTCTTCTACGCGCCGTCGATGCGCAATGGAATCGGGTACGCCACGGCGGAGGATCGCGGCAATGCCATCCTGTCCACGCTCCCGCTGGATGACTTGAGGGCGCTCGAGCTGCCCGCGGGCATACAGCGCCGCGTCGCCGTCGTCGCCCACGTGAGCGGACGCACGAGCGGCGGCAATCCGTGGCGGCTCGCCGTCGCCTCGGCTCATCTGGACAACGCCGCCCTCACGAGCCCGCTCGCCAGTCTGGGATCGGTGCGCGCACACCAGGCATCCGGCCTCGTGCGCATGCTGCCCGACGAGGGGCCGCTCCTCGTCGGCGGCGACTTCAATACCTGGTTCCGAGAGACCGAGGAGCGCGCGTACCGCATCATGCGAAACGACTTTCCGTACCCGCTGGAGCCGCAGACCGCACCCACGGCCCAGCGGCTGGGCGAGGGGCGCATCATCGACTGGATGTTCTTCCGCGGCCCGCCCGGCTGGAGCTTCGACGACGCACGCGCGGCGCGCACCTACGGCTCCGATCATTACCCGGTCTACGGCTGGGTGCGCATTCCCGCAGGGGGCTTCGAAACCTGACCATGACCGCGTCCAACCGCCGAAGCTGGTGGCGGCCGGGGCGGAGCCGCGAAGCTCCGCTGCTGCGCCTGCTCCTGTACTACGTCGCGCTCATCGGCCTTGCCCTGCTCCTCATGCGATTCGTGCCCGCCATCGAGCACGCCGTCCTCGCCCCGATCGATCCGGACGCCGGCGCGGCCGTGCTGTTCGGAGCGCGCGAGCCCGCACCGGTGACGGGCGCGCCGAGCGCGGAGCCTGAGCCGACGCGCGCGCTCACCACGTTCGTCGTCGCGTTCGGCGCGCTGCTGCTCGCACTGCCCACGGCGTGGGTGTACATGTTCACGCGCCGGCTGCGCTACGACACCTCGCTGGTGCAATCGGTGGTGATCCTGCCGATCGTCGTGTCGGGCATCGTCATCGTCGTGAAGAACAGCCTGGCGCTGGCGTTCAGCCTCGCGGGCATCGTCGCCGCCGTGCGCTTCCGCAACACGCTGAAGGATCCGAAGGACGCGGTGTACGTGTTCCTCACGATCGGCATCGGCCTGGCCGCGGGCGTGCAGGCGCTCGACATCGCGCTGGTGATGTCGCTCACGTTCAACGTGCTGGTGCTGCTGCTGTGGAAGTACAACGTCGGCGCGATCTATTCCGGTGTATCGGCCGATCTGACCGTGCTCTCGGTGGGCAATCGGAAGCTCATGACGGTGCGTGATCCGGCCGAGCGCGAGCGCGTCAAGACGCTCGGGGGCAACGTCGCCGACGACATCGAAGGCGACGGCGTGCTGCTCGTGCACACGGAGGATTCGGAGGCGGCACACCGGGCTCTCGAGGTGTCGCTCAGCCGCCTCACCTCGCAGTGGCGTCTGCTGGATTCGGTGGATCAGGGGAAGGGCTGGACCACGCTGATGGTCGTGGTGGAGCTGAGAAAGAAGGTCGACCCCGCCGAAGTCCTGGGGGAGCTGGACGAGCGCTGGTCGCCGCACATCGCGGCCGCCGAATTCGTATCACTGCGCACACACGAGGTCGCATGGGACGGGCGGGAAAGGCGCGACGAGGAGTAGCGCTAGTCGCGGCGGCGCTCGCCGCATCCACCAGTGAGCTCGAGGCGCAGGGCTCGGCCGCCTCGCGAGCGCCGCTGCCCGCGATCGATTCTGTGACTTTCACCGCGGGCGGCCGCTACGAAGCGGGCGGCTTCAAGCGGTTCTGGCTGGGCGACGGCTGGCGCGAGCTGTGGACGACGTCGATCCGGGTGCCCGTGCTCGACATCCACCGCTTCGCCGGTGGACTGGAGTTCGAGGAGCAGGGCGGCGGCAACCAGAGCATCACACTGCACATGGTGGGCGCCGACGGCGCCGGCTACGTCTTCCGCTCGGTCGACAAGCACCCGGCGAAGACGCTGCCTCATGACCTGAAGGAAACGCCTACGGGCGACGCCGTACAGGATCTGATCAGCGCGCTGAACCCGGGTGCCGGCCTCGTGGTCGCGCGTCTGCTGGACGCGACGCCGATCCTGCACGTCACGCCGCGCCTCGCGGTGATGCCGGACGACCCCGCCCTCGGCGAATTCCGCGACACCTTCGCGGGCATGCTCGGCACCATCGAGGAGAAGCCGAACGAGGGTCCCGACGACACACCGGGCTGGGCGGGCTCGGAGAAGATCGTCGACATCGACCGGCTCATGGAGCTGATGGAGGAGAGCCCGGAGCACCGGCTGGACGCGCGGGAGTTCCTGATGGCGCGTCTGTTCGACATCGTCGTGGGCGACACCGATCGCGCCGCGGATCAGTGGCGCGCGGCGCGCTTCGATGCGCCGGAGGGCGGCTACGTCTACCGGCCGCTCCCGCGGGATCGCGACTGGGCGTTCAGCAACGGTGAAGGCGCGCTGCTCGTTCCGGGCCGGAGCATCTACCCGAAGCTCATCGCCTGGGGCCCGCGCCGGCCGAACGTGAGGGCTTCCACCATCCAGGCGTGGGGGCTGGACCGCCCGCTGCTGGTCGAGCTGGAATGGAGCGACTGGGAGGCGGCCGTGCGGGCGCTGCAATCGTCGCTGACGGACGAAGCGATCGCGGATGCCGTCCGCAGCCTGCCGCCCCCATGGCAGGGGGTGAACGCGGAGCGGCTCGTCGCCGGCATGCGCGCGCGTCGCGATGCCATCGGCGACTTCGCACGCGAGTACTACCTCCTGCTCGCGCAGGAGCCCGAGATCCACGCGACGGACGAGGACGATCGCGTCGAGGTCGTGCGGCACGAGGGCGGCGACGTCGAAGTGCGCATCGCGGACGGCGAGCCCGCCCGCGTCTGGTTCCATCGTCGCTTCAAAGGGGAGGAGACCGCCGAGGTGCGGCTGCACCTGCACGGCGGCGACGACTTCGCCGTCGTGAGCGGGCCGCAGCCGTGGGACGCGCCGATGGTCCGCATCCGCGGCGGCGGCGGCGACGATGTCCTGATCGACACGACCGAAGCGCAATCGGGAGAAGCGCGCCTCGCCTTTTACGACGATCGCGGAGACAACGACATCCGCGCGCGCGGCGCGACCATCGTCGATACGCGTGAGTGGGAGGAGCCGCCCCTTCCCGTCGGGTTCGCGGCGCTCTCGGGGCGCGGCCCCCGCGACTGGGGCTCGACCTTCGGCTGGCGCCCGACGTGGGAGTATGGCGGCGTGTCGGGGCTCGTGATCGGCGGCGGCCCGACGTATACGCGCTACGGCTACCGGCGGCATCCGTACGCGTACCGCATCGGCCTGAACGCGCTGTACTCGTTCCGGCACACCGCACTCGGCGCGCAGCTCGACGCGGACTACCGGCTGCCGAACTCGCCGCTGCACTTCGAGCTGTACGCGCGCGGCACGCAGTTCAACGGCTTCGCCTACTACGGCATCGGCAACGATACGCCGCTCGAGACGAACGACGACCTGTCGATCGTCGCCTCCGACTGGGTGCGCGTGCGCACGCTCGCGGCGCTGGACATCGGAGACGATGGGCGCATTGCCGCCGGGCCCGTGCTCGGCTGGACGGAGCCGAACCTGCCGGAGGGCAGCCGGATCGAGAGTGAGGCCGCGGGCCTGCGCGGCGCGAACGGCTTCGGCCAGATCGGCGCGCGGGTGGAGGGCAGCATCGATCGGAATCCCGGGGCGGAGCCGCGCAGTGGCTGGGCGGTCGCTGTCGCGCTCGAAGGCTATCCCGAGGCCTGGGACGCGGACGATTTCGCAACCGCGCAGGCAGTGCTCCGCGGTTACCTGGACCTGCCCGTCGGCGCCCACCATCCGAAGCTCGCGCTGCGCCTCGGCGGACGGCGCGCGTGGGGCGGCTGGCCAGTCTTCGAGGGTGCCTTCATCGGCGGCATGGAGACGGTGCGGGGACTGCGCTACTGGCGGCTCCTCGCCGAGCAGGCGGCCTGGGGCAACGCGGAGCTGCGCGCGCCGCTCTTCGAGATGACGCTCGTTTCCCGCGGCCGGCTCGGCGTGCTCGGCCTCGCCGACGCGGGTCGGGTCTGGCAGGATGGCGATTCTCCCGGCGGCTGGCACACCGCCTATGGCGGTGGTGTCTTCTATGAGACGCTAGGCAGAGCGGTGAGCGTTCTCTACGCACGCGGCGAAGAGGATCGCTGGTACCTCCAGATCGGGA
Source organism: Longimicrobiales bacterium (assembly GCA_035512635.1). Classification (GTDB taxonomy): domain Bacteria; phylum Gemmatimonadota; class Gemmatimonadetes; order Longimicrobiales; family RSA9; genus DATKDR01. The sequence continues at coordinate 51,661 of DATKDR010000104.1, read as the reverse complement.
TGCCCTTCTGAACGATTCCGTCAATGATGTGCCCGGGCGCGAGCGGCTCATTCGTCTGGCAGTGCCGAGTCGCGAAGCGCTCGAGGAGCTTGAAGCGTCGTCGGTCCCCGACCTCGGTCCGCTCGTGGGGCCCACGCTCGTCGAGGTGTTCCGCGACGTCTATTTCGACGCACCCACGCGCGATCTCGAGCGCCGGGGCGCAGTCATGCGGCTGCGTATCCAGCAGGACGGGCGGCGCATGCTGCTGATCGACGTCCACGAGAATCGCGAAGGCAGCGGTGTCGTGCGGCGCCGGGTCGAGCAGGACGTCCCGGATCTCGATCAGGACAAGCTCTTCGCCTCGAGCGGTCCCGCGCTCGACCTCGCGCGCGCGCTGATCGATCCCCGCCAGCTTCGCGTCGCGTTCGAGATCGAGGTCGCGCGTCGGCTGCGTACGGTATCCCTCGGCGGTGACGCCGTGGCACACATCGCGTACGACGCGCTCACCGTCCGCCACGGCGACATGAGTGGCGAGCTCCAGGAGCTCGAGCTGCGACTGCCCGTCGAGCCGACCGAGGGCCTCGTCGGCATTGTCGACGAGCTCGAGCGGCTGCACGGACTGCGCGTCATTCTCGCCGACCGCGCGACCCGCGCCATCGATCTGCTCGAGGACATCGACCTGGAGCGGCTCGTCGAGCGGGTGCGCAGCGCCCGCGAGGTCGCGGTGCTGCCGTACTCGCAGGGCCGGATCGCGCTCCGGCAAGTCGACGGCGGCTACCGCGTCGCGGCCGGCCCGGGCAGCGGGCCGGAAGCGTGTCGTCGGGTGCTCCGCTCCGTCTTCGGCTCCGGCCAGGGGCGCATCCGATTGCTCGACCGGGACGTCGGCTTCGCAACGCTGCCCGCGATCGAGACCTGGCTGGCGGAGGGCTTCGTGCCCGGCGGGGAAGGCGAGAAGCTCGCGTGGGTCGAGCTCGCGGAGATGGCCGAGAACGTCGGTGCGCCGGAGCTGCGCGACGCGCGCACGCTGGCGGCGCTGCACGCGGCGGTGCGCACCGGGCTGCCGGACCGCGACCCCACGCGTGGCTGGGCGGGCGAGGCGGCCGGAGCGGTGCAGGACAGCGGGCCGTCCCCTCCCGAGCGGGACGATCCCATGGCGCGCAGCGACATCGAAGAGGACTTCGATCCGTCGGGCGACGTGCCGCCGGAGCAGCTCCTGAACATGGAGCTGAGCCGCATGTCCTTCGACGAGCGCATCCTGTCGATCGTCGAGGACGACCACTATCCGCTGCTCGAGCGCGTCCGCTTCCTGAGCATGTTCGGCTCGCGGCAGGACGACTTCTTCATGACCCGCGTCGCGGGCTTCAAGGAGCAGGCGACGTCCGGTCGCCATCGCACGACGATGGACGGCATGAGCGCGCCCGAGCAGCTCGACGCCATTGCGATCCGCGCGCGCCGCATGTCCGAGCGCTCCTATCGCCTGCTCCGTGAGCTGCTGCTGCCCGAGCTTCAGCGACACGGCATCCTCATCCTGCACTGGGCGGAGCTGGGCCAGGACGAGCGCCAGAATCTGCGCTCGACCTACTCGCGGCACGTCGAGGCGGTGCTGACGCCCGTCACCTCCGACGAGAGCCACCCGTTCCCGCACGTGCGCAATCTGCGGCCGGCGCTCGCGACCACGCTGCGCTTGCCGGAGAGCCGCGTCGACCGCTTCGCGGCCATCGAGCTGCCCGCCGAGCTGCCGCGCTTCGTGCCGCTGCGCAACGGCCGGCACTTCGTGCCGCTCAAGGAAGTCATGATCGCTGCGCTGCCCGAGCTGTATCCCGGCATGACCGTCGACACCGCCCACGCCTTCCGCGTGACGCGCAGCGCGCAGATGCGCATCAAGGGCGACAGCGTGAGCGACATCCTCCAGGCGGTGCAGGAGAACGTGGTGCGCCGGCCGTTCGGACCGGTCGTGCGGCTCGAGGTCGAGCGCGAGATGCCGTCGGAGATGCAGCGCATGCTGCTGCGTGAGCTGACGTACGAGCGCGAGGAGGTGACCACGCACCTCGGCATGGAGGACGTCTATCCCGTCGACTGGGCGGTGGATCTCGCCTCCCTCGCCGAGATCGCGAAGGTGGACGAGCCGCAGCTCCGCTTCGAGCCGCTCGTCCGTCGCAATCCGATGCCGACGGATCGCCCGGTCTTCGACCTGCTGACGGAGCGCGATCAGCTGATGCGCTTCCCGGACGACTCCTTCGAGGACACCGTCGAGCGCTTTCTGCGCGAGGCCGCCGAGGATCCCGATACGATCTCGATCAAGATCACGCTGTACCGGACCAGCCAGAGCTCCGGCGTGATCGAGGCGCTCCACGAGGCGAGCGCGCGGGGCAAGGAAGTCGTCGCACTGGTCGAGCTCAAGGCGAGCTTCGACGAATCGCGCAACATCGAGTGGGCGAAGGAGCTGGAGGATGCCGGCGCGACCGTCGTCTTCACGCCGGCGCGCTACAAGGTGCACGCCAAGATCGCGCTGGTCGCGCGCCGCGAGGGCGACGACATCCGCCGCTATGCCTACATCGGCACCGGCAACCTGAATGCCGCCACCGCCGCCACCTATGTCGACGTCGGCGTCCTGACGGCGGACCAGGAGATGGCGGGGCAGGTGGGATCCGTCTTCAACATGCTGACGGGTTATGCGCCGGGAGTCGAGGACACCGACCTGCTGGTCGCGCCCTTCAACATGCGGAGCCGCTTCATCGAATTGATCGAGCGGGAGGTGGAGCACGCGCGCGCGGGACGCGGCGGACTGATCCGCGCGCAGCTCAACGGCCTCTCCGACCGCGCGCTCATCGCGGCGCTGTACCGGGCCTCGCGTGCCGGGGTGCGCATCGACATGGCGGTGCGCGAGATCTGCTCGCTCCGCCCCGGAGTGCCCGGCCTGAGCGACAACATCCGCGTGGTGAGCGTGCTCGGTCGCTTCCTTCAGCACGCGCGCATCTTCCACTTCGACAACGCGGGCGATCCCACCGTGCTGATCGGCTCGTCCGACTGGCGCCCGCGCAATCTCGCGCGGCGAGTCGAAGTGGCGGCGCCGATCCGCGACGCGGAGCACCGGAAGGCGCTGCTGGGGATGCTCGACCAGATCCTGTCCGATGCCGACGCGTGGGAGCTGCGCTCCGACGGCGCCTGGGTGCGCGGGGACGAAGTGGTGGGCGCCGGACGCAAGCCGTTCAGGGCCGCGCTGGCATCCTAGCAGCCCGCGTAGAGCAGCACGGCGGCGGCGGTTGCGAGATTCAGGCTGGACACGCCGGCGCGCATGGGGATGCGCACGCGGACGTCGGCGCGTCGCAGCAGCGCGTCCGAAAGTCCGCGCCGCTCGGAGCCGAGCGCGATGAGCGCGCGCGGCGGCACCGCGGCCGGCGCGGCATCGCCCTCGGGGTCGGCCGCCGCGATCGCTCGTCCGCTGGCGAGTGCCAGCCCGAGGTCCGCTTCCGTCAGCCGCGCGACCGGCAGGGCGAAATGCAGACCGGCCGAACCCCGCAGCGCCGCCGAGTGCCACGGATCGAGCGCGCCGGTCGTGAGCACGGCGGCGGCGCCGGCCGCGGCGGCGACGCGCACCACGGCGCCGAGATTGCCGAGATGTGTGGGCTCCTCCAGCAGCACGATCGGCGCGGGGGCCGGATCGCGCAGGATCGCGGGCAGGTCGGTGTGCGGGCGGAGTGCGATCGCGATCGCTTCGGTCGCGCCGTGCGAGCGTCCGCCGCCGAGTGCGGCGAGGTCGGCGGCCTCGACGCGCGTCGTCCGCGTGGCGTCGAGGAGCGGACGGAGGTCGGGAGCGAGCGCGGCAGCCAGGGCATCGAGTCGCTCCGGATCCGCGACGAAAACCTCCTCGACGCGCGCGCCGAAGCGCAGCGCATGCTTCAGTGGATGGAATCCCTCGAGCACGACCCGATCGACCGATGCACGAGCGGCCGCGACCCGGGCACTTGAGCCCATCATGGTTCTCTCCCATTCTGCGGTAGCGTCGGCTCGGAACGTCCGTGCCCGCTCCTCTCAAGCCCCGGAGGCCGCATGTCCGAGCACGTCTACAAGAAGGTGGAGCTCACGGGAACCTCGACCAAGGGGGTCGAGGAGGCGATCGCCAATGCCATCACGCGCGCCAGGAAGACGCTGCACAACATGCGATGGTTCGAGGTCGTGGAGGTTCGCGGCCACATCGAGAAGGGAGAGATCGCTCACTGGCAGGTCACGGTGAAGGTCGGCTTCACGCTCGAAGATTGAGCGGGACGTCCCCGAAGGGACGGCGCGGCCGCCGCGGCACGTCGATCGCCGTCAAGATCACGGCCGTCGCGGCCGCCATCGCGATCATCTTCTGGGCGAACCAGGTAGCCGTCGAGAACCACAGGATCCTCGAGGCGATCCACAGATTCGGCTACCTCGGGCTGTTCGGGGTCGCCGCGATCAGCGGATTCAACCTGGTCGTACCGATTCCCGCGATCGGCCTGTTCCCGCTGCTGATCGAGGCGGGACTCCAGCCCATCCCCTCCGTCCTGGTCATTGCTACGGGCATGACGGTCGGCGACATGGTCGGGTACCTGCTCGGCCGCGCCGGCCGGAAGCTGGTCGACAAGCCGCAGTGGATCGGGCGCATCGAGCGGGCGCAGGAACGCCACCGGCTCGCGCCGTACGTGCTGCTCTTCTTCTGGGCGGCTTTCGCGCCGCTGCCGAACGAAATCATCGTCATCCCCATGGCGCTCATCGGCTGCCGCTGGATCGGCGTCCTCGGCGCCGCCCTCGGCGGCAACCTCATCTTCAATTCTATCGCCGCCGCCGGTTTCCAGGGCCTCTTCGACTTCTTCTGAGGTACGTTCGTTGCACTTTACCGCGCCAAATCCTCGTGCACAGGAGTCGTGATGTCGGAACAACCGCCCAGAGCCTCGGGCCACCTGCCGCTCCCCGGTGATGCCGCAGCGCCGCGTTTGGATCCCGATCCCGAGGCGCCGCCGATGGAGCCTGCGCCACGCGGCCAGCCGGCTGGCAGCCCGATCGGGCCGACGCGGGGTGTGCCGCGACACGATCCGGAGGAGCGCATCCGGGACAGCGCCGGCACGGGTCTGGACCGCGCGGCCGACGCCGCGCGCCGCCTGGGCCACCGCGCCCGGGAACAGGGTGGCGTGACGAGCCGGGCCGAGCCGATCGCCTACCGGGTCGGCGACTCGCTGCAGCACGCCGCTTCCTACGTGCGCGAGCACGACGTGCGCAGCATGCGCGACGACGTCGAGCTCGGCGTCCGCGCTTCGCCGCTCAGGGCCCTCGGGATCGCGGCCGTCGGCGGCTTCCTGCTGGGGCGGCTGCTCCGGTGAGGTCGGGTGACGACCCGGCGCCGCGTCTGCGGGCGTTGCGCCGGTTCGCCGAAGGTGTCCGCATCCTCCCGATTCTGACGCAGACGGAGCCGGATCCCGACGCGATCGGCAGCGCCTTCGCCGTTCGGGTGCTGCTCGGGCGCAACGAGAAGACCGCTCCCATCGTGTCGCTCGGCCAGAGTCGCCGGCCCGAGACCCGCCGCATGATCGAGCTGCTCGACCTGCACGTGACGGAGGTCACCGAGGCCGAGCTCAAGTCCTTCGAGCGGGTGGTGGCGGTCGATCTCCAGCCGATCGTGCTGCGCGGCACCGCGACGCGCGTCGCCGTCATCGACCATCATCCGCCCGAAAGCGGCTTTCACGCCGATTTCAGCGATGTGCGGCCGGAGATCGGAGCGGTGGCGACGATCCTCACGGAGTATCTGCTGGCCGACGGACAGGAGATCGGCGCGCGTCTCGCGACCGCGCTGCTGTTCGGCATCCGGACGGACACCGCCATGCTCACGCGCGGCAGCACGCGGGACGATGTGGAGGCGTACGCCTACCTCCAGGAGCGCGCCGACCACTCACTCCTGAGCACGATCGACCGGCCCGCGTATCCGCGCGACGCGCTGCCGCAGGTCGGCCGGGCGCTCGAGCGCGCTCAGCTCCGCGATGATCTGGCCGTCCTCTGGCTCGGCCGCGTGCGCAGGAGTCGCGCTCACCTGATGCCGGAGCTCGCCGACCTCTCGCTCAATATCGAGGGCGTGCGCTGGGTCGCGGCCGGCGGCGTCGTCGAGCGCGCGCTCGTCGTCAACATCCGCTACCTGTCCGAGAACGAGCCGGGGGCCGGCACCCTCGCCCGCCAGGCGGCGAAGCGCGGCGGCTCGGGCGGCGGGCACGCGACCATGGCGCGCGTCGAGATACCGCTGGAAAATCTGCCCTTTTCACTCGACGACGAGCCCGACGACGACCCATCCCACAGCGCGGCGTCGGCGAACGCCGCCAGGCTCGCGGACTGGATCGAGGGCGAGCTGGAAAAGATGCGGCGATGAGGCTGTATACCGCATCCAGTATCCAGTATCCGGTACCGGTACCCGGTATCCGGTATCCGGTATTACGCGAGGGCCGCGTCCTACGTCGACCGCGTACCGTCTACCGTCTACCGTCTACCGCCTGAAAGTCAGCAACCACGCCATTTCCGGGCTTTCCGGGACCGCCCCAGACCCTCTCGGGTATCAATTTCACCCTGCCCGGCCCGCCCCCGTTCTCCAGAGGCGGCCCCGCACCGCAATCATCCGACCGAGGAGCCCACGCGCATGGCCAAGAAATTCAAGATTCTCAAGAAGGACGGCTCGCCGACTCCGTATTTCTGGTCCGACAAGGATGGCGGCGACAAGGCCCACCAGACGGTCTACAAGCACACGGACGACGGCATCAAGCGGATGCGCGGCGTCCACTTCGACGCCATCAGAAACAAGGTTGTGAAGGAATAGCGGCCGCGAGCGCCGTCGGGTCTCCGGGCCTGACGGCGCTCGGTCGTTTCAGCGGTATGCGCATCGGGCCACCGATGCTCAGCCGTTGAGCCGGATCAGCTTCCGCATCAGCAGCGCCAGCCGTGCCCGGTCCGGCATCGCAGCGAAGGCGCTGCGTACGCCGCCGGCGCCCGAGTGCGCGTACAGCTCGGTCACGTTGGCTCCCCGGCTGCGCTCCCCGAGTCCGCGGTGCAGCCGCTCGCACTCCGTGAAGGGCACCAGCGAGTCGTGCCTTCCATGCGACAGCAGCACCGGCGCGCGCACCTGCGAGAGCCACCGCGCGGCGTCGAACAGCGGCTCGCGCGCGACGGCCGCATCCGCCAGCGCCGCCGCCAGCCGCTCGACCTCCTCGCTGCGCACCGCCCGCCTCGGCCCCACGGGGGCGAACGTGTCGAAGAGCGCGCGCCGCTCCGGCGCGACGGTCTGCCTCACCTCGCGCTTGTACGGATCGTATTCCGGGGAGCCGGCGAAGAGCCCGCGTCGCCCGGCCTCCGATGCCAGCTCGTGGAGCGCGGCGGCCACGTCCGTCGCCTCCTCGTGTCCGGGCACCGACGTGAGCAGGTTCGCCGCCAGGATGTAACGCCCGTAGGGGTCCGGATCCTCGAAGAAGCCGCGGCCGTCCAGCTCGTGCTCGCCCGTGAACAGGTAGCGCACGGTGCGGTGGATGTCGGCGTAGCCGCCCCAGGACGCGACGCCGGCCAGATGGCCGTCGAGCCGCTCGTCCGCCGCGGCCAGGATCGCCTGCGTTGCCCCGAACGAGAAGCCCATCAGGCCGGTGCGACCGGGCAGTGTGTCGGGACGCGCGTCCAGATCCAGCACCGCCGATCGGATCACCGGCACGGTCACCTCCGGCGTGACCTTCAGCGCGCGCCACTCCGAGATCTCCGGCACCATCACGATGGAGCCGCTCGCGGACAGCGCGCGCGCCAGGCGGATCAGCTGCGGATGCTGCCGGCCCGTCCAGGTGATGCCGTGGAGCACGACCCAGGCGGGCAGGGGCGCGAGCGCCCGCGCCGGCCGATAGACGGTCGCCGGATCGCGGCGTCCCCCGCCGCGGTCGTATGTGGTCTCGACGACGTCGATGGTGAGCGAGCCGGGGGCCGTGAACTCACGCACGAACCGGAGGATGGAGGCCATGGATCAGCCTGGTCGACGCGGCCGCGCACGCGGCAGGGCAACCGACCCCGGGATGCCAGCCGACCGCGGAACGGCGACCCGCTTCAGAAGCGGACCACCTCCTCGATGGCGGCCAGGATCTTCTCCGGATTCGGCAGGATCGCCTCCTCCAGATCGGGCGCGTAGGCGACCCAGGTATCGAGGGAGGCGACGCGCCGGATCGGCGCGTCCAGCCACTCGAAGAGGTTCTCGGCCAGGCGCGCCGAGATCTCGGAGCCGAGCCCCCACGAGAGCGAGTCCTCGTGCGCGACGATCACGCGGTTCGTCTTCCTGACCGACGTCGCGATCGTCTCCATGTCCAGCGGGTTCAGCGAGCGCAGATCGATCACCTCGACGCTGATGCCCCGCTTCTCGGCGACGGCGGCCGCGTCCAGCGAGCGCTTCACCACCGCGCCGCAGGTCACGATCGTCAGGTCGCTGCCTGCGCGCACCACCTTCGCCTTGCCGAACGGGATCATGAAGTCCGGGCCGGGATACCGCCCCTTGTTGTAGACCTGGCGGTAGAGGTGCTTGTGCTCGAGGAAGATGACGGGGTCCTCGCAGCGGATCGCGGTGCGCAGCAGGCCGTTCGCGTCCAGCGCGGTCGACGGCATCACTACGCGCAGACCCGGCGTGTGCGTGAACAGCGTCTCGCCCGTCTGCGAGTGGTAGATCGCGCCGCCCTTCAGGTAGCCGCCGTACGACACGCGCACCACGATCGGACTCGACCACGCACCGCCTGAGCGGTAGCGCATCGTCGCCGCCTCGTCGCGCAGCTGCATGAACGCCGGCCAGATGTAGTCGAAGAACTGGATCTCGACGACGGGCTTGAGGCCGCGCGTCGCCATGCCGATCGCGCGACCCGCGATGTTCGCTTCGGCGAGCGGCGAGTTGAAGACGCGCACGCCGCCGAAGCGCCGCTGGAGACCGGCGGTCACCTTGAAGACGCCGCCCTTGCCCTTCACCTGGTCGAGCACCGCCTCCCGGCTCGCGTCCGCCACGTCCTCGCCGAACATGACGATGGCGGGATTCCGCTCCATCTCGTCGCGCATGCACAGGTTGAGGAGATCGACCATCGTCGTCTCCTCGCCCTCGGACGCGGGGCTGTCCTCGGTGTCGAACGCCGACGACGTCGGGTCGACCTCCTCGGAGTAGAGGTACTTCATCGCGGTGGACGGCGCCGGCTGCGGCTGCGCGAGCGCGCGCTCGGTCGCGTCCTGCAGCTCCGCCTCGACCTCGGCCTCGAGCGCGGCGATCGCCTTCTCCGTGGCGACGCCGTTCTCGATCAGGTAACGGCGGAACGTCACGATCGGATCCCGCTCCGCTTCGAGCTGTCGCTCCGACTCCGGCCGGTACATCCGCTCGTCGTCGGACAGCGAATGGGAGTACGGGCGCACCACGTGCGCGTGCAGCAGCGCCGGACCGCTGCGCCTGCGGCAGTAGTCGACGGCGCGGCCCGCGGCCTCGTAGGAGGCGATCACGTCGCAGCCGTCGTACTCCTCGATGTAGAAGCCGGGGAAGCCCTTCAGCAGCTCGCTGATGCTGCCGCCGGGCGTGTTGACCTCGACCGGGACGGAGATCGCGTAGCCGTTGTCCTCGACCAGGAAGACGACGGGCAGCTTCATGTTGGCGGCGCTGGAGACCGCTTCCCAGAACTCGCCCTCGGAGGTCTGGCCCTCCCCGGTGGTCACCAGCACGACCTCGTCGTCCTCGAACGGCTCGATCGCCTCGGCCATGCCGTCGACGAGGCTCGCGCGCATCGCGGTTTCTGCGCAGCCGACCGCCTGGAGGAACTGCGTGCCGGTGGGTGACGACGTGCTGACGATGCGGTAGTCGCGGTGGCCCCAGTGCGAGGGCATCTGCCGGCCGCCGCTCGACGGATCCGCCTCGGCGCCGACCGCCTGGAGCAGGTGCTCGTAGGGCGTCATGCCGAGCGCCTGGCTCAGCGCGCGGTCGCGATAGTAGAAGTAGAACCAGTCCTTGCCGGGCCGGAGGTGCTCCGCGATGGCCACCTGCGCCGCCTCGTGGCCCGCGCCCGAGATCTGGAAGAAGATCTTGTTCTGCCGCTTGAGCAGGATCTCGCGGTCGTCGGTGCGCCGTGCCGCGAGCATCGTGCGGTACATCCGCTTCAGCTGCTCAGGCTTCAGACCGGCGTGGGGCTTGCCGCCGCCGCTGCTGCTCCCCTTCGTCTTCGATCGGGCCTTCGTCGCCATCTTCGCTGCGGGCAAGGGCGGGACATACCCGCCGGAACGCCTTTTCCGCGCCGGGGACGCTCCCCGGCCGCTGCCGACCGGTATTATACCCGCGCCCGGGAAGGCGGCCAACTACGCACCACGAGCAGGCGTGCTGGTTTCGGTCCTTCCGTGACGGTTGTACTTTGAAGGACCACGACGCACGACCGTGGTCGCAGGCCGCGCCCGCGAGGCGCACCTGTCGGCCCTCCCCTGAGCGACCGGCCCGGACAGCCTTTGCCCTCATCGCGGAACCTTCGGCGACTGGCTCGCATGGCGCTCGGCCATCCCCGCCTCTGGCCCGACATGGTGGGGGCCGCGTGGCGCTTCCGTCGCTCGAACTGGTACCGCCACGCGCCCTTCCTGCCTCTGCCGCCCGCCGAGTACCTCGACTGGCGCATGCACACGGCGTACGGCGACGATGCCGCGCCCGAGCCGGCCGAGCTCGAGCGCTACCTTCGCTGGTCGACGCGGATGAGCCGGGGTAGCTCAAAGGGATGAGGACGATTCGATGAAGAAAGTCCTGCTGCTTCTGCTCCTGATTCTGCTGTTCCTGACCGTCCCCCCGCTGCGGTCGTTCGCGGCTCCGGTCATCGATCCGGTGGGTGAGAAGCTCGCCATCCTCGTGAGTCCCGTCGTGGACCTCGTGCGTACGCCCTTCTTCGAGTGGAAGGCGCGCGATGAGGCCCGGGCGATCATCAAGCTCATGCGCGATCAGGAGGCGATCGGACAGCGTCTGCCGACCGCGCGCGACTTCGACGACTTCCTCCGGAGCCGCTACCGCGCGAATCGGGAAGGACTCGATCCCTGGGGCGTCCCCTACTACGTGAAGTACACCGGGCAGCGCGCCGTCGTCGGCTCCGCCGGGGCCGACATGGAAGTCGGCACTGCGGACGACGTGACCGAAGTCCTCCCGCTGCGCCTGCGGTAGCGTGCCCGTCCGTCCCACCCGTTCCCGCCTCCGCATCGGCTAGCCGCGTGCTTCGAGTCGGCCTCACCGGCAATGTCGCCAGCGGCAAATCCACCGTCGCGGACGCGTGGCGCCGGGCGGGTGCGCGCGTCATCGATGCCGACGCGCTCGCGCGCGAGGCCGTCGCGCCGGACTCGTCGGGCCTGGCCGCCGTCCGGCGCCGCTTCGGCGCCGACGTCTTCGACGGTGCCGGCGCGCTGGATCGCGCGGCGCTGCGGCGCATCGTGTTCGCCGACCCGGATGCGCGCCGGGACCTCGAGGCGATCGTGCATCCCGAGGTCGCGCGGCTGCGCGCCCGGGAGGAGGATGCCGCGCGGGCGGCCGGGGAGACACTGGTCATCCACGAGATCCCGCTGCTCTACGAGGCCGGCCTCGAGCGCGACCTGGACCTGGTGGTCGTCGTGCATGCCTCGGACGAGACGCGGCTCGACCGGCTCACGACGAAGCGAGGCCTGGGAGAAGCGGAGGCCCGCTCGATGATGGAGGCTCAGATGCCGGCCGAAGGCAAGCTCGAGCGCGCCGACATCGTCATCCGCAACGACGACACCGTGGGCGCCCTCGAGCGCCGCGCCCTCGAGGTTCTCGCCGAGCTGCGCGTGCGCGCTGCGCTGGAGCCGTGACGTGCGCGTCGACATGCACATGCACACGCGCGTCTCCTTCGACTGCCTGTGCGATCCGTCGGACGTGCTCGCGGCCGCCCGCGCTCGCGGCATCGACCGCATCTGCATCACCGACCACAACGAGATCGAAGCCGCGCTCTGGCTGAACGCGCGGCACCCCGACGCCGTCATCGTCGGGGAAGAGGTGAAGACTGCGGAAGGCGTCGATGTGATCGGTCTGTTCGTGCGCGAGGTGATCCCCGGAGGCACGCCCGCGCTCGAGACCTGCGCCCGCATTCACGAACAGGGTGGCATCGTGTACGTTCCCCACCCGTTCGTCGGCGGCAAGGGCGGCGGCGGCGCGCTCCTGCCCGTGATCGAGGAACAAGTGGACGCGATCGAGGCGTTCAACGCGCGGGTGCATCTCCAGCGCTTCAACGACCGGGCCGCCGAGTGGGCGCGCGCCCGCGACGTGCCGCTGGGCGCCGGCTCCGACGCCCACACGCTGGCCGAGGTGGGTCGCGCCTTCGTGGAGCTGCCCGGCTTCGACATGAGAGCCGACGCGTTCCTCGATGCGCTGCGGGCCGGCACCGTCCACGGACGCTTCTCCTCGTGGGGCGTTCATGGCGCGTCGACGTGGGCCAAGATCCACAAACGCATGGGATTCGACCGATGACCGTGACCGCTCCGCCGATCGCGCGCGCAGCTGCCCTCCAGGGGGTGCTGGACCGCCTGCGCCGCGCGCGCCGGGTGGTGCTGACGACGCACGTGAACGCGGACGGCGACGGCACCGGCAGCGAGGTGGCGGTGGCCTGCTGGCTGTCCGCGATCGGCGTCGATGCGGCCATCGTGAATCCGACCCCGTACCCGGCGTCCTTCCGCTTCCTGCTGGAGGCGAAAGGCGCGCAGGAGGTGCGCCTCGCCGACCTGGGCACGCCCGAGGCGGAGGCCGCTCTGGCCGCCGCCGAGGTCATCCTCGTGCTCGACACCGGCGAGCCCGTGCGCATCGGCAAGCTGGCGCGCGCGCTCTCGGGCAGGGACGTGATCGTCGTGGATCACCATCCGCCCGGTCCCGATCCCCTCCGTACCGCGGCGGAGATCCGCGACCCCGTCGCGTGCGCAACCGGCGAGCTCGTCTACGACCTGCTCACGCTCGACGCGTCCTACCGCTCCTGGCCCCCGGCCGTTTCGCAGGCCCTCTACACCGCGATCGCGACCGACACCGGCTCCTTCCGCTTCTCCAATACGACGCCGCGCACGCACGAGATCGTCGGCGATCTCATCCGCCGGGGCGTGGACCCGGAGGCGATGTACGGGCGCCTCTACGCCGTACCGCTGCGTCGCACGCTGCTGCTCCGCGAATCGCTCGCCACCCTCGAGCTCGACGCCGAGCATGGCGTCGCCTGGATCACGATTCCCGACGACGCGATGGAGCGCCTCGGCGTGATGCCTGAAGATCTCGACGGCATCATCGAGCACGCGCGCACGCTCGAGGGCACCGAGGTCGCGCTGCTCTTCCGCCAGACCGGCGGCTCCACCAAGGTCTCGTTCCGCTCCAACGGCTCGACCGACGTCAACGCCATCGCCCGCGCCTTCGGAGGCGGAGGGCACGTCAAGGCCGCGGGCGCCCTGATCGGCGGACCGCTCGAGAAGAACCGGTCTCGAGTGCTGGAGGCGGTGCGGTCCGCGGTACGGCGTTCCTGACCGGTTGTCAGAAAAGCGCTTCTGCATCGTCAGCGCGAAGCATTCGGTAATCAGACAACCGTGAGGGCACATCGACGCGAAGCATTCGGTAATGACGACCGGGAGGGCACGTCGAGGGGCTGCATTCGGACACGAGCGCTTCTGCTACTGCGAACCAGCGGTCCGGCGGATGGCGCGCACCACGGGCCCTCATGTGACCGAATGCAGCCATGCCGAACCGCGGGACCGGCTGACCCAATACCGAATGCAGCCCCTGTCACGCGCAGAAGCGGCTGACTGAGTACTGATTGCAGCCCCTTTCACGCGCAGAAGCGGCTGACTGACTACTGAATGCAGCCCTTTTACCCGCAGAAGCGGCTGACTGACAACTCCTCAGACCACCCTCCCGCAGATGCAGCCTGGACGGTACATTCAGCCCCAATGCAGAACCAGCCATACCGCGCCCCCGACTTCGACCTCGAGCGGTTCCGCTCGGCTCCGGAGGCGCGCTTCGAGCCCGCCCCCGGCGACGGGGTGCTGCCGGAGAATTTCTTCTCCACCACCAACCTGCCCACGTACGTGAAGGTCGGCGAGCGCTGGCTGCTGCCGGATGCGCCGCGCATGGACTCCGCGATCGTGCGCGCGGACGACGGCACCCTGCGCGTGCTCGAGGGACGCCTGGTGCGCCGGGGTCAGGCGGTCGCCATCGGCCTCGCCGAAGACGGCTCGGAGGGCATCTTCGTCGACGGCACCGGTCTGCTTCTCGCCGCGGCCGAGGAAGCCGGCGAGAGCGACTTCAAGTTCATGTCCTCGGCGGTCAGCCGGGAAAAGCCCGTCGACTACCAGGAGATGGCGCGACTCCTCGTGCGCGAGCGGGCGGAGGGCGGGCACGTCGTCTGGGTCGTCGGCCCGGCGGTGCTGCACTCGCGCGGCCGCGACACCTTCGTCTGGTTCGTACAGAACGGCTTCGTCGGCGCGATGATGGGCGGCAACGCCGTCGCGGTCCACGACATCGAGCACGCGATGCTCGGCACCACGCTCGGCATGGACACGAAGGGGCGCCCGGTCGTCGGAGGCCACGCGTTCCACATGCGCGCGATCAACCGCGTACGCGCCGCCGGCTCGATCGCCGCCGCGGTCGACCAGGGGCTCATTCCGAACGGCGTCATGCACGCGCTGGTCAAGGCGGACGTGCCCTTCGTCCTGGCGGGCTCGATTCGCGACGACGGCCCGCTGCCCGATGCGATCACGGATGCGCTCGTCGCGCAGGAAGCGATGCGCGAGCACGCAAAGACGGCGACCATGGTCATCATGATCGCGACCGCGCTGCACTCGATCGGCTTCGGCAACATGCTGCCCGCCTACGCCACGACCGCTTCCGGAATAAGACCGCTCATCACCATCGCGGTCGACAGCTCCGAGTTCGTCGTCAGCAAGCTGAAGGATCGCGGCACGCATCAGGCGTTCGGCGTCATCACCAATGCCCAGGACTTCCTGCACGTGCTGCGCTCGTACGTCGAGAAGGAGGCTCACGAGGCGTCAGGCGCCAGCCGTCAGCCGTCGGGCGGCAGGGTTCAGGCGTCGGGCGGCAGGCATCAGGCGTCATCCCGCGCACAGCCGCCATCCGGCGCCGGCGCGACCGAGCCTGTCCGCGGTTGACCTTTCGACTAGATTGGGATCGGATCCGACGGTGGATCATGGCAGCCCGATGACGGGACTGCCCACAGCGACGATGACGTCGCGAAGGAGGCGATCGTGAACAATCCCGAACCGCTGCTCGCCCTGCTGCTTTCGCTCGCATCCCGCGTCTCTACCCACGCGCTCGACGAGCTCTGGATCTTTCCCCCCAGACAGAACACGAAGTCCGAGAGCGCTCTCGTCGTCGTCTCCGCCTTCGACGACGACCCCGAGCGGCGTCGCATCATGACGGCGCGCTACATCGCCACGCGCGGTGCCGACGGACGCTATACCGTCGAGGAATCCCTCGTAGAGCATGCCGTCGCACCCGCCGATCGCGTCGAGCGCGTCATCGAAGGCGTCGTCCGCCGCCTCGACGACGACCTCGCCATGCTCGCACCCGTGCCCTCGCGCATCCACGGCGAGACCGAGCGCTGGACCGCACTGCTCGAGTCCATCGGCGCCTCCAAGTCGGTAGGGCACGCCGCCTGACTCGGCGGCCCCTGTCGACCTCCGCTTGCGCTGACCCGTATGGCGTGGTTATCAATAATCATTGTTGATTAGCGCGTCGTCGGAGTCGGGAGTACGTCATGCCGTTCACCCATCTATTCCGCCGCTACCTTCGCGAGCAGGGGCTGCCGGTGACGCAGCAGCGCGAGCAGATCGCGGACGTGGTCTTCGCCACAGACGGGCATCTGTCGGTGGAGGACATCGAGGCCAGGCTGCGCGCCCGCGGGGAGCGGATCGGCAAGGCGACGATCTATCGGACGCTCGAGACGCTGGTGAAGAGCGGACTGGTCGCGGAGCACGATTTCGGCGAGGGCTTCAAGCGGTACGAGCACCTGTTCGGGCAGAAGCCGGTGCGCCAGCACCTGGTCTGCTCGGAGTGCGGCAGCGTGAAGGAGATCGACGATCCGGAGCTGCTGCGGGTGCAGCAGCGGATCGCGTCCGACCAGGACTTCGAGCCCGCGCGCTACCGACTCCAGATGTACGGTCTGTGCGCGGATTGTCGCGCCGCGGGTCGTGAGCTGAAGTGGGAGGGGCTGACCTGTCCGATTGAACTGTAGGCACTAGGCTCTAGGCTCCAGGCACTAGGCACTAGGCACTAGGCACTAGGCTCTAGTGCTGCACGTCGTGGTTGTCTGACGCGCCGGCGCATTCCGCCGGCGCTTTTTTTTGCTCAGCCTCTGGCCATGTCGGACGACGCGCCCCACTCTAACGCCGCCGAGGAGGGCTAGAGCCCAGAGCCTAGTGCCTAGAGCCTAAAAGCCACAATGCCGAGCATACCGGACTCCCTGAAGGACCTCCCCTACGAGCCGCCGCACAACTTCCTCGGGCTCGACGAGGCTGGCTCGGACTTCGAGAGCGCGGGAGCGGTGATCATGCCGGTGCCGTACGAGGCGACGGTGTCATACGGCTCGGGCACGGCACGCGGGCCGGGGGCGATCATCGACGCGTCGCGCTACATCGAGCTGTACGACCAGGAGCTGGACTCGGAGCCGGCGGACGTGGGCGTCGCGACGCTGCCCGCGCTGTCGCTCACGCGCGGCGATCCGGAGCAGGCGATCACGCAGCTGGGCGAGGCGTACGAGCGGGTGCTGGACGCGGCGGGCGAGCGCTTCGTCATCGTACTGGGCGGGGAGCACTCGATCTCGAGCGCGCCGATCCTGACCTGGGCCGACCGACTGGAGCAGGATGGTCGGCGCCTCACGGTGCTCCAGGTCGATGCGCACACCGATCTGCGTGACGAGTACGAGGGCACCGAGTACTCGCACGCTTCGGTGATGGCGCGCGTGCTGGGGCGTGTCGACATCGTCTCGGTCGGCATCCGCGCGCTCACGTCCGAGGAGCGCGAGCTGGTCCGCTCGCGCGACGACGTCACCATGTTCCTGGCCGACGAGATCCACGGCCGCCTCGACTGGATCGACGAAGTCGTGGCCGCACTGGGCGACGACGTCTACATCACGTTCGACGTCGACGGCCTCGATCCGTCGCTCGTCCCGACGACGGGGACGCCCGAGCCGGGCGGCCTCCTGTGGTACGACGCGATCGGTCTGCTGCGGCAGGTGTTCCAGAGCCGGAACGTGGTGGGCGCGGACGTGGTGGAGCTGGCGCCGTCGCCGGGTCAGTCGGCGCCGGAGTTCCTGATCGCCAAGCTGGTCTACAAGATGATCGGCTACAGGTTCTCCTCCGGATCGGTCCGGTAGCGGTTCAGCAGCCCGTACAGGTCGAGCGGGTCGTCGATCTGGTACCCCTCCGGGATGATTCCCGGCGCGGTCAGGATGAAGGGCCAGAACTGGCGGCCGCCGATGCCGCCGTGGGCGCCCACCTGATCGTCGAAGCAGATGCAGAGGTCCTCGTCGGGATGGTACGCCCCCACCATCACGACATCTCCGGCATTGCGGAGCTGGGCAAGGCGCGCGATCGCGCGATACTCGACGGCGGTCGATGCGTAGTCCTTCAGCGGGTCTTCTCCCTCGAGCAGCTCGAAGTCACCGCGCGGCGTGAGCAGCGCGCGACCTCTCGGTGATTCGATGTGCACGCCGTCGACGACGCGCGTTGCGACGAAACCGATCGCCTCGTGCGTGACCAGGAAGTAGTACAGCGCGCGCCGGTCGGGATTGAGGCGGATGTCGTCGAGCCGCAGCGGGTGGCGCGGCCCGGTCCAGTACAGGTGCGCGAGCGAGGACGAGTAGGTGACGACGAGCTTCTGCGCCTCGTCGACGCGCACGACTTCGGCCATGAGCGGGAAGATCGAGTAGTGCTTGCGGAACCAGCGGCTCAGGCCGAGCGCGGCGCTGCGCGTCGGCCGGGACGAGGTCGACGCGACCGCTTCGACTTCCTGCACGAGCAGGTCGAGCGTCTCGCGCGGATCGCCGAATTCACCCGTTCCCGCGATGACGAAGACGCCGTGCCTGACGGCATCGAGGATGGTGTCGCCCAGCGTCTCGCCATAGCGGACGCGGTAGGGAACCGACGGCGTCTGGCCGTGATCGGACAGGATGTAGACGTCGTAGGGTCGGCCGGGCAGCCGGCGCGTCATGCGCAGGATCTCGTCGACGCGCCGGTCGAGCGCCTTCAGGCACTTGAGCGCGGTGCGCGACGAAGGCCCGAAATGGTGCGCGAACTCGTCGTAGACGTTGTACGTCGTGTAGATCGCGCGCTTGCCGGTATAGATGTCCAGCAGCACGGCCAGTGTCTGCAGCTCGCGCAGGATAACGTTGGTGCCGATGTGCAGCAGCGGCAGGTACCACCAGTAGTGCGTCGCCTGCCCCTTGATCTGACTGAGGAGCCGGTCGCGCTCCTCGCGCAGGTATTCGATCGCGGAGGCGGCCACCATGCGCAGCGTGCGGATCGGGTGCAGCAGCAAGAGCAGGAGCAGTCGACCGCCGCCCATCTTCTGGAAGAGCGGCGTCCGGCGGCGGGCCGATAGCGTAAAGACGGCGGTATCCGCGCCGCCGTCGTACAGATTCACGTAGCTCGAGCCGCCTTCGAGGACGCCGGAATCGGGCAGCGAGTCCCGGATGAACTGCATGGACGACGGCTGGCTGCCGATCACGACGCGCCGTCGCGCCTTGTCGTAGAAGCGGAACGCCGGAATGTCGCCCTTGGTGCCGTAGAAGATGGACGCCTGCGCGGCGGGCGTGGCGCTCGGCAGGCCGGCCGGGTAGCGACGGATCTGCCAGCCTTCCCGCTCGAGCAGCCGCTTCATCCTCGGCAGGTAGCCCCGCGCGAGCGCGCGCTCGAAGTCCTCGTGCGCGAGCGCGTCGATCTGGATGCCGACGAAGCCGCGGCGCGGGAACTCCTGCCGGTTGCGTCGCTCCGCGGCGAACGGCAGGTACTTGATCCGGTAGTAGGCGCGGTAGAGCGCCCGGGCCCAGCGCAGCCGCCAGCCGGGAGGGTTCTGCTCTGTGTACTGCTGCGCCGCCATGTGGAGTTCGGGAGCGCGCCGGCTCAGTCCAGCAGGTCGTTCAGACGTTCGAGCAGGCGCCCCGGCTGGAGTGGCTTGCCCTGGTACTCGGTGCAGCCGGCGGCAAGGCAGGCATCGCGTTCCTGCGGCCCGACGCGGCCGGTCAGCGCGATGATCGGAATCGTCTGCGTCGCGTCGTGGAGCCGGAGCTCGCGCGCGACGTCGAGGCCCGGCCGATCGGGCAGACCCATGTCGAGCACCACGAGGGCGGGAGTATCCCGACTCGCGCTCTCGATCGCATCGGCAGCCGTGCCTGCCTCATTGACGCGATACCCCGCGTCCTCGAGCAGAATCCGGAATGCCTGGCGAAGCAGGGCGTCGTCCTCGACGAGCAGGATGGGAGCGGCGGGAGGCATGCGACGCAAAACCTAGAGCGCCACGCCGCCGATGGCAACGGAATCGCCTTCGAGGTCCTCCTCCAGGAGCTGGCGACGCAGCAGCCTCGAGTAGAGGCCTTCGTTCGCGAGCAGCTCGGCGTGCGTGCCGCGCTCGACGATGCGTCCCTCGTCGAGCACGAGGATCAGGTCGGCGTTCATGACCGCCGTCACTCGATGGCTGATGATGAACGCCGTGCGTCCGGCGAGGACGCGACGCAGCCCCTGCAGTATCGCGCGCTCCGTGCGCGTGTCGACCGCGCTCAGCGTGTCGTCGAGGATCAGGATCGATGGATCACCGACGATGGCGCGCGCGAGCGTCGCCCGCTGACGCTGGCCGCCGGACAGGTTGATCCCGCGCTCGCCGAGCCGCGTGTCCACTCCCTTCGGCAGCTCCGCCACCGTCTCGGTCAGCTGCGCGATGCCGATCGCGTCCGCGATCGACTGCGCCGCCTCGCCCGCGCCCGTCCAGCCCAGCGCCACGTTCTCGCCGATCGTCTCCGAGAACAGGAAGGCGTCCTGTGGCGCCATGCGAATCGACCGGCGCAGCGTCGCGATGTCCAGCCGCGGCAGCGGAATGCCGTCGATGCGGATCTCGCCCGCGCTCGGGTCGTACGCGCGCGCGAGCAGTTGCACGATGGTCGTCTTGCCCGCGCCGGTCGGTCCCACCAGCGCGACCGTCTGACCCGCGCGCACGCGGAAGCCGACGGCCGCGAGTACCTCGCGCTCCGTTCCCGGATACGTGAAGCGGACGTCGTCGAACTCGATGTCGCCCCGGATGCGCGCGGGCGCGACCGGCTCGTCCGCCTGCCGCACGCGCGGCTGCGTCAGGAAGATGGCATTGATGCGCCCGAGGGAGGCCGCGCCGCGCTGGAACAGGTTGACCACCCAGCCGAGCGCGATCATCGGCCAGATCATCATGCTGAGGTAGATGCCGAAGGCGACGAAGTCGCCGATCGACATGCGCCCCTCGATGACCTGGAGCCCGCCGAACCAGACGACGATCACCGTGCCCCCTCCCGCGAGCACGGCGAGCAGCGGGCGGAAGACGCCCTCGACGCGCGCGAGATCCATGTTCCTGAGCAGGTACGACCGATTGAGCTCTGCGAACTCGCCCTCCTGGGGCCGTTCCTGACCGTACGCGCGCACGATGCGCGCGCCGGCAAGGTTCTCCTGCACGAGTGTCGACAGCACGCCGAACTGTTCCTGGATGCGTTCGTAGCGCCGATGGATCGCGCGGCCGAACCAGAGCATCGCCGGCGGCAGCAG
This sequence comes from Longimicrobiales bacterium, assembly GCA_035512635.1. Lineage (GTDB taxonomy): Bacteria > Gemmatimonadota > Gemmatimonadetes > Longimicrobiales > RSA9 > DATKDR01. Next base: position 30,898 of record DATKDR010000104.1, on the reverse strand, counting down.
CAGCATCGGCACGAGCGCGATCAGCGTGAGGGACGGGCTGACGGAGAGCATCATCGGCAGCGCCATCATCGTCATCACGATCGTGTTCACCGAGTACATCACGCCCGGTCCGATCGCCTGCCGCGCGGCCTGGGTGTCGTTCGTGGCGCGGCTCATCAGGTCGCCCGTCGGATGCTGGCCGAAGAAGGCCGCGTCGAGCTGCAGCAGATGGTCGAAGAGCGCATCGCGCAGGTCGATCTCGATTCTGCGGCTGATGCCGTTCAGCAGCTCCCGCTGACCGTAGCGTGCGGCGCCGCCCAGCAGCGCAGTGAGCAGCAGCACCGCGGCCAGTAGCAGAATGGAGGCGAGCGCCGCGTCCGGGCGTCGCATCTCGTCGATCGCGCGGCCGATGAGCCACGGCCCTGCGACGGTGAACGCGTTCGCGAGCGCCACCAGCAGAATGCCCCAGAAGATGCCGCGCCGGTACCGCGCGAGGTACGGCAGCAGGGTGCGATACTGGTTCATACGGGATCCGGCATGCTCGTTGCCCTCCAGGGGCACGCAGTCGCGCGTGTTTCCGGCGCGAGGAAGTGACGCGGATCCCGAACTTACCCCGCGGAGTACACCCCTTCAAGCGGGTGGCGGCGGTACGCGCGAAACGCTCGCGAGTTTCCGGTGGAAACGGCGTAAATAGCCCTTGTGCCTGAGGATGGAGCGCAGATGTCCAAGCGATTCATATACGCGCTGCTCTTCGCCGCGCCGCTCGGTCTGATGACGGCGGCCTGCGGAGACGACGTCGACGAGCGCGCCGCGCTGGAAGAGGACGAGCTGACGCGGGACCTGGATCTGGCCCTCCAGGGAGACACGCTGCCGACCACGTTCGAGGACACGGCGCAGCTCGAGCCCGCGCCCGGGTCCGAAGCCGAGGTGCAGGCACCTGCGCCGGTGCCCCAGGCGCCGCCGCGGCAGGCGCCCACGACGCAGCCGCGTCCGCAGCAGCCGCAGCGTGAGGCGCCCAGACAGGCTCCCGAGCGCCGGGAGCCCTCGACGGTCACGCGCACGGCGCCGAGCGGAACGACGCTGGCGCTGCGGCTGAACGAGACGCTGTCCACGGAGACGAGCTCGGTCGGTGACGGCTTCACCGCCACGCTCACCGCGCCGGTGCGCGCGGCCGACGGCACCGTGCTGATCCCGGAGGGCGCGGTCGTGCGCGGCCGCGTGACCGCCGTGCAGCCGTCGACGCGCGCCGGTCAGACCGCGCTGATCAAGGTGGCCTACGAGTCCATCTCGTGGGGCGGCCGCAGCCACGACCTGAACGCGACGCTGGTCGAAGCGCCGGTGCAGCGCGATCAGCGCACCTCGCGCGGCGAGCAGGCCGCGACGATCGGCGTCGGCGCAGCGGCGGGCGCGATCCTCGGTCAGGTTATCGGCCGGGATCGCGAAGCCACCCTCGCCGGTGCCGCCATCGGCGCCGCCGCGGGCACCGCCATCGCGCTCGGCACGGCCGACGTGGACGCCGTCCTGCCCGCCGGCGGCCGCATGGTCATCCGGCTCGATTCGCCGATTTCGGTGACGACCGCGAGGTAGGCACTAGGCGCTAGGCGCTAGGCAGTAGGCGCTAGGCACTAGGCGCTAGGCACCAGGCACCAGGCACCAGGCAACTAGGCGCTGAAAAGCCCCGGCATCTTCGGATGTCGGGGCTTTCTCATTCCACCGATGGCCCTGCCGCTCCTCCGGGCGCGGACCCCCAGCCTAGAGCCTAAAGCCTAGAGCCTAGAGCCTAGAGCCTAGAGCCTAGAGCCTTTCAGAATGCGCCTCCCCAGCCGCCACTGACTCGCCCGTCGGCGAGGGCCGACCACACATCGCCGCGCTTCAGCAGGCTCTCCGCTTTGCCGCTGCCGCCGAACTCGATCTCGTGGCCGCGCGAGCGCAACGCCGCGATGAGGCTCTCGCTGTAACCGTCCTCCTCGAGCACCAGCTCGTCCGGCAGATGCTGGTGGTGGATGCGCGGCGCATTCACGGCGGTGGCGAGGTCGAGGCCGAAGTCGATCACGTTGGAGATGACCTGGAGCGTCTCGCTGATGATGTAGGGGCCGCCGCGCCCGCCGACCACCATCATCGGCGCGCCGGACGCGTCGAGCACGATGGTCGGCGTCATCGCCGACAGCATCCGCTTTCCCGGCTCGATCGCGTTCGCCTCGCCCTGCACCAGGCCGAAGGCGTTGGGTGAGCCGGGCTTCGACGCGAAGTCATCCATCTCGTTATTCAGGAAGAAGCCCGCGCCGGTGACCGCGATGCCCGACCCGAAGAGGAAGTTGACCGTGGTCGTGAGCGCGACGGCGTTGCCTTCATCGTCGGCCACGGACAGGTGCGTCGTCTCGCGACCTTCGTTCGACGGGCCGCCCTCGCGCGCGGGCGTGACCTCCATCGACGGCGTCGCGCGGTCCATGCGGATCGAGGCGCGGTGCGCGGCCGCGTGCTCTTCCGAAAGCAGCCATGCGCGCGGGATGCCGACGAAATCGGGATCGCCCAGGTAATGGTTGCGATCGGCGAACGCACGCCGCAGCGCCTCGGCCGTCAGGTGGATTACCTCGGGCGAGCGCCAGCCGAGGGCGGCGACGTCGTAGCCCTCGAGGATGTTCGCCGCGATGCCGAGCGTGATGCCGCCGGACGACGCCGGGGGCATGGATACGACGGTGTGCCCGCGGTAGTCGAAGACGACCGGCTCCCGCCAGGCGGCCGCATACGCGGCGAGATCCTCGCGCGTGATCAGGCCGCCGCCGCGCCGCATCTCCTCGACGATCAGGTCCGCGGTGCGGCCTGCATAGAAACCGGCCGGGCCCTGCTCCGCGATCCGTGTCAGCGTCGCGGCGAGATCGGGATTGCGCCAGACGGTTCCGGCGCGCGCGGCCGCGCCGCCGGGCAGAAGGATCGCGGCGGCGCCGGGGTGGCGCGCGAGCCGCTCCGCACGCCCCTCATTGACCTCCTCGAAGCGCTCGTTGACGACGAAGCCGTCGCGCGCGAGCGCGATCGCCGGCGCGACGACGTCGCGCCACGCGAGCCGCCCGAAACGCTCGTGCGCGGTGAAGAGGCCCATCACCGAGCCGGGGACGCCGGACGACCGGTGACTCCACAGCGACTGGTCCTCGTCCACGTCGCCGCTCTCGTCGAGGAACATGTCGCGCGTCGCGGCGAGCGGCGCCTTCTCCCGGAAATCCAGCGACGCGGTCGTGCCGTCGGCCATGCGCAGAACGATGAAGCCGCCGCCTCCCAGATTGCCCGCTTCGGGATACGTGACGGCCAGCGCGAATGCGGTCGCGACCGCGGCGTCCACCGCGTTGCCGCCCTCGCGCAGGATCCGGAGTCCCACCGCGGTCGCGATCGAGTCGTCGCTCGCGACCGCTCCGTTCGCGCCGCTCGCCGCGGGCGCGTCGAGCGGGAGGTGCCAGGCCGCGGGCACCGTCGTATCGACGACCTCGGGGGCGGGTGCCTCGGGCCGACAGCCCGCGAGCGCGAGCAGCAGGCCGAGCGGGAGAAGCATCAGCGGATCGCGGCGGCGATGCACCATCGTTGGTGACTCCTCTGTCTGAATCATCGGATCGATGCGCGTCACGCGCTTTCCCGCAGCGCCCGCAGCGCCGCGCGCGCGCACGCGGCCAGCGCCGCGGCGCCGAGCGGCAGTACGCGCTCGTCGATGTCGAAGCGCGGGTGGTGGTGCTCGCGCGGGGGTTCGAGCGCGGCACCGAGCATGAAGAACGCGCCGGGCGCCTCGCGCAGCAGGATCGCGAAGTCCTCCGCCCACATGAACGGCTCGGGCAAGCGCAGCGCGTCGTCGCCGAGCTCGCTCGCGATCGCGGTCGCGGCGAGCGCCGTCATGCCTTCCTCGTTGACGACGGGCGGATAATTGGGGACGACGTCCACGCGCGCCCGCCCGCCTTGCGCTTCACACAGCGCGAACGACGAGCGCAGGATCTCGTGCAGACGGGTGCGCTCCTCTTCGCGGAAGTAGCGAATGGTGCCGCTCATCTCGACGCGCTCGGCCAGAACGTTCTCGGCGCTGCCGCCGCGAATGGTGCCGATCGACAGCACGCCCGCGTCGAAGGGCGATAGTCGTCGCGCGAGGTTCGCCTGGCACGCGGTGATCGCCTGGGCGGCGAGCAGGATGGCGTCGATGCCCTCGTTCGGCCGGCCCGCGTGCGCGCTCTCGCCCTCGACGACCAGGTGCAGGATGTCGCTCCCGGCCATGATGGGGCCCGGCTTGAGGAAGACGCGGCCCGCCTCGAGGTGCGCCGCGATGTGCAGCCCGAAGATCGCGGCGACGCCTTCCATCGCGCCATCCGCGATCATGCGCGTCGCGCCGCTGCGGTTCTGCTCGTCGGAGGCTTCTTCGGCCGGCTGGAAGAGCAGCCGGATGGTGCCCGGACCGTCGCCCGCGGTATCGGCGAGGAGGCGAGCGGCGCCCACCAGCATGCTGGTGTGGGCGTCGTGTCCGCACGCGTGCATGACGCCGGCAACGCTCGAGCGATAGTCGATGTCGGCCGTCTCGTGGATGGGCAGCGCGTCCATGTCGGCACGCAGCGCAACGACGGGCGCGCCCTCCCCGATCTCGGCGACGACGCCCGTGCCACCGACGCCGGTGCGCACGCGCCAGCCCGCGGCGGCGATGCGCTCCGCGACGATCGCGGCGGTGCGATGCTCCTGAAACGACAGCTCCGGATGACGGTGCAGGTCCCGCCGCAGCTCGATCAGGTCGCCTTCCAGCTGGCGTGCGCGCTCGAGTAGAAAGGTCACCTCTGCCGGCATGAGGAGCGCGTGCAACCGGATCGCGCGGAGCGTTGCCGCGTGCGCGGCGCGCCGGTTAGCTTGGGGCGCCAATGTACCCGAAACGCGAAGACACCAGCAAGGCGGACGCCGTCGACGAGCTCGACGGGGAAGCGGCCGCGCCTGGCCCCGACGCCCGGCTGACCGAGCAGCGCAACCCGCGCAGCGCGCGCATCGACACCCTGAGCACGATCGAGGTCGTCGATCTCATCAATGCCGAGGACCGCATGGTCGCGGAAGCGGTGCGCGAGGAGCGTCGCGAGATCGCGCACTGCGTCGACCTCGTCGTCGACTGCTTCGAGCGCGGCGGGCGTCTCTTCTACGTGGGTGCGGGCACGTCCGGTCGGCTGGGCGTCCTCGACGCGGCCGAGATGCCGCCCACCTACGGCATCGACCCGCGCATGGTGCAGGGCATCATCGCGGGCGGCCTCGACGCTCTCGTCGTCGCGCAGGAGGGCGCGGAGGACCGGCCGGAGGACGGCGCCGCGGCGATCGACGAGTGCGGTGTGGACGGGAACGACTTCGTGCTGGGCATCGCGACGTCCGGCACGACGCCCTTCGTGCACGGGGCGCTTGCCCGCGCGCGGGAACGCGGCGCGCGCACCGGATTCCTGCTGTGCACCTACCCGCCCGCATCGCTGCTGGACTCGCACGACGTCGTGATCGCGCCGCTCGTGGGACCGGAGGTGATCACCGGATCGACGCGCATGAAGGCCGGCACCGCGACGAAGATGGTGCTGAACACGATCACGACGGCCGCGATGGTCCGTACCGGTCGCGTCTTCGGAAACCTGATGGTGGACCTCCAGGTCACGTGCGAGAAGCTGCGCGACCGGGGCGAGCGCATCCTGATGGAGACGCTGCGCGTGGACCGTGAGGCCGCAGCCGATCTGCTGGAGCGCGCGGACGGCCACGTGAAGACCGGCATCGTCATGGGGCGCCTGGGCATCGACCGGGCGGAGGCGCGGCGCCGGCTCGACGACGCCGGCGGTCTGATCGCCAGCGTGGTCGGCGATCTGGGACTGTGAGCATCGCGTGCGCGTGATCGGTCTCATGTCGGGCACTTCGCTGGACGGCATCGATGCCGCGCTCGTCCGCCTGGAGGGCGACTCCTCGGACACGCTCGCGTGGTCGATCGAAGGCTTCCTTACGAGACCCTATGCTGCGGACGAGCGCGCCCGCATCCACGACTGCATCCTTCGTGGCGACGCCGCATCGCTATGCCGCCTGCACACGGACCTGGGCGAGTGGCTGGCCGAGGCGGCGCTGCGCGTGTGCCAGGCGGCGGGCATCACGGCGCGCGACGTCGACCTCATCGGCTCGCACGGCCAGACCGTCTGGCACGAGCCGCCTACCGCGAGCCGCCGCGGCGCGACACTCCAGCTCGGCTGTCCCGCCACGATCGCCGAGCGCACCGGCATCCGGGTGGTCAGTGATTTCCGCGCGCGCGACATGGCCGCGGGCGGGGAAGGGGCGCCGCTCGTCCCCTGGGTCGATCGCGCGCTGTTCGCCGAGCCCGATCGCGCGCGCGTCCTGCTCAACATCGGCGGCATCGCCAACCTCACGCATGTTCCGCCGCGGGGCTCGCCCGATCCGCTGCTCGCGTTCGATACCGGTCCCGGCAACGCGCTCATGGACGCGGTGGTCGAGCTGGCGAGCGGTGGCGCGGAGCGCTACGACCGCGACGGGGTGCGCGCGGCGCGCGGCGCGATCGACGGCGTCCTGCTCGAGCGGCTGCTCGCCGACGATTTTCTGAGGCGCGAGCCGCCTCGCTCGACCGGTCGCGAGCGCTACGGCCGGCCGGCCGTCGAGCGCCTCGTCACCGAGCTGCAACCCGCCGACGAGCGCGCGTGGGACGCGCTGGCCGCCACGCTCACCGCGTTCACCGCGGAATCGATCGCCCGCGCCGTGCGCACGTGGGTCCTGCCGCGCGGCGCCCGCGAGCTGATCGTGACGGGCGGAGGCGCCCGCAATCCGTCGCTCATGCGCATGCTGCGCGAGCGACTGACCGAGATCGAGATCGCGGACGGCGCGGCGCTGGGACTCGACCCCGACGCAAAGGAGGCGCTCGCCTTCGCGGTGCTCGCCTGGGCGCACACGCACCGCATCTCCGCGAACGAACCGGCCGCCACCGGCGCGGCCGGCCCGAGAGTGCTCGGCTCCCTGACGCCGGGCGAGCTACTGAATCCCGAATGAAGGAACGCATGCGAATCGGAGTTTTCGCGGTCGCCGCGCTGGCGGCCGTCAACCTATCGTGCGGCGGGCAGACTGCGTCCGATCCCGCCGGAATCCCGCTCCCGCTCGATCCGGCCGAGCGGCTGGAGGCGATCCTGGCCACGCCGATCACGTTCGAGCAGGACTCGCTGTACACGGACTTCGTGGCGGAGCACGAGCGCGCCATCGAGCGATTGCTGCCCGCGCTGGCCCTGGATCGAACGGCGCCCGCGCTCGCGCGCGCCAACGCGGTCCTGCGCATGGGCCAGCGCTTGATGCTCGCGTTCGACGTCTACGGCCGGACGATCGAGGATCCCGATCCTCGCGTGCGCGGCGCGACGCTGGGAGTGGTAGGCCCGCTGGCCACCCGCACGCCGCCGCAGGCGCTGCCGATCATTGCCCGCGGCCTGGTCGACCCGGAGATCGGCATACAGGCGAAGGCGTTGCAGGAGCTGCGCGATCGCGATCTCGACCTGCTCCGCTTCTACCTCTCGACCGATCCGCCGCCGGAGCTGCGGGTAATCGCGCTCCAGACGCTGAGGTCCTCGCTCGCCTGGGGCGCGCCGCTCGCGCCCGAAGCCGACGGTACGCTGCGGCGGGTCAGCCCCGCGGAGGTCGAGCTCGTGCTGCGTCCGGACACCGTCTGGCCGGAGTGGGACGCGGTGATGGGCACGCTCACTGCGAGCGCGCCGGGTGAGGCGCCACGCGTCATCGCCGACTCGGTCGAGGCCGTGGCGACGATCATCCCCGCGGTGGTGGATCCGGCCGGACGCTACGTCGCGGTCGAGACGGCGCGGCGGATCGAGGTGCACGACCTGCAGACCGGCGAGACGCGGCTGGTAGACGCGGGCATCGCGCCGCGGCCGATGCCGTTCACGCCCGACTTCCTGTTCTTCCGTGAGCTCGCGCGCAGACCTCTCGTGGAGGGGACGATGATCCGCTACGAGATCCTGCGCGCGCCCTTCGCGGGAGAGGCACCGGTCGTGTTCGACACCGTGAGCGTGAATGCACGACCCGACCTGCGCGGCTACCTCTCGCCGCTCCGCTGGGTGCGCATCCATGATCGCGGCACGCGCTTTGTCCTGCACACCGACGGACTCTCGAATCACGCGCTGCCCACGCCCGGCGATGCGATGATGCTGGCGCCGGACGAGTCGCACTGATCGCAACGCCGGAGGCTGCGGCATGGACATCGGCAGGGTGCTATTCCCCGCGCTGCGCTGGGACGATGATCGCGGCTATGGCGCGGATTCCGCCGCCGTGCGGGAGGCGCTCGACCTGGGCGTCGGCGGCTTCATCCTCTTCGGCGGGCGCGCCGATGCGGCGCGCGCCCTGGCCGACCGGCTCGAGCGCGACGCGGGACGGCCGCTGCTCCTCGGCTCCGATCTCGAGCGCGGCGCCGGCCAGCAGCTCGCGGGCGCGACCCGGCTGCCACCCCTCGCCGCCATCGGCTTTCTCGATGACGAGGAGGTCGCGCGCCGAGCCGGTGAGCTGACCGGGCGCGAAGCCGTCGCCGCAGGCGTGCCGTGGGTTTATGCGCCGATGGCCGACGTCGACCTGGAGCCGCTCAACCCCATCGTCGGCACGCGCGCCTTCGGCACCGATCCGGACCGGGTCGCTTCGCTCGTCGTCGCCTGGATCGAGGGCTGCCGCTCGACCGGCGCGCTCGCCTGCGCCAAGCATTTCCCCGGGCACGGCCGCACCACCACCGACTCGCACCTCGAGCTGCCGCGCGTCGACGTCGGAGAGGCGGCGCTGGACGTGGACCTGGTCCCGTTCCGCGCGGCCATCTCGGCCGGCGTGGATTCGATGATGACCGCCCACGTGGCGTATCCAGCGCTGGACGCATCCGGCAGCCCCGCCACGCTCTCCGCGCCGATCGTCACCGGTCTGCTGCGCGACCGCCTCGGGTTCCGCGGCGTCGCCGTCACGGACGCGCTCATCATGGAAGGGGTGCACGGAGACGAGGGCGTGTCAGGTGGCGAGCCGGCCGCGGCGGTCCGCGCCCTCGCCGCCGGCTGCGACGCGCTGCTCTATCCGGACGACGCGCCCGCGGTCGCCGCGGGCATCCGCAGCGCCCTCGATGATGGACGACTGTCCGACGCGCGCGTGCTCGAGGCGATCTCCCGCGTCGAGGCCATGACCGCGCGCGCCGCTGCCGCGCAGCGGCCCGGTCGCGGCGGCTGGGGCTCGGCGGACGACGCCCGCTGGGCGCTGGAGACCGCGACCCGCGCCGTGCACATGGTGCGCGGCGAGCGGCCCCGCCTCGGCGAGGACGTCACCGTCGCGACCGTCGACGACGATCTGGGCGGCGCCTATCCGCCCCCTTCCCGGGACGTCTTCCCCGAGCGGCTGCGCGCGGCTGGCAGGCGAGTCCGCGCGAGCGGCGGCGATCCGGCGACGGCATCCGCGCCCGACGACGATCACAGCGGGCCCCTTCTGATCGCCGTATACGCCGACATCCGCGCCTGGAAGGGGCGGCCGGGGCTCTCGCCCGCCGCGATCGACGCGGTCGCGCGGCTATCCGGCGCAGGACCGGCCACGGTCTGTCTGTTCGGGCATCCCCGTCTGGCGGCGGATCTGCGCGACGCGCCGACCATCGTCTGCGCGTGGGGCGGCGAGGCGATCATGCAGGAGGCCGCGGCGGACTGGCTCGCCGGCGGCGCCTGATCAGCGGCACCGGCCTTGCCCGAGCCCTTGGCATGCATCGAATGAGCTGGATTCTGCCTCGTTCCGCGCTGGCGACGGCGCTGCTGGTCGGCGCATGCGGCGGTGGCGACCCACCCGATCGTCCGACGCCGATGGTGCCGAGGCCCGCAGCGCCCGAGACGCGCTCCGTCGCCCTGCCGCCCACGCCGTACGTCGACGGCCCGCTCGAGCTGAGCGTCGTCTATCCGCCGGAGGGTGCGCGCGTCGCGGTGCGCGACTCCACCTTCATCTTCGGCTCGACCGGCACGGGCGCGGCGAGCCTCACGATCAACGGCGCGGTCGTGCCGGTCGCGCGCAACGGCGCGTTCCTGGCTTTCCTGCCCGTGCCCGCGGACGGCGTCTATCGCCTCGACGCGAGCACGGTTGCCGCGCGCGACACGCTCACCGTCAACGTGACGCTGCCGCCTGCGCCGTCGTTCGAGACGCCGCTCCTCGACGCGGGCAGCGCCTACCCGCGCGGGTCCCGCGTCGCGCTCGAGGGCGAGCGGGTCGAGGCGGGCTTTACCGGACGGCGCGGCGGCAGCGCACGGCTGATCCTTCCGGACGGCCGATCGATCCCGCTCAGCGCTGCGCCAGGCAGCGGCCCTCTCACCACGTACCGCGGCTTCTTCGACGCCCAGCGCCTGATGAGCGGCGACACGTCGGTGGCCTGGCCGGCGCTCACCGGCGAGGCGCGGCCGCTGGTGCCGCGCGCTCCCGCCGTCGCCCCCGCCATCGAACGCGCGGCGGTATTCGAGCTGATCGTCGACGGCGACACCGTTCGCGAGCCTCTGCCGTTCAACCTGCTGCTGCTCGAGGACGGGCGCCCGCGCGTGGGCGTGGTCAGTGATCCGCGGCCCATCGAGGAGCGTGGCGACCGGCAGGTGATCGCGCGGCCGGGGCCCGGTTTCGGACCGTACGACTACTTCTGGCCGGATGGCACCGAGCTGACCCTCACCGGCGAGCAGAACGGCCAGTACCGCGTGCGCCTCACCGACGAGCTGTCCGTGTGGTCGCCAGCGGACGAGATCCGTCTCCTGACGGACGACTCGCCGCTGCCGGAGAGCAGGGTGGAGAGCGTCAACATCCGTCCCGCACCCGGCTGGATCGACGTGCGCTTTCCGATATCGCGCCGCCTGCCGTTCCGCGTCGACGAGGGGCAGGACCGCATCGAGATCCAGATCTACGGCGCTCTGTCGCGCACCAATCGCATCGATTACGGCGCGCTCGACCCGTTCGTCCGCCGCGCCGAGTGGCAGCAGCCCAACGACGCGCTGTACCGCTTCACCCTCCACCTGAACGGATGGGCCTGGGGCCACGACGTCTTCCACGATCCGCGCGGCTGGCTCGTGCTGCGTGTGCGGCGTCCCCCGCCGATCGATCCCGAGCGTCCGCTCCAGGGCCGCGTCATCGCCGTCGATGCCGGGCACGGCGGCGCCGCCGCGGGCGCGCAGGGCCCCACCGGTCTGCGCGAGGCCGACGCCGTGCTCGCCGTCGCGCGCGCGCTCGCTCGGCGACTCGAGGCCGCCGGCGCGCGCGCGGTGCTGACGCGCAACGAGGACGTCGATCTGTCACTCGAGGATCGCGTCGCCCGCGCCACGGCCGCCGGCGCCGAGCTGATGCTCTCCATCCACATGGACGCCTTCCCCGACGGGGTGAATCCCTACGTGAACGCGGGCACCCACATGTTCTACTTCCACCCGCGCGCGGCCGATCTCGCGCGGCATCTCCAGCGCGCGCTGCTCGACGAGCTCGCGCTGCCGGACCGTGGCATCAACCGCGCGGACCTCGCGCTCGCGCGGCCGACCTGGATGCCTTCCGTCCTCACCGAGACGATGTTCATGATGATCCCGCAGTGGGAGGCCGCACTGCGCGATCCCGACGTCATCGACCGCATCGCCGAGGCGCATGCCGAGGGCATCGCCGCTTTCCTGCGTGCACGCGCGCGCGATTGACCCTCCCTGGTACGTTTCATGAACCCCTTCGTCCGACCAACACGTCATCGGACTAGGGAGGAAGCATGGGTGGCAAGCGCCCCGACCAGTATCGCATCGCGCCCGATGAAGCCGGCGCGACCGACTACAAGAACCGCCCGAGCGAGCCCCGCGAGGGCGACACCCAGGACGAGCTCCTCAGCCAGGTGATGGAGGCGGAGGGCGGCCCGCCGATCGAGTCGGAGGGTGGCCCCCCGAAGCCCGACGAGGTCGGTTCGAAGGCGGGCCGGAAGCGCCGCAAGTCGAAGCCGAAGTCGAAGCCGAAGGAAGGCTGAGCTCCTTTCCGGGTCACCGTCTCCGTTTTGAGCGCCAACAGGCCGGCACCTCGAGCACCTCCGGCTCAGCGTCCATAGGGAAAACACCGGGAAATTGAGGGTAACAAACCCTCGAGGGGCGGCTTTTTCCGCACCGCTGCGTGCGTCGCCTTCCGATCCTTGACCCGCTACAGGTAGTGGTGTATCGTGGGTCGGCCCCAAGATCTTGGGGCATCAGCGGTCCAGGATCGATCCTCCGTACCTGACAATTCGCATTCGCACGGGCGGCCTCCCGCGGCCGCCGGACAAGCCGTCCTCATAGAGCGCGTAGAGGAGACACATGAGCCAGAGCACGCCCCCCGCCGAGAACGCGGATACCCGTCCGTGGACGAACCTGCCCGAGGACCTGCCGGAGGCGACGCTGTCGGAGAACGCCCGCACGGTCCTGTCGCGCCGGTACCTGATGAAGGACGAGTCGGGTCGTCCCGTGGAGGATCCGGAGAGCATGTTCTGGCGGGTCGCGCGCGTGATCGCGGACGAGGACACGCAGTTCGGCGCGAGCGAGGGGGCGGTGGACGCGGTCGCGCGGGAGTTCTACCGCCTGATGACGACCGGTCTGTTCGAGCCGAACTCGCCGACCCTCATGAACGCCGGCCGTCCGCTCGGCCAGCTGTCCGCGTGCTTCGTGCTACCGGTCGACGACGCGCTCTCGAACGGCCGCGACGGCATCTATGACACGCTGCGCGCGATGGCGCTCGTGCATCAGTCCGGCGGCGGCACCGGCTTCGGCTTCAGTCGTCTGCGTCCGTCCGGCGACGTCGTGCGCTCGACGATGGGCGTCGCTTCCGGTCCGGTCTCCTTCATGTCGCTCTACGACGCGTCGACCGAAGTCGTCAAGCAGGGGGGCACGCGGCGCGGCGCGAACATGGGCATTCTGCGCGTCGACCATCCGGACATCCGCAAGTTCATCACGTGCAAGAGCGACGTCACCAAGATCACGAACTTCAACATCTCGGTCGCGGTCACGGACGCGTTCATGGACGCCGTGAGGAAGAACGAGCAGTACGCGCTGCTCAGCCCGCGCGGCGGCGCCGTCGTCGGCTCGGAGGACGCGCGCGAGGTCTTCGACATGATCGTCACGGGCGCGCACGCGACGGGCGAGCCCGGCGTTTTCTTCATCGACGAGGCGAACCGCTACAACCCGGTGCCGCACCTGGGCAGCTACGAGGCGACGAATCCGTGCGGCGAGCAGCCTCTGCTCGCGTACGACGTCTGCAATCTCGGCTCGATCAACGTCGGCGCGTTCGCCATCACGAGCGTGGGCGATGACGCCGTCGCGCCCGAGGACCGCATCGACTGGGAGGCGCTGCGCCAGGCCATCCACTTGTCGATCCATTTCCTCGACAATGTCATCGACGCGAACCAGTACCCGCTCGAGGCGATCGACGACCTGGCGCACCGCATCCGCCGCATCGGTCTCGGCCTGATGGGCTGGGCCGACCTGCTCGTGCGCGTCGGCGTGCCCTACGACTCGGACGACGCGGTCGAGCTCGGCCGCAAGCTGATGGCCTTCGTCGACGAGGAGTGCAAGGTCGCCTCGGAAAAGCTGGCCGAGATCCGCGGCGCGTTCCCCGAGTGGGAGAAGTCGATCTGGGGTCCCGACGAGACCGCCGCGCGCGATGCGAACGGCAGCCGCATCCGCCCGATGCGCCGCCTGCGTAACTGCAACCTGACGACGGTCGCGCCGACCGGCACGATCTCGATCATTGCCGACTGCTCGGGCGGCATCGAGCCGCTCTTCGCCGTCGCCTTCATGCGCAACCAGGCCGGCGTCATGATGCCCGACGTGAACCAGGACTTCGTGCGCATCGCGAAGGAGCAGGGCTGGTACAGCGACTCGCTGATGGAGCGCATCGCCGAGCAGGGTCACATCCATTTCCCGGAAGTGCCCGCGGACGTGCAGCGCGTCTTCGTGACCGCGCACGACGTCACGCCCGAGTGGCACATCCGCATGCAGGCCGCCTACCAGGAGCACGTCGACAGCGCCATCTCGAAGACGTGCAACTTCCCGTTCGAGGCGACCGCGGACGACGTGCGCCAGATCTACCTGCTCGCGCACGAGCTGAACTGCAAGGGCGTCACCGTCTACCGCGACGGCTCGCGCCCGATGCAGGTGCTGTCGACCGGCAAGACGTCGAAGGAGCAGGCGCCGGCCGCCGCCCCGGCCGCAGTCTCCACCGAGATCGGTGACCTCGAGGCGGAGCTGGCCGACGCGCGCGAGCGGCTGCACCAGAAGGAGCAGGAGATCGTCGAGCTCAAGGCGCGGCTGGACGAGGAGATCGAGAGCCAGAAGCGGCGCCAGAAGCGCACGCGCCCGACCGCGCTGCGCGGCACCACGCGGCGCATGCAGAGCCCGCTCGGCGACCTGTACGTCACGATCAACGAGGACGAGGCCGGCCGCCCCTTCGAGCTGTTCGCCGCGCTCGGCAAGGCCGGCGGCTCCGCCATGGCCGACGCCGAGGCCATCGGCCGCCTGGTCTCGCTCGCGCTGCGCAGCGGCATCTCGCTCGACGCCGTGCGCCAGCAGCTGCGCGGCATCTCGAGCGAGAAGGCGATCGGCTTCGGCCCCAACAAGGTGCTGTCGATGCCGGACGCCATCGCCCAGGCGATCGAGCAGCACCTCGCCGAGAAGCAGGGGGTGCAGCAGGAGCTGCTGCCGTCCGCGCCGGTCGCGTCGCTCGCACCGGCCGCGAAGCCGGTCGCGCTCGGCGGCGCCCAGGCCCAGGCCGAGCCCCAGCCCGTCGAGGCCTACGATCCCGGCGGCGCGTTCCTCGGCACCTGCCCCGAGTGCTCCGCGGATCTGCACTACATGGAGGGATGCGTGAAGTGCATGGTGTGTGGCTACAGCGAGTGCGGTTGAGCTGGGAAGGACTACCGCCACCGAGTACGTGCTGTCGAGGCGTGCCTGGATGGAACCAGGTAAAATTCGGCCTCACGGCGCTCCGGCGAACCGTGCTGCCTCCTATCTCAATGACTGCGATGAGCCGAGATAGAAACGGAGAGGAAGCCGACTACGCGATTACACTTGTGCTCGCCGCTAAAAGCGATGACGGGCTGAATGCAGACCTGCGGAAGATTCTCGAGTTGCCTCTCCCAACCCGGCACGCAGCTCTCGAAGGCATGATCGGCCATGCGCGACGGGAGGGCGCACCTCCGGAGTTGCTCACTGCGCTTGCCGTTCTGCGCGACGATCGTGTGGCGCGTGGGGTGCTCGAGGAGCTCCGTAGAAGTTGCCCCTGATTCTCGAGCCCGGGATGGTGCGACCAGCCTCAGAACAGTATCCCCGCCCGCAGGATCAGCCCCGGCCCGAACTCCACGTCCGTGCCGTCCGCGTCGCCCTTCGGCGCCATGTATGCGCCGCCCTCGAACATCCACGACAGCCCGCCCACCTGCGGGATCACGACCTCGACCGTGGCGCGCGTCGTGAGCAGTTGAGCGCCATCGCCGACGTCCACCGTGCCGTAGCCGACGCCGATCCCCGGGCGCAGGAACGCGCGCGCCGACGGTCCGCCGATCTGCGCTTTGAGCGCGCCGCCGAGATCGAGCATGTACTCGCGGCCGTCGAAGTCGCCGGTCAGTCCATGCACGTCGGCGTACAGGCCGAGGGAGAATGGACCGAGGATGCCGTATTCGACGGAGCCGCCGATGTTCGGCGACATGTCCGCATCGAGGCAGCCGGCCTCCGTCTCGAAGCAATCGACGTCGACGACGCCGGCGCGCAGGCCGAACGTGACGTCCTCCTGCGCCGCAGCGGGCACGGCGGCGCCGAGGAGCAGAAGGGAAACGATGCCGATGGATCGCATGTGGTCGGTCGGTTGGAGGTCGCCGGACCCGATCCGCCCGGCACTCTGCCTTCAAACCGGCGGACGGGCGGCGAGTTCCGCCGTTCCGGCCACGCGCCACGGCCGGGCGCGCAGCAGGGCGAGGAGCGCTGCGGCGGCCAGGGCCATGGCGACCAGGAACAGCAGGGGCACGCCGGCGATCGCGCTCGGCCAGCTCTCCAGAATGCGTGCGAGCAGTACCCGCTTGAGGGCCATGTCGATGAACAGCGGCAGCACCAGCAGAGCAGCGAAGAGCGCCGGGCGGTACCGGTTGCCGATTGCCCGATACGCGAGCACGGCGGGAGGCGCGAGCAGCAGAAGCGTTAGCGCGAGCATCACGGGCCACGCAGCGCCGCCGCCGATCCATGCTCGGCCCAGCACCATCTCGTCGCCGCCGCGCATCAGCACCGTCACCAGCCGCGCGAGCGGGAGGTTCGCCAGGACCAGCGTGACGCCGGCGAGGGGCCGGCCGCCAAGGATGAGCGCTGCGCCCGCGTACATCAGCACGTAGGTCAGCGCCGGGCCGGCGAGGGTCGCGACCAGGACCGTGCCCGTGGGCTCGCACCCCGTCGCGAGAGCGAACGTGCTGAACGTCATGCTGCCCCACGCTCCGCACGTCGCGCGCGCGACCAGGTGATGGATGAGCTCGTGCGCGCCGTAGCTCAGGAATGAAATGAGGGTGAAGACTACGACGTAGCGACCGTCGAGCGGTATCTGCGTATTGCGCGTCATTCGAGTCGGGGCGACTGCGCGCCGAGCAGCGCCCTTACCACCCGCTCCAGCTCGTCCGGCGAGAACGGCTTCTGCATCACCGCCTGCGCGCCGATCGCTTGGGCGCTTTCCAGTGAATCGCCGCCGCCGCGCGCGCCGCCGCCGGACATGGCGATGATCGGCGTGTCGGGCGCGAACTCACGGATCTGGCGGATGGTCTCGATGCCGTCCTGCTCGGGCATGAACACGTCGGTGATGACCAGATCGGCGGGATCGTCGCGGTGGAGCGCGACGCCGTCCCGGCCGTTCTTGGCTTCCCGCACTTCGTGCCCCGAACGCGCCAAAATCCGGTTGATCAGCCGCCGGATCGCGGCCTCGTCCTCGATCACGATGATGCGCGCCATCGACTTCTCCGCGTGTTGCAGCGAACGCCGGACCGAACCACCTTCCGACGCGAACCCGTTGCATGCCCCATTCCCGCACAGGCCATGAACGACGATTCCCAGCGCGCCCTTCGAGGGCGCATCCGCCTCGCCTCCGTCGTCTCCGCGCTCATGCTCGCACCCATGGCGCTCGCGAACGAGCCCGCGGCCGCGCAGGAGCAGCTCACGGTGGAGCGCATCTTCGGCTCGAGGGACTTCGACGTGCGCTCGGTCGGCCCCATCCAGTGGATCGAGGGCGGCCGCCGCTTCACCTATGTGCGGCGCGACGGGGGACTGACCGACCTGATCGCCGAGGAGCCCGGCGGCGACATGCTGGTCCTGGCCGAGGGCCGCACCCTGGTGCCCGAGGAGGGCGCCGACACCATCGCCATCGAGAACTACGCGTGGTCGGACGACGGCCGCCGGCTCCTGATCTTCACCAGGAGCGAGCGCGTCTGGCGTCAGAACACGCTCGGCGAGTACTGGGTCTACGACAGCCGCTCGCGTCGCCTGACGCCGGTATCGACGGCGGGCAAGCAGATGTTCGCGAAGTTCTCGCCCGACGGCACGAAAGTCGGCTTCGTGCGCGACAACGACCTCTATGTGACGAATCTCGAGACCGGCGCGGAGGTCCGCCTCACGAACGACGGCAGCGAGACCGTCATCAACGGCACCACCGACTGGGTCTACGAGGAGGAGCTGGACCTGCGCGACGCGTGGCGCTGGAGCCCGGACGGCACCCGCATCGCCTTCTGGCGCTTCGACCAGAGCGCGATCGCTCCGTTTCCGCTGATCGACTACATGGAGCTGTACGGCGACCCCATGTCGCTGCGCTATCCCAAGGCGGGCACGCCGAACTCCGACGTCCGCATCGGCGTGGTCGAGGTCGAGGGCGGCGCGACTTCCTGGATCGACCCCGGAGACGGCGACTGGGAGTACATCGCGCGCATGGACTGGGGCCCGGCGGGCGACCGCATCGTCTTCCAGCGTATGCCCCGCCGTCAGAACCGGATCGACGTCATGGCCGCCGATCCCGCGACCGGCCGCAGCCGGCTGCTCTTCTCCGACACCGATTCGGCCTGGGTCGATGTAGACGACGATCTGACGCGGGTGAACGACGGCCGCGAGCTCGTCTGGTCGTCCGAGCGCGACGGGCGCAACCATCTGTATCTGTACGATCGCAATGGGCGGCTGCTTCGCCAGGTGACGCGCGGCGACTGGGACGTCACGGCGTTCCACGGCGTCGACGAGAGCGGACGCTGGCTCTATTTCACGGGCACGGAGCAGGGTCCGCTCCAGCGGCATCTGTACCGCATCCGGCTGGACGGCTCCGGCATGGAGCGGCTGACGCGGGAGCCGGGCATGCACACCATCCGCATGTCGCCCGGCGCGGTGCACTACATCGACGTGTACTCGACGTCGTTCGACCCGCCGGTCACGCGTCTGCATCGCGCCGACGGCGCACTGGTGCGCGTGCTCGAGGAGAATGCGGAGCTGCGCCGGCGTCTCGGCGAGACGAGGATGACGCCGCCCGATTTCTTCCAGTTCAATACGACGGACGGCGTGACGCTGAACGGCTACCTGATCCGACCGCCGGACTTCGATCCGGCGCGGCGCTACCCGGTGCTCATGTACGTGTACGGCGGCCCGGGCTCACAGACGGTGATCGACTCGTGGGGCGGAGACCGGTACCTGTGGCATCAGCT
Organism: Longimicrobiales bacterium; assembly: GCA_035512635.1. Lineage (GTDB taxonomy): Bacteria > Gemmatimonadota > Gemmatimonadetes > Longimicrobiales > RSA9 > DATKDR01. The sequence continues at coordinate 12,228 of DATKDR010000104.1, read as the reverse complement.
GCTCGCGCAACGCGGCTACATCGTCGCGAGCGTGGACAATCGCGGGACCGGCGCGCGCGGCCGCGATTTCAGGAAGATCGTCTACCTGAACCTGGGCCACTGGGAGACCAACGATCAGATCGAGGCCGCGCGCTATCTGGCCGCATTGCCCTACGTGGACGGCGAGCGCATCGGCATCTGGGGCTGGAGCTACGGCGGCTACATGACCGCGCTCGCGATGGCGCGCGGGGGCGATCGCTTCCGTGCCGGCATCTCGGTGGCGCCCGTCACCGACTGGCGTCTCTACGACACCATCTACACCGAGCGCTTCATGCGCACGCCGGAGGAGAATCCGCGCGGCTACGAGGAGAGCGGGCCGCTCCACCACGCGGCCGGCCTCACCGGCGACATGCTGCTGATCCACGGCACGGGCGACGACAACGTCCACTATCAGCAGACCGTGCAGCTCGTCGACGCGCTCATTGCGGTGGGCAAGGATTTCGGCCTGATGATCTACCCGAACCGCACCCACTCGATCGAGGGCGGCAATACGCGCGTGCACCTGTTCGGTCTGATGACCGACTGGGTCGAGGAGCGTCTGGGGGGTCGGTGAAGCCTTGGCGGGTCGCGCCAACCGCCGAGCACGAGCACGTGCTCGGTCGTTTCTCGGGCGGCCGTGAGAGCGGAAGTCGATGGTCCGGGCAGCCAGCGGGCGCCGCGCGTCCTAGTGCGCCGCAGGCGCTCCGCCTTCCAGCGCCTGCCGCCCGGCCGCGCTGCGGGCGGCCGGATCGCCGCTGTCGTATAGCGGCAGGTAGGTCACGTAGAGGCCGCCGGGGTGCGACAGGTAGAGCCGGTCGTAGGGCGGCTCGTCCCACGCCGCGACCGAGAACGAGCCGGCGGGGCTGCCGCCGATCTGGCGCAGCGCCGCGGCCTCGACCCGCTGGGGCGGCCCGGCGGCCATGAAGGTCTGGCCCCCCACCGAGATCGGCCGTGCGCTCATCGCGTGCGGGTCGGGCGTCGCCGGTCCGGGGCGCGTTTCCGGGTGCACGGCCTGGACGAGGGCGTCGGGCGGTCGATGCGCGGCCTGCTCGTGCGGATAGTTGCGGTTCTCGAGGCCCAGGTCCTCGCAGGCGGCCAGCGCGACGAGCGCCGTTGCGATCAGAGTGGCTCGTGCTCTCATCCGTGAAGTTCCGGTTCGTGGGTCCGTTGACTACCGCTGTCGGCGGAGCAACCTTGTGCCGCCGAGTACCCGATCGGGCGTCGCGCCCGCATCGTTTCCCGCAGCCCGGAGGATCGGATGCGCATCGCGCTGGACCCCGTGCCGCTGGTGCTCGGAATGTACGCCTACGTCGGATCGCTGCTAGGGCAGGCGTCGAAGGAGCATCAGGGGGTCGATCCGGAAGCGCTGGGTCGCCGTCACGGTCGGCAGCGCGAGGCGGCTGCGGACAAGGAGGTGCAGAAGCTCGTGCGCACCCTGCACTCGGGTCTGAAGACGGCGGACAAGCTGCTGAAGAAGACGTCCGACGTATGGAAGATCTCGCAGGAGACCGACCTGGTCGACCTGGTGCTCGGGCGCCGCGGCGAGATCGAGGATCCGCCGAGCTACGTGCTGCTGCGGCCGCCCGAGATCCGCCCGCTGCTGCTCGCCATCCGCGACGCCTGCCGCGGCACGGGCGAGGCCGACGAGACGCTCGAGGCACTCGAGGCCGCGGCCGCCGAGCTCGAGGGTGGCCGGCCGCGCGACTACCTGCTCTTCGGCTTCGCGCCCTGGAGCGGCTGACGCCCGCCGGGCCCGTTCACGCCTGCAGCGCGTTCAGCACGCGCTCGCCGACGAGCTCGATCTGCCAGTTGCGCAGACCATCGATTCCGTGCAGCTCCGCGACGCTCGCCGGATTCACTCGCGCGATCGTCTCCATCATGTGGCGCGGCAGCAGCAGCCCGCGGTCCAGCTCGTACTCCGTCGCCGCCAGATCGCGCGCCTTCCGCATCCGCTCGACGCGCTCGTCGATCTCCGGGTCGTGCGGCTCGCGCCGTCCGCGCTTCGCCTTCTCCGGCAGCTCCGACTCCGCCAGGTCGGTCGCGCGCCGCACCGCGTCCAGCAGGTCGCGGCCCCAGCGCCTGGCGTTGCCCTCGCTCAGACCGGCCGCGACGATCTCGGGCCGCGCGCGCGGCAGGGCCCGCGCGACCGTCACCAGATCGTTGTTGGAGACGATGCGGAACGGCGCCTGGTCCCGCTCTTCCGCGACGCTCTCGCGCCACTCGAACAGCTCGCGCAGCGCCGCGAGCTGGCGCCGGTCCAGATCGCGGGAGCCCTTCACCCGGAACGCGTCATCCGCGGGGTCGTCCTCCCAGACGGTCCGCTCGCGCAGCCGGAACTCTTCCTCCGCCCAGCGGAGCCTGCCCTTCCGCTCCAGCTCCTCGGCCAGCGCGTCCCGCAGCACCGGCAGATGACGCGTATCCTCGGCAGCGTACTCGATCATGTCGTCCGGCAGCGGCCGCCGCGCCCAGTCGGCGCGCTGGTACTTCTTCGGAATCGTCAGCCCCACGTGCCGCTCCAGCAGGCTGGCGAGGCCGAGCCCCGGCTCGCCGAGCAGCTCCGCCGCGATCTTCGTGTCGAACAGGCCGCGCACCTCGAGCCCGAAATCGCGGTGCAGCAGACGCAGGTCGTAGTCGGCGTCGTGGAACACGACCTCCGTCCCCTGCTCGACCAGCGGGGCGCGCAACGGGTCCAGCTCGGTCAGCTCGAGCACGTCGATCACCCACGTGCGCTCGCGCGTCGACACCTGGATCAGGCAGATCGTGTCGCGATACCGATGGTAGCCCGCCGCTTCGGTGTCCGCCGCGAACAGACCGGCCTCCGCCGCCGCCCGTCCCACTTCCTCCAGCTGCCTGCCGGTCGTTACGTATTCCATCGGCTCCACGGCCTCGTTGATTCACCTGGCATGCGCGCCCGATGCACGCCCCGGGCCCATGCCCGGCGCGGAAACTGCACGCCGCACGCCGCGCCGCAACCTCGACCGCGAAGGTATCGTTCCTCGTGAGAACCAAGATCGTCGCTACGCTCGGACCCGCGTCGGCATCCCGGGAGCGCGTGAGGGCCCTCGCCAACGAAGGCGTCGACGTGTTCCGCATCAACATGGCGCACACGTCGCATGCCGCGTTGCGCCAGATGGTGGAGTGGGTCCGCATCGCCTCCGAGGAGATGGATCAGCCGATCGCGGTGCTCGCCGACCTCGCCGGTCCCAAGATCCGCATCGGTGACCTGGCCATGCCCATCGAGCTGATCGACGGCACCATCGTCGTGCTCGCGCCCGAGGACGAGGCGGAAGGCGACGAGATCCCGACCACCTACGAGCAGCTCGCGGGCGACGTGGCGGCGGGCAATCGCATCCTGCTCGACGACGGCCTGATGGAGCTCGTGGTCCGCTCCACCGACGGCGGCAAGGTGGAATGCGAGGTGATCCAGGGCGGCCGGCTGCTGCCGAACAAGGGCCTGAACCTGCCCGGCATCCGCGTGAGCGCGCCGTCGCTCACCGAGAAGGACATCGACGATCTCGCGGCGGCGCTCGAGGCGGACGTAGACCTGATCGGCCTGTCCTTCGTTCAGCGCGTCGAGGACGTGCTCGATCTCCGGCGTCGCATCGGCGAAGGCGTGCGCATCATCGCCAAGATCGAGAAGGACATCGCACTCGAGAACCTGAGCGAGATCCTCGAGGCGTCCGATTCCGTGATGGTCGCGCGCGGCGACCTCGGCGTCGAGCTGCCGTTCGAGCGCGTCCCCGTCGCGCAGAAGCGCATCATCCAGATGGCCAATCTGTATCATCGGCCGGTCATCACGGCGACGCAGATGCTCGAGTCGATGATGGACGCGCCGCGCCCGACGCGCGCCGAGGCGAGCGACGTCGCGAACGCGCTCTTCGACGGCACCGACGCCGTGATGCTGTCGGGCGAGACCGCGGCGGGCCGCTTCCCCGTGCTCGCGGTCGCCGCCATGCGCCGCATCATCACCGAGATCGAGGGCACCGCCGCGTTCGGGGAAGGCCCCAAGTACGACATTGCCGCGGCCGAATCCGCCGGCCATTTCGGCGCGCCCATTTCGGGACACCTCCAGCCGGGCAAGACGCCGACCGAGCACGCGGTCTCCGCGGTCACGTGTCAGGCGAGCCGGCTGCTCGGCGCCGCCGCCATCGTCGTGCTCACGCGCTTCGGCGGCAGCGCGCGCCTGGTGTCCAGCTATCGCCCGCCCGTGCCGGTGCTCGGCGTCACGCACGACGAGCGCACCTATCGACAGCTCGCGCTCGCCTGGGGCGTCCGGCCGCTCCTCTGTCCCACCGAGCCGAGCTACGACCACATGGTCGCGTGGGCCCGCATCTGGATGCTCGAGCACGGCGTCGGCAGTCCGGGCGACCGCTTCATCGTCACTGCCGGCGTGCCCTTCCACGTGCCGGGCTCGACCAATCTGATGCGCGTCGAGTCGCTCTAGGCGGCGGCCTCGTGCGACTCCGCTTCCTCGGCACCGGCACCTCCTTCGGCGTCCCCGTCATCGGCTGCGGCTGCGCGACGTGCACGTCCGCCGATCCGCGCGACCGCCGGCTGCGCCACGGCGCGCTCCTCGAGGACGGCGAGCGCAGGCTGCTCGTCGATGCGCCGCCCGAGCTGCGGCTCCAGCTCCTCGACGCCCGCGTCGATCGCATCGACGCCGTCTGGATCACGCACTGCCACGCCGACCATGTGCACGGCATCGACGACCTGCGCGCGTTCACCGTCCGGCCGCCGCGTCAGCTCGACGTCTGGGCGCCCGCCGAGTGCGCTCGCGTGCTGCGCGTCCGCTTCGACTACATCTTCGACGACTCGATCCAGCCCGAAGCGGGCACTTCGAAGCCGGAGCTGCGCCTGCACGAGCTGCCCGCGGAGGGCATCGTCGACCTGGGCGGCCTCCGGCTCGTTCCCGTGCCCGTCAGGCACGGACGCTCGACGCCGGTCGGATTCCGCTGCGGCGCGCTGGGCTACATCACCGACGCGAAGACGATCCCGGCCGCGTCGCTCGAGCGCCTCGCCGGCGTGCGTGTCCTCGTGCTCAACGCGCTCTGGCACGGCAACCCGCATCCGACGCACCTGAACGTCGAGGAGGCGGTCGAGCTCGCGCGCTCGATCGGAGCGGAGCGGACGTTGCTCACGCATCTGACCCATCGGCTCCGTCACGCCGCGCTCGCCGCCGCGCTGCCCGCGGGCATCGAGCCGGCATACGACGGACTGGTCATCGATATCCAGGACTGACGCGCCATGGATCGCATCGCACTCGATTACTCGAACATGCTCTCGCACCGCCTCGGCGGGCGCGGCATCCCGCGCGAGCGCCTGCTCGCTCTCGGCGAGCGCTTCGCCGCCGCCCACGACGACGTGCAGCGTCGCCGCGACGCCGGCGAGCTCGGCTTCTATCGCCTGCCGTTCGACGAGGAGACCGTCGCCACCGTGCAGGCGCTCGCCGATCGGCTCCAGCAGAACGAAGACCTCGTCGTTCTCGGCATCGGCGGCTCCGCGCTCGGCACCACCGCCGTGCATCGCGCGCTGTGCGCTCCCTTCTGGAACGAGCTGAGCGGCGAGGCGCGCGAGCACTACCCGCGCTTGTACGTGTTGGACAACGTCGATCCCCGCACCATGGGCGGGCTGCTCGAGCGTCTCGAGCCCGGCCGCACGCTCTTCAACGTCATCAGCAAGTCGGGCTCGACCGCCGAGACGCTCGCGCAGTATCTGGTCGTGCGCGACTGGCTCGAGGCCTCCCTCGGCGACGGCTACCGCCGCCATCTCGTCATCACGACGGAGCAGGGGAGCGGGCCGCTGCGGGGCATCGCCGACGCGGAAGGCATCGAGACGCTGCCCATTCCGATCGACGTCGGTGGCCGCTTCAGCGTGCTGTCCGCCGTCGGGCTGTTTCCGGTCGGCCTGGTCGGCGTCGACATCGCGCAGCTCGTCGCCGGCGCGCGCGCGATGACCGAGCGCTGCGACGCGCCGGAGCTGGCCGCCAATCCCGCCGGTCTCTTCGCCGCGCTCCAGTACCTCGCGCACACCGAGGGCGGCGCGCCGATCCACGTCATGATGCCCTATGCCGACCGGCTGCTCGCGGTCGGCGACTGGTTCCGTCAGCTGTGGGCGGAGAGCCTCGGCAAGCGCGTCGATCTACAGGGCAGGGAAGTGCATACGGGGCCGACGCCCGTGACCGCGCTCGGCGCCACCGACCAGCACTCGCAGGTGCAGCTCTACATGGAGGGGCCGTTCGACAAGACGGTCACCTTCGTGACCGTCGCCGATCCGGGCGACGATGTCGCGATCCCCGCCGACTACGCCGATACCGACGCGATCGCGTACCTCGGCGGCCACACGATCGGCGAGCTGCTCCGCGCGGAGGCGGCGGCGACGTCGTCCGCGCTCACGTCGCACGGGCGCATGAACATGACGATCGAGCTGCCGCGCGTGGATGCGCACACGCTCGGGCAACTGCTGATGATGATGCAGATCGCCACTGTCTACGCCGGCGCCTTCTACGGCATCGATCCGCTCGACCAGCCCGGTGTCGAGCTGGGCAAGAAGCTGACGTACGGGCTCATGGGTCGCCGCGGACACGACGCGGCCGCGGTGCTCGCGCCCGACCCCGACGCACGCGCGGGCTGAGCCGCTCCGCATGATCGCGTACCACGATGGCGCATGGCTCGACGAGACGGGCATCCGCGTTGCCGCGCGCGACGCCGCATTCCTGTCGGGCCACGGCGTCTTCGAGTCGTTGCGCCTGCACGAGCGCGCCTATTTCAGGCTCGATGCGCACCTCGAGCGGCTCGCCGGCAGCGCCGCGCTGCTGCGCATCCCGCTGCCGCAGCGCGCCGAGCTGCGCGCGGTCCTGATCGAGCTCGCACGGCGCGCGGATGTCGACGAGGCCTCGGCGCGCGTCACCGTCACCGCCGGCGAGCCGGGCGGTGCGCCGTCCGTCGTCGCGTCGATCTCGCCGCTGCCGCACGACTGGATGGAGCGCGCCGCGCGCGGCTGGCGTCTGATCGTCGCGCGCACGCGCCATCCCGCGCCCGAGACGGTACCGCCCGCACTCAAGAGCCTCGGCCGCGTCTACTCTGTGCTCGCACGACAGGAGGCGAGTGACGCCGGCGTCGACGACGCGCTCATGCTGCTGCCCGACGGCACCGTCGCCGAGGGTCCGACCTGGAATTTCTTCTTTCGACACGACGGTGTGCTGCACACCGCCTCCACCGACGTGGTGCTCGGCGGTGTCACGCGCGCCGTGATCCTCGACGCCGCGGCGGAGCGTGGCATCGACCTCGACGTCGGGCGTCCGCACGCCGACCTGCTGCTGCACGCCGATGCGGCTTTCGTCTCCATGAGCTCCCTGGGCGTCGTGCCCGTAGTCGAGCTCGATGGACGCCCGCTCGCCGGCTCGCTCGAGCTGGCGGCCCCGCTCCAGCAGGCGTACTGGTCGCTCGTCCGCGGCGAGACGCGAGGCGCCGCGTGACCGGCGGAACGCCTGCCCCGGGCTCGCTTTTTGCCCCGGCCGCGATCCGTTCGCTGCAGAACACCATGTCGCCATCGGAATCGGACGATCACCCGTTGCGTCTGTCCGCACAGCACTACCAGGCCAATCGCCTCGACCTGCTCAGCCGCCTCGCCGGCGACATCAGCCATGAGATCAAGAATCCGCTCCACGCGATGGTGATCAATCTGGAGCTGGTGCGGCGGAAGATAGAAAAGGGCGAGTCGCCGCAGGCGCTGGAGCGGGTCGCGATCGTCGAGGACGAGATCCGGAAGGTGCACAGCCTCGCGAACGCGCTGCTCGAGGCGCTGCGCCCGCCGCGTGACGCGCAGGACACGTCGTCGTTCTCGACCGTGCTCCAGGAGCTGATGCCGCTGGTGACGGCGCGTGCTCGTCTCGCGCGCGTCGATCTGGAGCTGAAGGCCGAATCGCTCGCGCTCATCGTGCCGCTGTCCGCCCAGGACCTGCGGCTGCTCCTCCTCAACATCGCCGATCGCACCGTGCGCGTGGCGCAGTCGGGCGACGCCATCTCGATGCGCGCCTGGGCGACCGCGGACGACGGCATGTTCGAGGTCGAGTGCGCCGAGCCGCCCCTCGATGCGACCGAGCGCGCCTGGCTCGCCGATTCGCCCGCGGCCGCCGAGGAGATCGAGCTCGGCCTGCGCGTCATGCGTGCGCTGGCCGAGCGTGCCGGTGGCCGCGTCCAGATCGGTGACTCGGCCGAAGGACGACCCACCCTCACCCTCCGGCTTCCGCGCGCCGGCTCCGCTTGACCCTTTTCCGCGCCCCGCGGTACCTTCAAAACGCATCCCGAAGACGTATCCCGAAGAAAGAGCCCGATGACGCAGGCTAAGTTGCTCATAGCCGACGACGAGAAGCACGTCGCGGAAGGCCTCCAGATGCTCCTCGCCGAAGAGGGTTTCGACACCCACACGGCGACGGACGGCAGGGAGGCGTGGGAGATGGTGCAGGGCGGAGAATTCGGACTGGTTCTCGCCGACCTGAAGATGCCGAAGCTGAACGGCCTCGAGCTGTTCGCGAAGATGCGCGAAGCCGAGCTCGACGCCGAGGTCATCATCATCACGGGCGCCGGCACCGTCGATTCCGCCGTCGAGGCGATGCGCAACGGCGCCTACGACTTCCTCACCAAGCCGCTCGACCTCGAGCGTCTGAAGGCGCTCATTCCGCGCGCGCTCGAGAAGTACAGCGTCAAGGCCGCGAACCGTAAGCTGCGCAAGCAGCTCGACGGGCTCACCCGGATGGGCGACATGATCGGCCAGTCGGAGGAGATGCGCGAGGTCTTCGAGGTGATCGAGGCCGTCGCGCAGTCGAACGTGAGCGTGCTCATCATCGGCGAGAGCGGCACCGGCAAGGAGCTCGTCGCGCACGCGCTCCACGACAAGTCGGATCGCCGCAAGGGTCCCTTCATCGCGCTCAACTGCGGCGCGTTCCCGCGCGAGATCCTCGAGAACGAGCTGTTCGGCCACGAGAAGGGCGCGTTCACCGGCGCCCTCAATGAAAAGGCCGGCGCATTCGAGTTCGCCGACGGCGGCACGCTCTTCCTCGACGAAGTCGCGGAGATGGAGCCCGACGTGCAGGTCAAGTTCCTGCGCGCGCTCGAGCAGCGTGCCTTCCGCCGTCTGGGCGGCAAGAAGGAGATCGACGTCGACATCCGCGTCCTCGCCGCCACCAACCGCAACGTCGAAGACGCGCTCAAGAAGGGCGACCTGCGCGACGACCTCTACCATCGCCTCGCGGTCATCCCGATCTATCTGCCACCGCTGCGCGATCGGGCCGGCGACGTGCGCCTGATCTCCGAGCAGTTCCTGCACGACTTCGCGGCGCAGCAGGACAAGAAGATCGACGGCTTCACAGAAGGCGCGATCGAGTACATGGAGACGTACACGTGGCCCGGCAACGTGCGCGAGCTGCGCAATGCGATCGAGCGCGCGGTCATCCTCGCGCGTGACCGCCTCATCGATGCGAGCGATCTCCAGCCGCGCTATCGCGCCATGGACGATCGCGAGGTGCGCATCCCCGTCGGCACGCCGCTCGAGGAGGCCGAGCGCCTGATCGCGCTCAAGACCTTCGCCTTCACCGGCGGCGACTACGGCAAGACCGCCCGCATCCTCGGCGTCGACGAGAAGGAGCTGCGCGGGCAGCTCGGCACCTGGATCGGAAAGGACGGCAGCGGCGATGGCGCCGGGGCGCGCGCCGTCAAGGCACCGCCGGCTTCGGCACAGGCCCAGCCGGCGAAGGCGGCGTCGCCTTCCCGCTCGGGCCGATCCGCTTCCAGGAAGGGCGCCGGCGGCAAGAGCACGAGAAGTGCACCCGCGGCCAAGAAGAGCTCGAAGCGCAAGTCGAAGCCGAAGGCGAAATCGAAGAGGTAGTCGGGCGCGCACGCCCCAAATCGGAGGCATCATGAGGGATTACGACGACGAGACCGTGACGGTGATCGAGAAGCGCGTCAGCCTGGGCGCTTTCCTGTGGGGCGCGCTCATCGGGGCCGGGGCCATGCTGTTGTACGCGCCGCGCGCGGGCACCGAGACGCGCCGCGAGCTGAGCGACAGCTTCAACCGTTTGCGCGAGACCGCCGACGCCGCGTTGCGCGACGTGCAGGAAACCGTGACGGAGACCGTGCAGGACGCGCGCGGCAACGTGGAGACGCAGGTCGGCGCGACGCGCAGCGCGCTCGACGCCAGCCGCGACGCGGCCCGCGGCGCGAAGGCCGATCTGGGTCAGCGCTGGGAGCAGGGACGGGAAGGCGTCCGCTCCGCGTATCGGTCGCGGCCAGGCACGTCGGCTCGGGATTCCGAAGAGGAGTAGCCGCTCATCGCGCCGTCGATCGAACGGAGCCGACTCCGGCGAGCGTTCGACGACGCGCGTCGGTTCCTCGCACTCGTTTATCAGAAGGCCGCCGAGGACCGGATCTTCTTCCTCGCGGGCGCGATCGCCTTCAACGTCCTCGTCGCGTTCGTCCCCCTCATCCTCGCGGTCCTCGGCATCACCACTGCCGTACTGCGACAGCAGAATGCGGACGTCACCGGTGTCCTCATGAACTACGTGATGGGGGCGCTCCCGGACGCCGGCGAGGACTTCCGTGAGAAGGTGCGCACCCTGTTCGAGGGGTTCACCGACGCCAGCACCGGACTCCTCGGCATCGGTACCGTCTTCTTCGTCTGGATCGCCACCCGCCTGGTCGGCACGCTGCGCACGGTCCTGGGAGAGGTGTTCGACCTGACGCGCGACCGAGGCATCATCGCGGGCAAGCTCTTCGATCTGAAGATGGTGGTCGCGGCGGGCTCGCTGTTCGCCGTGAACGTGGGTGTCACCATCATCCTCAACATCATCGCCGGCTTCGGTCGCGAGATGTTCGGCTTCGATGCCGGCAGCCTCGGCTACGCCGGCTACGTCTGGGCGCAGCTCATCGCCTTCGGCTTCATCTGGGTCATGTTCCTCATGATCTACCGCTACCTGCCTTTGCGTCGCATCGGCTGGAGGACGGTGATCATCGCGGCCAGCTTCACGGCCGTGCTGTTCGAGCTGATGAAGCAGGGCTTCAGCGTCTACGCGCAGGTCGCCGATTACGGCTCCGTCTACGGCAATCTCACCTTCCTGCTGATCCTCATCTTCTGGATCTATTACGCCGCGGTGGTGTTCATCCTCGGCGGTGTCGTCGCGCAGGTCGCCACCATGCAGCGCATCCGCAGGCAGCAGAGGGAGCGCCTCACTTGAATGCGCCTCCCGTGATTCGCTGAACCGAACGATGGCCAGGGATTCCGCTGAAGGAAGAAAGATCGTCGCGAGCAATCGCCGCGCGCGTCACGAGTACGAGGTGCTCGAGCGCATGGAGGCGGGCATCGCGCTCACCGGCGCGGAGGTGAAGTCGCTGCGCGCCGGCAAGGTCAGCATCGCGGGAGCCTTCGCTCGGCTCGACAACGGCGAGGTCTGGCTGCACGACATGCACATCAGCCCCTACGAAGCCGCCGGACGCTGGAACACCGATCCGCTGCGCCCGCGCAAGCTGCTCCTGCATCGGCAGGAGATCCGCAAGCTGATCGGCGGCGTTCAGGAGAAGGGCCGCACGCTCGTGCCGCTCGAGATCTACTTCAAGCGCGGTCGCGCGAAGGTCGACCTCGCCGTGGCCCGCGGCAAGAAGCTGCACGACAAGCGCCAGGATCAGAAGACGCAGGAGGCGAAGCGGGAAGTCGAGCGCGCACTGCGGGGCGGCCGCTGATGCGCGCGCGGCCGGAGCTCGTCGTCGCCCGCCGGATTGCCGCGACGCACGCACCGGCGCGTTCGCTCCGCGCCGCCGCCGCGCTCGCGCTGCTGCTCGCTTCGGCAACCGGCGCCGCGGCCCAGGCGAGTCTCACCATCGGCGCGGGACCCGACGCCTCGACGGTCGCCGCCGCGCTGCACCGCGGCTACCCGTCCTTCCCGGCCACCGCGCTCCGCTCTCTCGGCATGGATGTACGCTCGGGCGCGGAGGGCGCGCGCGTCATCGCGTTCGGCGACACGCTCGTGCTGCACACGCTTTCGCCTTTCTTCACGGTCGACGGCGCGCTCCACCACCTCGCGCACCCCGTCTACGCGGAGGGCGGCGTCGCCTATCTGCCCCGACAGTTCTTTCACGAGTGGCTGCCGTCGCAGTACGGCGATCGTCTCGCCTTCGTCGACGGCGCTCTCGTCCTGACCGGCATTGCGCGGGCGCCGGCGGC
>DATKDR010000103.1:0-11839 GCA_035512635.1 Longimicrobiales bacterium | reverse complement strand
GGCCCCAGCCAGCGCCACGTCGTCGACATGGCCGATGTCGACGGCAGCGGCGGCTTCATCCTGCCGGCCGGCCAGTCCGGCATTCCGACGAGTCGCCACTACCGCGACCAGCATCGGGCCTGGGTCGAGGGCGGGCTCTGGCGTATTCCGCTCGATTCGGCGCGCGCCGAGGCCCGTCGGGCGAATGTCACAACGCTGCGGCCGCGGTAGCCGCCGGAACGCCTCCTGCGCAGCGGCAGCGTCATGAACACGCCCCGGCAATCAGATCTGATCGTCGTCGGCGCCGGCCCGTGCGGCCTGGCGGTCGGCATCGCGGCGAAGCAGGCCGGCCTGTCCTGCACCATCGTCGAGCAGGGCTGCGTCACGCGCGCGATCTCGCTCTATCCGATCTACGGCACCTTCTTCAGCACGCCGGACAAGCTGACGCTCGGCGGCGTGCCGTTCGTCACTGCCGGCGAGAAGCCGACGCGCGACGAGGCGCTGCGTTACTACCGCGAGGTCGTCGAGCGCTTCGAGCTCGACGTGCGGCAGTACGAGCGCGTCGTCGCCATCGACGGCTCGCTCGGCGACTTCCTCGTGCGCACCGAGCACGCGGGCGGAGCGGGCGAGCATCGCGCGTGCCGTATCGTCATCGCGACCGGCTACTTCGACACGCCCAACCTGCTGAACGTGCCGGGCGAGGAGCTGCCGAAGGTGAGCCACTGGTACCGCGAGGGAGCGCCGTACTTCCAGCAGCGGGTGCTCGTCGTCGGCGGCGGCAACTCCGCGGTCGAGGCCGCGCTCGATCTCGCGCGCTACGGCGCGCGTGTCTCCGTCGCCCATTTCGAGAGCACGCTCGACTCGGGCATCAAGCCGTGGGTCATGCCGGAGATCACGCGCCGCATCGAGTCGGGCGAGATCGCGACCTGGTTCTGCTGCCGTGTCACATCCATCGACGAAACGTCCGTGACGCTGCGCAACACGGAGACGGGCGAGGAGCATCGCATCGACCACGACTTCGTGTTCGCGATGACCGGCTGGACGCCCGACGCGCCGCTGCTGCGCGCGCTCGGCGTGAGCATCGACCCGGAGACGTACGTGCCGAAGCACGACTCCGATACCTTCGAGACGGACGTGCCCGGCGTCTACGTCGCGGGCGTGCTCGTCACCGGCTCCAACAAGACGTTCATCGAGAACGGCCGCGAGCACGGCGCGAAGATCGTCGCGTCGCTGCGTCCGTAAAAAGGCGCTAGAATTCTCGCATGAAGCGTCGTTTCACGGGAATCTCGTTCCTCGTCGTTTTCCTCGTCGCGTTCGGCGCCGTCCTGTTCCCATCCGGGAACGTCGCGGCCCAGACCTGCTCCGCGCTCGAGCTCCCCGCATCCGACCCGCGCGTCGGCGTCCACGGCGATCCCGATCTGCGCTGCTTCGAGTTGGTGCCCGTGCCGGCCGCGGTCGGCCGCGCGACCGGCCGCGTCGAGCTGCTGCACGCAGCCGGCCCGTTCACGGTGCGCGTCACGCCCGACGGCGAGCACGTGTGGCGACTTCGTGTTCGCCTCGACGCGCTGCCCGAGCCCGCGGCATTCGACGAGGACGCGCGCGCGTACGTCGCGTGGGCGACCACGCCGGTGCTGCGGCCGTTCGTGCGACTGGGGCCGGTCGGGCGCGGCGAGCAGGTGGTGGGCGACGTCGGGCTCGACAAGTTCATCGTGCTGATCAGCGCGGAGGCGTCGGATACGGTCACCGAACGGCGCGGGCCGCTGGTCCTGCGCGGCACATCGCCGTCGATGCGCCTCCAGCCGGACCATCTGCCTTTCCTGCTGTCGGAGGCCGCGGGGGGGATGGACGCGTCTATGGCTATGGCGGGAGCGGGAGCGGAGGGGAAGGCCGCGCACGCCGCCCACGGCGATATCGCCGATCCGAATGACCTCGCCTCGTCCAACGCCTGGCCCCATCCCGCCATGCCGGACGACATCGTCATGCTGTCCGGCATGATGCCGCGCCTGCCCGACGTCGCGCCGTTTACCCCCGCGCCTGCCCCCGCGCCCGCGCCTGCCCCAGTCGACGCAAACGCACAGGAACGCGCAAACGCACAGGCACGCGCATACACCCAGGCGCCCGGATATACACCCGCCTCCATCGACCTCACCGCCGCTCCGATCGCCCGCCAGCAGGGCGCCGGCTACGGCTTCGACGGCGGCACTCCCGGTCCGACGCTGCGCGTGCGCCAGGGCTCGACGCTCGGCGTCCGCTTCCACAACCGCACCGAGCTGCCGCTCACCGTGCACTGGCATGGCCTGCGCCTGGAGAACCGCTTCGACGGCGTGCCAGGCCTGACGCAGGAAGCGGTCGCGCCGGGCGGCTCCTTCGACTACCGCCTGACGTTTCCCGACGCCGGGCTGTTCTGGTACCACCCGCACGAGCGCGCGGACATCGCGCAGGACCTGGGGTTGTACGGCAACATCGTCGTCGACCCGGTGAGCGGCGATCAGCCGAATCCGGTGCACGTCGAGGTTCCGCTCATGCTCGACGACGTGCTGATGACCGTCGGCGGCGACGCGCCGATGCCGCACGGCCGCGAGGCCGCGACGCACGCGCTCATGGGTCGCTTCGGCGACGTGCTGCTCGCCAACGGACGCAGCGACTGGTCGATGCGGGTGGCGCGCGGGAGCGTCGTCCGCTTCCTGCTCACCAACTCCGCGAACACGCGCACGTTCAACCTGTCGTTCGGCGTCGACTCGGTGAAGCTGGTGGGCGGCGACGTCGGCAATTACGTGCACGAGCGCTGGGTGCGTAGCGTGCCGATCAGCCCGGCGGAGCGCTATCTCGTCGAGGTGCGCTACGACGGTCGCGGTCCCCATGCGATCACCAACCGCGTCCACGGCATCGATCACGTGATGGGCGCTTTCGTCGCACGCGTCGACACGGTCGGGCTGGTGGTCGTCGACGACGGCGCGGTCGCGCCGCCGCCCGCGCATCGCTATGGACGCCTGCGCACCTACGCCGCCGTCGCGCGCGATATCGACGCGTTCCGCGAGCACTTCGAGCGGCCGGTCGACCGTACGCTACTGCTCAGGATGGAGGCCGATTCGCTGCCGTTCCCGCTCGATCGGCTGATGCGGCTCGACTCCGCCTACTTCCATCCGGTCGAGTGGGCCGGCACGATGCCGGACATGAACTGGATCCTGTCCGCGAACGACGTCCGCTGGGTGCTGGAGGACGCGCAGACCGGCGCGCGCGGCCACGACATCGACTGGGATTTCAGCCTGGGGAGCGTCGCGCGCATCCGCATCGTCAACGTGCGCGAATCGCTGCACGCGATGCAGCACCCGATCCACCTGCACGGGCAGCGTTTCCTCGTGATCGAGCAGGACGGCATGCGCAACGAGGATCCGGTCTGGAAGGACACGGTGCTCGTGCCGGTCGGCTCCTGGGTGGACATCCTCGTCGACTTCTCGAATCCCGGCCACTGGATGCTGCATTGCCACATCTCGGAGCACCTGGAGGCCGGCATGCACACGGTCGTCGACGTTCGATGAGGATCTGGGTCGACGCCGATGCCGCACCGCGCGACGCGAAGGACATCGTCTATCGCACCGCGAAGCGGCTCGCGATCGAGACGATTCTCGTCGCCAACCAGCGGCTGGCGCTGCCGCTCGACAATCCACACCTGAGCGCGGTGGTGGTGGCGGGGGGACCGGATGTCGCGGATCGTCACATCGCGGACCACGCCGAGCCGGGCGACGTCGCCATCACGCACGACATCCCGCTGGCCGCGATCCTGGTGGAGAAGGGCGTGATCGTGCTCGACCCGCGCGGCGATCGCTACACCGAGGAGAACGTGCGCGAGCGGCTGTCCATCCGCGATTTCATGGACTCGATACGGGGCGCTGGCGTGGAGACGGGCGGCGCGGGCGCATACGGGCCGAAGGACAAACACGCCTTCGCCGGTGCGCTCGACCGGGTGCTGACCGAGCGGCGGAAGCGACCGTGAACCTCGGGACCGGCATTCTGCGGCTGCTCGCGACGGAGCCGCGCCAACCGCGGCTGCGCCGCATCGACGACGAGATCGCACTGTGCTTCCGCGTCTGGCCGCTCGATATCGACTACATGCGCCACATGAACAACGCCCGCTACTTCACCGCCATGGAGCTGGTGCGTCTTGCGCTGATGAGCCGCTCCGGCCTCGTGCGGCTGGCGTTGCGGCGGCGATGGCGCTTCGCGAACGCGGCGCAGAGCGCCGCCTTCTTCCGGGGATTGACGCTGTGGCAGAGCTACGTCGTGTCCGGGCGCGTCCTCTACGCGGACGATCGGTGGCTGTATCTGAAACAGCACGTTCGACGCGACGGGGAACTGTGCGCGACGGGGCTGTTCAAGATCGGCATCCGGGAGGGACGCGACGTGGTATCGCCGCGCGCCCTGGTCGCGATGCTGGGATACGAGCCGGTGATCGGCGACGCGCCGCCGGAGGTGGTCGAATGGGAGCGCGTGAACGACGTGTTGCTCTCGGAACGGAAGAGGGAAGCCGCGCACGCCCGGTGACGCGCGCGGCCTCGCGTATGCCCCAGGTCGGCGTGCTCGCTACTGGGTAGCCGTCTGGAGCATCTGGCCGAGCTCCTCCAGGCGCTCGATCAGGCGCGGCGTCTCGGGATCCAGCTCCGCCATCCGGTCGCGCATGCGCTCGTTGAACGCGAGCACGACGCGCGACAGCTCGGGATCCTCGAGCGCGGTCCGCTGCGCCTGGAGGAAGCGCGTCTCCAGCTCGCGCGCCTGGATCACGAGCTCCTCCAGCCGCTCGTCGTCGCCGGCTTCCTGCGCGGCGGCCATGGCGGGCTCCAGCTCGCTCGCGTGCGCCAGCTCCTCTTCCAGCGTCGGATCGGCTGCCGCCATCGCCTGCTCCACGCGCGCCGTGAGCTCGGCGCGCTGCTGCGCGATCTGCGGATCGGCGAGCACCTGCTGCTGGAGCCCGGCGAGTTGGCGGCTGATCCCCTGCGCCTCCGCGAGCCAGACCTCGGCCTGCTCCGCGCCCGGCGGCGCCTGCTCCGGCGCTCCCTGCTCCTGTGCGGCGAGCGGACCGGCCGCGGCCATGGCCAACGCCGCCGCCAACATCATCGTTACCTTCAGCTTCATTCCCGCCTCGTCGTTCGGATACCCGATGCACCGGCAACTGCCCGCCCGGCTTCGTCCACCTCCGCGAACACCTGCGCCAGACGATTGTTCCGACGCGCGCGCCCGCCGTGTATACTCAGCGGGCGGCTTGTCGACGACGATCGTGCAGGGAGAATTCCCGATGTGGTTCTGGAAGCCGAAAGCGAAGAAGCGTCGGTCGGCGGCACGCGCCGACGTGCGCGAGTTCATCCGCCACACCGTGAACGTGCCGATCGAGTACAGCCTGCTGGACGCGGACGAGGCGGCCGAGCTGCCCGACCTCTCGAGCGGCGACGGTCGGCGTGCGCCTCGGGGGGAGGCACGCGACGCCCAGAGCCGCAACGTGGGCTTCGGCGGCCTCGCCTTCACCACCGACCAGTGCCCCTCCGTCGGCGACCTGATCGAGCTGCGCATCCCGACGGTCGCCCCGCCCTTCGTAGCGCGCGCGACCGTCGCCTGGTGTCGCGCAGAGGATGGCCACTGGCTCGTGGGCGCGTCGTTCCTCGACGCCAGCGACGCCTTCCGCTCCCGCATGGTGGAGCAGGTCTGCTCGATCGAGAACTACCGCAAGGAAGTGAAGGAAAGGGAAGGGCGCGAGCTCACGACCCAGGAAGCCTCCGCCGAATGGGTGTCGAAGTTCGCGAAGCGTTTTCCGACCAGCGGCAGCCCCTAGCCAGTTCCGCGAGCGCCCGCGGCCCAGCGCGCCGTCTACCAATCCCCCTTCACGACTGCCCGCTTCCCCTTGATCTTGGTCGCGCGCAGGGCGTCGACCACCTGGCGCGCGACCGCGGTCGGAATCTCGACCAGCGAGTGGTTGTCACCGATCTCGATCGCACCGATGTCGCGGCCCGGGATGCCGGCCTCGTTCGCGATCGCGCCCACGAGGTCCTGCGGTCGCACCCCCGCGGCCCGCCCCGCGCCGACGTAGATGCGCGTCGTCGGGCCGCTGCGCCCCTTGCCGCCGCCGCCTTTCCTCGATGCCGCGCCATCCCCCGCACCCCGTGTGCGCGTGCCTGTGCGTGTGCGCTCTCCGCGACCCGTCTGTTTCCGCTCGTGCGGCCGCACCGTCGCCTCCGGAATGTCGCGCTCGTCCTCGGCCGCATCTCCGCCGACCGCGTCGTGCGCGAGCTTGACCGCCGCGAGCGCTACGTCGAGCACGTCGAACTCATTGGAGAGGGACTCGACGACGACGCGAACCTCGTCGAGGCCGTCGGCGGCGAGCAGCACCTCGCGCAATGAGGCGCGCGTCAGCTCGAGTCGGCGCGCCCTCAGATCGGCGACCGTGGGCAGCTTCTCGATCGCGATCTTCCGCTTGGTGGAATACTCGATCTGCTTGAGCATGCGATGCTCGCGCGGCTCGGCGAGCGTGATGGCGACACCCTCTCGGCCCGCGCGTCCGACGCGGCCGATGCGATGCACGTACGCGTCCGGCGCCGACGGTACGTCGTAATTGATGACATGGGTGAGCTGCTCGACGTCGAGACCGCGTGCAGCGACGTCGGTCGCGATCAGCAGCTCGGCGGTGCCCGCGCGCAGCCGACCCATGACCCGGTCGCGCTGCTCCTGCGTCATGCCCCCGTGCAGCGCTTCCGCCCGATAGCCGCGCGCCGACAGGGCCTCCGTCAGCTCGTCGACTTCGTTGCGCGTGCGGCAGAAGACGAGCGCCGCCTCCGGCGCCTCGGCGTCCAGCACGCGGCCCAGCGCGGCCTGCTTGTGCGCTCGGCTCACCACGTACGCGATCTGCCGCACCTTCGGGCCCTCGCCCGCCTTCTGCGGCTCGCGCGCGATCTCGATGCGCACGGGGTCGCGCAAGTGCTGCTTCGCGATGGACGCGACGCGTGCCGGCAGGGTCGCGGAGAAGAGCAGCGTCTGGCGGGAGCGGGGCGTCTCGGCCAGGATCGCATCCAGGTCCTCGGCGAAGCCCATGTCGAGCATCTCGTCGGCCTCGTCAAGCACGACGACCGCGAGGCGCTCGAGCGGCAGCGTGCCGCGGCGCAGGTGGTCGGCGATGCGGCCGGGTGTGCCGACGACGATGTCGACGCCACGCTGGAGCTCGCGGAGCTGCCGGCCGAAGGGCGTGCCGCCATACACCGGCAGCACGCGCATGCCCAGCTCCTTGCCGTAGCGGTGCATCGCCTCCGACACCTGCATGGCCAGCTCGCGCGTGGGCACGAGCACGAGGGCGCCCGGCAGCCGGCCGCGCGCCGCCCGCTCCTCGCCCGCCAGGCGCTGGAGCACCGGCAGCGCGAAGGCGGCGGTCTTGCCGGTGCCGGTCGCCGCCTGTCCCAGCATGTCGCGCCCCTCGAGCAGGGGCGGAATCGCCTCGCGCTGGACCGGGGTCGGCTCCTCGTAGCCGAGCGTCGTCAGCGCCTTGAGCAGCTCCGGCCTGAGATCCAGGTCGGAGAAGTCGATTGTCGAGCTCTCCGTCTTCGGCTTTGCCATCGATCCGTCACGCGTGGTCGTCGTTTGCCTGGGAGGCGCCAAGCTACCGTGCGATGCCGTCCGCCGCCCCTCGCCGACCCTGCGCGATTCGTACCGCATTCCAAGCAAACCGGCCACACCCCGCGCAGGATGTGGCCGGCCACGAATCGGCTACTGGTCTACGGTCTACCGTTTACGGCTACGCGGAGCCGCCCGGCCACAGCGAGCCGAAGATGCCCGCCGTCACCAGCGCGTAGACCAGCGCGTCGAACAGGTTCTTCATGGTGACCGTCCACGAGCGCCCCCACCAGATCGACTCCTGGACCTGCGCCATGCCGTAGCCGAGGAAGGCGGTGGTGCCGGCGAAGCGGAACGCGTCCAGGTAGTCGGCCGGTCCCGCACCCAGGGCGCGCCCGGTCACGTATGCGGCGAAGATGCTCACCACGAGCGCGTAGATGAACCAGCCGATCAGCTCGCGCTTCATCGTCGGTGGGCCGCCGGGCAGGACGGTCATGAGCGCGACGGGGCCGGCCGACCGCTTCGCCACGAACTCGGGCGAGTTCATCGTCTCCATGGTCGCGTGCGGGAGCACGTAACCCCCGGGCGGGGGATTCCCGCGTCGGATCACTGCCAGCACCTCAGCCTCAGCCGGCAGCTTCTTCACGTCCGTGTTGTGGTACTTGAGCACCATGTGCAGCAGGAAGCTGACGAGGAATACCGCCACGGTGGACAGCAGAATCGGAAGCCACAGATCGATGACCGACACCATCGTCGACCTCCTTTTTCGCGGAGTGGAGGAAGCGTCGGCGCAATATAGGGCGCGGAAGCCGACGATTCTAAGGCTTTTCCGACGGCGCTCCACGGGCTGCGGTGGTCATTCGATCCAGGACGGGCAGATTGCGCCCGAGCCGGCCGGGCGAGAATCTGTCGGCGTCCGGATTCCCCCATGACGACATCGAGGCTAGACCGCAATGGAGTGGCTCACCGATCCGCAGATCTGGATCGCATTCGCGACGCTGACCGCGCTCGAGATCGTGCTCGGCATCGACAACGTCGTCTTCATCTCGATCCTCGCCGGCAAGCTGCCGAAGGACCAGCAGAAGAAGGCGCGCACCGTCGGCCTCGGGCTCGCCATGTTCATGCGCATCGCGCTGCTCTTCGCGATCTCGTGGGTGATCGGGCTCACCGCGCCGCTCTTCGAGGTTCTCGCCCAGGAGATCTCCGGGCGCGACCTGATCCTGCTCTTCGGCGGCCTCTTCCTCATCGGCAAGGCGACGCACGAGATCCATCAGAAGCTGGAAGGCGAGGAGGGGCACGGCTCGAAGCGCGTGCCGCCGACGTTCACCGCTGTCATCGTCCAGATCCTCGCGCTCGACCTCGTCTTCTCGCTCGACTCCGTCATCACCGCCGTCGGCATGGTCGACGAGATCGCCATCATGATCGCCGCCGTCGTCGTCGCCATCGGCTTCATGATGGTCTTCGCAGGGCCGGTCTCGCGCTTCGTCGACGACCACCCGACCGTCAAGATGCTCGCGCTCAGCTTCCTCATCCTGATCGGCGTCATGCTGGTCGCCGAGTCGTTCGAGCAGCACATCCCCAAGGGCTACATCTACTTCGCCATGGCGTTCAGCGTCGGCGTCGAGATGCTCAACCTGTGGATGCGCAAGAAGACCGAGCCGGTGCGCTTCCACGAAGCGTACATCCCGGAGCACGGCGGGCCCAAGCCGGAGGCGACGGCATGAGCACGACGGCGGTGCGCGGGCCTCCAACCCGCGCGCTGCCGTAACCGACGAATCGGAGTGCGTCCGCTCGCCGGTAATCCTTGCGTGGCGTCACATGCAATCAGCATCCTTGGAGTGCGATTCGCGGCGCCTGTCCGGGCGCTCCCCCAGTGGCTGGCGAGCCCGACGCCGGGCGCAACGCACAGACCATGTTCATCTCACCAGTGCCGGACGTCCAGGAGGACGCCGGGGAGGGCGTATGCGCACGAGCGAATGTGGCGCAGTACTTCTCGCGCTGGTCGTGGCAGCATGTCAGAACGGTGCAGGCGAGGCTGGTGGCGAAGCGACCGATGCGGATCGAGCGGAGTACGAACGCAGCGTCGCAGCCGTCGATTCCACCGCGGAGGCGGCGATCGCTTCGGTGGGTCACATCGCGGGGCCGCTCCGGACGTTGAATCCGGAACAACAGGCTTCGCTCGCCGCCCTGCTGGCCGTTACTCGTGAGGTTGCCCAGGCCTCGGTCGTCCTGGGTGAACGCGGTGACAGACTGACGACCGCCTTACGGGCGGAGCTCCAGGACATCTGCCCGCCCATGCGACAGATGCCTCCATCAGCCGGCTGCCTCGACGCCGATGTTGCGTATATGTCGGCGCTCGCCGAATGCGACCGAGACGGTCGGGATGAGTCGGAATGCCCTGCGGCCTGGGAAGCCGGCGCCGCTTCATTCGAATGCCACCTCCGCGCTTTTGAGACGCTCGTAGCGGCGATTCGAGTCTTGCCCGGCCGCCGCTGGCCGCCTCAGCCGTTCCCATGGATGCCCTCCCTGCCAGGCTCCACTCCCGGCGGCCAAGCTCCATTGTGATCGCGACGTGAAACGCCGGGCGTTCGTGGCGCAAGCAGCGCGGACGCTCGGCGCCGTCGCGCTCGGGCAAGGGTTCGCGCCCGACGCCGTTTTCGGCGCCGTGGCCAGCGCGGGCGAAGTCGACATCGTCATCCGCGGCGGAACGATCTTCGACGGCCTCGGCGGCGGGCCGTTCGAGGGCGACGTCGCGATCGCCGCGGACCGCATCGTCGCGATCGCGCGTCGCATCGCGGAGCGCGGCGCGGAGGAGATCGACGCGCGCGGACTCGCGGTCGCCCCCGGCTTCATCGACATCCATTCGCACACGGATTCGACCGTCCTCGTCGATCTGCACGCGCCCGGCAAGCTGCTCCAGGGCGTGACGACGGAGATCGTCGGCGTGGATGGCGGCTCGATGGGTCCCTGGACCGACGAGCAGTTCGAGCGGCAGCGGGAGCGCTGGCGCGAGCGCAGTGGCATCGACATCGACTTCCGCGATCCGGTCGGCTTCATGCGCTTCGTGCGTCGTCTCGGCAGCGCGACCAACCTGTTCAGCATGGTGGGCTCGGGCACGGTGCGCGCCTTCGTCATGGGCGAGGACGATCGCCCGCCGACTGACGAGGAGCTCGCGCGCATGGTGGCCGAGGTCGCGCGCGCGCTGCGCGGTGGCGCCGTCGGCCTGTCGAGCGGCCTCGAGTACACGCCCGGCGGCTTCGCCTCCCTCGACGAGCTGGTCGCGCTCGCGCGTCCGCTCGCCGGCACGGGACTGCCGTACATGACGCACATGCGCAACGAGGACGACCGCCTGCTCGCAGCGATCGAGGAGGCGATCAACGTCGGCCGCTTTGCCGGCGTGCCCGTCGAGATCTCGCACCTCAAGGCGCAGGGCGAGCGCAATTGGTGGAAGGCCGGTCCCGCGCTGGCGACGATCGAGCGCGCGCGCGACGACGGCGTCGACGTCGCCTTCGACGTCTATCCGTACGTCGCCTACCGCACCGGCCTCGCGAACCTGTTCCCGCTCTGGGCGCGCGACGGCGGCACCGCGGCCTTCCAGGCGCGCCTGCAGGACCCGGCGCAGCGCGAGCGGCTCGAGGCGCTGGTCGGCGCGAAGATCGAGAGCCTCGGCTCGTGGGACGCCGTCCAGGTCACGTCGACGGCATTGGCATCACACGCGTACGCGCGTGGCCGCCGGCTCGGGTCGCTGGCGGGCGAGCGCGGCGTCCAGCCATACGATCTGCTCGTCGAGATCCTGCTGAGCGGCGGCGGCGGCATGGTCGGCTTCGGCATGAGCGAGGAGAACGTCGCGCGCATGCTCGCCCATCCGCTGTCGGTGGTCTGCTCCGACGGCTCCGCGCTGGCGACGACGGGACCGCTGGCGGCAGGCGTTCCGCACCCACGCAACTCCGGCACGTTCCCGCGGGTCCTGGGGCGCTACGTCCGCGAACAGCGCGTGCTGCCGCTCGAGACCGCGATCGCGAAGATGACCTCGATGCCGGCGGCGCGGGTCGGACTGCTCGACAGGGGGCGGCTCGCGGAGGGGATGTACGCGGACGTCGTCGTCTTCGATCCCGACACGATCGGGGATCGCGCGACGTTCGAGCAGCCGCACCAATATGCCGTCGGTGTGCGGGATCTCATTACCAACGGAAGAGCCGCCGTCAGGCACGGATCTGTGGAGGCTGGGTCGTTATAGTGATGTTGCCGCGGCGCGGTCGCGGGAGAAATTCCT
>DATKDR010000102.1:0-5631 GCA_035512635.1 Longimicrobiales bacterium | reverse complement strand
GATCACGGGCCGCAAGGCGCTCGCGGTCGCGCTGACGCTTTCGGGCGTGGCACTGGTCGCGCTGGCGTCGGACCCGAGCGTGCGACTGTCCGGCGGCGCGATCGCCTGGGGACTGGTCGCGGGCGTCGCGTACGCGTCGTATTACCTGTTCGGCAAGCGCTACTTCGAGCGCTACCCGGCGCCGACCGTGTTCCTGTACGCGCTGCCGCTCGGCGCGCTCGCGCTCGCGCCGCTCGTGCGCTGGTCGGCGACGACGCCCGCCGACTGGCTCGTCATCCTCTGGCTCGCGGGGCCGCCCACCTACCTCGCCTACCTCGTCTACAGCATCGGCCTGCGCCGGGTGGAGGCGGGCCGCGCCGCGACGGTCGCGACGCTCGAGCCGGTCGTGGCCGCGCTGCTGGCGTATGCGATGTGGGGCGAGGCGCTGGGTGCGTGGGGCTACGCGGGGGCGGCGCTGGTGCTGGCGGGCGTGCTGCTGACGACGCGCAAGCGCGGGGGCAGGGACGAGGTCGAATCGTATTCCGGGAGCGCGAAATGAAGCCGATCCGCGGGTTTTCGGGCAGGCATGCGTGGTTGAGTTACGCGGCGATCACGCTCGCGGTTTTCGTCGCGGGCGTCCACCTGGTCCCGCGCGTGGTCGATGCGCTGCTGCCGGGCGTCACAGGCTACGCGCGCGCCGTGGCGGTGCAGACGCTCCAGACGGCCCTGCCGATCGCCACGCTGCTGCTGCTGCTCCGCGCGGGCATCGGTGCGGCGCTGGAAGAGCTGGGGCTGCGCGCGCCGCTGCGACGAGCGCTCGCCGTCGCCCTGGTGGCGACGCTGCCCATGCTGCTGGCGTTCGCGATCACCGGCTCGCTGCGCGCCGAGTATTCGCTTCTTGTGCTCGCCGTGACCGGCCTGTTCGCGCCGGTCGCCGAGGAAGTGCTGTTCCGCGGCTACGCGTTCGGCCAGCTCCACAGGCGGGCGGGCTGGAGCTTCTGGCCGGCGATCCTGGTGCCGACGCTCTTCTTTGCGGCAGGCCACCTGTACCAGGCGGACGGCCTCGCCAGCGCGCTCGGCATCTTCGGCGTCACCGCGATCGGCAGCGTGTGGTTCGCCTGGCTCTACCTGCGCTGGAACAACCTGTGGGTGCCGATCGCGCTCCACTCGCTCATGAACGTGTGGTGGTACCTCTTCGAGGTCGATACGACGGCGCTCGGCGGCTGGCTCGCCAACATCGCGCGCCTGACGACGATCGCGCTGTCGATCGTGCTGACGTTGAATCGCCACCGCATCTGGAAGGACACGGCGGACCGCGCGTCCGCCTCCAGCGTCCGCCTCTAGTCGTCCGCCCGGATCGAGAGCGGCCCGTTGGAGGCGTGCGCCCGGATGGTCGGTCCGCCGGTGCCGAGCGTGGCGTCGATGCTTCCGCCGGGGCCGTATCGCGGCCGCTCGACCCGGACGTTCAGCCCGCTGGTGCTGAGAGGGCCATTGCCGCTGCGTGCGTGGAGGCGCGCGTTCACGTCCGCGGGCAGCAACAGCGTGAGCGGACCGTTGGCGGTCTGCAGATCGAAGTCGCCCAGCGTACCGCTCACCACGTCGACGGTGAGCGGGCCATTCGCCGAGTGCGCCTGGATGCTGCCGCCGACGCGACGCAGGTCGGTGGGTCCGTTCTGCGCATCGATGACGATCCGCCCGCGCACGTCCTCGACGACGAGCGGCCCGTTCGCGATATCGAAGTCGAGGTCGTACGCAGCGGGCACGCGCGCGATGAAGCCGACCGAGTAGTGGACATCGCGCGGAGCTTCCGCCCGCACGCGATTGCCGTCGACGACGATGCGGACGCTCCGCGCGGCCTCGCGTGCCTCGGCCTCCGAGGAGCCGTACGCCTGCACCCGCGCGCGCATCTCCACCGCGCGGACGCCGCCGCCGTTCACCCGGATGGGTCCGTTGCCGCCCTCGACGCGCAGGGCGCCCGTGCTCGCGACCTCGACCGGTCGCACCTCACAGTGCACCTCCCGACGATCACGCCGGCCGTGATGCGCGTCGCAGTCCTCCAGCCACTCGGCGTCCGTTTCCTGTCCGAGCGTGGGCGATGGGGCGAGGAACAGTCCGAGGGCCACCGTCAGTACCGCAGGTCCCGGGAACAGAAGCCGGAGCCGGGATAGGTGGGTGTGTGAGTGGCGAGACATGGGTTTCTCCGCTGCGGGATGGCCGGGCTGTGGTCGGTTACCTACCTACGATGCCATCAGGTAGGCGATGGTTTGAAGGCATGAACGGTAGACAGGCCGCGAAATCGTTGCGCAATGAAGCCTCGCGCGTTTAGCGTCGATCCATATCCACGCTCGACCCCCCTGGCGGGAGGCGCGCCATGCGCCTGGCCGCATCCGACGTCCGCCGACTGGCCGCCGCGCAGGCCGTGCTCCTCTCACCGCTCGATTACGAGACGCGGGAGGCCTGGTGGCTCGCGTGCCTGCGTGCGGTCAAGGAGGCGGTCCGCTGCGACATCGCGATCTTCGTCCTCACCTCGCCGACCGAGCAGGCGGGTGTGACGGAGGATTTCGACACCGGCCTCTTCGATGTTTTCGGCAAGTTCGACGAGAATGACCTCCATCACCTTCGTGCGCTGCGTGGCATAGTCGCGGCGCGGACGCCGGTGTTTCTGGCGAGCGAGGCCATGCTGCGTCATTGCAGCCGCCGCATCGAGGACACGCGCATATACCAGGAGTTCATGATGCCCGCCGGAGTCCACGACGGGCCGGGGATGGTGGTGTCGTGTGGGTCCCGAACCGCGACGATGGCAGTGGCGCGCTCGGGACGGAAGCGGAAGCGCGATGACTTCAGCCGCGAACGCTCCCTGCTCGCGCTGCTCGCGCCCTCTCTGGCGACCGGAGTGCGCCTGATGGTCTCGATCGGCACCGAGCGCGACGATCTGACGGCCCTGCTGGATCGTTCCGGAGCCGCTTTCGTCATCATCGGCGAGGACGGCCGCGAGGTACATCGCAATGCGCGCTTCGCCGAGCTGCTGGAAGCGGAGCCGGAACGCGAGCGGCTGATGGAGGCCACGGCCAAGCTGCGCGCACGCGCCGAACGCGACGCTGACGATATTTCACGGGAGTCGACACTACGGATTCAAACCTCGTGCGCCGCTTACGACGTCAGCGCAGTGAGCTGTGCGCCGGCCTCTTTCGGCTACCGCACCGTCGTCGTCGTATTCATCCATCGGCACGGCCCGGCAATCCCGTCGGCGGAGCAGCTCCACCAACACTGGGGCCTCAGCGAGCGCGAGGCCGAGGTCGCGCTGTTGCTGGCGCGGGGCGCATCGAACAAAGCGATCGGCAGAGCGCTCGGCATCCGACCGGCGACCGTCCGCACCCACGGCGAGCGCGTCTTCATCAAGCTCGGCGTCCACACACGAAAGGCGCTCGGGCTCGTACTGATAGCCAACTGAAGGCGGGGAGGGCAGCCAGCGGCTGCCCTCCCCGCCGCCACGGCGACCTGAATGGCTGGTGTCAGCTGATGTTCACCGAGGCGCTGGCGCGGATGATGCCGGTCTGGTTGTTGAACTGGAACCTGAAGTGGCCGCTGTAGCGCACTTCCTCACCCTCCGGCGTCACGAGCTCGCCGTTCGCGTTCCAGCCCCACGCATTGGCGCTGACATCATCCTCATCCACGCCGAAGAGGTCGTTATCGGTGCCGTAGAGTTCGCCCAGGCCTTCGGCGACCAGGGCGCTGCCGAAACACTCGCCGGGCTGGTCCTGATCCCGAACCGTGATCCAGAGGGTTCCCATGAGGACTCTCACCACTTCGGGATCCGTCGGATCAAGGAGTACGACATCCTGGCCGTTGATGGGATCCAGGAATTCCTGCGGACCGCAGTCGGGCTCGGTTCCGCCGCCCAGCGGCACGGTCGAGTGGCAGGCCCGCAGGCCGACCGGGCCGCCAAAATCGTCGGTCCAACAAACTGCGTAATGACTTTCCCAGCGGTAGACCCGGAGGTTGCCCACATCCGGATTGTTCGTCCAATTGAACTGCGGCGTGGCGGAGCCCGTCGGCAGACCGTCCGGATAGGGCGCCGTTGGCTGCGCCTCACACGCTGCGAGCAGGGGGACGAGCGCCAGGGCAAGGATGCACTTCCGCATGGTACCTCCTCTTGGAGGGTTGACTCCGCGGGACGGGCCGGGGTGGCCTGTTCGCGCAAAGCCGGTGGACGCGCGACCGTCATGGCGGCAGCGGTAGTCGTCCGTCGGCGGGAAACCGGAGATGAACGTCCAGTATCCCTGCCGAGCGGCGGCACCGGTATCGGACGAACGTCCGAGGCGGCTGCCCCTCGCCGCGCCGCGTCTCAGTCGTTCGCCTCGGGCCCGCGCAGCGCGCGATCGATCTGACGCATCGCACCCAGGTGATACGCGAGGTGCACGACGCTGCCGATCATGCCGTTCAGCCCGACCTCGTCGGTTTCGCGCGGCTCCGCGAGGTTGTCGAGCCAGCGCTCCGCCTCCTGCCGCAGCCCCGCGCGCAGCTCCGTCCACTGATCGTCCGTGACCGTCGTCGTCTTCCAGCTCGGCGCCCAGCGCGCTTCCGTGAACGGGTCCTCGCCGGCGGCCCAGCGGTTCATCAGCGACAGGCCGTAGCTCAGGTGCTCGACGTGCGCGGCGATGGTCGCGCCGCCGGTGCGCGGCGCGGACGCGTCGTATGCCGACAGTCGGTCGAGTGAGGCGAGGAGGCCCGCATCGCCTCGGTTGAGGACGTACGCGCCGGTCGCAGGCGCGCCGTTCACCAGCTCGGCGAACAGCGTGTGCAGGGAGGTCGCGATCTCGTCAGTTCGCATCGGCTTCATCCTCGCTTGTGTGTTCGGTGCCCGTCCGCTACGCGATCCGCGGCGAGTCCCATGCGCCGCACCGCCACCACGAAGGGCACGCTGAGCGCGAACAGGCCCGCGGACATCAGGTAGCCGACGCCGAGGCTCCACACGTCCGCCGACTTGCCGAGCGCGGGCTGGATCGCGGCGCCGCCGGCGCTCGAGGCGAGCGAGTCGAAGGAGAGAATGGTGGCGCGCTGGCGGGCGGGGATCAGGTCGTTCAGGAGCGCGCCGCGGAACGGCTCCATGATCGCGTAGAGGAAGCTGGTCGCGAGCAGCGCGGCGATCGCGATCCAGAAGCCCGTGCGCATGGGCAGCCAGGCGGCGACGCCGACGATCGCGATCGCGGCGGCGGCGAGAGCGAGAGCGCCCGCGACGACCTTCGTTCTGGAGCGAAAGCTTCGTCGCATGCGATCCACCAGCGCGCCGCCGACGATCTGCGCGCTGCTGAACGCCGCTGCGGAGACGCCCGCGAGCCAGATGGCGTCGGGATCGCCGTACAGCTCGAGGATGTAGGGCTGGAAGGCGTAGAAGATCCAGATGGTAGTGCCGCCCCAGAAGAACGCGCTGATCGCGAGCAGGCGCACGGGTCGATTGCCCCAGCCGTGCTCGATCGACGACGTCACGACCTCGCGCACCCTGCGCTTCAGTCCCGTCTCGCTGCTCGGCTCGAAGCCGAGGTCGTGCATCCAGAAGGCGGCGGCGGCGAGGACGGCGACGAGCAGCAGCGAGCGGGCGACGTAGGGCAGGCCGAGCGAGACCGTGCCGAGCAGTCCGCCGCCGATGGTGCC
>DATKDR010000101.1:0-3678 GCA_035512635.1 Longimicrobiales bacterium | reverse complement strand
GAGATCCGCCGGGTCGAGGAGCGCGTGAACCAGGCAATTCTTGCGGACGCCGGCGTCGCCACCGAGTGGGCCTCGTACCGCGAGGCGGTCGGACGGGGCGCGATGGCGCTGTTCGGCGAGAAGTACGGCGATGTCGTACGCATGGTAATCGTCCCGGACGTCAGCATCGAGCTGTGCGGAGGTACGCACGTGCGGCATACGGGCGAGATCGGCCTGTTCAGGATCGTGGCGGAGACCGGCGTCGGATCGGGTGTGCGCCGCGTCGAGGCCGTGACGGGTGCGATGGCCTACCGGCGGGCCGTGGAGCGGGAGGCGTTGCTCGAGGAGGCTGCGGCGCTGGCGCGCACGCCGCCCGACGCGCTGCCGCGTCGCATCGAGCAGCTCCAGGAGGAGGCGCGCGAGCTGCGGCGCCGGCTCGAACGGGCGCAGACGGAGGGCTCGGCCGACAGGGTGGGCGAGCTGCTCGAATCCGCCGAGTCCGTCGATGGCGCGCGCGTGATCGCACGCCAGGTGGAGGGCATCGGCCCCGACGAGCTGCGCGCACTCGGTGACGGCCTGCGCGAGCGTCTCGGCACGGGTGCCGCCGTGCTGGCCGCGCGGATCGATGAGCGCGTCGCGCTGCTGGCCGTGGTCACCGACGACCTGCTCTCGCGCGGTGTGCGTGCGGACCGGCTGATCCGTGAGATCGCGGCGCTCGCCGGCGGGTCCGGCGGCGGACGCGCGCACATGGCGCAGGGCGGCGCCAGCGACCCTGCGCGTGTGCCCGCCGCGCTCGAGCGCACGTCCGACCTCGTGCGCGCGATGCTGGCCGCCTCGTGAGCGAAGCTGCGCTGCACTGGCTCGAGTCGCGCGATGCCGCGCCGCCGGCGCTGCGCGAACGCATGATGCACTGGGCGGCTGCATCGGACGCGGAGGAGGCACCGCTCGCGCTCGGTCAGGCCGCGCTGGCCGCGCTGCAGCGCGCCCTCGAGCTGGGCCCCGCCCGCGCTGCGGCTCTCGAGCTGCTCGCGGCCGACGCGCTGGTCACGTACGCCTGCGAGGCCGCGGCCGGCGTCGGCAGCGAGGCGCTCGAGCAGGTGCTCGATGCCGTCGGCCCCGTTGCGTTCGCCCGGTTGCTGGTCGCCGCACCGTGAAATCGCCGCCTACCGACGCGGTGCGCGCCCACCTCGCGGGCCTGGCCGACGCCGCCAACCGGACGGCCGATGTGCTGGCAGCCCGGGTAACCGAAGTGGCCGACCTCGTCGCGACCACCTTCGAAGCGGGCGGCAAGCTGCTCTTCTGCGGCAACGGCGGCTCCGCCGCGGATGCGCAGCACCTTGCTGCCGAGTACGTCGTGCGATTTCGCCGGCACGGCCGTGCGCTCCCCGCCATCGCGCTCACGACCGACACCTCGTTGCTCACCGCCGCAGCGAACGACCTCGGCTTCGAGCAGGTGTTCGCCCGTCAGGTCGAGGCCCTCGCGCAGGCCGGCGACGTTCTCTTCGTCCACTCCACGTCGGGCGAATCGAAGAACCTCATCGCAGCGGCACGTACGGCACGCGAGCGCGGCGTTCACACGATCGCGCTGCTCGCGCGCGGCGGCGGTGCGCTGGCTGCTGAGGTGGATCGGGCGCTCGTCGTCCCGACGGATTCCGGGGCGCACGCGCAGGAACTGCACCTCGCGCTCGGCCACGCGGTCTGCGACATCGTCGAGGAGCGGCTGCGCCGTGCCGGGTGAATCGGCGCTTATCGATCTGCGGGGGAAGCGGGCGCTCGTGACGGGCGGATCGCGAGGGGTCGGCCGCGCGACCGCGCGCATGCTCGCCGCAGCGGGGGCCGACGTTGGCATCGCCTATCGGAGCCGCAGCGCCGATGCCGACGCCACGCTGGCCGAGCTGCGTGCGGCAGGTGTGCGGGCCTGGGCGCAGCCGGGCGATCTCTCGGATGAACGCGCCGTCGATGTCCTCTTCGCGCGTGTCGAGCGGGAATTCGGCGCGCTCGATCTCTTCATCGGCAACGCCGGCATCTGGCCGCACGAGGATGTGCCGATCGCCCGCATGGACTCCGCGCAGTGGCGGCGGACGCTCGCCGTCAACCTCGACGCCGTGTTCCTGACCACCAGGGCCGCCGCGCGGGTGATCACCGACGACGGTCGTATCGTGCTGGTCGGCTCGACGGCGGGACAGCGCGGCGAGGCGGGCCACGCGGACTACGCGGCATCGAAAGGCGCCATCATCTCGCTCGTGAAGGGCGTCGCCATCGAGCTGGCCGCGCGCCGCATCACCGTCAACTGCGTAGCGCCCGGCTGGATCGATACCGAGATGGCCGCCGCACCGTACGTGGGGGACGGGCGCGCGCGCATCGAGGTTGCGATCCCGCTGGGCCGCGTCGCGTCGGCCGAGGACGTCGCAGGTCCGATCGTCTTCCTGTGCTCGGAGCTGGCCCGTCACATCACGGGTGAGGTGCTGAACGTGAACGGCGGATCGGTGCTCTGTGGTTGAGGCCGGCGACGCCGCGACGCTCGAACCGCCCGAGGGTGTGGTGGAGATTGCGCGTCGCCTCTCGCACCGCGGTCACGATGCCTGGGTCGTCGGCGGCGCCGTCCGCGATGCGTTGCTCGGCCGCCCCGGCCTGGACTGGGACCTCGCGACGGACGCTCGGCCGGAGGACGTTCGCCGCATCTTCCGCCGCACCGTCCCGCTCGGCATCGAGCACGGTACCGTCGGTGTATTGGCCGGCGATGGCGTGATGTATGAGGTCACCACGTTCCGGCGCGACATCGAGACCTTCGGTCGCCATGCGGTTGTCGCGTTCGCGGACACCATCGACGAGGACCTGTCGCGTCGGGATTTCACGTTGAACGCGATCGCATGGCAGCCGTTGACGGGAGAGTTGCGCGACCCATTCGGTGGGGTGGCGGACCTGCGCACGGGCGTGCTGCGAACGGTGGGCATGCCGGCCGAACGGTTCGCCGAGGACTGGCTGCGCGTGCTGCGGGCGCTTCGTTTCGCCGGCCATTACGGGCTCGAGATCGAGGCGGAGACGTGGAACGCGCTCCGCGCCGCGACGCCCGAGCTCGGCACGCTGTCGGCTGAACGCGTCCGTGATGAGCTGTTCAAGGTGCTCGGCAAGACCCGCCCCGCCTCGAGGACGCTCACTCTGTACGAACGCTCCGGCGCACTGGGCGTCCTCTATCCGGAGCTGGCGGCCACGGTCGGACTGGTGGCGGGTGATTCGCCGCAGCCAGACGCATGGCTGCGCGCCCTCGCCGCCGTCGACGCGCTTCCGCCCGCGCGCCTGCTCGTGCGCGTCGCAGCACTGCTCCATGGGATCGGGTACCCGGGCGCCCGCACGCGCGATCTGCGCGGCGGGTGGCGGTTCACCGGCCACGAGGTAGTCGCCGGGCCCAAGGCCGAGGCGGTGATGCGCCGTCTGCGCGCATCGAACGCCGATGTCGAGACCGTGGCGTTTCTGGTCGCCCACCAGGGAGACCTCTTCCCGCCCGATGCTCCGCCCGGGATGATCCGCCGCTGGCTGCTGCGCGTGCCGCCTGAGCGAGTGCGCGACTTCTTCCGCCTGCGCATCGCGCTCTGGCGCGCGGACCCGGTCGCGGGCGGCGATCGGGACCTGGCCGAGCGCTGGCGGATGGCGCACCACGTCCTGCTCGACCATCCTCCGCTCGACATCCGCGACCTCGCC
>DATKDR010000100.1:0-12657 GCA_035512635.1 Longimicrobiales bacterium | reverse complement strand
GGGGCAGCGCAGCCGACGTCGACGCCGCTCGGCGTGCCCGCGCCGGTGCGCCCGCTGCCGCCCGACCCGCGCGAGCTCGCGCGCGTCGTCGTCATCGACGCGGGACACGGCGGCCGCGACGCGGGCGCGGTCGGGCCCGGCGGCGTGCGGGAGAAGGACGTGACGCTCGGCATCGCGCTGCGCCTGGCCGCACTGCTGCGAGGGCGTCCCGGTTACGAGGTGCACCTGACGCGCTCGACGGACACGCTGATCGCGCTCTTCGATCGGCCGCGCCTCGCCAATGGCTGGAAGGACGGGCGGCCCGCCGCGCTGTTCCTCTCCATCCACGCGAATTCCTCGCGCGACTCGGATGTGCAGGGTTTCGAGACGTTCATCCTGTCGGAGGCGCGCACGGCCGACGAGCGAGCGGTCGCGGAGCGCGAGAACGCGGCGGCGTCCTACGATGCCCGCGAGGACGCGCCCGATCAGGACGAGATGTCCTTCATCCTGAGCGATCTCCGCAACGAGTTCTACGTCCATGCCTCGCATGATCTGGCGTCGCTCGTACAGGGCGAGATCGCGTCGTTCCACCGCGGACCCGACCGGGGTGTGAAGCAGGCGCCCTTCGTCGTGCTGGTCGGTGCGTACATGCCGGCGGTCCTGGTCGAGACCGCGTTCGTGTCGAACGCCTCGGAGTCGCGCACGCTGGCGAGCTCCGCGTTCCAGGACCGCACGGCGATGGCGCTCTCGCGCGCGGTCGACGACTTCTTCGACAGCCACGCCTACCTGACGTCGGAGAGCGAGCCGTGACGCGTCGCGCAGTGAGGCGCGCGGTGCCTCTCCTCGCGATCCTCGCGATCGCGGGCTGCGCGTACTTCAACGCGCTCTACAACGCCCGTCGCCTGTACGACGTCGCGGAGGCGGCCGCCGATCGAGGCGACATCGCGGCGGCCGAAGCGGCGCATCGCGAGAGCCTGGAGAAGGCCGCGCGCAGCCTCGAGCGCGACCCCGACGGACGCTGGGCGGACGACGCCCTCCTCCTCGTCGGTCAGAACCAGTTCGCGCTCGGGGATTGTCGCGCCGCCGAGGCCGCGCTCGGTCGCGTCCTGCGGGAGACGTCCGACGCGGAGGTGGCCGCGCGTGCGCGCGCCTACATCGGTGCCGCGCGCTACTGCCTGGAGGAGCCCGCGGACGCCGCGGCCATGCTCGACCAGTCGCTCGCGCGCCTGGAACGCGGCACCGCCATCGAGGGCTTCGCACGCCTGTGGCGCGCGCGCGCCCGCTTCGAGCTCGGGCAGACCGACTCCGCGTGGGCGGACCTGTCGCACGCGGCCGCTCGGGAGGACGCGCTCGGGCGCGCCGCGGCGCTGGAGCAGATCGGCCGCGCCATCGAGCACGATCGGCCGGCGCTCGCCATCGATGCGTTTCACCGGCTCCTGGCCGATCCGGCGGGCGACCTGCACTCCGACAGCATCGCGCGTCTGGCCGACGCGGTCGCGGCGCGCTGGGGTGGCGCGCAGGCGCGCGCAGCGCTCGAGCCTGCGCCGCGCGCGCCCTGGGCCGGTGAGGTGCGCGACGAGCTCGTCGTGGAGCGCGCCCGCCATGCCGCCGCCGCGGGGGATACGGCGCTCGCGCTCCAGGAGCTGGAGCACGCCGCCACCCGCTCGGCGGACGCCGCGGCGAACAGCGCGCGGGAGCTGATGGCGCGCCTGCTGCTCGCGGCGGCCACCGAGCCCGCGCATCTGACCGAGGTGCGTCGAGTCCTGCTTCCGGCCCTCGCGCGGCAGCGCGTGCGTCCGTTGATCCACTCGATCGGCCTCGTCGAGACGCTCCTCGACCAGGCGCAGCGCGGGCAGCCGCTCGCCCTCTTCGGCGCGGCCGAGGTGGCGCGGGATCGGCTCGGCGCGCACGCGCTCGCACGCGCGCTCTTCATCGGCTACGCCGAGATGGCGGGTGGCGGTCCGTGGTCGACGAAGGCGCGTCTTGCCGCGCTCCAGCTCGATCCGACGCCCGAGCAGGCGGCGGCACTGCGGGAGCGCATTGCGGCCGCCGGCGATCCCTACGCCGTCGCCGCGCGCGGTTCGGCCGCCGCAGGCTACGAGGAATCGGAGGCGCGGCTCGACCAGGCGCTCAGGGGCCTGATCGAGCGCGCGGGGCGGGCGACCGAGCAGCGGGATCTCGCGGTCGGCGAGGCGATCGCCAACCTGGACAGCCTCACGATGGTTGCGCGCGCGGACAGCCTGCGCCTCACCTGCGGCCTGCTCGCCGACAGCCTCGGCCTGGCCGGCATCCGTCGCGACAGCGTCAACGCCGCCTGTCTGCGGGAAGACCTCGCGCTCGTCGATTCGTTCCTCGCCGTCGACACCACCTCGCTCCGCGATACGATACCCGATGATCGCGTGCTTCCGCCCCAGCCGGGCGATTCCGTGCGGCCGGCGGTCCAATGACTCCCGATCTCCGGCAGGCCCTCTTCGGCACGAGCTTCCAGAACCCGCTCCTGCTCGCCGCCGGCACCTGCGGCTACGGCCGCGAGCTCGACGGCATCATCGACATCGATGCGCTGGGCGGTCTCGTCACCAAGGCCGTGACGCCGGAGCCCAGGGAGGGGAACCCCGCGCCGCGCGCCGCCGAATTCGCAGCCGGCATGCTCAACTCGATCGGTCTCGCCAACGTCGGACTCGAGCGGTTCCGGAGCGAAAAGCTGCCCTGGCTCGCGCGTCGACTCACGCACGCGCGCGTGCTCGTGAACGTCGCGGGACGGACGCCGGAGGAGTTCGCGCAGGTCGTGCGTGCGCTCGACGCCGAGCAGGGCTTCGTCGCCTTCGAGGTGAACGTGTCCTGCCCCAACGTGAAGGAGGGCGGCGCCCTCTTCAGCGCGCGCGAGGATACGCTGGCCGAGGTGATCGCCGCCGCGCGCGCCGCCACCCGCCGGCCGATCGTCGCGAAGCTCGCGCCCAACGTGCCGGACATCGGCCGCATGGCGGAAGTGGCGGTCGCCGCCGGTGCCGACGGCCTCACGCTCTCGAACACGTTCCCCGGTCTGCTCTTCGACCCCGCCACGCGACGGCCGCTGCTCGGCGCGGGCGCCGGCGGCGTCAGCGGCCCCGCCCTTCTGCCCATGGGCGTGCACGCCGTCTGGCAGGCGCGCAGGCGCGTCGACGTCCCCATCATAGGCTCCGGCGGCGTCCGCACCGGCGCGGACGTGGTGCAGTACCTGCTCGCCGGCGCCTCGCTCGTGCAGATCGGCACGGCCAGCTTCGCGGACCCACGCGCGGCGCCCCGTGTATTGTCGGAACTGACGCGCTACTGCGTTCGGCACCGCATCCCGGACCTCGCCGGGCTGGTCGGTTCCGCCCGCTTCGACTGACCCGACGCGCTCACGGCGCTACCGATGGCAGACCTGATCATCGCACTGGATCGCTCCGATGACGCGCAGGCGCTCGACCTCGTCGATCGGCTGGGCGATGCCGTCGACTTCTACAAGGTCGGCGCGGAGCTGTTCACGTCCAGCGGCCCGTCCGTCGTGCGCGCGCTCCGCGATCGCGGCAAGCGCGTCTTCCTCGACCTCAAGTACCACGACATCCCGAATACCGTCGCGTCCGCCGTCGTCGCGGCGCGCGACCTCGGCGTCGATCTGCTGACGGTGCACGCGGCGGGCGGCGACGGCATGCTGCGCGCCGCCGCCGAGGCGGCCGGCGACGACGGTCCCGTGATCGTCGCCGTCACGCTCCTCACCTCGCTGTCGTCATCCGACGTCGAGCAGGTGTGGGGCCGATCGGTTCCTTCGCTTCGCGGCGAGGTCGATCGTCTGGCGGCGCTCGCGCTCGCCTGCGGGCTCCAGGGCGTCGTCGCGTCGGCCCTCGAGGTCGAAGCCCTCAAGCGGCGCCACGGCTCGGGGTTCGTCGTCGTCACGCCCGGCATCCGACCCGCCGGCGCGGCCGCCGACGACCAGTCGCGCACCGCCACCGCGGGTGACGCCGCACGCGCCGGCGCGGATTATCTGGTCGTCGGACGTCCGGTGCACGAGGCTTCGGATCCGCTCGCCGTGGTCCTCGCGTTGCGCGACGAGCTCAGCCTCGCCACGGGGGTCGCATGAGGCCTCTGCTCGCGCTTCTCGCCCTGTGCGCGCTGCCCGCCGCCGCCGCCGCACAGACGTCGCAGGCGGACCTCCAGTCGTCGTTTCGCGCCGTCGCCATGCAGTGGGCGCGGGGTGACGCGTCCGCGGTCGCGCGCCACATGATGCCCGGCGGCCTCTCCATCGACGCGTCGGACGGGCACATGGGGCCGCTCAGCGAGCGACAGGCCTCCGCGCTGCTGCGCCAGCTCTTCGAGCAGGGCGAGACCGTCGGCGTCACCTTCGGCATGCTCGAACGCGTGGGCGGCTCGCCGCCGCGCGCCTTCGGCGCCATCACCTGGACGACGCGCCCGCGCGGCACACAGGTGCCCATCGAGCGCACCGTCTATTTCGGCCTCCAGTGGCTCGGCGACGCCTGGAGGGTTTCGGAGATCCGCTTGATTCCCTGAAGCGCGGCGGCCACTCTTCCGCCCCATGCTTCGCTTCTACGACACCCTCTCGCGCTCGCTCCGTCCGTTCGAGCCGCTCCGGCCCGGCCACGTCCGCGTCTACGCCTGCGGCCCGACCGTCTACCGCCAGCCGCACATCGGCAACTACCGCACGTTCCTCTTCAACGACGTGCTGGTGCGCTATCTCCGCTGGAAGGGCTTCGACGTCCGCTTCGTGATGAATCTGACCGACGTCGACGACAAGACGATCGCCGGCGCGGCGCGCGACGGCCTCTCGCTCGACGAGTTCACCGCTCCCGTCGTCGACCGCTTCTTCACCGACCTCGATCGCCTCGGAGCGCTGCGCGCCGACAGCTACCCGCGCGCGACGCACCACATCGACCGCATGGTCGAGCTCGTCCGTCGCCTCATCGACAACGGCCACGCCTACGTCGGCGACGACGGCTCCGTCTACTTCGACGTCTCCTCCTTCGACCCCTATGGCCGGCTCTCGCAGCTCGACGTCGAAGGCCTCCAGTCCGGCGCGGGACTGGCGTCGCGCCAGGCGATTCCTGATAGCGACCGCTCAGGAGGCGACACCCCCGCGCCTGCCCCCGCGCCCGCGCCTGCCCCTGTAGACGGTCTCGCGGACGAATACGCCAAAAACGACGCACGCGACTTCGCCCTCTGGAAGCGCGCACGCGACGTCGACCGGCAGGTGGGCGCCGTGTGGGACACCCCCTGGGGCGAGGGCCGGCCCGGCTGGCACCTCGAGTGCTCCGCCATGAGCATGCACGAGCTCGGCGAGACGTTCGACATCCACACCGGCGGGGAGGACCTCGTCTTCCCGCATCACGAGGACGAGATCGCGCAGTCCGAAGCCGCCACCGGCAAACCCTTCGTGCGCTACTGGCTGCACAGCAAACACCTGCGCATCGACGACGCGAAGATGTCCAAATCGGTCGGCAACGTCGTCGGCGTCGCCGACGTCCTCGACGGTGACGGCTACCCGTCCGCCGTGCTCCGCTACGCGCTGCTCGCCGGTCACTACCGTCGCGAGCTGAACTTCTCCGCGCGCGCGCTCGACGACGCCCGCAACGCGCTGCGACGGGTCGCAGAGTTCGCCGAGCGCGTGGAGCGCACGGCCGTCGACGAGCAGGCGAGCGCCGGGCTCCAGCCCGTCGCCCAGCGCGCGCTCCTCGCCTTCCAGGAGGCGCTCGACGACGACCTCAACACGCCCGCCGCCCTCGCCGCTCTCTTCGGCCTCGTGCGCGAAGGCAACGCCGCACTCGATCGCTCCCCCGCGGCCGCCCCGGACGAGCTCGACGCGCTGCGCTCCGCTCTCGATCGCATCGATGAGGTCCTCAACGTCATCCGCCTGTTCCGCAGCGAGACCGGCACGGACGACGACAGCCAGCTGGCCCGGTGGGTGGAGGAGCGGCTCGCCGCCCGCGCCGACGCCCGGGCCCGCCGCGATTTCCCCGCCGCGGACGCGATCCGCGACGAGCTCTCGGCCGCCGGCATCCTCGTGGAGGATACCCCCCAGGGTATCCGCTGGCGGAAGGGCTGACGGCGCCACCTTCGGCTGAAGGGGGTGGACTAAAGCACGTGTGGCGCCTAATCTTGGGGAGGACGACAACACCAGGCGCCGTCCCGCTGACGTAGCTCAATTGGCAGAGCAGCTGATTTGTAATCAGCAGGTTCGGGGTTCGATTCCCCGCGTCAGCTCCATGTCGCCGTAGGAACGACGGCCCGCTCGCCCGGTTTCGGCCCCCAGGCCGGGATCGGGCGCTTCCATCGCATCGCGCTGCACCATTTCTGATCCGAACCGTCCGGTGACGGGTGCCGGTTCCGCTCCAGCGCTGGAGTGCCATGACGCAGATCGATCCGGTCGGGGACCAGACGCGGTGGCGTGAGGACGCGCGCGTCCTTCTGCTCGACGACGAACCGGCCAATCTCGAGTTCATGCTGCGCGTGCTCGAGCCGGAAGGCTATGGCGCACTGCTCGCCTTTTCGGATCCCCTCGCGGCCGCCGATCGGCTGAAGCAGCTGAATCCGGATCTCGTCGTGCTGGACATCGTCATGCCGCACCTCGACGGCTTCGGCTTCCTGGCGCACATGCGGCGCATCATCGGGCCCGGCCGCTACCTGCCTGCGCTCGTCGTGACGGCCGATCCCGCGCCGGACATCCGGCGTCGCGCGCTTTCGGCCGGCGCGAAGGATTTCATGACGAAGCCGCTCAGTCCGGCCGAGCTGCGGCTGCGGGTTCGGAATCTTCTCGAGACGCGTTACCTGCACGAGCAGCTGCGCGTGCACAACGAGCTGCTCGAGCACCGGGTCGAGGAGCGCACGCGCGAGCTGGAGGAGGCGCGCCTGGACGTGCTGTACCGGCTCGCGCGCGCGGCCGAGTATCGGGACGATCAGACCGGCCGTCACACGCTGCGCGTCGGTCGGCTCTCCGGCCGGCTCGCGCAGGTGCTCGGCCTGCCGACGGAAGCGCACGAGCTGCTGCGGCGCGCGGCGCCCCTGCACGACATCGGCAAGATCGGCATTCCCGATTCCATCCTGCTCAAGCCGGAGCGGCTCGACGCAGCCGAGATCGTGGTGATGCAGACGCACACCGTGATCGGCGCGAACATCCTCGCCGGCAGCCGGCACCCGCTGCTGCGACTCGCCGAAGAGGTCGCCATCAGTCATCACGAGCGCTGGGACGGCGCGGGCTACCCGAACGCGCTGCGTGGAGCGGACATCCCCGTCGCCGGACGCATCGTCGCGGTCGCCGACGTGTTCGATTCGCTCACCCACGAGCGGCCGTACAAGCACGCGTGGAGCATCCGTGACGCACTGACCGAGATCGAGAGCGAGGCGGGGGCACAGTTCGATCCCCAGGTCGTCGAGGCGCTGCTGCGCGTCGGGCCTGAAATCCCCGTCCTCCAGGCCGAGGCCGCGGAGCAGCTGCCGCGCGCGGTCGCGCCCGATTCGGTGGCGTCGGTGCTGCCGCCGCTCCCCGCGCCGTACGACGGCAACGACGCGCAGGCGCTGGTCGAGCGCATCCACGATCTCGTGGCGGATCGCGATCGACTCTCGCGGGAGCTGCGCCAGCTCAACGAGCGGCTGGCGGCGCTGGCCAAGCCCGGCCGCCGCGCATCCGGCCGCCGTTCGTCGGCGCGCGTGTCGATGTAGTGACCCTTCGGCTCCGCTTCCTCCTCAGCCTGCTGGCCGTCATCGCGATCATGGCGGCGCCGGCCATCTACGGCGTCACCCGCGTCGCCGAGGTCCGCGATATCGCCCTCGACATGCGCAAGCAGGCGGCCACCTCCGCGTTCTCCATCGGCCGCCTCCGCACCGCCCTCGAGCAGTTCGACCGCTACCAGCGCCTCTACATCGCCGCCACCGACCCGGAGTATTCGGAGCTGATGTGGCGTCACATGCGCGACGCGCACGTCGAGCTCGATGCGCTGAAGGCGGGCGGCTACGCCGACGAGGTGGCGCGGGCCGACCTGCCGATGACGCAGCTCGCCGAAGTCACCACGCGCATCGACGCGCTCGTCGCCGCCGGGTTGCTCGGCGCGGCGACCGAGTACCGCGAGATCGCCGTCGATCCGCTCCTGAACGACGTGCTCGGTTCGGTGCCCCAGCTTGCCGCCGCGATCGACGACCACACAGCGGCCGGCGTCGCGGCCGCGGAGCGCAGCGCCGACGCGGCGACCACCGCCGTGACCATGGCCATGCTCGTCGCGCTCATCCTGGCCGGTGCGCTCGCCGTCGCCGCGGCCGGCGTCCTCAGCAGTCCGCTCGCCCTCCTGAGCGTGGCCATGCAGCGCGTCGCCGACGGCGTCTTCGATGTGCCGCGCGGCCTGCCCTACGAGCGCTCCGACGAGCTCGGCGAGCTCTTCGGTTCCTTCCGCGCCATGACCCTCCGCCTCGCCCAGCTCGATCGCATGAAGGCGGAGTTCATCGGCGTCGCGACACACGGCTTGAAGACTCCCATCGGCGTCATCGGCGGCTACGCCGAGCTGATCCGCGAAGAGGCGAACGACCGGCTCACCGAACGCGAGCGCGCCCTGCTCGACGATCTCTCGGAGCAGAGCGACGTGCTCCGCCGGCGCCTCGATCAGCTCCTCGAGATCAGTCGCATGGAGTCCGGCGCACTCATGCTCGGGCTGGAGGAGATCTACCTGCGCCATTTTCTCGCCGCCCTCGAGCGCGAATACGTACCGCTCGCGCAGGAGCGCGGCGTCACTCTCGACCTGCACCTCGACGCGCACACGCCTCCGTTCATCATCGCCGACCCCGACGTCCTCCGCGTCGACGTCTTCGCCAACCTCATCGGCAATGCGCTGCGCGTCACCCCACGCGGCGGCTCGGTCGGCGTCGCCATTCGACCCGATGGCGACCTCGTCGTCTTCGAGGTCATCGACTCCGGTCCCGGCATTCCGCCCGACCAGATCCTGCACGTCTTCGAGAAGCACTACCAGGGCCGCGAGCCGGAGGCCGGCGTCGGTCTCGGTCTCGCCATCGCGAAGGCCGCCGTGCTCGCGCATCAGGGGCGCATCGACGTCCAGAACCTGCCCGGCCGCGGCGTCCGCTTCCGCTTCGCCCTGCCCGCCGTGCCCAGCTCCCCCGTCGAGCCGCTGCCCCTCCGTTCCGCCAGCACCGTCTGAGCGCCGCAGTTCCTTGACCGCCGCACCCGTCGCCGCGACCTTCCACCCGCGCGGCAGCCTCGCGCGCACCCGCGGGAGTAGCTCAGTTGGCTAGAGCATCAGCCTTCCAAGCTGAGGGTCGCGGGTTCGAATCCCGTCTCCCGCTCTCTGAAAGGCCCTGTGCCGGTCGAACCTACGGCGCAGGGGCTTTTCCTTCTCGTCACGTGGTGTGGAGGATTGCGCGGTGAAGCGGTCACTCTTTGCGCTCGCCACGACGCTGCTTTGCCTTTCTCACCTCCTCGTGCAGGCGGGTCGCCGGCGACTCGTCCCGGGCGCTGCTTATCGAACCCGGCTCTGCTGTCGAACGTGAGTTCGCACACGGCGAGCGTCGGATCGACCGCTACCACGTGCTGCTCGAGGAGGGGGATCGGCTGCTCGCGGTCGCGGAGCAGGACGGGGTCGACATTGCGATCGAAATCGTCGCCCCCGGTGGCCAGCCTTTGGAGGACGTGGATACGGGGTACGAACTCGAGCCGATCGCCCTCGTGGCCCAACAGCGCTGACTCTACTCGCTCCGGGTACGCCTCGTGGATTCGCGTCCACAGGGAGGCCGGTACACGCTGCGCGTGGAGGAAGTGCTGCCGGACGGCTTCGCCGGCGATCACCTTCGGCGCCGCTTCGGCGACGCCTTTACGCGTTTGCCATCACGTCGAGCCAGGGCACCCTTCAGGCACGGGATCCGTCGCTCGCATTGCTGGAATTCCCGTTCGGACCCATGCCTGAGGATCGCTCGAGTGGTTCCTGGCTCGAGCGCATCCTGGCAACTTCGCACACGACACGCGCGCGGCCGAACCCGCGCGGAAGTCGGTAGGCCTGACGGGAACGAGGCCGTTGACTCATCGGCCCGGCCGCGGCATCGTGGAGATGAGGGCC
Source organism: Longimicrobiales bacterium (assembly GCA_035512635.1). Lineage (GTDB taxonomy): Bacteria > Gemmatimonadota > Gemmatimonadetes > Longimicrobiales > RSA9 > DATKDR01. The sequence continues at coordinate 2,599 of DATKDR010000100.1, read as the reverse complement.
GTTCCTCCGACCGCCGCAGCCTCACCGGCCGCGCGGCCCGCCCCGCATCCGACGCGAGTTTTTTCTTCTGCCGACGCCGGCGGCGAGCGTCGCGGCGCGTTCGTCCCTCCCGACCTCCAGGGGACCCCATGACACGCTCGATGGCTGTGGGCGCGGCCCTCTGCTGCGCCGTGGCGCTGGCTGCCTGCGATTCGTCGACCGAGCCTGCGGATACGACGACGTTCGACGGCATGCTTCCGCCGGAGATCGCGGGCACCCGCCTCGACATCACCGAAATCGACGGCGATGGCCTCGTCGACTCCGCCGACGAGAGCTGGAGCAGCGCCCTCGCTGCGATGGGTGTCGTGCCGTCGGACCTGAAGCTCGCGATCGGACTGCCGCAGGATTCGACCGTCGACCTGCAGATCGGAGCGTTCCGTGTCTCCGGTCTGGAGTGGACGACGCGCCTCCAGGCGTTTGCCGGTGAAATGGAGGGCGCCACCGGCGGTCTCGTCGATTTCGAGCGGCGTGATGTCGGCGGGAGGAGCGTGCTGCGCGCCACCCATGGCGATCACCCGGACGGCACGCGGTCCTACTACTATCCGGCGGGCGACGTGCTCTTCTTCATCGGCAGCGCCAGCGAATCGATCGCCGCGGACGCGCTCCACGCGCTGCCGGCGGGTGCGGGCGTGCCGGGCACCGCCGCCGCGCCCGCCGCGGGTCGCGCGCCCGATGCGTCCGCCGCTGCCGCCCCGACCGTCACCACTCCGGCCCGGGCCGCCGCCGCATCGCTGATGCAGCCGGTGTATGTGCACCTGGGCGCCCCCATCCTGCCGATCGTGCCCGCGTGCGTGGGCTGGCCCGTTTCGCCGCACCAGGTCATCCAGGTGCAGGCGATGGTTTCGGGCGAGGCGGGCGTCTTCCCCTATCAGGTGATGATCTCCGCCTTGACTCCCTTCGGCGAGATCACGCCTTCCATTTCGGTCGGTTTCGCACACCTATTCCGGTACGCCTCCAGGCAATTCGGCCTGGGGACGGCGGACCAGCTCCATCTGATTGGTACCGTCGGCGGCGGCGAGTCTCCCGCGCAGCAGATGTGGCCGCTGCGGGTGCAGCACTGCCTGAATGGCCGCTGGCTCGATGGGGAGCGGATCCTGCGGATCCGTCAGACCTTCCAGGCCACGACGGCCACCATCGAGACCGGCACACTGACGTGCGGGGAAGCTGGCCAGGCATTCAGCGGCGACCTGAACACGGGCGCCGCCATCAACACGCTGCGCGGAACCGATCTCAAGGTGTGCAACCCGCCCGCGTGCGTGGATGCCGGTCACCTCGAGAAAACCGAGCTCGCGAGCTACGACGGATCCGTCTCCGACGACGGCGCGAGCATCGACATCGTGTGGGAGCAGCAGCTGTTCGATCTCGAGTACGACGACGAGGGCAACCTCACCTCCTGCCCGCGTACCGACATCGCGCAGCTGTCGTTCTCCATCACCAGGCTCGACTGGGGCCCCGACACCCCCTTCTGAGATCCGCGCGCAACCCGCTGCGGCGTCAGCCGCCCTGGGCGCGGAAGCGGCGCCCTCCCCCCGGTTGACGCACCCCGGAGCCCTTGGTATACTACCTGTCTGTCGCCGAAGCGGAGCGCAAAATGCCTGCCGTGACGGCGACCGGCGCGACGGGCAGGCGAGCAGTCCGCGCGCACACAGCGAGGGCGGTACAGCGGCGGCGCGTGCGGAGCGAGCCAGACGATCGGACGCTCTCGTGCGCGTCGCATCTCTTGCGCCAGTGCTCGCGTAGCTCAGTGGCAGAGCGCGTCCTTGGTAAGGACGAGGTCGTGGGTTCAATCCCCACCGCGAGCTCTCAGGGGCGTCGACACGATCGAAACGAGGACAGAGGCAGCCAATGGGCAAGGCGAAGTTCGAGCGTACGAAGCCGCACGTGAACGTGGGCACGATCGGGCACGTGGACCACGGCAAGACGACGCTGACGGCGGCGATCACGGAGATCCAGGCGAAGAAGGGACTCGCGCAGTTCGTGGCGTTCGACCAGATCGACAAGGCGCCGGAAGAGCGCGAGCGCGGCATCACGATAGCGACGGCGCACGTCGAATATGAGACGGTGAAGCGGCACTACGCGCACGTGGACTGTCCGGGACACGCCGACTACGTGAAGAACATGATCACGGGTGCGGCGCAGATGGACGGCGCGATCGTGGTGGTGAGCGCGGCGGACGGCCCCATGCCGCAGACGCGCGAGCACATTCTGCTCGCCCGTCAGGTGAACGTGCCCTACATCGTGGTCTTCCTGAACAAGGTGGACATGGTCGACGACGAGGAGCTGATCGACCTGGTGGAGCTCGAGGTGCGTGAGCTGCTGAGCGAGTACGACTTCCCGGGCGACGACACGCCGGTGATCCGCGGCAGTGCGCTGAAGGCGCTCGAGTCGGGGGATCCGGAGAACGAGTGGGGCCAGAAGATCACCGAGCTGATGGACGCGATCGACACCTGGATTCCGGAGCCGGAGCGCGACATCGCGAAGCCGTTCCTGATGCCGGTCGAGGACGTGTTCACGATCACGGGTCGGGGCACGGTGGCGACGGGTCGTGTGGAGCGCGGCA
>DATKDR010000099.1:0-8055 GCA_035512635.1 Longimicrobiales bacterium | reverse complement strand
CCGCTTCGGCTCCTGGCGCATCAGCAAGTGCAGCACGATCGGAACGCCGACGAATAAGCCGCCAATCGCGAGTAAGGAGAGGTTGGCAAAAGTCATCTGTCAGTTATCAGTTATCAGTCGTCAGTGCGGCTCCGCGATCTTCGGGTTGCGGAGCCGCTTCCCTTCGAGGCCAGCGAGGCGACGCGAAGGAAGTCGCGCGCGACGAATCACTGACGACTGATGACCGACGACTGCGGCGGCGCCGAAGGCGCCGCCGCTACTCCAGCGTCTTCGAAAAACGCACGACGCTGCCGCCGAGGAGCAACAGGGCGAAGCCGGCGAGGATGGCGGTTTCCTGCCACAGCGCGGCGAGTCCGGCGTCGCGCAGGATGATGCCGCGCAGGACCTCGAGATAGTAGGTGAGCGGCAGGGCGGCGCCGAGCCACTGCGCGGCTTCGGGCATCGCCTCGCGCGGGAACATGAAGCCGGATAGCAGGATGTTGGGCAGCAGGAACATGAAGCCGAGCATCATCGCCTGCTGCTGGTTGCGGGCAACGGTCGAGAAGAAGAGACCGAGGCCCAGGTTCGCGATGATGAAGGCGAGCGAGATCACGTAGAACAGCGTGAGGCTGCCACGCACCGGCACGTCGAACACCAGCCAGCCCAGTAGCAGCACGGCGGTCATCTGCACGTAGCCGATGACCACGTAGGGTGCGACCTTGCCGACCATCAGCTCGCTTCTCGTGATCGGCGTGACGATGAGCTGCTCGAGCGTGCCCCGTTCGCGCTCGCGCACCAGCGCCAACGACGTGATCAACATCAGCGTCAGGCTGAGCAGCACGCCGATGATCCCGGGCACGATGTACGTCGGCGTGCGCAGCCCGGGGTTGTAGAGCGGTCGCACCCGCAGATCGATGCTGCCGCGTCCGCGTGCGGCGGGTTCCAGCAGCGAGGCGGTGCCCGTCGCTGCGTCGAGCGTCGCCAGCGCGAGTGTGCCCGCCGCGGCGATTGCCGATTGCGACGCCATCGGGTCGGCCGCGTCGATCAGGAGCTGCGCGGGTGCGCGCTCCCCACGCAGCAGCCGCCGCGCGTAGTCGGGCGGGATGATGAGCGCTGCCCGGACGCGCCCCTCCGTGAGCCACTCGTGCGCCTCGTCGTAACCGTTGGCCCGAGCCGCGATGCGATAGTTGCCCGTCGCCTCCAGTCGCGCGGCCAGCTCGCGGCTCTCGCTGGAAGGCGCGGCGTCGTAGATGGCCAGCGGCAGGTCGCGCACGTCGGTCCGGATGGCGAAGCCGAACAGCAGCAGCTGGATCACCGGCACGCCGAACATCATGCCGAGCGTCGGCGGGTCGCGCCGGAGCTGCCGCAGCTCCTTGCGCGCGATCGCCATCAAGCGGGTGCGGTTCATGGCGGTGTCACGGTGCGCGCGCTCGCCCCGACCCGGTCGGCGACGCCGGCGTCATCCGCGTCCTGCAGCATGACGAACACGTCCTCGAGCGATGCCGCGCCCGGATGCGCGGCGACCACCTGCTGCGGGCCGCCCACCGCGATCAGGTCGCCGAACGAGATGAAGGCGACGCGGCCGAAGCGCTCGGCCTCGTCCATGTAGTGCGTGGTGACCAGGATCGTCGTGCCGCCCTCGTCGGCGAGCCGGTCGATGATGCGCCAGAACGTGCGACGGGAGGCCGGATCCACGCCGGCCGTCGGCTCGTCCAGCAGCAGCACGGCGGGCTGGTGCACGATGGCGCAGCCGAGCGCGAGCCGCTGCTTCCAGCCGCCGGACAGCGTGCCCGCGAACTGCCGCGTTCGCCCGGCCAGACCCGCCATGTCGATCATCGCGTCGATGCGCGCGTCGCGGCGGGCGCCTTTCAGGCCGTAGATCTCGGCGTAGAACTCGAGGTTCTCGATGACCGTCAGGTCCTCGTACAGCCCGAACTTCTGCGACATGTAACCGACGCGCTCGCGGATCCGGTCGGCTTCGCGGCGCACGTCGTAGCCGGCGACGATGGCGGTGCCCGAAGTGGGCTCGAGCAGACCGCACAGCATGCGCAGCAGCGTCGTCTTGCCCGAGCCGTTCGGGCCCAGCACGCCGAACAGCTCGCCGCGGCGGATGTCGAGCGACACCCCCTTGACCGCCTCGATCGCGCCGAAGCTCTTGTGCAGGTCGCGGCAGACGATGACGTGCTCGCCGCCGCCCGTGTGCTGCACGCCGCCGTCGCCGGCGGGAGCGTCAGTCGGCATCCGCTTCGCCGAAGCGCGCTTCCACCGGCAGACCCACGTGCAGTCGGCCGCCCGGGTCGTCCACGCGCAGCCGCACCGCGTACATCAGATCCGCGCGCTCGTCCTCCGTCAGCGCGACGCGCGGCGTGAACTCGGCACGCGACGCGATCGACGTGACCGTGCCGCTGAAGGTCGTGTCCGGCAGGGGATCGATCGACAGGCGCGCGCGCGTCCCGACCCGCACTGCGCCGAGTGCGACCTGCGGCAGCCACACTCGCACCCAGCGCTCGTCGCCGGCGAGCACCGTGATCACCGGCGCGCCCGCGCCCACCACCTCGCCCGGTTCGAACACCCGCACCAGCACCGGGCCCGACACGGGCGACGTCAGCACGAGCTCGCCCGCGACGGACTCGGCCGCCGCCAGCGCGGCGCGCGCCGCGTCCAGCTCCGCCCGCGCCGCCTCCACCTGCTCGGGACGGGCACCGCGCTGCAGGCGCGTCAGCGCTTCCCGCGCGACGTCGCGCCGCGAAGCGGCACGCAGCGCTACCGCGCGCGCGTCGTCCATCCGCTGTTCCGCAACGAAGTCCAGCGAATCGAGCGACTCGAGCCGCTCCAGCTCCGCCCGCGCCCGCGCGAGCTCCGCTTCGGCACCTTGCAGCTCCGCTCGCGCCGCGCCGATATCCTCCGGCCGCGCGCCCCGCTCCAGCTCCCGCAGCCGCGCGGCTGCCGCCTCCGCACGCGCACGCGCCGCTCCGGCCTCCGCCGTCGTCGCACCCCGCGTCAGCACGGCCACCGTATCGCCACGCCGGACCAGCTCGCCCTCCTCCACCAGCACCGACAGCAGCCGCCCGCCGGTCATCGGCGCGACGGCCACCTCGCGTCCCTCGATCCAGCCGCGCGCCACCACGTCGTCGCCTCCATCGCATGCGACCGGGGCCAGCGGCAGCAGGAGCCAGGCGAGTCGTCGCCTCATGCCTCGATCCCCCCGAGGTAGAGCCCGATGATGTGCTCGGTCAGCACATCGGTCTCGATCGAGCCGTCGTCCCCCAGCACCAGCGGCGCGAGCACCACCGGCACCAGCAGCGACCCGATCAGCGTGCGCGCCGCCAGCGTCGCATCGACCTCGCGAAACTCTCCCGCGTCGATCCCTTCGCGAATGAGGCCCGTCACCAGCGCGAGGTTCGGCTCCACCGCTCGCCGCAGCGCGAACAACACCAGCTCGTTCTGGTTCAGCACCTCCCGCATCAGGATGCGCAGCAGCGGAGAACGTCGCCGCAGCAGCTCCACCTGCAGCGCGATGAAGCGCGCCAGCTTCTCGCGCGGCGTGCCGCTCAGCCCCAGCGCACGCTTCAGGTTCGCGTGCACCGCGTCCTGCACCTTTTCCACCAGCGCCTCCAGCAGGCCGCCCTTGCTGCCGAAGTAGTAGTAGATCAGCGCGCTGTTCGCGGCCGCACGGTCCGCGATCTGGCGGATCGTCGTGCGCGCGAAGCCGCGCGTCGAGAACAGTTCCGCGGCGGCGTCGAGGATGCGGCCGGCCGTCTCCTTGTCGCTCATGCGCCCTAATTAATCGATTGATTAAGGACGCGCAAGAGGCGCTGTCGTGGACGGAACGATAAGCTCCCGGCGGATCCGGATCCCCGAACCGCACCGACCCGGCCATCGATGAATGCACGCCTCTGGACGCGCCCGGCGCCTCGCCTGCCGCGGGATGTCGCAGTGATCCATCGCCTGCTGACCAATGGCGATGTGGACGAGGCGCTGGCGGCGCTCGCCTCCTGGCCGGAGTATCGCGCGACGCCCCTCCGGCGCCTGTCGACGGGCGCGCGGCGGGTGGGCGTGGCGGAACTGCTGTACAAGGACGAGTCGACGCGCTTCGCCGCCGGCAGCTTCAAGGCCACCGGCGCGGCGTACGCGGTGCAGCGCGCGGTCGAGGAGGCGAGGATGGCGGGCGAGCCGCAGCCCACGCTGTGTTGCGCGACCGACGGCAATCACGGCCGCGCCGTCGCGTGGGCCGCGGCGCGCTTCGGGTGCCAAGCGGTCATCTACCTGCCGGATCACGCATTGGCGGAGCGGGAGCGGCGGATCCGCGCGCTCGGCGCCCGCACCGTTCGTGTGGGTGGTAGCTACGACGCAGCGGTCGAACTGGCTCGAGGCGATGCGGAGCGGGAAGGCTGGGTGGTGGTGTCGGATACCAGCGACCGACCGGACGATGTCGGCGTTCTACGGATCATGGCCGGCTACGCCGTGATCGTCGAGGAGATCCTGGACGCGCTCGGCGACGCGCCACCGCCCACGCACGCGTTCCTCCAGGCAGGTGTCGGCACCATGGCGGCAGCCCTGGTCATGCAGCTTGGCCGTCGCCTGGGTGGCGCCGCGCCGCGCGTCGTCCTCGTCGAGCCCGAGGCCGCGGCGTGCGTGCTGCGCAGCCTGGAGGCGAACGACGCTGCGGCGTGGATCGAAGGCGACCTCCACACGTCGATGGACTGCCTCGCCGCCGGCCGCGTGTCGGCAGCCGCGTGGCCGGTCCTCTGCGAGTGGGTCGACGGCGTGATCGCCATAGATGATGCGACGTGCGCGGCGGCGCTGGCCGCCGCCGCCGGAGGCGGTCTGGGTCAGCCGCTCGACGTCGGCCCGTCCGGCATCGCGGGCTTCGCCGGCCTCCTCGCCGCCGGCTCGAGCGACGCCGCACGTGCGGCCTTCGATCTCGACGGCGGCTCGCGGGTGCTGGTGATCGGCACCGAGGAAGCCCTGGCCGGGCGGTGACGCGCGTCGCGCGCGGGACCGCCTTACTCCAGGTCGACGATGCCGTACGGCGTCTCGTTGCTGTTCAGGCTGAGGTCAGCGTCGCCCCGTCCGCTTCTCGAGGACGACCTCTCCCTCGACCACCATGAAGCGGATCGCGCGGTCGGCGACCTCGGGAAATCCGCCGGCGAGATCGCGAGGGCGGCGCCGACCTCGACGAGGAGCGGCGCCTCCTCTACGTCGGCATCACCCGCGCGCGCAGCCGACTGTCCCTCTCCATGTGCCGCGCCCGCCGAAAGGGCGGCGAGCTGCTCGACGTCCTGCCGTCCCGCTACCTCGCCGACATCCCCGAATCGCTCCTCGACCGCAAATCCGCCGGCCGGCTCCTTTCTCCCGAGGAGTCCGCCGACCTGCGCCGCGATTTCTTCGCCAACATGAAGGCGATGCTCGAGTAGCGGTTTCGGGTATCCGGTATCCGGTATCCGGTATCCGGTATCCGGTATCCGGAATCCGGAATCCGGAATCCGCTAATGAGCTATTGACTCGCCCCGCCTGAGATGATACCTTAGTACTGTGGTAAACGCTGGCGCACAGAGGAGCCGTGAAATGACAGACAACGAGCTTCCGCTGAAGCTGTGGGTCGTCCTCGCCCGGGCCGCCGCGGCCGTGCGGCGCCACGCGGTGGCGGACCAGGAGCGACACGGCCTGAGCGAAGGAGAGTTCGCGGTGCTCGAGGCGCTCTACCACAAGGGTCCCATGCTGCTCGTCGAAGTGCAGCGGAAGATCCTGGTTTCGAGCGGTGGCATCACCTACCTGGTCGACCGGCTGGCGGGGAAGGGACTGGCGGAGCGGCGCCCGTGCGCCACCGACCGGCGGGCGAGCTACGCGGCGCTGACGAAGGAAGGGGAGCGGCTGATCCGGAGCATTTTTCCGGCGCACGGGCAGGCGATCGCCCGCGCGGTTTCCGGTTTGACGGACGCCGAGAAGCGACAGGCGGTGAAGCTGCTTCGGAAGCTCGGCCTCTCGGCCGCGGAGCTGAGCGCGCCGGGGGATGCGGAACCGGCGCCGCGGGTCGCCTCGGAGTCGGGATCGGCGCGGCAGGCATCGGAGGCGCGGTGATCGGTCGAGCGGGAACGGCAGCGTCACCGTTTTTTTTGGCGTTGTACCTCAGTAGAGAGATACCCTCTGCTGAGATTGGGCCGGCACGATTCCGGCACTCGAGAAAGGACCGTAAACGGGTCCGCAAAACCAGAGGGAGGAAGGAGTTATGGCACAGGTAACGACGACACAGGCGATCACGTGGAAGGTGGACAAGCCACACACCCAGATCGAGTTCGGCGTGAAGCACATGATGTTCACGACCGTGAGGGGCCGTTTCAACGATTTCGATGCGACGATCGTGCTCGACGAGGAGAATCCGAACGATTCGTCGGTGGTGGTGGGGCTGGACGCGAAGAGCATCGATACGGCGGCGCCGGACCGGGACACGCATCTGCGCTCTGCGGACTTCTTCGACGTGGAGAACCACCCGAAGCTCACGTTCCGCAGCAAGCGGGTGGAGGGCGCGTCGTTCGAGCAGGGCGAGCGCTTCAAGGTGATCGGCGATCTGACGATTCGCGGCCGCACGAAGGAGGTGGAGCTGGACGCGACGTTCGAGGGGCAGGGGCGCGATCCGTTCGGCCAGGAGAAGGCGGCGTTCACGGCGGAGACGAAGATCGATCGTCACGACTTCGGTCTGACCTGGAACCAGGCGCTGGAGACGGGCGGCGTGCTGGTCGGGCGTGACATCAAGGTGACGATCGATGCGCAGTTCGTGAAGCCGGCGGCCGAGGAGGAGTAGCCGGTCGAGGAACTCGCGGCGTCATCGACGCGAGTGTGAGCGCTGCGCGTGGATCGACCCGCCGCGGCACGAGCGACGCGGGCCGGATTCCGGTCCGCGTCGTTTCGTTGTAGGCTTGTACGTCCTCCACCCGGCCCCGACGGCGGCACCGGCTGCTTCGCCGCTTCGACGCTGCCCGCATGAGCGAACTCTCCGAGCTGGCCACACCCGCCGCGATCGTGGACCTCGATCGCGTCGACGGCAACCTCGAGCGCATGCAGCGCTACTGCGACGACCACGGCCTCGCGCTGCGGCCGCACGTGAAGACCCACAAGTCGGTCCGACTCGCGGAGGAGCAGGTGCGGTGCGGCGCGGTCGGCATCACCGTGGCGACCGCGGTCGAGGCGGAAACGCTCGGGCCCGCGGCACCCGAGCTGATGCTCGCCTACCCGCCGCTCGGGTCGCGCGCCGCGGCCGCGGCGGCATCGGCCGAAGCACGGCCGACCCTCGTCGCGCTGGATTCCGTAGAGGCGGTGCGCGCCCTCCAGGCGGCCGTGCGCGCGCGGGGCGCGGCGGCCTCGACGATAGGAGTGCTGGTCGAGCTCGACGTCGGCATGCGGCGCTGCGGCGTGAACGATGCCGGCGCCGCGATCGACATCGCGCGCGCGTGCGACGGCGACGCCGTCGCGTACCGCGGCGTGATGTTCTATCCCGGTCACATCCGCGAGCGGGTGCACGCGCAGGAAGCCGAGCTGGAGCTGCTCGGGCGCACGCTGGACCGTTTCATCCGCGTGCTGGAGGATGCGGGGCTGGCGCCGGCGATCGTGAGCGGCGGCTCGACGCCGACCGCATTCCGCTCGCACGAGTTGCCCCGCGTGACGGAGATCCGGCCGGGCACGTACGTCTTTAACGATCGCACGACCTGCGCGATCGGCGCGTGCGCCCGCGACGACCTCGCCTATACCGTGCTGGCGACCGTGGTCAGCACCGCGGTCGGCGGACAGGCCGTAGTCGACGCCGGCTCGAAGGCGCTGTCCAGCGACTCGATCCGCGCGTCCGGCTACGATGGCTTCGGTGAGCTGCTGGATCGCCCGGGCGTCACGGTGACGCGCGTGTCCGAAGAGCACGGCGTCCTCGATCTGTCACGCACCGACTGGCGCCCCCGCGTCGGCGACACCGTCCGCATCGTGCCCAACCATGTCTGCGTGTCGGTCAACCTCCAGACGCGCATCCACGGTGTGCGCGGCGAGCGGGTCGTCTCGGAGTGGCAGCCCGACGCCCGCGGCTGGAGCTGA
>DATKDR010000098.1:0-156121 GCA_035512635.1 Longimicrobiales bacterium | reverse complement strand
CTCTGCCGAGCAGGCGTGCGATGATCCAGCCCACCAGCAGGATGAGAAGGAAGGCGATGATCTTCGGAATCGCGTTGGCCAGGACGGTGAGCGCGTTGGTCAGCGACGCCATGAGCACCTCGCCCCAGCCCTGTACGGGTTCTGCTTGCACGAGTGACCTCCCGTGATCGAGGAGAGACGGCTGCGGAGCCGGTTCCGCATTGCAATAATGACGCCGGCGAAGGACTACTTCACCCGCCGCCCCCGCTTCACCACCAGGTCCACATCGGACAACAGCGCGATGTGTGGCGGAGCACGTCCCCCTTCACCGCGAGATGTCCGCGTACTTCCCGGGCGTGATGGTGCCGACCTCGTCGGCCACGTCGAAGAACACCGCCGGCCAGTAGGTGGCCGCGCGAACGCGCAAGGGGATAAAGAAAAGCCACCCCGTAAATGACAGGGTGACTTTGCCTTAGCCAAATGGGCCTGGGTGGACTCGAACCACCGACCTCACGCTTATCAGGCGTGCGCTCTAACCACCTGAGCTACAGGCCCGGCCGCCTCGAAGGGGCGATCGGAGCCGCGAAACATAACGCTGACGGGACCCTCGTTCAACCGCCCCGGGATGCGCGTTTCCGTCAGCCGCCCTGCGGCGGGACCTCGATGAGCGCGTGGAACGCCGCTCGCGGGCGACACGTTGCGCGCGGTGCGATCCGTCGCACAATTCAATGGGCTCGCCTCTTGAAGAGGTGAGCACTCGAAGTCCCGACCACGAGGAACCCTGATGGAAGATCTCTCGCTCGACCAGGCACGGCGACCCCGCATCGGGTATGCGCCGGACGAGGAAGGGGAGGACGCGCGCGTCAGTTCCCGCGAGGCGCTCCGCTTCCTGACCCGGGCGGGGAGGGCGCTGTCGACGTCGCTGGATCCGGACCAGACGCTGCGCCGGGTCGTGCGGCTGGCCGTGCCGCGCGTCGCGTGTTTCGCGATCATCGACCTCGCCCGGGAGGACGGTCTGGTCGAGCGGGTCGCCTACGGTCACATCGACAGCGCGAAGGAATCGCTGCTCGCGCGTCCGGAGCCGTTCCGCCCGCGCGACGAGGGGATGGTGCCGATCCAGCAGGTGCTGGATGGAAGCGAGGCGGTGCTGATCGAGCGGGTGGAGCGTGACTGGACGGGCAGCGCGGAGGTGCTGGAGCGGCTGCGCCGTCTGGACGGCCGCTCGCTGATCATCGTGCCGCTGATCGCGCGCGGGCAGACGTTCGGAGCGCTGACCTTCGGCTCGACGCGGACCGATCGCTACTATCGGCAGGCGGACGTGTCGGTCGCGCGCGAGCTCGCCCGCAGTGCGGGGCTGGCGATCGAGAACGCGCGGCTCTACCGCCGCGCGGAGCAGGCGATCGCGTCCCGCGACGAAGTCCTCGCCGTGGTGTCGCACGACCTGCGGAACCCGGTGAGCCGCGTGCGACTCGCGGCCGAGACGGTGCTGGAGATGGAGCCGGTCGCCGAGGGCGGGCGGAAGATGCTCGGCATCGTGATCCGCGCCGCCGACGAGATGACGCGTCTGATCGGAGACCTGCTGGACGTGGCGCGAGTGGAGGCCGGCACGCTCTCGATCGAGATCGCGCCGGTCGAGCTGTCGCAGCTCCTGGAGCGGCTCGACGAGTCGCATGCGGCGGTCGCGAGCGAGCGCAGGCTCGTGTGGCGCGTCGTGCGGCCCGACACCCCGCTGACGCTTCGTGCCGACGAAGGCCGGCTGCTTCAGGCGCTGGGCAATCTCGTCGGCAACGCGATGAAGTTCACGCCGGAGAGCGGCGAGGTGTACGTCGAAGCCGGCTTCACGGAGGGCGCGGTGCGCATCTGCGTAAAGGACACCGGGCCCGGAATGGACGAGACGGAGCTGGCGCACGTCTTCGACCGCTTCTGGCAGGCGCGAGCCGGGGACCGGCGCGGCGCCGGACTCGGCCTCGCGATCGCTCGCGGGATCGTCGCCGCGCATGGCGGACGCCTGTGGCTGGAGAGCGACCGAGGCCGGGGCACGACCGCGTGGATCGAGCTGCCGACATCGGGTATCCGGTAGTCGGTATCCGGTGGCCGGTATACGGTATCCGGTATGCGGTATCCGGTATCCACCTGATTCAGAGGAACGATGAGCCATACCGCCGGCGGGCCGGCCGTCAAAGCATCCGCCGATGCACCCCGCAAGAACATCGACGTGGGGCAGGCGAGCTCGATGCAGGTGCTGGTCGGGCCGGACGACGGCGCGCCGCACTTCGCGATGCGTCGCTTCCGCATAGAGACCGGCGGCGGCATCCCGCTGCAACACGAACGAGGTCGAGCACGAGCAGTACGTGCTGCGCGGCCGCGCGCGCATGCGCGTGGGCGACACCGTGCACGAGGTCGGCGCTGACGACGTGCTCTACATCCCGGCCGGCTGCCCGCACTCCTACGAGGTGCTCGAGGGCCCGTTCGAGTTCCTGTGCATGGTGCCGAACCTGCCCGACCAGATTCGCCTGCTGGAGAGGTAGGCCGGCCCGGCGTTTCATCAAGCCCTCCGCGCGCAGCACGTCCCACATCGGCTACGTGCGCGTGCACGGCCGCAACTATCGCGACTGGTTCCGCAAGGCCGCGGGACGCGACGAGCGCTACGATTACCTCTACCCGCCCGAGGAGCTGAAGCCCTGGGTGGAGCGGGCACGATCGGTCGCGGAGGAGAAGGGGACGGAGGAGGTGGACGTCGTGTTCAACAACCACTACAGGGCGCAGGCGGTCGTGAACGCGCTCCAGTTCGGCGCGATGCTGGGACGCGATGTGGAGGCCCCGCAGCGTCGGTTCGACGAGTACGGCAAGGCGCTGGACGCCGCCTGCGTGCAGCCGGAAGCGGCGGCGGAATGAGGCGCCACGGCGCGCGGGCGTCGACGTGATCGGGTCGCTGCCCGCGTCCTGGCGCAAGGCGGTGGGAGCAGAGGCGAGCAAGCCGTACTTCCGCGAGCTCGACTCGTTCCTCGAGCGCGAGGCGCGCGAGCATCGCGTGCTGCCGGAGCCGCCGCTGCTCTTCCGCGCGCTCGAGCTGACGCGCCCCGCCGACGTGCGCGCGGTCATCATCGGGCAGGATCCGTATCCCAATTCGAAGCACGCGGAAGGCCTCTGCTTCTCGGTGCCGGTCGGCGTGAAGCCGCCCGTCTCCCTGCGCAACGTGCTGAAGGAGCTGCACGACGACTTCGGCTGTGCCACGCCGCCGCACGGCCATCTCGCCGCCTGGGCGGCGAACGGCGTGCTGCTGCTCAACGCGGTGCTGACGGTGCGCGCGGGCAAGCCGGGATCGCACCGCGGCAAAGGCTGGGAGCACTTCACCGACGCCGTGCTGGCCGCGGTCGTGCGCAAGCGTACGCGCGTCGTCTTCCTGCTCTGGGGCAACGACGCGCAGCGGAAAGCTGCGGGCGTAGGCGCCGAGCGGCACACCATCGTCACCGGCTCGCATCCGTCGTTCTACTCGGCTGCGAAAGGATTCTTCGGCAGCCGGCCGTTCAGCCGGACGAACGAAGCGCTAGTGGAGTCGGGCAGGCAGCCGATCGACTGGTGCGCGATCGGCTGACAGCGTAGAGCGGGGCAGGCGCAGGGGCAGGCGCGTGGGCCGAGACGCGGGTGAACGGAGGGTCGCTCCGTCCACCCCGCCGGATTACAGGACCAGGATCAGAACGATCAGGATGAGCAGGCCGATGATGAGCGCGGTCGTCGTGATCGTGATGTTCTGCGCGGCCATCTGCTGCTCGACGTCACGCACCTCTTGCGCGACGCGGGCCGCGCTCGCGTCGTCCATGTTCTGGACGTCGCGCCCCACCGCCTGGATGTCGACGCCGATGCCGGCGGCCGCGCCACCGACCTCGTCGCGCTCGAGGAACCGCATGATGGTCGAGCGATCATCTTCGCCCTGGTCCACGCCTTCCGCCGAGCCGCCGAACCCTGCCTGCTGCGCCGAAGCCGGTGGCGCGAACACGAACGCCGCCGCAATGGCGAGCGTCGCTGCGAACGACCTTCGCATGGTAGCCCCCTCCTGAGGAACGTGAGCGTGTCAATGGGCGCGCCGCGCAAGAAGTCTGCCCGTGCCTCGGCTTCGATCCCGGCGCCGCGGATCAGCGCGGCTCTACGACCACCACCCCCTTCATGAAAGGATGGGGACCGCAGTAGTACGGGAACATGCCGGGCTCGTCGAACCGGGCGCGCCAGCTCTCTCCCGGTCTGATCCCGTGCGAGTCGAAGGCGCCGTTCTCCGCTGCGACCGTGTGCACCACCGCGTCATCGTTGCGCCATTCGACGACATCGCCGGCGCGCACGCGCACGGTCGCAGACGCGAACAGGTAGCCTGCGATGCGTACGCGCGCGGCAGGCTCACCTTCGGCCGCGCCGTGCACCGCACGCAGCGCGACCTCGCGCGGCGCATACCAGCCGAACGCGAAGCCGATGAACTCGATGGGAACATCGAGGCGAGCACCGTAGCGCGTGGGGCCGCGCCCGATCGACGTGCCCTCCAGCGTCGTCGTACTCGCATTGCTCGCCTGGAGCGAGAGCACGAGCGACGTGTAGGGCAGGCCGAGTTGTACGCCTGCGCTCCACGCCACATCTTCGCCCGCCGTGCGGTCCAGAAGCGATGCGACGTCGGCTGCAACGGTCAGCGACATTCGCCGCGGAGCGGGCTGCCACACCACGCCGCCGGCCAGCGCGGTCCTCGCCTCGCCACCGCCGAACGGCTCCGACAGCAGGCGCGCGCCGGCGAGCATCCGCAGCGGTCCGACACGGCGCGCCAGCAGCGCTTCACCGTCGACACTGCGCGCCGCGGCATTGTAGGCTGCCGTCACGATGACATCGAGCGGCGTACCGCCCCCCTGCCGCAGCAAGCCGATGCGACTGTAGACCTCCCACTCGTCGGGGTCGCCCGGCACGACGTCCGACATCGGCGCGATCCGCGCACCGCCGGTCCAGCGTCCCGGTAACAGCCAGGGCATGCCGAGCGCAAAATCGAAGGTCGGCGACAACTGTAGATCGACGGGGCGGTCGGGATCCGCGAAACGGTGCGTCGCCGAGTGCTCGAGCATTCCCGGCAGCGCATTCACGCCGTTCGGCAGGTTCGGCGTGTGCTCGAGCAGCCCCTGCGCCGCAGCCGGCGCCGCGGACGCAGCCAGGGCGAGCGCGACCAGGGCCGTCCCGAAGTGCATCATCCGGATGCCATCGCCCGGGCGAGCAGCGTGTGGAAGTGGTGCGTTCCGACCTCGCGCCGGGGCGAGTAGCGACCCCGGTCGTAGAGGCGCGAGGCGACGCCGCGCTGGACCGACTCCACTACCTCCTCGTCCTCCATCTCGACGCGGTGCAGGTCGGCGCCGAGGCCGCGCGCGCGTTTCGCCTCGTCCCAGACCAGCGTCTGAAACGACACGATGGTGCGGTCGACGCCCAGTGGCCGAACCACGTTCAGCGACAGCCCCCAGGGATAGAAATTCAGCATGAGGTTCGGGAACAGCCAGAAATAGAAGGCGGCGATCGACTCGCCCTCGTCGGCATGGTCCGCCGGCAGATCGAACGCGTCGCGGCCATCCTTCGACACGCCGTACTGGAGGTTGCTCCACGAGAACAGCTCCGTGCGATACGACTCGTAGTCGAGTCCGCTCAGGCTGTCGCGGTGCACGTACGGGATGTGGAACTCCTCCAGGTAGTTGTCGACGTACAGCGCCCAGTTGGCGTCGATGTCGTAGTCGCGCGAGGAGGCGGCGTCGAAGCGCGCGCGCCCGAGGGGCAGCCAGTCGACGCGCGCGCGGACCGGCGCGATCCATTCGTCGAAGTCGACGATCGGATCGAGCGACGCGAAGAGCAGCGGGCCCCAGCTCCGGAGCTGGACGCGGGGCAGGTCGTCGGCTGCGGAAGGGAAGCCCTCGACGCCGTCGAACTCGGGCATCGACACGAAGCAGCCGTCGAGGCCGAATTTCCGGCCGTGGTAGCGGCAGCGCAGCGACTTCATGTGGCCTTCGCCTTCGACGACGAGCGCGCCGCGGTGGGTGCACGCGTTGGAGAAGCAGTGCAGCTCGCCGTCGCCGCCGCGCGCGAGCACGAGCGGCTCGTCCAGGCACCCCGCCAGCAGGGTGAAGGGCAGTACGTGGCCGGGCGCCTTCACGCGCTCCGCCTCGCCGACGAAATGCCACGCGCGCGCGAAGACACGCTCTCGCTGGAACGCGTAGGCAGCCGGATCCGAATAGACCCGGCCGGGCAGTGTCTGCGCCCGCGCGATATCGGGGTCGATGTCGAAAGAAGACGTCGTACGCGTATTCATTCCTCGCTCTCCCCTTCCAGCCGATAGACGGCTCCGCCGCCGCCGGTAACATACAGCTCACCCGCGGCGTCCAGACCGAACGACGTCACTCGACCGACGTCGCCGACGTCCCAGGTCAGATGATCCGTTGCGGTCCCGTCCGAGGCCAGGCGGAAACTGCGGATCCAGCCGCCGCACCAGTCGGCGTAGAAGTAATGTCCGCGGATCGCGAGGACGGCGTTACCGCGGTACACGTGCCCGCCGGTCACCGAGCAGCCCTCATCGTGATCGTACTCGTGGACCGGCAGGACCTTGCCGGACCGATCGCAGCCGCTCTCGGGCTCGAAGCAGTGGCTCGCCTCCATCACATTCCAGCCGTAGTTGATGCCGCCGACACCCGCCCGCTCGGCGTTCACTTCCTCCCAGCGGTTCTGTCCCACGTCGGCCACGAAGATGCGATCGGATTCGACATCCCACGAGAAGCGCCAGGGATTCCTCAGGCCGTACGACCAGATGAGCGAGCGCGGTTCCGCAGCGTCGGCGAACGGATTGTCGGCGGGGACCGCGTACGGATCGCCGCCATCGACGTCGAGGCGCACCAGTTTCCCGAGGAGGGTGCTCATGCTCTGGCCGTTCTCGAGCGGATCGCCGCCGGAGCCGCCGTCGCCCATGCCGATGTACAGCATGCCGTCGGGGCCGAAGGCGACGAGACCGCCGTTGTGGTTGGCAAACGGCTGCTCGACGAACAGGATGCGGTGCGCGCTCGCAGGATCGGCGACGTCGGCATCGGACGTGACGGTGTAGCGCTCGACGTTGGTATGCCCCTGGAGGCCGGTGTAGTCGACGTAGAACCAGCCGTTGTCGGAATAGCGGGGATGGAACGCGACACTGAGCAGCCCGCGTTCGCCGCCGGCGCCGACCCGATCGGTGATGTCGAGGAAGGGTTGCTCGAGGAGCTGGCCGTCGCGTACCACGCGGATGCGGCCGATCTGCTCGACGATGAAGAGACGCGCGTCGCCCGGTGGCGCGGCGACATGGACCGGGCTCTCGAGGCCGGACGCGATCAGGCGCGCGGACAGATTAGCGGCGCCGGGCTCGTGATCGGAGTTCTCCTCGGCGTCGGTCGTCTGCGTGCAGGCCAGGCTACCCAGGATCAGCACGACCGGAATTGTGTTCGTCCAACGGGGCATGCGAGCCTCCGTGAGTGGAGGCTGAGAAAGTCGATCCTGATTCTCTCAACCGCAAGCGAAGGGAGACGGAGGCGGGCCCGACGATCGCGGCTCGTCCGTCAGTCGAGCCCCCTCGTCGACGAGCGGCCGACACCCGCAAGCGACGAAGGGGCAAGGCACATCGCCTCACCCCCTCGTCCTCACCTCACCTCACCTCACCTCAAACGTCCATCGGCACGATACCTCGCAGCGCGTCGATCGGCACGACGTCGTCGTCCTGACACCCGTTCGCGCTGCCGTTCAGGACGCGCAGCCCCGGGCTCTTCATCGAACGGGTATTGCCGCGGCCGTTCGACCTGACATTCCCGTTCGCCTTGCCGTTGCCGTTCGACTTGCGCTTCGCCTTGCCGCCATCGAGCGCGACCAGCCGGTTGACCGCGACGGCCGGCTCCTGCGGCAGCGGGTAGTGGAACACCTCGCCCGCATAGTTGCGCAGGACGACCTCGCGGTCCGTCACCGACTCGACGTACTCCGGCAGAATCGGGATCTTGCCGCCGCCGCCGGGCGCATCGATGACGAAGTGCGGCTGGCACAGACCGCTGGTCCATCCGCGGATCGCGCGGATGATCTCGATGCCCTTGGTGAACTGCGTGCGGAAGTGCTCGCCGCCCGCGACCACGTCGGCCTGGTATATGTAGTACGGCCGCACGCGGTTCTTCACGAGGATCTGCATGAGCCGCTTCATGATCTCGGGCTCGTCGTTCACGCCCTTGAGCAGCACGGTCTGCGAGCCGAGCGGAATGCCCGCGTCGGCCAGCATGGCGAGCGCGACTTCCGCCTCCGGCGTCATCTCGTCCGGATGATTGAAGTGCACGTTCACATAGACCGGGTGGTGCTGCTTCACGATCGCGCACAGCTCGGGCGTGATGCGCTCGGGCAGGTGGCTCGGCATGCGCGTGTGGATGCGGATGATCTCGACGTGCGGGATCGTGCGCAGGTTCGAGAGCAGGTACTCGATGCGACGGTCGGACAACATGAACGGATCGCCGCCGGACAGGATCACGTCGCGCACCTCCGGGTGGTTCCGGATGTACTCGAACGCCGAGTCGTACTGGTTGAGCGGGATCTTCTCGGGGTCGCCCACCTTGCGGCGCCGCGTGCAGAAGCGGCAGTAGGTCGCGCACACGGGCGAGACCAGGAACAGCACGCGGTCCGGATAGCGGTGCGTGATGTTGGGCACCGGCGAGTCCGCGTCCTCGTCGAGCGAGTCGACGATGCCGTCCCGTACGTCCAGCTCGGCCTCGGTCGGCACGTACTGCGTCCAGAACGCATCACCCTGCTTCTCGATGAACTTGAGAGCGGCCGGCGTGATGCGCAGGTTGAAGTTGTCGATCGCCTTCTGAATTCGACTGGGGTCGCCAATCGCTTCGGCGCCGAAGCGGTCGATCAGCTCCTCGACCGTCGTGACGCTCTGTCGGAGTATCTCCTGCCAGTTGCTCATTTTATCGGCTCTCGCGCGTGGTTGATTCGTTCGATGCGTCGTGGTCGCCGCGCTCATCCAGGCGTTTGGCCAGAATGACGCGATCGTCGCCGTCCAGGTAGAAATCCGGGACCCGCGCGACCTCCCGATATCCGAGAGCCCGATAGAACGCACTCGTGGGCTCGTAGGGCTCCGTGGACGAGGTCTCGATCAACACGAGTCGTGCATCCGCGCGCGTAAGCCTTCGCTCCACCTCCTGCATGATGAGGGTGCCGATACCGCGGCCCTGCGCGTCCGGTGACACCGCGATCCAGTACAGATCCCAGGTGCCCTCCGTGCACGGCGTGGGGCCGAAGCAGGCGTAGCCGAGCAGTCGATCGTCGCGGGTGAAGGCGCCCACGACGTCGTATTCCTGCCCGGGGTTTGCGAGGTACGATTCGATCACTTCGAGTCCGATCGCGATCTCTTCCGCTCGAAACACCTTTGTCGCTTCGAGCAATTGCCAGATCTGTTCGACGTGACGGCGCTCGACCGCACCGAGCCGGAATCCGGAAACCGCTTGTTGAATGATCCGCTCGACCAGCTCGTCGTAGGCCCAGCCGGCCGCGCGGCCCATGCGAGCCAGGCCGGCGGAGGGCGCGAGGTCCGGATTCGGATTCACGTCGACGACCCAGATGCCGCCCTCGTCGTCGACGCGCAGGTCGACGCGCGCGTAGCCGGTGACGCCGAGCGCCGCGGTGGCGTCGATGGCCGCCTGCATCGCGCGCAGCGACAGCTCCTCCGTCAGCTGCGCGGGGCAGCGCGGGTGCGTACCCCGGTCCTCGTCGGAGCCGTACTCCCACTTGGCGGCGTAGGTGACGGCGTGCCAGGCATCCTCGGGCATTCCCGAGAAGTCGATCTCCGCGATGGGCAGGACGCTGCGGCCGACGATGCCGACGTTCAGCTCGCGGCCGTCTACGAAGCGCTGCACGATGAGTGGCGCGTAGGGCGCGGCGAGCTCGAGCGCTTCGGCGAGCGAGCGTGCGTCGTTCGCGAACGACCCCTGCGTGATGCCGACGGACGCATCCTCCGCCGACGGCTTGACGATCGCCGGGAACCGATGCCAGGCATCCGCGCGGAAATCGCCGGCCTCGACGTCCGACCATTCCGGCACGGAGACGCCGTCATCGAGGAGCCGCGCGTTCGCGCGATCCTTGCGCCGGCACAGCTCCAGCGCCTCCGCGCGGGAGCCGGTCATCGGCACGCCGGTCTCCTCGAGAGCGCGCGCGATGGCGACTTCCTCGGCGCTGACACCGGCCACGTTCTCGCACAGGTTGAAGACGACGTCGCATGTGCGGACGGCGTCGCGCCAGTCGTTCGCGTCGACGGCTGCGACCGGCACGCGCAGCGGCTCGTGCCCGCGCAGCCGCAGCGCGCCGTCGACCGCCTCGACCGCTTCCAGGACGCCGCTCACGTCGGGCGTCGCGTCGGGGCGGCTCGCGGCCGCGTCGTAAAGGATGGCGACCTTCATCGCCGGATCCCGTGGCGCGCGAGCGCGGCATCGAGCACGGCGATGAGCATGGCGTCGTACGACATGCCCGCGGCGCGCGCGGCTTTCGGGTAGCACGAGTTCTGGCGCGGGTCGGGCAGGATGCCGGGCAGCGGATTGATCTCGATGACGTGCGGTTCACCCTGCTTGTCGAGCCGCAAATCGACGCGTCCCCAGTCGCGGCAGCCGAGCGCGTGGAAGGCGGCGAGCGCCTCGACCTCGATCGCGCGCGCGAGCGTCGCGTCGAGCTCCGCCGGGCATTCGAAGATCTGGAGCGGCTCCTCGGTCGTGTCCCAGACCCACTTCGCCTCGTAGCCGTAGATCGGCACCGCACCGGCCGGCAGCGCGTGGAAGGCGATCTCGACGATGGGCAGCGCCCGCGCGCCGGCGCCGTTGCCGAGCACCGCGACGGTGAACTCGCGGCCGGGCAGGAAGCGCTCGACGAGCGCCGCCTGACCGTACGCCTCGACGACGTGCCGCGCGCGCGCCGCGACGGCCGCCGCGGTGTCGCACACGGAGGCCTCGGCGATACCCATGCTCGACCCCTCGAAGAGCGGCTTCACGATGGCGGGCAGCGCGAAATCGCCGGGCACGTCAAAGCCGGTGCCGGTGTCGAGCACCACGAAGTCGGGCGTATGCACGCCGCGCGCGCGGAACATCTCCTTGGCGCGGCGCTTGTCGAGGCCCAGGCACAGGGCGAGGGGGTCGCTGCCCGTGTAGGGAACGTCGAGGAACTCGCAGATGGCCGGGATGTGGGCTTCCCGGTTCGGGCCGTTCAGCCCCTCCGCGATGTTGAAGACGATGTCGGGGCGGACTTCCCGCACCCGCTCGGCGAAAGCCTCGTTCGCCTCGACACGCACCACGCGGCCGGCGCCCGCCAGCGCGGACGCGACGGCGTCGATGGTTTCCGGTTCGTCCCACTCCGCGTAGCGGTCGGAGCGGGACCCGGTACCTGGAGGCTCGTCTTCGGAGACCGGCTTCTGATTGTACGCGAGAAGGATCGTCAGGCTCATGATCACCGGCGCGCTGCGTCACGCACCCCTATGAAAAAAGCGCCCCCCGTCCATTCGGGAAGCGCAGCGTTCGATTTCAGAGGGGCGACTCGCCGCCCCCTGACTTCTCTCCATCCGTATCGGACTGCGGTTCACGCGCGCCCAGTCGGGTCGTCGTCGCGGCTCCCGGCTCCGTGCGGTGGTCCATGATAATGCATGGCGGGGCGGTGTGGAAGAGGCGTGCCGGGGGCGAGGTGAGGTGAGGTGAGGTGAGGCGAGGTGAGGTGAGGCGAGGTGAGGTGAGGGGAGGGAAGGGCTTTCAGGGTCGATGGGGTCGATTTAGACTCCGGCCCTCTCCCCCAAAGCTATCGCCAAAGGTCCCCCTGACAGGTTGGCGACGATGCGCGAATTCATGCGTAAGGCGCGGCCGTGGGCTTCGCTCCTGGTCGTATCCGGGCTCGTCGCGGCGTGCGGCGGCGACGACGATCCGACCGGTCCCGCCTTCAGCGCCGAGGCGGCGGAGCAGACGGCCGACGCGGCCGATGAAGTGGCGGCGCCGCTCGAGTCCTCGTTCGAGGTGAGCGCCAACGTGTGGAACGCGTTCGGCACCCTGATCGGCCTCGGCGGCGGTGCGGTGTCACCGATGGTGCCGTTCGAGACCGCGCGCAGCGTGGACGGAATGAAGCCGGGCAGCCGATGGTCGCTGCCGTCGCTGTCGCCCACGGCCCCGCTGGGCGTGCTGCTCCCGGAGGAAGTCATGGGCGTCACGTTCGCGTGGGACGTCGATTCCGACGGGTACGTCGCGACGACGGAGGCAGGCGCGCCGTCGAACGGCGTCCGCTTCATCTACTACGCGGTCAGTCCCTTCTCCGGACAGCCGGTGGAGCCGCTGAACGCGCTCGGCTATCTCCAGTTCGTGGATGCGAGCACATCGACGGCGGCGCGCCTCGAGGTGGACGCGGTGCGGTCGTTCGGCAACGTACAGCTCGCCGATTACTTCGTGCAGGGCTCGTTGACGGGCAACCTCCAGACGTCGATCGTGACGATCGAGTCGGAAGGGTTCGTGTCCGACGGCAGCGAGCAGGTCGCCTTCGACATCACCTTCGTGGTCTCCGAAACGGCGACGACCGTGACGAATACCGCGTCCGTGACGCTGGCGAACGCCTTCGCCAACGCCTCGATCTCGTTCGACTATTTGTCGACGGGTACGGAGGCGGGCGTCGACGAGGAGGGCACGTTCATCGTCGAGCACGGGAACAACGAAGCGGTCTTCGACTTCACGGGCGTCTTCGTGGCCGAGCCATTCAGCTGCACGGTCGAGGGCGCCCTCAGCTACAACGGCAACGAGGTCGTGATCTTCGAGGGGGACGGCAGCAATCCGGAGTTCACGCGACCGGACGGCAGCGACCTCACCGCGGCCGAGGTCCAGGCGCTGGGGCGCATCTGGCTCGCTTTCGCCACGACGCAGATCTTCGTGCTCGAGATCGTGGCGCCGTTCTTCTTCCTACTGGTGTTCGCCGCCAGCTAGACCGAGCGGCGCTGGTGGAACGCCCGGCCGGGCGGACCTTCGCCCGGCCGGTTTTTTTTGTTTTTGGAGCGCGGCGGAACCTTCGATACCCTGAGCTGGTTTCAAGGCCCATGCTGGAGCCCTTGCGGGAAACGGAGCGGGCGTGATGAGCCTGCGTCGAGAGCGGCGCTTCTTCCGCCACGTGTGCGGAGTGCTGTTCGGCGTGCAGCTGATGGGCGCCGGTCTGGTGCCGCTCGCGCACGCGCGGGTGGAAGCGGCCTTCGAATGGATTCCGTTGCACATCGAGGCCAGCGACGACGGCTCGTGCGACCACTCGCACGACCACCAGCACTGCGCGCTGTGCCAACACCTGGCGCATGGCGACGGCGCGCTGATGGCCGGTTCTTCCGTTCGCGCCCCCGCCGAGGCGGGTACGGCCCGGTGTACCGCCGAGGACCAGCTCCCCCTCCTTTCTTCGATCGATTCGCCGCGCAGTCGCGCACCCCCTCCGGCCTAGACCATTCGGAGCATTCCACGCCGCGCAGCCCGCGCGGTTCAAGGCCACAGAAAAGCTGATGCGCGAGCCTCGGCCAATGAGGGGCGAATGAGAATCCATTTCGTACTTGCGGCCGTGCTGCTGGCCGCGCCCTGCGCGCTCGACGCGCAGGCGAGGGCAACGGCCAGCATCGAAGGCCGCGTGACCGACGCCGAGTCCGGCGAGCCCGTGCCGGCGGTGATGGTGCACGTCGAGGATCCGCGGCGTCACGAGCTCACGCACGAGGACGGCAGGTACCACCTGCTCCAACTGCCGCCCGGGCGCTACACGGTGGTATTCGAGGCGCTTGGTTACCGGACCACGACGCGCGAGGTGACGCTGGCGGTGGGCGATGCGGCGCAACTCGACGTGGCACTGGCGCCCGCGGCGATCGAGCTGGAAGGACTCGTCGTGACGGCGACGGTCGGAGGACGTGCCGCCGGAGACGCGCTTCGTCCGACCAGCGTCGTCGCGGGACGGGACCTCCAGCGGCAGCTCGATGGCACCATCGCGGGCACGCTCGCGTCCGAGGCAGGCGTGGCGGTCGCGTCGATGGGACCGGGACCGGCGCGGCCGGTGATCCGTGGTCTGGGCGGCGATCGCGTGCTGATCCTGGAGGACGGAGAGCGCGTGGGGGACCTGTCGGCCGGTTCGGCGGACCACGCGGTCGCGGTGGATCCGATCGACGCGGAGCGGATCGAGGTGGTGCGCGGTCCAGCGGCCCTGTTCTATGGCAGCAACGCGCTGGGCGGCATCGTGAACGTGATCACCGAGGAGATTCCGACGACGCTGCCCGACCGCCTGCACGGTGGCGCTACGCTCCAGGGACGGAGCGTGAGCGAGGCGATGGCGGGAGAGGCGTCGCTCGCGAACGCCTTCGGACGCCTGTCGTTCAGGGGCTCGGTTTCGCTGCGCGACGCCGGCGCGCTCGGCACGCCGTTGGGCGACGTGCCGAACACGGACCTGCGCACCTGGGGCGGCAGCGGAGGAGTCGCCTGGGTGAACGGCTGGGGGCACATCGGCGGCGCCGCGCGCGTCTACGACTCGGAGTACGGCATCCCGCCGGACAGCGTGGCTGGCCATCCGTCGGGGGTGCGCATCGTCACGGATCGATGGGCGGGCCGCGGCCAGGCGCACTGGACGCGGGGCGCCGGTCGCTTCCAGCACCTCGAGCTGGACGCGAAGATGACCCGTCTCGATCACGCGGAGATCGAAGCCAACGGCGAGGTGGGCACCCGGTTCGGGCTCAACACCAACGTCGTAGAGCTGCTCGGGCGCCACGGCGGCCTCGGCCCCTTTGCGCGCGGCGCGGTCGGCGTGCGAGGTCAGCGCAACGATTTCGGCGCGGATCGGGGACGGGGCGAAATCCTGTCGGTGGACGAGTGGAGCGGCGCACTCTACGCGCTCGAGGAGCTGGAGTCGGGACGCTTTCAGCTCCAGGTCGGCGGACGCTTCGACTACGCGGCGATCGAGCCGACGAGAGGCCCGGACGAGGTGGGAGGTGTCGCCGTCCGGGAGCGCAGCTTCGGCAACGCGACTGGCTCGGTGTCGGTTCTCTACGAGCTCACGTCGGCGGCGCAGCTCGGCGTCAGCGCATCGCGCGCGTTCCGCACGCCCTCGAGCGACGAGCTGTATTCGGAGGGCCCACACCTCGCCTCGTACACCTTCGAGATCGGCAACCCGGACCTCGATGCGGAGGTCGGCCACGGCGCCGACGTCTTCCTCCGCGTGGGCGGCGACCGGCTGCGTGGTGAAGTGGCCGGCTTCTACAACCGGATCGACGGCTTCGTCCATCCGCTCAACACGGGCGACATCCGCAGCGGCCTATTCGTCTACCAGGCCACCAACACCGACGCGTCCTTCGTGGGCGGTGAGGCGAGCCTCGACTGGACGCCGCTGCGACGTGTCGTTCTCGAGGGCACCGCGTCCTACGTGCGAGGACAGAACGAGGACCTGGACGAACCGCTGCCGTTCATCCCGCCGCTCAACGGAGGCCTCGATGTCCGCTACGAGCGCACTCGCTGGTACGTGGAGGGCGGGTGGAGGGGAGCGGCCAGCCAGGAGCGCGTGCCTTCGCGACCGGAGCTGCCTGCCGGCAGCCCCGGCTATTGCGACGAGACCGGCGGCGCAGCCGGTTGCCGCCCGGTCCCGGGGGATTTCGTAGCGACCGACGGCTATTCGCTGTTCAACGCCGCCGCGGGGTATCGCCTCGAGGTGGGCGGCGCCATCCACTCGCTCACCTTGAGCGTGGAGAACATCACCGACGAGGAGTACCGGAACCATCTGTCGCGCATCAAGGAGCTGCTGCCCGAGCAGGGCAGGAGTCTCAATCTCGTCTACCGCGTCGGCTTCTGACGCGGCATACCGATCGACAACGACGAATCAGGAGAAACGATATGTGGAAGGGAACGAAGACTCGCCGCGGTCTCGCCGCGTTCATGCTGACGACGGCCGTCGTTCTGGGTGGCTGTGACGACGATCCGATCACCGGCGGAGACGAGGAGCCGGACGTCGGCGGATTCGCGATGACCAGCGGCTCGACCGAGCTGTATCGCTACACCGACGAGGATGCCGCGCAGCCGGACACGCTCTTCCTGACGAGCGGGCAGACGTATGAAGTCGAGGTCGAATGGCTGGATCCGAACGGCGATCCGATCGAGCTCGGGGAGGAGTTCGAGCTCCGGGTGCAGGCACTGCACCCGGGGATCGCCAGCTTCACCGTGACTGGCGCGGCCACCGGCACGATCGTGGCCGCCTCGGTTTCGTCTCCGGTGTCCACGGCCATGCAGGTCACCCTCTGGCACACCGTGGAAGAACACCCCGACTTCGACTCGGTCTTCTTTCCGGTGAAGGTCAGCCCCTGAGATACTCGACGGCATACGGAGAACGAAAGAAGCCCCGGCTCGATATCTCGAGCCGGGGCTTCTTGTCGAGTGGCTGCGCTCAGGCTGAACCGCTCGTCATTCTGGCCGACGGCGCTTCGCCTCCCGTTCGCTGACCACCCGCCTGTGCACTTCCGCGTTCTCGCGCCAGGGCTTCCGCTCGAAGTAGCTCTTCAGGAGCTGGCCCACGATGGGCGACAGCAGCACGAGCGCGAACAGGTTCGGGAAGATGACGACGCCGAGGAAGATGTCGCCCATGTCCCAGATGACGCTGAGCGGCAGCACGGCGCCGACGAAGTGCATGATGACGAACGCAATCTTGTAGGGTAGCACCGCCTTGGCGCCGAACAGATAATTGGCGCAGCGATCGCCGTAGTAGCTCCACGATATCGCCGTGGAGATCGCGAACAGCAGCACGCTCAGCATGACGATGTAGTTGCCCCAGTCGCCGGGCAGCCCATGTCGGAACGCGAGTGCCGTGAGGGGCGCGCCGGTCTCGACCGCGTCGCCGTAGAGCGAGCGGTACGAGGTTCCATCCTGTCCGACCGCGACGCGCTGCGCCGGACGAATCACGCCGGTGAACGGCATCGTGCGCGCCGCGTCGACGAAGAACTGCTCGACCGGCGCCTCGTGCCACGCGAGCATCGGGTCACCCGCCGCCGTCGTCACTCGTCCGTCCTCGACGAGGATCTCCGCGGGCGGCGCGACCGGACGATAAATCCCGTCCTCGAACTCCGCGCGGTAGCTGATGTCGCCACTCGAGAGGGTGAGCTCCGTCGGGATCCGATCGTGCCAGACGCCGGTCATGATGATGACCATCGCCGTCATGGTGCAGATGACGATGGTGTCGATGAAGGGCTCGAGCAGGGCGACGACGCCTTCGGAGACGGGTTCGTCCGTCTTGGCGGCGGCGTGCGCGATGGGTGCGGAGCCCTGGCCGGCCTCGTTGGAGAAGAGGCCGCGCTGGACGCCGTACATCATCGTGACGAGGAACGCGCCGACGCCGGTGCCGGCGATGCCGGCGCTCGGATTGAACGCCTCGCTGAAGACCAGTCCGATGCTGGGAACGAGCTGACCGATGTTGGCCAGGATCACGTAGAGCGCGCCCAGCACGTAGACGGCCGCCATCAGCGGGGCGAGGACGGCGGTCACGCGGCCGATACGCGAGATCCCGCCCACGATGACGGAGGCGACGATCGCGGCGGTGACCAGGCCGGTGATCCAGGTGGCGATGCCGAATTCGGTGGCGACCGTGTCCGACACGGTGTTCGCCTGGATGGCATTGCCGGTGAAGAAGGCGGTGATGCCGAGCAGCGTGGCGAAGAGAACGGCCATCCACTTCCACTTCGGACCGAGGCCGCGCTCGATGTAATACATCGGGCCGCCCGAGACGGAGCCTTCCCAGTGCTTCGGGTCGCGATCGCGGAACTCGACCTGGCGGAAATGCTGGGCGAGGGTGACCTCGGTGAACTTCGTGGCCATGCCGAGGAACGCGGTCATCCACATCCAGAAGAGCGCGCCGGGCCCGCCGAAATGAATGGCGATGGCGACGCCGGCGATGTTGCCGATGCCGACCGTCGCGGACAGAGCCGTGGTCAGCGCCTGGAAATGCGAGACGTCGCCGGGCTCGTTGGGGTCGTCGTAGCGGCCGGACGTGACGGCTACGCCGTGACCAAAGTGACGGATCTGCACGAAGGCGAAGCGCAGCGTGAGGAAGATTCCCACGCCGAGCAGCGCGATGACGATGATCGGAATTTCCTGGTCGCCGGCCGGGATGCCGCCCCAGACGATGTTGTCGAGCCAGGTGACGAAGCGTTCGAGGGTTTCCATTGGGCTCGCTGCTGTCGGAAATGGTCAGGAGGGGCCGAGTATGCGTCCGAATCGAGGGGGAAGGCAACCTCGGCGGGCCGGATGGCGCTGCGGTGGGGGTCCTTCCGGCAGGTGCGCTTCCGCCCGCGCGGCCTTATCCTGCCCGCCATGATCTCCTACGGTGTTTACCGGCTGCTTCATTTCTTCGGCATCTTTCTGCTGCTGACGGCTCTCGGCGGCGCGGTCATGCGCGCGATGCTCGGCGGCACGCGGACGGCGGCCGCGACGCCCGGCGGGGACGGCGCGGACGAAGCCGCGGCGAAGCGACTGCGCCGGCTGATCGGCATCTCGCACGGGGTCGCGCTATTCCTGATCCTGCTGGGCGGCTTCGGCATGCTGGCCCGGCTCGACATCGGCATGCCCGGCTGGATCATCGGCAAGCTCGGAATCTGGCTCGTGCTCGGCGGGCTACTCGCCGCCGCCAACCGCATGGCCGGCCGGGCGCGCGTCCTCTGGTTCGCGATTCCGGTGCTCGGGCTGCTGGCGGCCTGGCTGGCGTACACCAGGCCCTTCTGATTCCATGCCCCCGTTCCGGGACCCCCACTCTCGCACGCGACCCGATCGTAGATGACAGTAGCCGACCCGAGTCGTCCGCTGGTTCGCGCGGTCTCGCGCTGGCAGCTGGTGGGCCTGTCCATCAACGACGTCATCGGCAGCGGCGTCTACCTGCTGCCCGCGGCCGCGGCGGCGCTGCTCGGCCCCATGAGCGTGTGGGCGGTCGTGCTCGCGGGTGCGGCCGTCGCTCTGCTCGTCCTCTGCTTCGCGGAGGCCTCCAGCTACTTCGACGAGCCCGGCGGCGGCTACCTGTACACGCGCGAGGCCTTCGGCGCGTTCGTCGGTTTCGAGGTGGGCTGGATGACCTGGCTCGCCCGCATCGCGTCCGTCGCCTCGCTGTCCGCCGGCCTGGCGCTTGCGATCGGGTACCTCTGGCCGGCGGCCGCCACGGAGTTCTGGCCGCGCACGCTGATCATCACGGCTTCGCTCGCACTACTCACGTGGATCAACGTCGTCGGCGTGAAAGAAGGGGCGCGCACCGCGGTCGCCCTGGTCGTGATGAAGACGCTGCCGCTCGTGCTCTTCGTCGTGGTGGGCGTGTTCTTCGTCGACTGGTCGCGAGCGATCGCGTTCGAGCCGGTCGAGACCGCCAACCTGGCCGAGGCGGCGCTGCTGCTGCTCTTCGCCTATGCCGGCTTCGAGAACGCGCCCGCGGCGGCCGGCGAGTACAAGAACCCGCAGCGCGACGTGCCCTTCGCGCTGCTGACGATGATCGCGATCATCACCGTGATCTACACGGCGGTCCAGCTGGTGGCGATCGGCACGCTGCCGGACATCGCCGCGGCCACTTCGCCGCTGGCCGAGGCGGCCGCGCTCTTCATGGGCGGGCCGGGCGCCGTGCTGATGAGCGCGGGCGCGATCATCTCGATCTTCGGCAACGTCGCGAACACGACGCTCATCGGTCCGCGCTATGCCTTCGCGCTGGCGCAGGACGGCTACGGCCCGGCCGCGCTCGCGGGCGTGCATCCGAAGTATCGGACGCCGGCGGTCGCGATCGTGGCCCAGTCGGCGATCGCGCTGGTGCTGGCATTGACCGGCTCGTTCGTGCAGCTGGCCATGCTGTCGATCATCGCGCGCCTCGCGACCTACATCGGCACGGCCGCGTCGGTGCCCTTCCTGCGGCGCCGGCTGGGAGGCCGCGGCACCGGATTCCGGCTGCCCGGCGGACCGACCATCCCGATTCTCGCGCTCGTCCTGTCCCTGGTGTTCCTGGCCAGCGCCGAGCCGCGGAACCTCCTCGCCGGCGCGATCGCGCTCGCGGTCGGCGCGGTGATCTACCTGTTCCGGCGGAAGCCGATGCCCGCTCCGGACCTCTCCAAACGATGATCCCATGAGCATCCTGACGAGCCTGTTGCTGGTGGCCGCGCTCCAAACACCGGAGCAGGAAGCGATGACGGTGCGGGTGGTGCCCGCGCAGGCGGAAGTTGCGGTCGACACGCGACAGGCGCTGTCCGCGGCGGTCACGCGTCCCAACGGCGCCGTCGTGGGAGACGCCGCCGTGCGCTGGATCAGCACCGACCCCGCCATCGTCGCGGTCGATTCGACGGGCATCGCGCTCGGCGTCTCGTCCGGCATGGCGCGCATCTACGCGCTGTACGGTGACCAGGGCGCCGGCTTTGCCGACATCGTGGTGCCGCAGCTCCCGCCTGCGTCGATCGAGCTCAGCCTCGGCGAGGGCCGCATTCCGGTCGGGACCGGCGCGCCGCTCGAGGTCGTGGTGCGCTCGCGGCTCGGCGACGCCCTGCCCAGCGACGCGGTGCGCTACAGCAGCCTGCATCCGGCGATCGCGACCGTGGACGCGACCGGCCGCGTGAGCGGCATCGCCGAAGGACGCGTGACGATCCGCGCGACGGCGGGCGCAGCGACGCGCGACCTCGCGCTGCGCGTCGTGGGGAATCCGGCGCGGGACTACCGGCTCGAGCCGGCGGCGGCGGAGGTGCGCACCGGCGATGTCGTGCGGTTCCGCGTGACGCCGCTGGATGCGCGCGGTCGCGCTGTCGGCTCGACCGTGCCGGCCTGGTCGGTCAGCGGCAACGGCGCCTCGATCGAGGCGGAGGGAAGCGAGGGTGTATTCGTCGCGGAGGAGCCCGGCACCTATGTCGTGACGGCGATGGTCGGTCCGACCGTGGTGCGGCAGGCGACGGTCCGGGTCGAGGAGCGCTCGACGCCGTCGCGCGTGACGCTCGTCGGACACGGCGCGTCGAGCACGCATCACTCGGGCGACACGTGGGTCTTCGCGGGCATCGACGGTCGCGATTATGCGATCATCGGGACCTTCATGCACGACTGGGCAAAAGTGTGGGACGTGACGGATCCGGCCAGTCCCGTGCTCACCGATTCGATCCAGCTGGACGCACGGCGCATCAACGACGTGAAGATCCACCCGAACAATCGCCTCGGCGTGCTGACGCGCGAGGGCGCGTCGAACCGTCGCAACGGCATCGTGCTGCTCGACCTGTCGACTCCCGCTCATCCGACGATCCTGTCGGAATACACGGAGACGGTGACGGGCGGCGTGCACAACGTGTGGATCCGCGGCGAGCTGGACCTGATCTATGCGGCGCACAACGGCACGTCCGACATGCACATCATCGACATCAGCGATCCGTCGAATGTGCGCGAGGTCGGGCGCTGGGGCCTCGACCGGCCGTCGAAGACGCTGCACGACGTGATCGTGCAGGACGGCTATGCCTACCTGTCCTACTGGGACCACGGCGTCGTCATGCTCGATGTCGGCGCCGGCACGCACGGCGGAACGCCCACCGACCCGACCCTGGTGAGTCGCTACGCCTATCCGGAAGGCAACACGCACGTCGCCTGGCGCGCGGGACGCTACCTCTACGTCGGGGACGAGATCTTCCCGGACGACTGGGATCCGGAGCGGCCGATCGAGGCGCGCGGCTACATCCACGTGCTCGACATGACCGACATCGAGAATCCCGTCGAAGTGGCGCGCTACGAAGTGCCCGAGGCGGGCGCGCACAACGTCTGGGTGGAGGACGACGTGCTCTACGTCGGCTACTACCAGGGCGGGCTGCGCGCGGTCGACGTGAGCGGCGAGCTGCGCGGCGACCTGTACCGGCAGGGGCGCGAGCTCGGCGCCTACCGCACGGCGTCCGAAGCGGCGATGGTGCCGAACTGGCCGATGACGTGGGGCGCGCAGGTCTTCAAGGGCAACGTCTTCACGTCGGACCTCAATTCCGGGCTCTGGATCCTGAAGCTGGAGCCGGAACAGGCCACGTCCTGAGGCGGAATCCACGTTGCCGGTGAGCAACGTCGACCGGGTCGCGCGCCCCGGCTTCAGCTCCTCGGCGTCTGACGCCATTCGAGGCGATAGGCGGCGGCGAGCCGCTCGAAGGCGGCGAGCTGCGCGCGCTGCCAGGCCTCGTCGCGGCCGAGCTCTGTTGCCATCAAAGCGACGACGGCTGGCGCGGCCTGGGCGGCCGCGCGCGCGTCGAGCAGCAGGCTGCGCGTGCGGCGGGACAGCACGTCCTCGAGCGTGCGCGCCATCTCGTGCCGGACCGCCCATACGACCTCGGACAGGCGATACGGCAGCTTCTCGTGTAGCGGCGCGGCGAGCTCCGGCCGTTCGTGCTCGAGCGAATCGAGGGCGGCCTCGTCGGAGCCGTACATCGAGCGCGGGTGTCGCGACGAGGGCGCCTCACCGATATAGCCATGCAGCGCCAGCGTATCGGTTTCGCAGGCGCGTGGCTCGAGCCCGCCGACGACGATCGCCTGGTCGACGGTGTCCTGCGCCATCTTCCGGTAGGTCGTCCATTTACCGCCGGTGATGGTGACGAGTCCGGATGCGGACGTGAGGAGCGTGTGATCGCGTGCGATCGAGGCGGTCTCTCGCGAGTCGGCCGGTTTCACGAGGGGTCGCAGCCCGGCGAAGACGCTGAGCACGTCGGCGCGCGTCGGGTCGTGCGCGAGGTAGCGGGCGGCGTGCGAGAGCAGGAAGTCGACTTCCTCGTCGAGCGCGCGCGGCTCGAGCTCGGCGTGCTCGACCGCCGTGTCCGTCGTGCCGACGATGACGCGGCCGTGCCACGGCACCGCAAACAGCACGCGTCCGTCGTCGGTGTGCGGCACCATGATGGCGGACTCGCCCGGATGGAAGCTCGGGTCGAGCACGATGTGGATGCCTTGACTCGGCTCGATGATCGCGCGGGCGTCGGGTGAATCCATGCGCAGCAGCGCATCGGTGAAGACGCCCGTCGCGTTCACGACCACGCGCGCGCGCACCTCCAGCTCGCGGCCGCCTTCCAGCTCCTCGACGCGCACGCCGGCGACGAGACCGTGGCCGTTCTTGAGCAGTCCGCTGACGCGGGCGTAGTTGAGCAGCGTCGCGCCCCCGCGCGCCGCGGTGCGCGCGAGCGAGATGGCGAGCCGCGCGTCGTCGAACTGGCCGTCGTAGTAGATGACGCCACCGCGCAGCCCTTCCGGCTCGATGGTGGGCAGCCGCTCGAGCGTCTCCTCGCGGCTCAGATGGCGCGACGGCCCGAGGCCGAGCTTGCCGGCGAGGACGTCGTACACCTTGAGTCCGATGCCGTAGAACGGTCCTTCCCACCAGTCGTAGTGCGGCACGACGAAGCCGAGATTGCGCACGAGGTGCGGCGCATTGCGGATGAGCAGGCCGCGCTCGCGCAGCGCCTCCAGCACCAGCGCGACGTTGCCCTGCTGCAGGTAGCGCACGCCGCCGTGCACCAGCTTCGTGCTGCGGCTCGAGGTGCCCTTGGCGAAATCGTCCTGCTCGAGCAGCAGCGTGCGATAGCCTCGGACGGCGGCGTCGACGGCGACGCCGAGGCCGGTAGCACCGCCACCGACCACGATCACGTCCCAGGGCTCGCGCGTCGACTCGAGCGCGGCCAGCATTTCGCTGCGATTCATCGAAGATGAATAGCGTGAGGGGGGCAGAGGGCACAAAGGGTGCGGCTGTCGGGGAAGCTCGGCCGGGTCGGGAATGTCGATACTGCCGAGCACGAGCACGTGCACGTGCACGTGTACGAGAGGGGCGGGCTTACTTCGAGGGGAATGTCATGAGCTACAGGGGATGGCTGGGAGCGTTGGGAGTGGCTGCGGTGTCGCTCGCGGGCGCGGCTGCGTGCGCGTCGCTGGGGCTGGGGACCGTGGTGCAGCCGCCGCGCATCTCGGCCTCGGGCACGCAGGACGCGCAGCTCAATCTGGTCGGGCCGACGATGAACAATCCATATGGTGGCGCGCGCATTCGCCTGTACGCCCGGGTCGAGAACCCGAATCCCTTCGGCATGACGCTGGCGAGCCTGGGCGGTCGACTTTTCCTGCAATCGCAGGAGGCCGCGCTGGTGGATCTGCCCATGGGACTGCCGCTGCTGGCGAGCCAGGACACGGTGGTGCCGATCGATCTGACGATCGGCTTCGACGACGTGCCGAATCTCCTCGACGTGGTGCGCAACGCGCTCGGTGGAGGCTCGCTCGACTACCGGCTGGACGGAACCGTCGGCGTGGACGCAGGCGCGCTCGGGACGCCGACGTTCGGCCCGATGACGTTGATGGAGGGGGACGTGCGGGTCTTCGACTGAGGGTTTTCTCGGTTGGAGCGCGGGCCTGGCGGGTGGCGCCTGGGATCGACAGGCCAGGCGCTTCTGCTGCCGAGGGAGGCAGCATTCAGTCGTCAGTCAGGCGCTACTGCTTCGCCTCGAACGGCCGGCCCGGTTGACCCGGTACCGAATGCAGCCGCTCTGACCCGCCGATTCGCCTGGCCAGTAGTCCTGGCCACGCAGGAGAAGCGGCCGGGCTACCCCAGGCTTACAGGCCGCGGATACGGATGGTCCCGCTGAAGCTGCTCAGCTCGATCTGCGCGCCGCGGTCGCCGGTGGAGAACTCGAGCTCGCTGCCGGGGCCGCGGCGCTCGGTACGAGGCCGCACGTCGTTGAACTCGTTGTCGATGGAGCCGCTGAACGTGGACGCCTCGAAGTTGCCTGCCGTGCCGGAGGGCACCGCGAAATCGACGGTCCCGCTGAAGGACTCGATGTTGACGGACGCGGTCGCGTGCAGCGATCCGCGATAGGAGACGCGGCCGGAGACCGAGTGGAGGCTCAGTGACGACACCTCGCGACCCTGGACGCCGACGTTGCCGCTCGTCGTCTCGGCCTCGATGAACCCGGTCGCGCCCTGGACATGGACATCGCCGCTGACCGACTGCGCGCGCACGTCGTTGGTGCCGGCGTTCACGCGCACATCGCCGCTGACGGATGCAGCCTGCACCGTGCGCGTGGAGCCGGACACGGTCACGTCGCCGCTGACCGACTGTGCGTCGACGGGTCCGCGCAGGTCCTGCACGACCACCGTCGCGCTCACACCCTGGACCTTGATACGGCTGCCGGCGGGAACGCGGACGACGAGATCAGCCCCATCGGAGTTGTTGCGCCGCGGGTAGGCGACGCGGATGCGGGTGCTGGAGCCGTCGCCCTCGAATTCGACGCCCTCGATGCCGCGTCCGAGCCGGGCGGTCATCGCCACCTCGTTGCGGTCCCATCCCTCCACACGGATGCTGCCTGCAACGTTCTCGACTTCGACGACGCCGTCGGCGGCGGCCGCGCGGCTGCGCTCGACCGTCTGCTGCGTCTGTGCGCCGGCCGGAACCAGAAGCAGCGCGAGCGCGAACGGATACAGTCTTCCGATTGTCATGTGTTTTTCGACCCCTCTTCAGGTGCGGACGGGCAGTTCGACGGCCCGCCGTAGCAGTTTGATCTTGGTCTTGTAGGCCGTAGTGACGGCCCGGTTGAGGTCCCCATTCGCGGGGTCGGCGGCGAGGGCCGCGTGAGTCTCGCGAATCGCCTGGTCGATGATCGCCATGTTCTCACGGACGACTTCGGCCGTCTGTGGATCCATCTGGCTGGCGCGACTGCGAAGCAGCGCATCGAGCTCGCGGATCGCGGCGAGGTAATCGGCCTGACCGGGCACGGAGACGAGGCGCACGGGCGAGCTCTCGGGTGCGGGCGTGGCGGCGACCGGCGCGGAGCGGCCCGAGTCGCGCACCAGCAGCAGCGTACCGGTCGAGGCGGCGAGCACGAGCAGCGTCGCCGCGGCCGCGAGCTGATAGCGATGCGACCAGAGGCGGCTGCCGGAACGCGCACGCCACGCATCCAGATCGACGATGCCTTCGGTATCGATGCGCGCGTCGATCGCGGGCCACAGATCGTGGCGCGGCTCGATCGCGTCGAAGAGGCCGGCGGCGGCGTCCACGATGCCGCGCAGCTGCGCGAGCTCGGCTCGGCAGCTCGCACACTCGCTCAGATGCTCGACGAGCGCTGCTTCAGCGTCGTCGTCGAGACCCTCATCGAGATAATCGTTCAGTCGGGTTTCGCCCGGATGCATCATCATGTTTACAGCGCCTCCCTGAGCAGCCTGCGTGCGCGATGCAGCTGCGCCTTTGTCGTTCCGACCGCGATGCCCAACATGTCGGCGATCTCGTGATGCTTGTACCCATGCACGTCGTGGAGCAGGAAGACCGCCTTCGCCCCTTCGGGCAATCCCGCGATCGCTCGTTCCAGGTCCATCCGCTCCGCGGGCCGCTCGCGCGTCACGGGCGCCTCGTGCTCCAGCATCTCTCTGGTCTCGACCCGCTGCTCCCGCCGTCGATCCGAGCGACGCTTCTGGAGCACGGCGTTCACGGCGATGCGATGCAGCCAGGTCCCGAAGGCCGCGTCGCCGCGAAAGCTGCCGAGACGGCTCCAGGCACGGACGAAGACGTCCTGCGTGAGCTCCTCGGCGCGACCGCGATCCCCGCTCATCCGCAGGCAGAGCGCGTGCACCCGGCCGACGTGCTCGCGGTAGAGCGACTCGAAGGCCCCGCGCTCGCCGCGCTGCGCCCGCTCGACCAGCGATGCCGGTTGCGCCTCGCTCACCGCTTCCAGCTTGGCCTGCGCTGCGAGCATTCGTTCCCGCTCCATGGGAGATCGATCTTTTCGTTCCTAGGATGCCGCTTGGGGAAGGAGGGTTTGAATCTATTTGGAGGGCGGGCCTGGCGGGATGGGGGCGGTGGTGGGCGTCCTACGGGGGGCGGGACAAACAGCCGTGCACGTGCACGATCCACGAGCACGTGCACGAGCGGCTTCCGAATTCGCGTCGCTGCGGCCGGATTCCGCCCCTGCGACCGGCAGCGGATCCTGTCAGCAGGCGTCTTCCGCGAGTGGGTCGCCCCATTCCTGAACGTGCACGTGCTCGTGCTCGGCTGGAAAGAGGCCGGTCGGGCGCGCCCAAGGTCGAGCGCGCCCGGAGCCTGACCAGTGGCCGCTGGCCGGACTACTTCGCCTTATCGTAGTTGCGGCCGACCTGCTCCCAGTTCACGACGTCCCACCACGCCTTGATGTAGTCGGGCCGGCGGTTCTGGTACTTCAGATAGTAGGCGTGCTCCCAGACGTCGAGGCCGAGGAGGGGCGTGTGCCCCTTCATGAGGGGGCTGTCCTGGTTGGGCAGTGCATATACGTCGAGGCTGCCCGAGGCGTCGACGACCAGCCAGCCCCAGCCGCTGCCGAACTGGTTCGCGGCCGCCTCCCCGAACTTCTCCCTGAACGACGCGAAGGAGCCGAACTTGTCTGCGAGCGCGTCGGCCAGCACGCCCTCCGGCTCGCCGCCGGCACCCGGTGCCATGATCTGCCAGAAGAGCGTGTGGTTGGCGTGGCCGCCGCCGTGGTTCCGCACCTTCGTCCGAATGTCCTCGGGCACGCGGTCGATCTCGCGCAGGAGCGGCTCGACCGGCTTCTCGGCCAGCTTCGGATGGCCGCTCAGCGCCTCGTTCAGCTTGCTGACGTAGGCCGCGTGATGCTTGTCGTGGTGAATCTCCATCGTGCGCGCATCGATCGTCGGCTCGAGCGAACCGAAATCATAGGGCAGGTTCGGCACGGAATGACTCATATCTTCATCCTCCGGTTGCAGGTTTCGGTTCGTCGGGGCAGCATAGGCCGGGCCGAAGGGCAAGGCAAAGGCCGCACACTGTATTCGGTATTCGGCATACAGTATTCGGAATCCGGATCCGGGATCCGGGATCCGGGAGCCGGCAACCGGTACACGGTATGCATCCCGAGCGGGCACAATGCGCATGACACCAAGATCTCGCGGCGCTTCGCTCGCGTTGACCCTCGGGCTGTTCCTGCTCGCGAGCGACGCGTCGGCACAGGAGGCGGAAACGGGGCCCAGGCGAGCCGCGCCGGCTTTTGCCGCTCCGGAATCGGACCGAGCCGGCAACGAAGCGGGGCGTCCGACGGGCGCCGGGCCCGTGCCGGAGCAGTCGGGACCCATCGGCGAGCCCGCGCCCGCCGCAGCGGTCACGAGCTCCGAGGACGTCCGATCGGCGGCCGGGGAATCACCGCTCGCGGGCGCGGCAGCGGCGACGGCGGGCGGCGCTGCCGACGAAGCGACAGGTGCGCGCGAGGAGACCGGCGGTCCGCTCGGCTCTCCCGTCTCGACGCCGACCCGGCGCTCGTTCCTGCCCGCCGCGCGCGCGAGCCTGCCGGGTGCGCCGGTCGCCGTCCTGGGCACGGCGTGGGGCGCGACGGGCCCGGTCTTCGTCGAGCAGCAGCTCATGCACTCGCGCGTCGTCGATGCGCGGCTCGATACGAAATTCGAGCTGAAGGCGCTGTTCGCCGAGCGAGGGCTGGCTTACCCGCCACGCGACCTGTACTTCCGCCTCTTCAAGCAGGAGCAGGTACTCGAGGTGTGGGTGCAGGACACGCCCGGAGCCGACACGTACACGCTGCTCCGCGAGTATCCGATCTGCGCGATCCCCGGCCGCCCGGGACCCAAGACGCGCAGCGACGACTTCCAGGCCCCGGAGGGCTTTTACTACATCGAGGGGTTCAACCCCGAGAGCGAGTTCCACCTGTCGCTCCGCCTCAACTATCCGAATGCGGCGGATCGCATCATCGGCGTAAGCGACTCGTGGGGCGGCGACATCTACATCCACGGCGGCTGCTCGACGGTCGGCTGCTTCCCCATGACCGACGAGACGATGCAGGAGCTGTACTGGCTCGCGGTCGAGGCGCGTGGCGCGGGTCAGTCCGTCATTCCGGTGCACGTTTTTCCCGCGCGGCTAAACAGCGGTGTGATGCGCTGGCTGAGCGAAACGTTCGCTCGCGACCGTCAGCTCGTCGCCTTCTGGGAGAACCTGCGCGAGGGCTATGCATACTTCGAGGAACACCGGCGGCTGCCCGTCGTCTCGGTCGATGGCCGCGGGCGATACCTGTTCGCCGATCCGTGGGAGCCAGCGGATGCGGTCGAGTTCGGGACCGTAGGCGAGGATGGGCCGCTCGGTGCCGAGGTCGGTGGCGCGGCGCGTCAGTCTCTGTCGGAGGACCCGATCTCCCCCGAATCCGTGGTTCCCCCTTCGCCCGGGCTCGGGGCAGCGCCACCGTTTGGCCCGCTGCCGTAACCGCTTTCCGCGGCTCTGACTGGCGCATCCGTCGAGTCCAGGACGGCCACCCGACGATCCCAGAGCCGCATCATCTCCAGAAACGCCCGGGCAATGTCGGGGTCGAACTCGATCCCATTCTTGTCCTCGATGTAATCGATCACTTTTTGGGAAGGCCATGGCTCGCGGTACGGACGGTACGTGCGCAGGGCATCGTATACGTCGCAGACGTGCACCATGCGGCTGACGAAGTGGCAGTCGCGCGGGAACTGCATCCTCGGATAGCCGCCCGCGCCGTCCAGCATGATGTGGTGCTCGTAGGCGACTACCGCGGCGAGGTCGAGGTCGTGCTCGGTCTCGAGGATCATGCGCGCGCCCTCGACGGGGTGCTTGTTCATGAGGACGCGCTCCTCGGGCGTGAGCTTGCCGGGCTTGATCAGGATGTCGTGCGGCACGGTCACTTTGCCGAGGTCGTGGAGCAGACCTGCAAGCCCGAACGTGCGCACGTCGCGCGTGACGTAGCCGAGGAACTCGCCGAGCGCCATGGCGAGCACCGAGACGTTGAGCGAGTGCGTCGTGGTGTACTCGTCGAAGTTGCGGAGCTGGAGCAGCGGCAGGATGAGCTGCCGATCGCTGTGCATGGCGACCGAGAGCGAGCCGACGACCATCTCCGCTTCTTTGATCGCGAGCCTGCGCCGCTGGCGCAGCTCGTCGTGCACGAATTTGACGGTTTCGGCTTCGACGCCGAGGGAGTAGGTGAGGGTAGCGGTCGGCAGCTCGTCCTCCGACGAGAAATGCTCGCCCTTCAGCCCGACGCTGCCGAAGCGGATCTTCGAGTCACGGCTCTGGCGCGCTTCACTGGTGCCGACGAAGGGCAGCGTGACGCGCGCGAGCACTTCGTCGAGGAACTCCTCGAACTCCTCGCGCTCGACGGGCTCGGCGAACTCGAGGCGCTGGATGCCGGCATTGGCGAGACGCTCGCTCCATTCCCAGCCATGGAAGTCGCGCAGCGGCCGCTGACCGAAGAGCACCTCGTCGCCGAGGAACGTGAACAGGGGATGCGGCTCGACCGCGCGCAGATCCTGTAGCTTGCGGTAGGCGGCGTCGATGGGACGCTCGCGCGCGGGGTGGCCGTCGTTGTAGAGCGCCATCGAGGCGAGGGACTGTGCGAGCGCGACCAGGAACTCGCGGGCCTCGCTCATGTCGTCTCCTGCCGCACTGCCGATCGGAGTTGCGCGTCGCGTGATCTGCGCGCGCGGTCGAGCACGGCCCGAGCACGCGGGTGGCTCGGCCAGTCGCGCGCGAGGATGCGCACCGCCTCGATGGTCTCGGCGGCCGGGGCGGCCAGCTTCACGCCGCCGAAGAGCGTCTTGCCGCTCGTGACGACCTTCAGCAGTGCATCGAGGGCGAGGGGTGACTGATTCCCGGCGAGCAGGCGGATGAGCGCGATGCGCAGGTCCGAGGAGAGGGCGTCGT
Source organism: Longimicrobiales bacterium (assembly GCA_035512635.1). Lineage (GTDB taxonomy): Bacteria > Gemmatimonadota > Gemmatimonadetes > Longimicrobiales > RSA9 > DATKDR01. The sequence continues at coordinate 125,467 of DATKDR010000098.1, read as the reverse complement.
CGCTCAGTCGCTGCGCGACCAGCCCGACGGCAGCGGCCGGCATGCGCTCGCGAGCGGCGGCGATACCCTGACGCAGGTTGCGCGGGTCAGGGTCGGCGAGCGCCGTGCAGACGGCGCGCTCCCGCTCGCCGGGGAGCTGGAGCAGCAGTCGATACGCCTCGCGACGGACGCGGCCGTCGGGATGGCCGAGCTGGGCGCCGGGGTCGAGCCCGCGCGGCCATGCCCGGACCTCGGCCAGGACCGAGAGCAGATTGCGCTGCACGTACCAGCGCTCGTCGCGGACGACCCGCTCGGCGACGGCCGGGGCGATGTCCGGGCCGAGGTCTGCCAGCAGGTCCATGACGCCGCGTCGCAGCGAACTTGACTCGGCTTCGGCGAGCGTGTCGAGGAGCGCCGGCACCGCCTCGAGACCGAGTCGCTCGACGAGCGGCCGGATCTGCGCGGTATCCACAGCGGGCCGTCGCAGCTCCTCTTCGAGAACGGGGGTCGCGGCGATCTGTTTCCAGATGCCGGCCGCGCCGGCATTGGCTTCGTCGATCGAGTCGAGCATCCGCATTACCGCGCCGACGCCGCGCTCCTGACGCACGCGCTCGGCGGCATCGGCGACCGCGGGGCCGTAGGCGCCCATTTCCAGCGCCATCACGATGAGGCGGTCGGGCTCGGGTGCGTTCTGCGTGCCGGCGGCCGCGGGCGCGCGAGCAGGCTCGGCGCGGGCCATCGCGTGCAACGCGCGCGTGTAGCGGTCGGGATTGGGATCGGGCAGGCTCCAGCCGTCGACGAGCGAGCGCACCTGCTCGCGCAGCTCGGCATCGGCGGGCGCGCGCGTGGCGACGGAACCGTGATCGGCGTGGGCGGCGAGCTTCGACAGCATGCGCAGGATCGAGTGGGAGACAGTCTGGCCTGAAGCGTTCGCCGCGGCGGTCATGACGTCGACGACGGCGTCGACCGCGAAGACGCGCGTGGCGTCGGCGACGAACTTGCGACGCTGCGCAAAGTCGCCGCTCATCTCCACCAGGCGCTCGAGCGTCTCCGGCGTGAGATTGCCGATCACCGACGAGATGCGCCGTCGCAGCGCGGCGGCCGATGCGCCGCCTTCCGACTTCAGTTCGTCCGCAATCTGAAGCATGTAGCCGACGATCACCTGATCGTACGCTTCCGCGCGCTCGTGGCGGTTGATCGCTTCGGCGACCGCGGTCGGTTCCTCGTTCCTGACCGGCGCGTCGGCGGGCGCGGCGAGCGCCGCGCGCGCGAGGCCCAGCCAGAGCCGGGCGGCGCGGGCGCCACTTTCGTGTCCCTCGTCGCTGTCCCCCTCGGCGTCGTCGACGAGCTCGAGCTGGCCGTACGTCAGCGGATAGGCCCGGATGTGCGGCCAGGCCTCGAGCCGGGCCGGATCGCCGAGGCCCATCGGCTCGCCGGTCAGATCGGCTTCGACCGCGAGCTGTCGCAGGAACTCGGACAGCTCGTCGGCCTGGCATCCCGCCTCGAAGCGCACCGCCCCGACGTGGTGTCGGTGCAGCCGACCGGCCAGCTCCTGGAGGACGGGGTGCCTGGGATCCGTCGCGATGCCCTCGATGACGAGCTGTCGACGCGCGACGCCGAGGGACAGGGAGCCGTGCTGGCGGACGAGGCCATCCAGCCGCTCGATGACGTTCAGCGCGGCGGGCAGGAGCGAAGGGTGGCCCTGCGGATACATGCCGTGCCGATGCAGCGCGATCGACAGCTCGATCAGGAACTCGGACAGCTCCTGCGAGAGTGCGACCGCGCGCTCACCACCCGGGCGGAGAGGAGTTTCAGCCATCAGCGGCTTCCGTCGTCGACCGGGAGTGAGGACGCGGGGCGTCGGTCATCCTGATCGTCCGGCGAATCGGGTTTCGGGACGGCGGGCACCTCCAATGTCTGGAACGAGTCGCCTCCGGGCAACTTGTCGGAGGGGCGGGCCCTGCGCACCTTGCCGAAGAAGATCGGGATCGGACCCGGAATCGTGCCCGGCACGAGGCGTGATAATGAGAATCCCCACATCCGGACTGGCTGGTGCGCTCGGCCTCCTGCTGCTGCTCGGCCCGGCCCCGGCCGCGGGTCAGCAGGCGGACGCGCCCTACTTCCAGCAGGGCGTCGACTATCGGATCGAAGCGACGCTCGACGAAGACGCGCAGGTGCTGCGCGGGCGCGCTCGCCTGCGCTACACCAACCACTCGTCGTCGACGCTGGATACGCTGTTCCTGCACCAGCATCTGAACGCCTTCCGCCCGAACAGCGCGTGGGCGAGGCGCGAGCTGCGGTTCGGAGAGCGCCGCTTCCAGGACCTGGGGCCGGACGAGCACGCGTTCGAGCGCTTCCGTTCGGTGACCGTCGACGGCACACCCGTCGGCCCCGTGTACCCCGGTGCGCCCGATTCGACCGTCACGGCGCTCCCGCTGCCGAGCCCCATGCCGCCCGGCGGCTCCGTCACCGTCGTCATGGACTGGGAGGCGCGACCGTCGACGCTGCCGCGTCGGCAGGGGCGGCGCGGACGCCACTGGGACTTCGCGCAGTGGTATCCGCGCATCGCCGTCTTCGATCGCGGCGGCTGGCAGGAGCATCCGCTCATGCCGCAGGGCGAGTTCTACGGCGAGTTCGCGCGCTACGACGTGACGCTGGATGTCGATTCAGACCAGGTGATCGGGGCGACGGGCGTGCCGGTTCAGGGCGATCCGGGTTGGGAAGGCGCCGCGGCGGTGGCCGGCACGCAGCCGCTCTACCGGCGCGACGCGTACGGGGCGATCGGCGCGGCAGAGTCGCTCGGCCTCCTGTCGGGCGCGCCTGCCGCCGGCCGCAAGCGCGTGCGCTTCGTCGCCGAAGACGTGCACCATTTCGCCTGGACCACGAACCCGGATTACATCTACGAGGCCGGACGCGCGGACGACGTCGCGATCCACGTCCTGTACCAGCCCGGCGACACCGCGTGGGACGACGGCGTCGTCGTGCAGCGCACCGCCGACGCGATCGCGTTCTTCGAGGACATCTACGGGGAGTATCCGTGGCCGCAGATCACGAACGTGCACCGCATCGAGGGCGGCGGCACCGAGTTCCCGATGATGCAGATGAACGGAGCCGCGTCCGAAGGCCTGATCGTGCACGAGACCGGTCACATGTGGAACATGGGCATCCTAGCCGCCAACGAATGGCGGGAAGGGTGGATGGACGAAGGCATGCAGAGCTTCCTCGACACGTGGTACGTCGAGGAGAAGAGGGGCGTGGCGCCGGAGCAGGCTTGGGGCCGGACGATACAGGGCCTCGGCCAGTACGAGGCGCGGGCCCTCGCCGAGCCGCTCGCGCTGGAATCCGCGGAGTTCCGTGACTTCCAGACGTACGCCGCGATGACGTACTCGAAGCCGAGCGCCATCCTCTACATGCTCCGCGAATACGTGGGCGAGGATGTCATGCGACGCGCGCTGCGCGACTTCTACGCGCGACACGCGCTACAGCACGTGCGCGGCGACGACTTCTTCGCGGCGGTCGAGCGCGCCAGCGGCGAGGACCTCGACTGGTTCCGGGAGCAGTGGTTCGAGGGCACGAATCGCCTCGATTACGGCATTGGCGACGTGAGCGTGCAGCAGGACGGCAGCGAGTGGGTCACGACCGTCGAGGTGCTGCGCCTCGAGGACGCATGGATGCCGGTCACGCTCCAGGTCGGGGAGACGACGGTCGAGCTCGACTCGCGCGAGCGACGCCAGGTCGTCGACGTGCGCACGCCGTCGCGTCCCGCGGAAGCGGTCCTCGACCCCGGGCTGCGGCTGCTCGACATGGACCGAAGCAACAACACGAAGCCGATCGAGTGACGCGCGCGATCCACGTCCTCCACGCTCCCTCTCCGCTCGGCCTGAAGCCGCAGCTCGAGGGACGCGCGTCGGGCGTGCGCCGCGCGCCCCAGGCGCTGCGCGACGCGGGACTGCACAACGCGCTCGGCGCGCGCTTTGCCGGCGAGGTCGCGCCGCCGCCGTACGTGGAGGAGCGAGAGGCCGCGACGAGCCTGCGCAATGTCGCGTCGATCGCGGCGTACTCGGTGGCGTTGGCGGACGCGACCGAGCGACTGCTGGACGAGGGCGGCCTCGTGCTCGTGCTGGGCGGCGACTGCTCGATCCTGCTCGGCACCGCGCTCGCGCTGCGCCGGCGCGGCCGCTTCGGCGTCGTCTACATCGACGCGCATCCCGATTACCTGACGACGGCGCAGACGGAGACGGGCGGCGTGGCTGGGTTGCCGCTCGCGCTGGTGACCGGCCTCGGGCCGGACGTGCTGGCAAATCTCGAGGGCAGGCGGCCCTACATCGACGAGCACGACGCGATGGTGGTCGGCAGCCGCGATCCGTTCCAGGTGCGCGCGTCGCCGGACGGCGGGAAGCGCGTCGAGGAGTCGTCGATCCGGGTGCTCGACCTGGACGAGGTGCGCGACCGCGGCGCCGCGGCCCTCGCGGGCTACGTGCTGGAGCGCATGCAGGCGCGTGGCGTCGATGGCGTCTGGGTGCACCTGGACGTCGACGTCCTGGACTCGGCGATCATGCCGGCGGTCGACTCGCCCGAGCCGGGTGGCATGTCACGCGACGAGCTGGTCGAGCTGCTGCGCGAGTTGGTCGTGTCGCCACTCGTCCGCGGGCTCCAGGTCACCATCTACGATCCCGACCGCGATTCCGACGGCTCCGCCGCGCGGCTGCTCGTCGATCTGCTGTCCGATGCGCTGAATCGGGATCCATGACAGCGGCTACACTGGGTGCGCGCGCCGGCCGCTACCTCCACGACGCCGCGGCGGGGATCCGCCGCGCGCCCGCCGAAGTGCTTGCGACGCTGGCGGTCGCCGTCGGCTTCTCGTGGGCGGTCGAGGTCGGAGACCCGGCGTTCAGCGACTGGGCCGAGCTGGCCGTCGCCTGCCTGCTGCTCCTCGTCGTCGCCTGGACGGGCACCCTGCTCGAGGCGATGGGTGCGTGGCACGCGCGGCGCCGCTGGGCATTCACGGTCGGCGGTGGCCTGGTCGTCGCGATCTACGCATATGCGGTCGCCGACTTCACCTACGCAGCCGAGGCATGGCGCGCGGCGCTGCTCGTCGGCGCGGCGCTGTTCTGGCTGTTCGCCCTGCCGGCGTTCGGAGCCGTCGGGGCGCCCGCCCGTGTCGACCGGATGCGTCGCGTGGACGGACGCATCCTGCTGCGCATCATCGGCGCGCTGCTGTACGGAGGAGCGCTGTTCGCAGGACTCGCGCTCGCGCTGCGCGCCGTCGACGTGCTGTTCGAGCTGAGCCTCGAAGACGAGCTCTACGCGCACGTCTTCGGCTGGATCTTCTTCGCGCTGGTGCCCTGGATCGTGCTCGGCGGGCTGCCGGATTACGTGCGGCCGGTGGACGAGAGCAACGCGGTCGCAGGCATCGCGCAGCGCATCGTCGCGTGGCTCGTCCCGCCGCTACTCGCGCTCTACTACCTGATCCTGTACGCGTACGTCGTCCGCATCGTCGTCACGGGCGAGATCCCGAAGAATCTCGTGTCGCCGCTCGTGCTCGTCGCGGGTCTCCTCGCCGCGCTCGCGCTGCTGCTCTTCGATCCCCGCCCGGGCGGACGCGGATTCGCGCGCGGACTGCGGCTCGCACCTCCGCTCTTCCTGCCGCTCGCGGTCCTCGGTGCCTGGGCGCTGCTGCTCCGCGTCGCGCAGTACGGCCTGACGGAGTTCCGCGCCGTGCGCCTGGGCGTACTCGCCGCGCTCGCGGTTCTCGCCGTCGCGGCGACCGTACAAGTGGCAAGGCGGCGTCCCTTTGCGTTGCATGTCGCGCCGATCGCACTCGCCGCCGTGCTGCTGCTGTCGGCGATCGGTCCGTGGAGCGCGCTGGCGCTGTCGCGTCGCAGTCAGCAGTCGCTGCTCGAGACGTCACTCGGCGAGGTGGGCATCGCGCCGGCGGACACGACCCATCGGCCTCCTCCTCCGGATACGACGGCGCGCGAAGTACCGGCCGCCGCGTACCAGCAGATCCGCGGCAGCGCCCAGTACCTGGCCGCGCATTTCGGGCCCGCTGCGCTGCCGCCCGTACTGCGCCGAGTGGCGACGCGCGAAGACGCTCGCTGGCTCGACTATGCCGCGGAGCTGGGGCTGCGTCCGGACTCCCTGCCTGAAGGCGAGCGCTTCGCGATGGGCGGCTCGCTGCCACTCAATGCACCCGTCGACCTGATCGGCGGCACGGCCTACCGCATCTCGTGGTCCCAGTGGCCCCAGGGCGTTCGTCGAGCGGCCGTGCAGCGCGGGGCCGCCGGTTCGGGCGGCGGAGAACCGAGTATCCTCGTCCTGCTCGCGGATACGACGCGGCTCGCGCTGCGCGTCGACGATGGGCTGCTATATGCGGACCTCGCGCCGCTCATCGCTTCGCTTGCCCGCATGAATCGGCGCGGGCCGGAGCCGGAGCTGCCGGTGGAGGAAGCGACGGTGTCGCTCGTCGACAGCGCGGGCGTCGCGCGGGGCCAGTTCCTAGTCTGGAGCCTGCGGATGAGGAGTGATTCAACGGGGACGTGGATCGGGCATCTGGAAGCGCTCGCGATTCTGGAACGGGATTGAGCGTTCACGCTACGGGAGCTCGCGCGATTCGTCGCACCTCGAGCCGGCGAGGCCGATCGCGACGAGCAGCGCGCGAAGAGCGCGTCGCTGACGCGCGCACGGCCGGTCGCAGCCCGCAACGCACGGCTCCAGGTCGATGCGGCGGTCCGCGCACGCGATCGGCCGGTCGACCCCGACCCGGTTCGCCTCGGCGCCAGACGCGACGGCGCCCCTCCTGCAGCGTGCGTCGGACGTCGTGAGGATCGCGCCCCTCGTGGCGCCATCCGGTCTGCGGGGCATGATCATCGTGACGCTCCCGGCGGGATGGGTCCGCACATCTCCTCGAATCGCGCGACGGATTCTGACAGCACGTGGTGCGCGCGGTCGCGCGACCAGTTCCACGAGCGCCAGCCCGCCTCGAGCGGCTCTCGCTCGGCGCGCTTCGCCAGGCCGACGACCAGCGGGCACCGGTGCTCGGGCGGCATCACGTCGATCGCGTCCACCAGCACGGGCACCGCGTCCCGGCCCAGGGACAGCGCGTAGTCGACGTCGTACCGGCCCGTCTCCACTGCGCGCTGGACGTTGAACTCGGCGACGCGCGCGATCGGATTCAGCGCCGCGAGCGTGAGCACCGCGGCCATCCCCGAGACGTACACGCCGCCCACGAATCGCTCGCGCTCCTCGCGCAGCACGGTCAGCGCGTACCATCCGAAGACCAGGACCAGCCAGAGCATGAATCCGGTCGTGAAGAAGCGGAGCTCCGTCAGCCCGAATTCGCCGATGTACAGGCGCATCCGCAGCAGCGCCGAGGCGAGCACCACGCCCAACAGGCCGAGCAGCAGGCTCGAAAGCAGGCGCAGGTTGCGCCGCTCCGCCCGCTCGGCATCGCGCGTCAGCCAGTCCGCGAGCACCAGCACCACGAGCAGCAGCGCCGCCACGATCACGAGCTCGAAGAAGCCGCGTCGCGCGTAGTCCGCGTACGTCAGCCCCGTCATCTCGCGCACTAGCGCCTCGCCCCCGAAGAACCAGCGCACCTGCAGCGCGACGAACACGTCGAAGACGACGGCGAGCGTGCCGAGCACCCACGTCGCCTCGCGCACGCTCATCCGCACGCGCACCTCCAGGTCGTGCGGCCAGGGGAGCTGCGCCGCACCGAGGCCGCCCACCGTCAGCCACGCAAGCGCCCCCCACAGCACCACGTGCGACGCGAGGCGCGGTAGATCCACCAGATCGAGCGTGATCGCCGCGAACGCCGGATCCGCTTCGGCGAACAGCAGCAGGAACGGCAGCACGACCGGCACCGCCCACGCGAGGCCGCGCAGGTGCGCGAACGAGCCGCGACCCTGCGCGCGCTCGGCGTTCCAGTCGATGTCGCGCAGCAGCAGCCTCAGCGGTCCCGCGAGCGTCTGCAGCACGCCACCCGCCGCACGGAACGTCGTGGCGAGCAAATCGCCGTGCCGCAGCCAGCGCGCGTCGGGCAGCAGCATCACCGCGATCGTCGCCACCATCGACACCACCACCGCCAGCCACAGCATCGACTCGCTTCGCCAGACGACGATCGCCGCCAGCGCGACGAGAACCGCGGCGAGCCCGGCCCGGCCGGTGAAGCGCGCGTCCCGCCGGCCGGTGAGCGCCAGCAGCGTCCCCGCGCCGATCGCGGCCGCGAGCGGCAGGTTCACTCCCCACGGCACCGCGCGCAGCAGCAGTTCGAGCGGCACGGCCGCGATGGCGGCCCAGAGGAGGATGCGCGCCGCGCCGCGCGCGGAGGCATCGACAGGCAGACTACTTTGTTTCGCAGAGTTGGGAGGCGTAGCTTCCGTGCGGTCCATGGCTCGTCGTCCGGGTTCAGTCGGTTTCGCCTGTGCCGCGCACCGCGCGGACGAGCGATTCCATGTGATCGAGGTAGGTCTCGAGCGCGGCGCGACCCGCCGCGGTGAGGCGGTACTCCGTGTACGGCAGTCGGTCGCGGAAGGACTTGTCGACTGCGATGTAGCCGGCGTCCTCGAGCTTGCGGGCGTGCGCGCTCAGGTTGCCGTCGGTCGTGTCGAGGATCCGGCGCAGCTCGGTGAAGCCGAGACCCTCACTCACCGCGAGCGCGCTCAGGATGCCGAGGCGCACGCGGTCGTGCACCAGCCGATCGAAGGAGGACGGGCTGGCCGCCGCGTCGAGGCCCGTGCTCACGTGCAGCCTCCGCGGCTCGGACGGCGGCGATGCGGCCGCCCGTCGAGCAGGAGCGCGTTTCGGCTCACCCACCGTACCTCCTCGCGATGATGCCGCCGAACACGACGTGCAGACCGCCGAAGCCGAGCGCGAGCCACGCATCGCGTCCGTCGGGGAAGAGAAGCGCGAGCGCGCCGACCAGAATGAAGGCGACGCCCATGGTCGGCACCGCGCGCACGGAGAACGTGCCCGCCGTGGTGATCGCGGCGCCGTAAAGCAGCAGCCAGGCGCCGGGCAGAATCGCGTCGGCGCCCGCGACGACGAGCGCCGGCGTCAGTACGACCGCGACGAGTGCGGGCGGCGCGAAGCCGAGCAGGAACTTGCGGCCGGAGCCGCGCGTGAGCGCCGTACCCGCGCGCCGCGCCTTCCGCACGGAAAAGCCAACGGTCAGCGCCAGTCCGACCGCCGCCTCGACCAGCCAGACCCACAGCCACGCGTCGCCTTCCCGGCCCGACGCGATCGCCGCCGCGACCAGCGCCGTCACGCCGGCGGCAAGATGGCCCCAGCCGGAGACGGCAGTGAATGCGGTGCGATCCATCGTCTCGCGGATGAAGCGCAGGTTTTCGAGCGCGCGGTCGTGAAGCGCGCGGGGCGGCGCCTGCCCGGGTGCGGCGGAGCGTTCAGGGGTGCTCATGGAAGCATGATAGCCCGGCGCGGCCCGTCCGTCAAGTACTTTGCGACACAAAGTCGGAGGTTTCGCCGCCACATTCCTTTGGTGGCTGCGGGCGGATCAAACGCACTGATCGTCGGACCCGCCTCGCTCGCGGGCGTCTGCGGTCGTCCGGTTGGCGAAGTCACGCGCCATTCCGCATCTTTGCGCGATACGCAGCGATACGGCGGCGCGGGTCTGGCGTCGCGCATTCGAGCGAACGGAAAATCGAGGCGGGTCGCGCAGCGCGGATCGCGGCCGGGATCCATCGAAGGGCTATAGAGAAATGGCGAGAGGAAACAGCTTCGGCAGTGAAGGCGAGCTCCGGGTCGGCGAGCGACGCTATCGAATCCATCGGCTGCAGGCACTCGAGTCGGCAGGGCTCGACGTGCGGCATCTGCCGTACTCGCTGCGCATCCTGCTGGAGAACCTGCTGCGGCACGAGGACGGGCAGGTGGTGACGGCGGAGGACATCCGCGCGCTGGCGGGATGGGATCCGAAGGCGCTGCCGTCGCAGGAGATCGCGTTCACGCCCTCGCGGGTGATCCTCCAGGACTTCACCGGCGTGCCGGCGGTGGTGGATCTGGCGGTGATGCGGGACGCGATGCGGCGGCTGGGCGGCGATCCCGGGAAGATCAATCCGCTGCAGCCGGTGGAGCTGGTGATCGACCACTCGGTGCAGGTGGACGAGTTCGGGACGCGCTACGCGTTCGAGACGAACGCGGACATGGAGTACAAGCGGAACCACGAGCGTTACGCGTTCCTGCGCTGGGGCCAGACGGCGTTCGACAACTTCCGCGTGGTGCCGCCGGAGACGGGCATCGTGCACCAGGTAAACATCGAGTATCTGGCGCGCGTGGTGTTCGGCGCGGGTGGCATCGCCGGCAGCAAGGACGCGCCGTGGGCGTATCCGGACACGCTGGTCGGCACCGATTCGCACACGACGATGGTGAACGGGCTGGGCGTCCTCGGCTGGGGCGTGGGCGGCATCGAGGCGGAGGCGGCGATGCTGGGGCAGGCCGTGACGATGCTGATCCCGCAGGTGGTGGGGTTCAAGCTGACGGGCGCGCTGCCCGAGGGATCGACGGCGACGGACCTGGTGCTGCGCGTGACCGAGATGCTGCGTCAGCGCGGCGTGGTCGGGAAGTTCGTGGAGTTCTACGGCTCGGGCCTGGCGACGATGCCGCTGGCGGACCGCGCGACGATCGGCAACATGTCGCCGGAATTCGGGGGCACGTGCGCGATCTTCCCGGTGGACGCGGAGACGATCCGTTACCTGGAGCTGACAGCGCGTCCGCGCGCGCAGATCGAGCTGGTCGAGGCGTACATGAGGGAGCAGGGCCTCTTCCACACGGCGGACTCCCCGGAGCCCCACTTCACGGAGACGCTGGAGCTGGACATGTCGACGGTCGAGCCGTCACTGGCCGGACCGAAGCGGCCGCAGGACCGCGTCCGGCTGTCGGAGTCGAAGCGCTCGTTCCTGAAGGAGCTGCCCAAGATGATGGGGAAGGGCATCCCGGCGTCGAAGCACCAGGGCGGGATCAACACGGGCGTGGACGAAGCGGCCACGGCGGTGGCCGATGCGACGCGCGTGCTGGTGAAGACAGAGAACGGCACCGAGTTCGAGCTGCAGCACGGCTCGGTCGTGATCGCGGCGATCACGAGCTGCACCAACACGTCGAATCCGTCGGTGATGGTCGGCGCGGGTCTCGTGGCGCGGAAGGCGCACGCGCTCGGACTGACGCGCCAGCCGTGGGTGAAGACGTCCCTCGCGCCCGGCTCGAAGGTGGTGATGAAGTATCTCCAAGCCGCGAACCTGGTGGACGACCTGGAGGCGCTCGGCTTCAATCTGGTCGGCTACGGCTGCACGACCTGCATCGGCAACAGCGGTCCGTTGCCGCCGTCGATCGCGAAGGCGGTCGAGGACGGCGAGCTGGTGGTGGCTTCCGTGCTGTCCGGCAACCGCAACTTCGAGGGGCGCATCAACCCGCACTGCCGGGCAAACTATCTGGCATCGCCGCCGCTGGTAGTGGCGTACGCGATCGCGGGGCGCATGGACATCGACCTGTACAACGAGCCGATCGGCATCTCGAAGGACGGCCGCAGCGTGTTCCTGAAGGACATCTGGCCGGACCAGCGGGAGATCGACGACCTGATCCGGACGTCGGTGAAGGCAGAGCAATTCGAGACGGAGTACGCGAGCGTGTTCGAGGGCGACGAGCGGTGGAAGTCGCTGCCGATTCCTGAGGGCCAGCTCTACGAGTGGGACGAGCGGTCGACGTACGTGAAGGCGCCGCCGTTCTTCGACGACATGACGCTGGCGCTGCCGCCGATCCGCGACATCCACGGCGCGCGCGTGCTGGCGCTGCTGGGCGACAGCATCACGACGGATCACATCTCGCCGGCGGGCAGCATCGCGAAGAACAGCCCGGCCGCGAAGTATCTGATGGAGAGCGGCGTCGCGCCGAAGGACTTCAATTCCTACGGCTCGCGGCGCGGCAATCACGAAGTGATGATGCGCGGCACGTTCGCGAACATCCGTCTGCGCAACCGGCTGGTGCCGGGCGTGGAGGGCGGCTACACGCGTCACCTGCCGGACGGCGAGGAGATGTCGATCTTCGATGCCGCGATGAAATACGTCGCGGCGGGCGTGCCGACCATCGTCATCGCGGGGAAGGAATACGGTTCCGGCTCGTCGCGCGACTGGGCGGCGAAGGGACCGGCGCTGATGGGCGTGCGCGCGGTGATCACGGAGTCGTATGAGCGCATTCATCGCTCCAACCTGATCGGCATGGGGGTGCTGCCGCTCCAGTTCCGCGAAGGTGACACGGCCGAGGCGCTGGGGCTGACGGGAGAGGAGACGTACGAGATCAAGGGGCTCGAGGCCGCGCTCACGACCCGGAGGGCGCAGGTACGCGCAAAGACGCCGGATGGCTGGGAACGCGAGTTCGGCGTGCACGTGCGTCTCGACACGCCGCAGGAGGTGGAGTACTACCGGCACGGCGGCATCCTGCACTACGTGCTGCGGCAGCTGGCGAGCGCCGTCCGAGCGTGAAGCGTCCCTGGCCCACGGTCCTGGAGGCGCAGGACCCGGCGGTGCGGCTGAGCGGACTGACGAAGCGGTTCCGCCGCGTCGTGGCGCTCGACGCCGTAGACCTGACGGTGCCGACGGGATCGGTGTACTTGCTCGCCGGTCCGAACGGCGCCGGCAAGACGACGACGACGCGGATCCTGCTGGACCTGACTCGCCCCAGCGCGGGCGAGGTGGAGGTGCTGGGACTGGATCCGCACACGCACGGCGCGCAGACGCGCGCGCACGTCGGCTACGTGCCGGAGCGGACGGACATCGGCTACGGCTGGATGAGGGTCGATCGCCTGCTCGAGCATCACGGCGCCTTCCGCACGGGCTGGGATGCGGATTACGCGCGCGAGCTGACGGATGCGCTGGAAGTCGAGACGACGCGCAAGTTCGGCAAGCTGTCGAAGGGCAACGCGCGCCGGGTGCAGCTCGTGATGGCGCTGGCGCACAAGCCACAGGTGCTCATCCTGGATGAACCGACCGACGGCCTCGATCCGCTCATGCGCGAGCGGGTGCTCGCCCTGCTCGCGACGCACGCGCGCCGGTTCCAGTCGACGATGATGATCTCGACGCATCTGATCCACGAAGCCGACCGCATGGCGACGCACGTGGCGGTGATCGATCGTGGCCGTGTGGTGGTGCAGACGACGCGCGACGAGCTGAAGCGCAGCCTGCGACGCTACCGCACCGCGGCCGGCCCGGCCGAGGCGCCCGCCGGTGTGCAGGCGGCGCTGGTCACGCGCACGGCTGTCGACGAGGGGACCGACTGGCTGGTGTGGGGCGAGGAGTCGCAGATCGTCTCGGCTCTGCGGGCGGGCGGAGTCGAGGTGCGGGAGACGTCGCCGCTGACGCTCGAGCAGGCGGCTGTCGGCTTCCTGTCGCACGGCATCCGCAGCCGGGACGCGGAAGTGTCGCTTGCCTGACGCGACGGCTGCTCGTCCGATCGGTTTCGGCGCGCTGCTCGCCGAGCAGCTCCGCTGGTTCTGGCGGCGCCTCCGGGTGTGGATCCTGGTCGTGACGGTGCTGGTTGCCGGCGCGGTCTCCTGGATCATCGCCGTGATCCCGGAACGCGAGCTCCGGATGGGGAACCTCGTCTTCGGGAGCGCGCTTCATCCGCTGCTTCTGCTGATCGCGCTCTCCTGGGCGTTCAGCGCCTGGCGCGACGATCCACCGAAGGATCGGCAGTACTTCTGGCTGCACCCGGTGTCGCGCACGAAACACACCGTCGCCCGAACGCTTTCGGGGGCGCTCTGGCTGCTCGCGGTGTTGGCGCTGATCGTGATCGCGGTGCTGGGCACCTCGTTCCTGGTACATGGCTCCGACGGCCCGTTCGGCACGCCGCGCTTCTGGCTGTACGTCGGTACGGCGATCTGCATCGCGTACCTGATGGCTTCGATCGCGCCGGTGCTGTCGGATCGCCCCGGAATGTGGCTGTTCGGCCTCATCGCGATCGTGATTCTGGCCGAGATCGTCGCCGCCATCCGGGAGATCGAGTGGCTCCAGCGCGTCGTGCAGGTCTTCAGGGGCGGCGCCTACAGTCTGGGCGCGGCGCTGACGGCGCCGACGGCCGAGGCGATGCGCCTCTTCCGGGGTGAGCCCGCCGCGGGGTCCATGGCCGATCCGACCATGGCCGAGGCGGCGGCAACAGCGGAACCGGGCGCGGCGTTGCTGATCTGGCTGCCAATCGCGGTGGTCCTCTACCTCGTAGCCGCCCGGGAGTCCCGGCCGCGCTGACCGGCGGGGCATGCAACTTGTACCCCCGGGGAGTGCCGGTCGCAGTGACCGGCCCGCATCCGGAGGACATATGCGACGGCTGATCAGCCTGCTGACCGTGCCGCTGGCGCTCGCCGGCACTGCCTGCGGCGACCCGATCGACCCGGTGATAGGAGGCGAAGGCGGCGGGACGACGGGCTTTGCGGTGATCCTGACGGACGATCCTACCAACGATCCCGGCCTGTCCGGAAGTCGTGCGAGTCAGGGCCCGCTCGCGATCACGGGCGAGATGGATGGGTCGGTGCGCGTTTCCCTCCGCAACGACGCCAACGGCCTGGTCGATCTGGGCGTGGATCAGGACGTGGTCCTGCCGCTACAGCAGGGCAGCGACTCGCTGAGGCTTCAGAATCTCAGCCGCCCGCCGACCGACACGTATGTCGCCATCCAGCTTCGCTTCGAGGGCGTCACCGTGCTGGTTCGTGACGGCTCCGAAGTCGGCGACACCGTCCTCACCGAGGACGTCCGGCTCGACGTAGGCAACGGGCTCGCGACGGTCGAGATCGCGACGCTGCCTTTCGACATCTCGGGCGAAACCGAACTCGTTCTCGTCGTCGACCTGAACTCCGAAGCCTGGATCACGAGGGCCAATCTGGACGCCGGCACGGTGCCGCAGGCCGATCTCTCGAACAATGTCACCATCGAAATCCCGTGACTCCCCGCGGGGGCGCGAACGGATCGGATCTTGCCTTGCAGGTGCGGGTAGTGAAACAGGTTACGATCAGCCCCGGAGGCGCCACGAGCGACGATCGGTATGACAGCCGGACTCACCATCATGCTGCTGATTTTTGCCGCCGTCGCCTTCGCGGGCGCCGGTGCCGCGCTCGCCGTCATGCGTCAGCGCGTCGCGGAGCAGCACGAGCGTGATGTCGGTCTCGTCAGCGTCGTCGTCATGCTCGTCACCTTCGGTTCGCTCTGTGCCATCCTGAGCGCCGGCTTCGGCGCGATCTTCGGCTTCGGCGGCGTCGTCATGTGGGTCGCCTACGTCTTGACGGCGCATCGGATTGGCATGTTCCGCGTTGAGGTGGCCTCGAATCATCAGCCGTGGCCGGAGGAGCATCACGGAGAGGCCTGGCGCATCTGAAGCCGCGAGCCGGGCGTACCAGGGCGACATTGCGCTGGAGGCGGGCGGACGCAAACGAGGAGAAGGCGGGCGGGTAGTCGCCGCGCCTTCTCCTCGTTTTACCCCGCGCTGGTGGAGCGGAGCTCAGCAGTCGAGCGTCTCGTTGGTGACGCATTCCTGCCTCGGGATCGGCAGGAATTCGATGGTGGGCACCGTGGTGAGCGCCTCGCCGAATCGACGGACGTCCTCCCAGCGCAGCCCCTGCTCGTAAAGCTCGTAGCGCCGCTCGTAGGCGATCTGGGCCAGGAGCTCCGCCTCGCTGTCCAGTGCGGCTTCCGGAATTGCCGGCAGGTTCGCGACCGGCTCTTCGACGGTAGACGACGACTGGGTGCGCACCTCGTTGACCAGCCCTCGCGCGATGTCGAAGTCTCCGAGCCGAGTATAGGCCTCCGCCTGGATGAGCTTCATCTCGTCCGGCAGGAAGACCGGGATTGGATCGTCCGGCGTGCCGTACTGGCCGAACGGCAGCAGCAGCGTATCGGGCGGCGTCCCGCCCGTGGGCGTGGCGCTGACGTCCACCCAGAAGGCCGGTCGCTCGTCTCCCGGCTCCGCCTCGGCGACGAAGCTGGCTAGCGGACTTACGTAGATGCCTAGGTTGAAGATCGGGTTGATATCGGGCGTGGGGTAGATAAAGAGCGACAGGCTCGTCAGATCCACTCGATCGGCCGCGGTGATGGCCGCCGAGTAGTTGCCGTCGATCAGGTGGTAGCGCGCGAGCATGGCGTCGATGGTGTTGCCGACGTCGAATTCTTCCGGCACGACCCGCGTGTCGAAGATGGCGGACGGCCCAGCCGCGGCGAGCTCCGTTCGAGCCGATTCGAGCAGCGCGATCACGGTGTCCAGCACGATGTCGCGTGACTGAAACACCGGATCCGGCACGGACACGTCGATCGGGATCTCCTCGAAATGCTGAATCGCGGCTCCGAGTGCCATCGCCTTGAACAGCTTGGCCAGGGCGCGAATCGAGCCGGCCGTGGCGGCGTCGAACTGCACGCCGCCGACGTTCTCCAGGATCGTGTTGGCGGAGCGCACCACGAGGAAAGCCGTCTCGAATGGCTCCTCCACGACCCCGAAGTCGGAGACGATGTCGACGGTCGGCCCCTGGAGGAGCGTCCTGTAGGACAGCAGCGAGCCGGTCGTGGTCCCCCATTCGTCCGTGACGAGCGCGGATGCCTGGATCAGCTCCTCGAAATTGCCGGCATAGAGGCCCTGCATGCCGACGGCTAGGCTGATGATTCCCGCCTGGTCGGCGAGGACCTCTTCCTCGGTCAGGGCATTCGGGTTTTCGATATCGAGGTCGCATGCCGCCAGCGGCAGCATGCAGAGGAACAGGATACGCTTCAGCGATGCTCTCATTTCAGTGCTCCGGATGCGGAGGCTGCTCAATGTTCGGTGGTCGATTCACTACACGAATCAGAAAGTCAGATCCAGGCCGATGATGAACGTCCTCGGAATCGGCGTGGTGGCGAAATCGACGCCACGCGCGACCGTGTTCGCGGAGAAGAGATTGATCTCCGGATCGAGGCCGCTGTAATCGGTCCAGGTGTAGAGGTTGCGACCGGCGACGCGAATCGACGCGCCTTCCGCGAAGCCGCCGAGCCAGGCCGGATCGAGACGATAGCGGGCGGACACTTCGCGCAGCTTGATGAAGCTGCCGTCCTCGATGTACTCCTCGTAGTTCGTGATCCGTCCGCCATTCAGCGTATAGATGCGCGGTTCGACGGTGGGATCGGTCTTCGCCGCGATTCGCCGGCGGATCTCCTCCTCGACGACGGCATCGGAACCGAAGAACTCGGTGATGCGGCGAGTGAAATTGGCCACGTCGTTGCCGAAGCGGCCGTCGAACAGGACGTCGATCTCGAGGTTCTCGCCGAGGGTGAAGGTATTGCCGAGAGCGGCCACGAAGTCTGGATTGGGATCGCCGATGATCTTGAAGTCGGGCGCCCGCGCGCCGAGACCGGTCGCCGGGTCGATGACGATGTTGCCGGCGTCATCGCGCTGGTAGCCGCGTCCATAGAAGACGCCGATCGGCTCGCCTTCCACGACCGCATTCAGGTAGCGCGTGACCAGAGTGTCGGCATCCGTGACCAGCTCCTCGACACGGTTCTCATTATGCCCGAGAGAGAAGCGGGTTCGCCAGCTGAAGCCGGGGGCATCCAGATTCGTCGTACTGACGCCGATCTCGTATCCCTTGTTGGTCAGCTCGCCGACGTTCTGGAACTGCTGCTCTGCGCCGCTACTGAGCGGCTGTGGCACGCTCAGCACCAGATCCGTTACCCGGCGATCGTAGTAGGAGAACACGATGTCCATGCGCCCGCCCCAGAAGCCGGCGTCGAAGCCGAGCTCATACTCCCGCTGGCGTTCGGGCTCGAGGTCCGGATTCCCGAGCGTCTGGCTGGCCACGTAGCCGGAGCGACCCCCGTAGACGACATCGAAATAGTTGTCGAACCGAAGGTACGCGCCCGGCGGCTGACCGCCGGTCTCGCCATACGCGGCGCGCAGGCGCAGCGCCGTGAGGAGGTCGCCGATCGCGCTCTCCCGCCAGAACCGCTCCTCGTGAAGGAGGTATGAGGCGTTCGCCTTCGGGAAGAGCTGGTAGCGCTGATCGGCACCGAAGGCCGAGGAGCCTTCGACGTTGAGGCCGCCGGTGAGGAAGAGCTTCTCGGCGAACGACAGCTGCTCCTGAATGAAGCCGCCGACCGTGCGGATCTCGTCGATGCTTTCGGAGGCGAACTGATTGGCCCCGCCGACGGTCGTCTGTCCGGGGGCGAGATCGCTCGCGCTCGCGACGAGCACGTTGCTCGTGCTGCTCGTGTAACGGAATCCGGCGGTCGTGCGGGTGTCGAAGGATCCGCTCAGCCGGCGTCCGAAATCGGCGGTCAGGTCGTGATTGAACTGGCGCGACAGCCGGATCGGATTCGTGATGAAGCCGGTATCCTGCGGCCTGAGCGAGAGCGGCGGACGGAAGAACTCGCTCTCCTGGCGGTAGTCGTCGATACCGAAAAGGTAGCGCACGGTGAAGTCCTGCGCCGGCAGCGGCGTCCAGTCCGTACCGAGGCTGCCGATGAAGCGCACGACTTCCTCCGGCGCGCGCCAGTTGGCGAGCACATCCAGCGGATTGGAGTGACCCGATCCGACCAGCGGACTGATCGGAAAACGACCGGCTATGGTGTCGAAGCTGAAGTCGAAGGAGGTCGGGATGAAAATCGCTGCCGTGAGCACGCCGCCGGTCCCCTGCTCGCCTTCCGGAACGAAGGCGGCCTCGGTCTGCATGACGCTCAGGTTTACGCGCGCCGAAAGCTGCTCCGAGAAGAGCTGCGACAGCGTCAGACGTCCCGTGCGCTTCTGATAGTCGGAGCTGCGGACGATGCCTTCCTCATCGTCCCATCCGGCGGACAGATAGTAAGAGGTGCCTCCGGAGCCGCCCGAAACCGAAAGCTGGCTGTTGGTGCCGAAGCCCGTGCGATAGATCTCGTCCTGGACGTCGAATCGTTCGACCGGCTGCCCGATCGAATCCGCCGGCCCGAACGCCACGTCGCCCAGTCCGGCGAACGGATAGTCGAGCAGGTCGTACGTATCGGGAGTCCGGCTCCACGAGGCGCTCGTCTTGAAACGGAAGCGCGGCTCTCCCTGCTGACCCTGACGCGTGGTGACGATGATCACGCCGTTGTTCGCGCGCGAGCCATAGAGTGCGGCGGCCGCCGCGCCCTTCAGCACCTGGATGTCTTCGATGTCGTCCGGGTCGATGTCCGCGATCCGGTTGCTGAGTGCGGCACCACTGGTCGAGGCGTTCGCGCCGAGACCGACCAGCGCGGCGCTGCTGTTGTCCACCAGAACGCCGTCGATCACGTAAAGCGGCTCGGCGCCGCCCAGGATCGAGTTGGTGCCGCGCAGTCGCACGCTCACGCCGCCTCCGGGTTGCCCCGAATTCTCGCTGATGAGGGCACCCGTGACCCTGCCCTGCAGCGCAACGTCGAGCGCTGTCGCGCCCGGCGCTTCGGCGACCGCCTCACCCGAGACCGTCTCCACCACGTTACCGACGCGCCGCCGCTCCGAAACGACGCCTGCACCCGTAATGACGAGTGCTTCGAGGGAGACGGCCGACTCTTCGAGCTCGATGGTGCCGACGTCGATGAATCGCTCCGTTCCGAGAACGAGGCTGCGGGTGGCGGTCGCACGCCCGAGCGAGCTGACGGCGAGGGTATAGGTTCCCGCAGCGACTGGCGCCCGCAGCTGAAACTCCCCCGCTTCATTGGTGATCGAGCCGATGTTGGTGCCACGCAGGATCACCTGCACACTGGGCAGGGGCCGCTCCGTTACGGCGTCCACCACGGTTCCGCGGATCTGGTAGGGCTGCTCCTGCGCAACCAGCGGCGAGAACGAAAAGCCGATCGGCAGGAAGAGCAGTGGGAGGAGCGTACGGACCCGAAGGGCGAGGTGATCCATGGAAGTGCTCCTGCGTAGAGTCAAAACGGCGCGTCGATCGGATGAGTGCGCAGGATCAGAGTGGCACCCGATGAAAGATGCTGTCAATGTCCTCGACCGATTCCCTCATTCCGTTGCCCTTCGGCCGGGCACAACTACGAAGCTCCGAAAGCCGATGCGCATTTCCAGACGCCCCGGTCCGGAACCGGTAATTCTGCTCGCACCGACAGCCTTCAAGGCGACGCTGTCCGTCTCACGGGTCCTGGCGGCGATGACTGCCGGGGCGCGCACGGCGTGTCCGCATGCGCAGCTTCATGAACTGCCGCTTTCCGACGGCGGTCCCGGGCTGATCGAGGCGCTGCAGCTCGGACTCGGCGGCAGGAGCGAGGTCGTCGCGGTGCGCGACCCGCTCGGACGTCCGGCCACCGGCCGCATTCTGGAGCTGGAGATATCCGGGCAGCGCGTCGCCGTCGTCGAGAGCGCCGACGCCTGTGGCCTGCACCTGCTCACGGACGCGGAGCGGGATCCGCTACGCGCGAGTTCGGCGGGCGTAGGCGACTTGCTGCTCGCCGCCAGCGCGCTCGCGGATACGGTCGTACTCGGCCTCGGTGGCTCCGGGACGATGGACGGTGGAGCGGGCATGGCGAGCGCCCTCGGCTGGCGCCTGCTCGACGAGGAAAGCGCGCCGATCCCGCCGGGTGCCGCGGGCCTCGCCAGGCTGGCGCGGATGGTGCCGCCGTCGACGGGGCTGCGTGCCCGCGTGGTCGCGCTGGCCGACGTGGCGAACCCGCTGCTGGGCCCACGCGGCGCCGCGAGCGTTTTCGGACCGCAGAAGGGCGCCACGCCGGAAAACATCCCCATCCTCGAGGCCGCGCTCGGCCGGCTCGCCGGCGTCATCGCTTCGGATCTCTCCACGGACGTCGAGCGGCTGACCGGTGGCGGTGCCGCGGGCGGTCTGGGAGCGGCCGCCGTCGCGTTCCTGAACGCCGACCTGCCGGAAGGTTCGGATTGGGTGCTGCGCGCGGTCGGATTCGATCCAGAGCTGGCGAGCGCGGATCTCGTGATCACGGGCGAGGGGAGCTGGGACGAGCAGTCGACCATGGGAAAGATCACGGGCGAGGTGGTCGAGCGGGCGCGGCGCGCCGGCGTGCCCGTGCTGCTCGTTGCGGGACGCGTTACGGGCGAGGTGCCGCGCCACGTGACCGCGGCCGCGGCGCCGGCAGGCGCGATTCTGGACGCCGACGACGTCCGTCGCATGGTCGCCCGCGAAGTGGCGCGCATGGCGCCGTCGCTCGGTTGCTAGCACCCGCGCGCGCGAATAGCTTGGCTCGCCCCGCGCGCACCACGCAGCGCACTCATCGCGTCGTCTTCATCGAGCAATGGCGGAACCGACCGACCTGATGGACAAGCTCGTCTCGCTGTGCAAGCGGCGGGGCTTCATCTACCAGTCGTCCGAGATCTACGGCGGCACCGGCTCGGTGTGGGACTACGGTCCGCTCGGCGTCGAGCTGAAGCGCAACCTGAAGGACGCGTGGTGGCGCGCGATGGTGTACGAGCGCGACGACATCGAGGGTCTCGACGCCGCCATCCTCATGCATCCGCGCGTCTGGGAGGCGAGCGGCCACGTCGCCGGCTTCACCGATCCGCTCGTCGAGTGCCGCAACTGCAATCGCCGCTTCCGCGCCGACAACCCCGCGGTGGACAAGGGCCAGTGCCCCGTGTGCGGCTCGAAGGAGGGCTTCAGCGAGCCGCGCATGTTCAACCTGATGTTCAAGACGTTCATGGGTCCGGTCGAGGAGGACGCCTCGGTCGTCTACCTGCGGCCGGAGACGGCGCAGGGCATCTACGTCAACTTCCAGAACGTGCAGACGACGAGCCGGCAGAAGGTGCCGTTCGGCATCGCGCAGATCGGCAAGGCGTTCCGCAACGAGATCACGCCGGGCAACTTCATCTTCCGCACGCGTGAGTTCGAGCAGATGGAGATGCAGTTCTTCGTCGAGCCGGGCACCGACGAGCAGTGGATGGAGCACTGGATGTCGAAGCGCCTCGAGTGGGTCGCCTCGCTCGGCGTGAATCCGGCCAAGACGCGCTTCCATCCGCACGCGCCCGACGAGCTCGCGCACTACGCAAAGGCGGCGTACGACATCGAGTACGAGTTTCCGTTCGGCTGGCAGGAGTTCGAGGGCATCCACAACCGCACGGACTTCGACCTGAAGCGGCACCAGGAGTATTCCGGCAAGAAGCTCGAGTACGTCGATCCGAACGATCGCGACAAGCGCTACATCCCGTACGTGATCGAGACGTCCGCGGGCGCCGATCGCACGCTGCTGGTCGTCCTCGCCGACGCGTACCGCGAGGAGGAGCTGGAAGGCGAGACGCGCGTCGTGCTCGGACTGAACCCGAAGCTCGCGCCGATCAAGGCGGCCGTGTTGCCCCTCGTGAAGAAGGACGGACTGCCCGAGCGCGCGCAGGCGATCCACGACGCGCTGCGCAAGGAAGGCCTCCTCGCCTTCTACGACGAGGCCGGCTCCATCGGGAAGCGTTACCGCCGCCAGGACGAGGCGGGGACTCCTTTCTGCATCACGGTGGATGGACAGAGCAATGAGGATGGCACCGTTACGGTGCGCTCGAGGGACACGCTGAAGCAGGAGCGGATCAGCTCTGACGCGGTGGTGCGCTACGTGAGCGAGCGGGTTCGCTGATCGTTTTCAGGCGAGCGTTCCGGTTGGTCCGGAGGGCGCATTCAGTTATCAGTCGATGCGGTTCGGCCGGTCGAGGCGAGGCATGAGAGCAACCGGTCGCGCGTGAAGATGGTGCGGGCCGGGTTGTCGCTCATGCTTCGCGCGAGCGTCATCCGCACCCCGAAACCGACGACTGAATGCTACGCGTGGAGGGGACCCGCCCCCATGCCTGACGACTCCGTTGCCTGAGCTTCCCGAAGTCCTCCTCTACATTCACGCTCTCGAGCCGCGCGTAATCGGCCGGGAGCTCCAGAAGGTGCGGGTCCGATCGCCCTCGCTGCTTCGCACCTACGATCCTCCATTATCCGCGACATTCGGGAAAACCGTTCGGGCCATGCGCCGCATCGGCAAACGTATCGTCCTCGAGCTGGACGACGACCTGTTTGTCTCCATCCATCTCATGATCGCCGGACGCTTCCGCTGGAAGGACGAGGCGGGCGCGGCGATTCCGGGGAAGGTCGGCCTCGCCGGGCTCGACTTCGATCGCGGCACGCTGCTGCTGGTCGAGGCGGCGACGAAGAAGCGCGCGGCCCTTCACGTCGTGCGCGGCGAGTCGGCGCTTGCGGAGCTGGATCGCGGCGGCGTCGATCCGCTGACGATCGACTACGACGAGTTCGTCGCCGCGCTCACCCGCGAGAACCATACGGTGAAGCGCGCGCTCACCGACCCGCGCCTGCTGAGCGGCATCGGCAACGCGCACTCGGACGAGATCCTCTGGCGCGCGCGGCTGTCGCCGTTCCGGCGCACGCGCCAACTCGTTGACGACGAGCTGCGCACGCTGTTCGCGGAAACGCGCGCGTCGCTCACGGAATGGATCGCGCGTCTTCAGGCGGAGGCGGGCGACAGGTTCCCCGCGAAGGTCACCGCGTTCCATCCGGCGATGGCCGTGCACGGGAAATTCCGCGAGCCGTGTCCCCGATGCGGCACCCAAATCCAGCGCATCGTCCATGGCGCTCACGAGACGAACTACTGCCCGACGTGCCAGACGGGCGGACGGCTGCTCAAGGATCGCGCGCTGTCGAGGCTGCTGGGGGAGGATTGGCCGCGTTCCGTGGAGGATTTCGAGGAGGGGTTTTCGAGATCGCCGTAAGGGCGTTCTCCATGCCCGGAGGTCATCCGCTTCTGCGCGGTCGAGGGGAAGCATTCGGGAACTGGTCAGACCCTTCTGCGGCTCGAGGCGAGGTTGTCAGTCGTCAGGCGGGCGCTCCGGCGGCCTCGGCCTGGCGGCTCCTCGTGGCTGGATCGATTTCCTCCGGGGTTTCGCGTAGCGCCGTGAGAGGGCCCTATCGAGGGCGGCGATCATTCTGCGGACGGCCCGGATCTCGTGCAGAAACGGGCGCACCTCGTGGTGTGGCGCGAATTCCAACTCGATAGTGACCAGCAGGAGGCACTCGAGCTCGGAGGCCGACCCCGACGCGATGCTCAGGAAGTTGCGGAATTCACCAGGAGTCCGGCGACCGCTGCCCTCCGCGATGTTGGTCGGCACGGATACGACGGCGTCGCGCATCTGCGCGATGAGCCCGAACTTTTCGGCGGAGGGAAGCGTGCCGTCAGTCGATACGTCGGGGCGATGAGCCGGAAGGCCCGACGCCAGACCTCGAGGTCCTCGAAGCTCTGCATGACACAGGATGGCGCAATGGTGGGGGCGCCCCCATAGTGCGCGCGGCCGGTCTGCCGCTGCAACCGGCCCTCTTCATGGCGGAACCGGCTGCCTGACGACTGACAGAGTCCGCTTTCATGGCGGGACCGGCTGCCTGACGACTGAATGCTTCGCGCCGACGCGACCCGAAACGCCTGACCACCGCAGACTGACCGGGCGAAGACATGCCAGACGAAAAAGCTAGCTCACCAGCCACCGGCCTCCTCTTCACCTCCCGCTGGGGCATGATGCTGGCCATGCTCGGGATGGCGGTCGGCACCGGCAACATCTGGCGCTTTCCGCGCGTCGCGGCGACCAACGGCGGCGGCTCGTTCCTGGTGGCGTGGGCATGCTTCCTCCTCCTCTGGTCGGTGCCCCTCATCATGATCGAGTTCACGATGGGGAAGCACGCGCGGCAGGGTCCGGTCGGGGCGTTCGTGAAGGTGGCGGGACGCAGGTTCGCGTGGATGGGCGCGTGGGTCGCGTGGACGGCGACCGCCATCATGTTCTACTACGCGGTCGTGATGGCGTGGACGCTCCGTTATACGTGGGCGGCGCTGATCGGCGAGCTGCCGGCCGCTCAGCCGGGCGGACTGTGGGAGTCGTTCTCCTATAGCTGGCAGGTGCTGCCGGTGCACGCGGTCTCGATGGCGCTCGCGGTGTGGGTCGTCGCGCGCGGCGTGCGCGGCATCGAGAGCGCCGCGCGCGTGCTCATGCCGACGCTGCTCGGGCTCGTCGTCATTCTCGCGATCCGCGCGGTCACCCTACCCGGCGCGGTCGAAGGCCTCAATTTCCTGTTCACGCCGAACCTCGAGCAGCTCGGCGACTATCGCATCTGGGTCCAGGCGCTGACTCAGAACGCGTGGGACACGGGTGCCGGCTGGGGTCTGATCGTCGCCTACGCGATCTACATGCGGCGCGGCGAGGACACCGCTCTGAACTCGTTCATGCTGGGCTTCGGCAACAACAGCGTGTCGCTGCTGGCCGGCATCATGGTGCTGTGCACGGTGTTCTCGATCATGCCCGACGCGGCGAGCGAGATCGTGGGCGCAGGCAACGAGGGACTGACATTCATCTGGGTGCCGCAGCTGTTCGCGCTCATGCCGCTCGGCCGTCTATTCATGTTCCTCTTCTTCCTCGCGCTGATGTTCGCGGCGTGGACCTCGCTCGTGTCGATGATCGAGCTGGCGGTGCGCGTGCTGGTCGACCTCGGCGGCACCCGACGCACCGCCGTCGTGCTGGTCGGCGGCCTCGGCTTCCTGCTCGGCGTCCCGTCCGCGCTGTCCGCCGACGTGTTCGCCAACCAGGACTGGGTCTGGGGTGTCGGCCTCATGGTTTCGGGGCTGTTCTTCGCGCTCGCCGTGCTGCGCTTCGGCGTCACGCGCTTCCGGGAGACGCTCATCAACACGCCGGATGCCGACATCCGCATCGGCGCGTGGTGGGACTGGGCGGTCCGCTTCGTCGTCGTGCAGGCGGTCGTGCTGATCGGCTGGTGGCTCTACACCGAAGGCGGCGTGCGCCAGCTGCTCGCCGGCGACTTCGGCGCCGCCTTCTCGCCGTATGGCGTGGTCAACACGCTGATCCAGTGGGGCGGCGCGCTCCTCGTCTTCTGGCTGGCGAACGGCTGGATGGCCGCGCGCGTCGAGCGGCACGGCGGTGCGCATCCGGAGCTGGGCGAGCCTCCGGCCTCGATCCCCTGAGGCGCATTTGCGCCCGCTTCTCGCGGGACGGCATCTTGCGGGACCAGTTGACGACGAGACGACGCATCGCACGTTGCCGACGCGCGATGCGCGCGTTCGATACACACCAAAACACCATCGCCGACATGAATTGCCGATCCGCAGTTCTCCTGTTGACGCTCACCGCGGCCTGCTCTTCGGCCCCCGCCACCGAGACTGCCGCGCCGGGCCCGGAGCAGCCGCCGGCCGAGCCGGCGCTGATCTCGCCCGCCCAGGCGGCGGCGGCCCGCGTGGCCAGCGTGGACATACGCTCGCAGGGCGAGATCCGCATGACGGTGGGCGATACCTTCCCGGTGGCGGACGTGCGCGCCGTCGCGCTCGACGCGCAGGGGCAGCCGGTCGAGGGCGCGCCGCCACTGCGCCACTTCATCGCGACGGTGCGCGGCGACGCGGCCGCGCCGCAGCTCACGCCCAACGAGAACGCCACCCTGCGCATGGGCGTGGTGCGCGCCGCGCGTGCCGGACGCGCCGACCTCGTCGTCTTCCAGCCGGTGCCGGGGCTCGAGGAAGGAAACCTGCCGCCGTTCGGCGTGGTGCGGCTGATGATCGAGCCGCGTCCGCTCGCGCGCGTCGAGGTCCGCGTGCCGGACGCGCCGCTCTTCGTGGGCGGCCAGCTCGTGCTCGACGCGGCCGGGTTCAGCGACGACGACTCGCCGCGCGAGGACATTGACTACACGTGGCGCAGCGCGGATCCCGGCATCGCGTCGGTCGACCCGCTCGGCGTCGTGCGCGGCCGGCGAGTCGGCCGCGCGACCATCAGCGCGAGCGCCGAGGGCATCACGAGCGACGTGGTCGTGCAGGTCGTGCCGAACATCGTCGCGTCTCTCACCATCGAGCCGCAGTCCGCCAGCGTCGAGACGGGCGACGTCGTCCGCTTCCGCGCGGTCGCCCGCGATGCCCGCGGCGACGCAATCCCGGCCGTGCCCGTCAGCTACGCGATCGTCGGCGGCGACCCCCGCGGCACCGTCGGCGCGGCGATCTACGAGGACGGCGCGTTCGTCGCCGAGCGACCCGGCACGTACCAGGTCACCGCGACGGCCGGCGGCTCGGCCGGCGTCGCGACCGTGAGCGCGAGCCCCCGGCGGGGCGAGCTCGTCGCGACCCGCGTCGGCAGCGGCATCATCTCGCACACGCCGACCTCCGACCTGTGGGTCTTCCGCGGCAACGATGGCCGCGATTACGCCTATACCGGCACGCACGTCGGCGGGCAGAAAATGTTCGCCTGGGATGTGACGGATCCGGCGAATCCGATCCTCACCGACTCCGTCGTCGTCGACGCGCGCGTCGTGAACGACGTGAAGGTGAACGAAGCGGCGACGCTCGCCGTAATCACGCGCGAAGGCGCATCCAACCGCAGGAACGGCATCGTCATCCTGGACCTCACCGCGCCTGCGCATCCGACCGTGCTCAGCGAGTACACGGAGACCGTCACCGGCGGCGTGCACAACACGTACATCGTCGGCGACCTCGTCTACGCGATCAACGACGGCACGCGGGACGTGCACATCATCGACATCTCGGACCCGCGCAATCCGCGCGAGGTCGGACGCTGGGGCATCGAGCGCGAGGGCAAGTACCTGCACGACATCTGGGTCGTGGGCGGCATCGGCTACGCGTCGTACTGGAACGATGGGCTGTACATCCTCGACCTGGGCGGCGCGGGGAAGGGCGGCACGCCCACCGAACCGATCGTGATCAGCAGCATCGCGTATGCGGAGGGCAACACGCACACCGCCTTCCCGTACACGAACAGCGACGGCTACAGCTACGTCTTCGTGGGCGACGAGATCTTCGGCTGCGAGGACTGCGTGAACCGCGTGGGCACGCACGAGGAAGGTCCGCGCGGCTTCGTCCACGTCATCGACGTGAGCGATCCGGAGGATCCGGTCGAGGTCGGCCGCTACGAGGTGCCGGAGGCGGGCGTGCACAACATCTGGGTCGAGGACGACCGGTTGTACGCCGCGTATTACCAGGCCGGGTTGCGCGTGGTCGACGTGAGCGGCGAGTTGCGCGGCGATCTGTACCGGCAGGGGCGCGAGCTCGCCTGGTTCCCCACCGGCGCGCCGCCGGGGAATCAGCCGGGCACCGTCGTCAGCCAGGCGACGACCGGCGCGCCGTCGCCGTTCATCCCCAACTCCGCCTTCGCCTGGGGACCGCAGCCGTACCGCGGCAACGTCTTCGTCTCCGATTACAATTCCGGACTGTGGGTCGTGTGGCTGACGCCGAAGGAGCCGCTGGAGGTGATGCCGTAGGAGGTGAGGTGAGGTGAGGTGAGGTGAGGTCAGGCGGGATTCGGAAATGGATGATGGAATGATGCGCGGATGCAGGGGCCTGTGGATGGGGGTGCTCGGGGCGCTGGCGGTTGGGTGTGCGGGCGGTTCGACGACGACGGCGGCCGGGGGAGGACCAACGCCCAACGCCCCAGGCCCAACGCCCATCCACGTGTACGTCGCGAACGAGTCCTCGGACATCGTGTCGGAGCTGGTGTACACGCCGGGCGGCGCGCTCGAGCGGATCGACGACGTGCCGGTCGGCATCATGCCGGCGGATATCGACGGCGCGCACGGGCTCCGCATCTCGCCGCGCGGCGACTTCTGGTACGTGTCGCTCGCGCACGGCACGCCGTACGGCAAGCTGTGGAAGTTCACGACCGATACGAACGAGCTGGTCGGCGCGACGGAGCTGGGTCTGTTTCCGGCGTCGATGGACATCGCACCGGGCGGCGACCTGCTCTTCATCGTGAACTTCAACCTGCACGGCGATCCGGTGCCGTCGAGCGTGTCGATCGTGCACACGCCGACCATGACGGAGATCGCGCGTCCGACGACCTGCGTGATGCCGCACGGCAGCCGCATCGATGTCGCGGGCACGAAGCATTACTCGACGTGCATGCACAGCGAGCAGCTGGTCGAGATCGACACGCGGACGCTCCAGGTTTCGGGGCGTTTCTCGGTGGCGCCCGGCCGCGAGGGCGCGTTGCCGCTCGACGACGTGGGCGCGATGGATGATCACGCGGCGCACGAGACCGGCACGTCGGCGGTCTGTTCGCCGACCTGGGCCACCCCCGGACGCGGCGCGCGCGCGAACCGGTTCGTCTATGTGCCGTGCAACCGGAACGCCGAGGTGCTCGAGATCGACGTCGTGAACCATCGGGTGACGCGTCGCTTTGCGACCGGGCGTGCGCCGTACAACCTCGACATCACGCCCGACGGGCGGCTGCTGCTGGCGACGCTGAAGCAGGAGCAGGCGGTCGCGGTGTTCGATCTCGAGGAGGGTCGCGAGATCGCGCGCATTCCGACGACGCGCAACATCACGCACGGCGTGGTCGTCTCGCCGGACGGCCGCTGGGCGTTCGTCAGCAACGAAGCGGTCGGCAGCACGCGCAGCACGGTCGACGTCATCGACCTGGAGCGGCTGGAGGTCGTCGCCTCGGCCGAAGTGCATCACCAGGCCGGTGGTATCGACGCGGCGTACGAGTAGTGCGGCACCGCGAGTTCGAGGAGCTCGCGTTCGCCCATTGGCATCGCATACCGGAGGAGTACAAGCAGGGAGTCGACGGCGTGCGCGTGCTCCGTCGGTCGAAGGCGCACGACGAGCTGCCCGACGTATACACGCTCGGCGAGTGCGTGACCGAGGCGTACCCGTCGGATTACGGCGGTCCGGACACCACCCGGTCCGCCGTCGTGCTGTACTGGGGCTCGTTCGCCGCGCTCGCCGAGCTCGATGCCGACTTCGACTGGGAGGACGAGCTGTGGGAGACGCTGACCCACGAGCTGCGGCACCATCTCGAGTCGCTCGCGGCCGAGGACGCGCTGGAGGAT
This sequence comes from Longimicrobiales bacterium, assembly GCA_035512635.1. Taxonomy (GTDB): domain Bacteria; phylum Gemmatimonadota; class Gemmatimonadetes; order Longimicrobiales; family RSA9; genus DATKDR01. The sequence goes on along the minus strand of DATKDR010000098.1, from coordinate 95,718 downwards.
GTCGACTACGCGGCCGACGAGAACTTCAAGCGTTACGAGGGCGAGCCGTTCGACCCGTTCTTCCACCGCAGCGGTGAGCCGGCGCCGGCCGAGGAGCGACCGCGGGTGGTCATCGGTCCGGCATCCTCCGTCCCTGCCGCCGCGCGGCCGATGCTGCCTGCGTGGCGCGTCGAGACCGACTGGTTCTTCGAGCTGGAATGGTCAGCCGCGCGGCCGCCGTCGGGCCCGGTCGTGCTCGAGTGGCTCGGCGCGCGCCATGCATTCGAGCTGCCGGAACCCGAAGCCGCCGTCACCTTCGTTGCGCTGACAGGGGGATTCACCGCGGCTGCGCCGTCCGGCCGGCGAGTCGACGACGTCACGCTCGTGCTGGTGCGCCGCACGTCTGCGTGGCGCGCGATGCTCGACGCGCTGCGCGGACGCACACTCGCGGTCGCCGAGATCGAGGTCGATGTGACGACGTCCTTCTCCGACGGGCAGGCAGAGTGAGCGAGCGCGACACACCCTACGAGCTGGTGTTCCGTCGCGGCCGCATCGACTTCGAGGGCGACCGTTTCCCGGCGGTGCGCGCCGAGGCCGAACAGCGCGGCGTTCCGCTCGACGATCCCGAGCGCTTCGTCATGCTCGGCAGCGTCGGCGCGCTCATGCGCGACATGGTGCTCGACGAGGCCGCCGCCGACGACGCGGGCGAGGTCTGGCAGGCGCTGCCACCCGAGGCGGTCGCGCAGACGGGGGCGCTGCTCTACCACGCGTTCCGCTTCAGCGAGGCGGGTGCGTGCGTCCATGCGATCGAGGAGGAGGCCGCGCGCGAGCTGGCGGCCGCGCCCGCGCTCGAGGAGACGGCGCGCGCGCCGCGGGCCGATGCGGTCGCCGGCACCGCGGCGATCGCGGCGCCCGCCGAGGCGGGCTACGTCCAGTTGCCGCGCAACCTCTTCTGGGCGCGCGCGGGCGAGGCAGGCGTCGCCGAGCCGCTGGATGGTTTCTTCTGGGCCCTCGGCCGCCGCTTCGACGTGCTCCTCGCCCTGGGAGTCCGCGCTCGGCGCCCCGGCTTCACCGTGATACCGATGGGCGTCGAGCTGGACGCGCCGGGCGCCCCGGCGAGCTGGGCCGACGTGAAGGCGCGCGAGGAAGGCGACGATTTCGCGAACATCCTGCCCGGCGGCGATCTGGATCGCCTGCTCGGCATCACCAGCGCCGGCGAAGCGCTGCGTCTGGCCGCGCTCTGCCTGCGCCACCTTCACGCGTCGCGATGATCGATAAGCACGGTGCCGCGCTCGTGCTGGACGAGATCGCGACGCTGCTCGCGATCACGGGCGGCGACCGATTCCGGGTGCGCGCCTATCGCGGCGCCGCGACGGCGCTCGAGAAGGCCGACGGTGACCTGGCCGAGATGCTGCGCTCGGGCGAGATCGCCGAGCTTCGCGGCGTCGGCTCCGCGAGCCTGTCCGTCATCCGCGAGCTGGTCGAACGCGGCGAGTCGTCGATGCACGCGCGGCTGCGCGAGAAGACGCCGCTCGGCATCCTCGAGCTGCTCGAAGTGCCGGGCCTCGGCGCCGGCCGCGTCGCGAAGCTGCACGAAGCGCTCGGCATCGAATCGCTCGCCGATCTCGAGCAGGCGGCGCGCGACGGACGCATTGCCGGCGTGCGCGGCTTCGGACCGAAGACGCAGGCGACCATCCTCGAGGGCATCGCGCAGGTGCGCGGCAACGCCGGCCGGCGTCCGCTGCACCGCGCGGAGCAGGCGGCGCGGCGCGTCCTGGGCGCGCTGCTCGGCAGCGAGGCCGTCGAGCGCGCCGAGCTCGCCGGCGAGCTGCGACGCCGCTGCGAGACCGTCGACGGCGTCGACGTGGTCGTCGCCGCGGCCGACGACGATTGTGCCGCGGCGGTCGCGGCGATGGGTCGATTGCCGGGCGTGCGTCGAGCGCCGCCTGCCGACACGGGAGCGGGAGCGGTTGCGGGAGCGGTTGCGGGAGCGGGAGCGGGAGCGGATGAACCCATTGGGCCTCCCGACTTCGAGGGCGTTCTGGCCGACGGCTTCCGCGTGCGCGCGTGGTGCGTGACGCGGGCGGCCTTCGCAACGACGCTGCTCTACGGCACGGGATCGGACACGCACGTGCGCGAGCTCGAGAGCACGGCCGCGCGCGCGGGCCTCGATCTGGCACCGGACGGGCTGCGCAGCGCCGGCCGCAGGCGCGCCGCGCGGGACGAGGAGCGCGTCTACCGCGCGCTCGACCTCGCGTGGGTGCCGCCGGAGCTGCGCGAGGGGATGGGTGAGGTGAAGGCGGCGGCGCGCGATCGTCTCCCGCGCCTCATCGAGACGGACGACCTGCGCGGCACGTTCCACTGTCACACCACGTACAGCGACGGCAAGGCGAGTGTCGTCGAGATGGCGCGCGCCGCCCGCGAGCGCGGCTGGCGTTACCTCGGCATCTCCGACCACTCGAAGTCCGCGTTCTATGCGGGTGGCCTCACCTCCGAAGACCTCGCGCGCCAGCACGCCGAGATCGATGCCTGGAACGAGCGGCACGGCGACGAGGTGCGCCTGCTGAAGGGCATCGAGGCCGATATCCTGAGCGACGGTCGCATCGACTACTCGGACGAGCCCGGCGTGCTCGAGTCGCTCGACTTCGTCATCGCGTCGGTGCATTCGGGCTTCCGCGCGGACCGCGCGGCCATGACGAAGCGACTGATAGCGGCCGTATCCGATCCGCGCGTCCGCATCCTCGGTCACATGACCGGCCGACTGCTGCTGACGCGGAAGGGATACGAAGTCGACGTGGAGGCCGTGCTCGAAGCCGCGGCCGCGCACGACGTCGTCGTCGAGATCAACGCCGATCCCTGGCGCCTCGACCTCGCCTGGCCGCACTGGCCGCTCGCTAAGCGGCTGGGCGTGCGCACCGCCATCAATCCGGACGCGCACTCCGCCAGCGGCCTCGGCTACGTCGAGATCGGCATCGCGATGGCCCGCAAGGGGTGGCTCGAGCCGGAAGACGTCGTCAACACCTGGGAGCTGGAGCGGGTGGTCGACCTGTTTTCGCGCCGATAAAAGACCAGAGAAACCGGAAGTCGCCGGAAACTCCAGAATGGCCATTCGCGAATCGAAGAAAGCTCGTAAAGAGCGCGCCGAAGAAGTCGTCACACGACTCCATCGGGAATATCCCGATGCGCATTGCGCGCTCGAGCATCGTGACGCCTATGAGCTGCTCGTCGCGACGATCCTGTCGGCGCAGTGCACGGACGAGCGCGTGAACCAGGTGACGCCCGCGCTGTTCGAGCGCTATCCGGCGGCGGTCGACCTGGCGGCTGCCGAGCAGGAGTCGCTGGAGCTGATGATCCGGCCGACCGGCTTCTTCCGGAACAAGGCGAAGAGCCTGCTCGGCATGGCGACGGCGGTGGTCGAGCGGCACGATGGCGAGGTCCCGCACACGATGGACGAGCTGACCGCGCTGCCGGGCGTTGGCCGCAAGACGGCGAACGTCGTGCTCGGCAATGCGTTCCACGAGAACGTCGGCGTCGTCGTCGATACGCACGTGCGTCGCGTCTCGCAGCGGCTCGGCTTCACGAAGCACGAGGACGCGGAGAAGATCGAGCAGGACCTGATGCAGTTGATTCCACAGCCGGAATGGACCGACTTCTCACACCTGCTCATCTGGCACGGCCGGAAGATTTGTGTCGCGCGCAAGCCGAAGTGCGAGATCTGTCCGCTCAACGATATCTGTCCGGTGGGGATCGCTGCGCTGCGCGGGGGAGGCGAGGTGAGGTGAGGTGAGGTGAGGGGGTAGGGCGGGGCGCCTTGGGCCAAAGCCCAAGGCCCAAGGCCCCTCACTCGGCGTGGCTGGAGCGGTGGACCTGGGCTTCGAGCTCGGCGAGCTGCTCTTCGCTGCGATCGAGCGCATCACGGTCCCACTCGCCGGCATCCGCGGCGGCGGCGTAGCTGGCGGCGAGAAAGGCGTGCACGGCCGCGTCGGGATCGGGCGCGGCGATGACGTCGCTCCAGGTCAGGAAGTATTCGCCCATCGTTCCGTTCCAGGCGGCACCGGGAACGCCGAGGTCGCGCCCGGCGAACCCCGGGGACGCGGGGTAGCTGTAGGCGTAGAAGGCGGGTTGGCCGAGACCCGCCGGACCCTGTCCCGGCCACCAGCCGGCGCTCCAGAGCTCATGGGAGTAGGCCTCGCGGGTCACCCAGTCCGGCAGGTTCGGAAAGCCGCCCGGGTGCGCGGGCGCGGGCCGGCCCGAGAAGCGTGTGAGCGCGAGGTCGAAGCTGCCCCAGAAGAAGTGCGACGGCGTCGCCTTGCCGAGGAAGCTCGCACGGGCTGCGTCGAGCAGGCGGTCGGCGTGCAGCAGGGCGATGCGAAAGCGCTCGACGGCGGCTGCGTCGTAGCTCGCGTGTGCCTCGTCCTCGTCGAACGGGACGGCGTGCTCGACTTCGTTGGGCGTGCGGTCGATCGTGACCGCGCATCCTTGCTCGGCCAGCGTGCGCAGGAGCTCCGCGTGGAAGTCGGCGACGGAGCGCGGCTCGAGGTCGAGGTGGCGTCGCCTGATGCCCGCTTCGATTGCGAGACGATGTTCGACCAGGTCGAATTCGATGCGCAGCGGCGTCCGGCCATGGTACATCGTGCCGGTGTCGAGACCCCGCGGCGTCACCCGCAGCGTGACGCCCCACCAGTGGTTGACCACCGGTGCCAGGGCGAGCTTCACCTTGCCGACGATCTGCGTCCAGAGATGCAGCGTGTCGAGCGTGTCCTGCCACTCCTCCAGCGGCAGCGCCGGCCAGCCCTCCCGGGATGTCATCACACCTCCATCTCGTCGACGTAGCACCAGCGCCACGACTCGCCGGGCTCGAAGCTGCGGATGACAGGATGGCTCGTGGCGTGGAAGTGCTTCGTGGCGTGCCGGTTCCGGGACGAGTCGCAGCAGCCGACGTGGCCGCAGCTCAGGCACAGCCGGAGATGTATCCAGCGGCCGCCCGTCTCGAGGCATTCCTTGCAGCCCGCGCCGCTCGGTTCGACCTCGCGGATCTGGTCCAGATGACTGCAACCCGACATCGATCTCCTCCGACGAGGTCCAGGACATTATCGCCGGGTTCCCTCTCCGGCACGACCCGCCCCTGTCCGGATCGGCCGCCGCGGTGCGTGCGATCCCGCATTTCGGCCCTGGTCGATGCGACTCGTCCCTCTCAGGCACGTCCGAGCACACCTTTTTTTCTTCTTTTCCTTGACCTGCAGTCCTTCCGCCGCCTACCGTGGGGTGGTTGTCGCCACTCAGGCGCGCGGTCGCCTTGTCGGCCGGCCCATTTCAGCGCCCATCCTTCTCAACAGGAGCGTCAATGTCCTGGTCCGTCAGTCGGTTCTCACTGTTCGTCATGCTGGCAGTCGTCCTGTTCGGCGCCCCTGCGTCTGCGCAGGCTCCGACCGGCCGGATCATCGGCGTGGTACGGGACGCAGACGGTGCCCCGCTGCCGGCCGCCAGGGTCACCGCCAGCAACCGCGCCACCGGCGTCTCCAGGAGCACCGTCGCGGCGTCCGATGGCCGCTACGCACTTACCGACGTCCCTGTGGGCACGTACACCGTCACGGCGTCGCTTTTCGGCTTTCGAGAGTCCGCACGTGCCAATGTCCAGGTCAGCTCGGGCGCGACGGTTTCGCTCGACCTGAGGCTCGAGACGATCCAGCTCGAAACGCTCGTCGTGACGGCCATGCTGCGGGAGCAGGAGCTGATCGACGTGCCCTTCTCGATCGCGGCGCCCACCGCCGAGGTGCTGCGGTCGCGCGGCGTTGACGACATCGAGGGCGTCGCGGCCAACGTCGCGGGCTTCAGCGTGCAGAATCTGGGGCCGGGGCAGAGCACGGTCGCGATCCGCGGAGCGTCGGGTGGACAGATCGCGCGCGATCAGCCGGGAGTGAAGGAGCAGGTGGGCGCCTATCTCGACGACGCGCCCATCTCCCTGTCGCTGTTCACGCCCGACCTGGATCTGTTCGACGTATCGCGCATCGAGGTCCTGCGTGGTCCGCAGGGAACGCTGTTCGGTGCGGGCTCCCTCTCCGGCACGGTCCGCTACATCAGCAATCAGCCGGTGCTCGGCGCGACCAGCGTCTTCGGTGAGGTGGGCGGATCGTTCATCGACGGCGGCGGCCCCGGCGGGAACGTGAAGGTCGGCGTGAACGCGCCACTTGGCCGCTCGGCGGCCGCGCGGATCGTGGCCTACTACACGATGTACGGCGGCTACATCGACTCCCAGCAGCCTGTGCTGGAGGCCGACACCCTGGTCGACTACCGGCTGGAGGACGACGTCAACAGCGGGCAACGCATGGGCGCGCGTGCCGCGCTTCGCTTCGAGCCGGTGGCGAATTTAAGCATTACGCCGCGCGTGCTGTTTCAGAGGGTGGACATGGATGGGTGGAACCGCATCGATGCCTTCAACATTCTGGCGAACCAGTTCACGACGACGAATCCGGCGATCACTCTGGGCGAGCGTGAGCAGCATACCCAGATCGAGGAGCCGTTCACGGATGATTTCCTGCTGACCGATCTGAATGTGGGATACGATTTCGGTGCGGTGGACTTCACCTCGGTGACGTCGTTGACCCTGCGCGACATCCTGGTCGTGCGCGACGCCGGAGCACTGACGGGCAGCATCACCGGAGGAGCTCCGCTGCCGCTGCCGGAAGCGATCTACAGACTGGATGCCCCGCTCGACGACTCGACCCAAACCAGAGTGGTCACGCAGGAATTCCGGCTCAGCGGCGGACTCGATTTCGCCCTGTTCGGTCTTCCCACGGTCGACGATCGCCTCCAGTGGGTCGCCGGCGCGTTCTACAGCGACAGCAAGCGGGAGTACTCGCAGACGCTGCTCGTCGAGGGATTCGACGAGGCTGCGGCCCCGATCCTGGGCGCGCCGGTCGGCTTCACGGAGGGACTCCGGGCGGCGCGGGACGTCCTGTTCTTCTCCGACCTGGAGTACGACCTGAGCCAGTTCGCCCTCTTCGGCGAAGCGACCGTGCCGGTGGGCAGCCGGGTCGATCTGACCGGCGGACTCCGCTGGTACAGCTTCAGCGAGGATCGCGAGCAGGTCTTCGACGGCATCTTCGCGCACGACAACACCGGGACCGAGGTCGTGTCACAGCCCGGCTCCATCGACTCGGACGGGTTGGCGCCGCGCTTCATCGCGAGCTTCGAGGCGACGGACTGGCTCAACCTGAACGCGCAGGCGGCGAAGGGCTTCCGCCTCGGCGGCATCAATGATCCGCTGAACGTTCCGCTGTGCACGCCCGAGGATTTGGCCCTGTTCTCCGGGCAGAACACCTGGGAGGACGAGACGGTCTGGAACTACGAGATCGGCGCCAAATCGAGCCTGTTCGGAGGGCGCGGCTCCTTGAACGTCTCCGCGTTCAACATGGACATCAGCGACTACCAGGTCGTCATCACGGCGGGCACCTGCTCCTCGCGGCTCGTCCTGAACGCTCCGGAAGCCACCAGTCGGGGCATCGAAGTCGAGCTTACGGCCGCGCCGGCCGAGTTCTTCGATTTCTCGGTGTCCGGGACCTTCACCGATTCCGAGCTAGGGGCGCGGCCGGTCTCGGTCACGGGTGAGGAGATCGTCATCGACGGAATCGAGGAGGGGAACCGGTTGCCGGGTGTGCCGGAATTCGAGGCGGCGGCCGCGGCCACCTTCCGCTTCGGCCTGGCGCAGATGCCGGCCTTCCTGACCGGGTCCTTCCACCACGTGGGCTCCCGCTATACGCAGATCAACGATCACGCGGAGGGCGTGGGCACGGTCGACATCACGGCGCTGGACGCATCCGGCGAACCCATCGGCGGGCCGCTGACCGCGACCACGTTCACGTTCGATCCGGAGATGCCGGCCTACAGCATCTTGAACCTCCGCGCCGGCGTGTCGCTCGGCGGTAACTGGGAGGTCGCGCTGTTCGTCAACAATCTGACGGACGAGACCGTGTTCCTGGCGCTCGATCGCGAGCGCGGTACGCTGGCCCGGGTCGGATACCTGACCAATCAGCCGCGCACGATCGGGATCTCGTTCCGGTTCGGGGACTGAGCCGACTTTCGCGCCGCACGTCGGAGCGAGGGCACCGTCCCTTACCGGCGGTGTAGCAGTCGCGGTTCGAGAGGTTGATCGCTCTCGCGGACGCGCTTCGGGAACCTACCCGGAGCGCGTCCGTTTTTTTCCGGCCGGCGCCGGGCGCGGAACCTGCGCCCGCGTCGACGACATGTCGGTTCTCGCCGCCTCACCCAGCCCCTTCCTCCGCCACGGCGCCGAGCAGCCCGTCGCCTGGCTGCCGTGGAGCGCCGACGCGTTCGAGCGCGCGCGCGAGCTCGATCGGCCGATCCTGCTCGATATCGGCGCGGTGTGGTGCCACTGGTGCCACGTCATGGACAACGAGAGTTACGAGAATCCGGCGACCGCGGCGCTGATCAACGAGCAGTTCGTAGCCGTGAAGGTCGACCGCGACGAGCGGCCGGATGTGGACGCGCGGTACCAGCGCGCGGTGCAGGCCCTGTCGGGGCAGGGCGGCTGGCCCCTCACCGCCTTCCTCACGCCCGACGGCGAGGCGTTCTACGGAGGCACCTATTTCCCGCCGGACGATCGCTACGGCCGCCCTTCGTTTCCGCGTGTGCTGAGCGAGATCGCGCGCATCTGGCACGAGGACCGGGAGCAGGCGGCGGGCGCGGCGCGGCAGGTCGCGGAGCGCCTGAGCGCCTATGCGGGCGCCGAAGCCGGAGCGGGGCGGCTCGAGCCCGCGCTGGTGGATGCCGTCGTCGAGGGCTTCGCCGAGAGCTTCGATTTCCGGCACGGCGGCTTCGGCACGGCCCCCAAGTTCCCCAACGGCGGCGCGCTCGAGCTGCTGCTCGATCGATGGCTGGATCGGGGAGAGGAGTGGGCGCGTCGCGTGGTCGACGAGACGCTGCGCGGCATGGCGCGCGGCGGCATTCGCGATCACCTGGGCGGCGGCTTTCATCGCTACAGCGTCGACGCGCGCTGGAACGTGCCGCACTTCGAGAAGATGTCGTACGACAATGCGGCGCTGCTCGAGGCCTACGCCCGCGCCTACGCCGCGCTGGGCGACGACGAATGGCGCGACGTCTGCCGCGGCGTCGTCGACTACTATCTCGACATCGCCCCCGAGCTGCTCGAGCAGGGCGGCTTCCCGGCCTCGCAGGACGCCGACGTCGGCGCCGGCGACGACGGCGCCTACTGGACCTGGACGCTCGAGGAGGCCCGCGCGGCGATCGACGACGACGACACGGCCGAGGCCGCGGCGCTGCGCTTCGGCCTGCGCGACGCGCGCGGCGCGATGCACGAGGATCCGCAGCGCCACGTGCTCTTCCTCGCCCTCACCGTCGACGAGGTGGCGCACCGGCTGGAGCGCGAGCCGACCGTCGTCGCGGCGCAGCTCGAGGAAGCCGCGCGGCGCATGAAGACCGCGCGCGACCGCCGCGCGCGCCCCTATGTCGACGACACCGTCTACAGCGGCTGGAGCGCCATGCTCGCCTCCGCCTTCATCGCCGCCGACCGCTACGCCGGCGACGAGCGCGCGCTGCCCATCGCGCTGCGCGCGCTCGAGCGCATCCACGCCGACCGTCCCGCCGCCGACGGCGTGCCGCACCGCGTCGGCGATCCGGACGCCGGCTTCTACCTCGAGGATCAGGCGCTCGTCGCCCGCGCGTATCTGGACGCGTTCGAGGCGACGCAGGACGTGCGCTGGCTCGACCGCGCCCGCGCGCTCGCGCAGGTCGCGCTCGCCCGCTACCGCGACGACGACGGCGCGTTCCTCGATCGCCCGGCCGAGGAGGCCGCGCACGGCCTCCTCGCGCAGCCGTTCCGACCGATCACCGACGCGCCCGTGCCCGCGGGGAACTCCGTGATGGCGCTCGTGCTCGCGCGGCTGGGCGTGCTCGACGACGCGCGCTGGACGGAGGAGGCGCGCCGCACCCTCGCGGCCTTCGCCGCCGCCGCGCCGCGGCTCGGCACCATGGTCGCCACCTGGGCGCGCGCCGTCGCCTGGATCGTGGCCCCCGCATCCACGCTGGTCGTGGTCGACGACACGCGCGGCGAGCTCTGGCGCGCGGCCCGCGCCGCGCATCGCCCGCGCACCGTCCTGCGACGCTTCGAGCCTGCCGCAGTAGAGCCGGGACGTCTGCCGGAGGCGCTGCGCGCGATGGTCACCGGCGACGCGCCGCGCGCATACCTGTGCGCCGGCGCCGTCTGCGCGGCGCCCGTCGCGACGGCGAGCGAGCTGCTGCCATTGCTGCGCGATTTTCGCGGCTGAAGCGTCGCCGCGCCGCACATTTCTTGCATCGATGTAATCGTCTAACTCGTTGAGACTCCACAACATAGGAGGACGGCATGGAGAACCTGGAAGGCCGACGCGTGGCCATTCTCGCGACCAATGGATTCGAGCAGGTGGAGCTGTTGGACCCGCGCCGCGCGCTCGAGGATGCCGGCGCAAGGGTCGATGTGATCTCGCCCGAGGAGGGCAGCATCCGGGCGTGGAACAAGGACGACTGGGGCGAGTCCGTCGACGTCGACGTGCGGCTCACGGATGCGAACGCGGAGGATTACGACGCGCTGATGCTGCCGGGCGGCGTGATGAACCCGGACAAGCTGCGACTCGAGCAGCGGGCGGTCGCGTTCGTGCGCGCGTTCTTCGACGCGGGCAAGCCGGTCGCGGCGATCTGCCACGCGCCGTGGATGCTGGGGGAGGCGGACGTCGTCGAGGGCCGACGCCTCACGTCGTATCCGTCGCTCAGACGGGACCTGGAGAATGCGGGTGCGGACTGGGTCGACGAGGAGGTGGTCGTGGATCAGGGCCTGGTCACGAGCCGCAAGCCCGACGACCTGCCGGCGTTCAATCGGAAGATGGTGGAGGAGATCGCCGAGGGCGCGCACGCGATGCAGGCGTAGCGCGATTCCGCGGGGGACGGGTCCGCCTCGAGCGGCGGATCCGCTCCCCTTTCGCGCGCGGCGGCTCGTGGGAAGATTGCGCCGCATGAATCGAGACGAAGCCGTGGCGCTGCTGCACGAGTGGGTCGAGAGCCCCGGCCTGCGCAATCACATGCTCGCCGTCGAGGCCGCGGTCCGCTTCTACGCCGAGCGCATGGGCGGCGATCCGGACGTGTGGGGCCTCGCCGGGCTGCTGCACGACCTCGACTGGGAGAAGTACCCCGAGGAGCATCCGCTGCGCGCGGTGGAGGAGCTGCGGGGCCGCGACTGTCCGGAGGAGGTGCTGCACGCGATCCTCGCGCATCGCCCCGACTTCACGGGCGTCGCGCCGGAGACGCCGCTCGATCGCGTGCTCCTCGCCTGCGACGAGCTGACCGGGCTGATCACGGCGACGGCGCTCGTGCGGCCGACGGGAATCGACGACCTCACGCCCAAGTCGGTGCGCAAGAAGATGAAGGACCCCGCGTTCGCGCGTGGCGTGGATCGCGCGGATGTCGAGCGCGGCGCCGGACTGCTCGGCCTCGAGCTCGCGGAGCACATACAGAACGTGATCGAGGCGATGCGGGCCATCGCGGACCCGCTCGGCCTCACGGCCGCCCGGATCCGGAGCGCCTCGGCCGGCTGATCAGCGCCGAATGCAGCACGACGGCGGCGATCAGCAGCAGCGCTGTGCTCAGAGGGAGCCGCTGGATCGGCTCCGAGAGCCGGTAGTCGAGAATGTCTTGCATACGCCGATCAGGACCGGCCGGTCGCCTCCAGCACGCGGTCGACGTAGCCGTCGACGCCCGCGATCACGTCGACCAGTCCCGCCCCGTCGGCGGAAGCCAGATCCCGCGCGAAGTCGAGCATCGTCGCGCGGACCCGGCCGCGCGTTCCGTCTTCCTGGCCGCCGCGCGTCGCGCGGGCGCTCTTCGCTGCCGCCGGCCGTCTCGCCTTTCGTCCGGCGCCGGCCGGCCGGCCGCGCTTCGCGCCTCCCGCCGCGCGCGTCTTTCCGCCTCTCTTCCTGCCGGCCCCTCGCCGGGCCGATTTGCGGCCGCCGCTGCGGCGCGGCCGGAGCCGCCGCTTCACCTGGAGCGGGTAGCGCGCGTTGAATTGTCGCGCGGACATGCGCGCGACACCCTCGTCGAGCTTCTCTGCCTTCGTGCGCAGATCCTCGTTGCTGATCTCGGGATCGGCCTGGAGCTCCTTCTCCACCATCGCCATCACCCGATCATTCGTATCGGCCATTTTACGGAATCTCCGGGGAGCAAAATCGAATATCAGCTCAATGTCCCGAGCCGGCCTGACGTATATCATGCCATATTCCATCGGCTGCTGGCAAATGGAGCGGGACGAAAGCAGCCGCAGGTCCAGGACCGGTGCATTGCCCGACCGGCCCGCGCGTCCAATCGGCCGCCCCGCGCGACGCATGGCGCGTGACGCAGGCGGCCTCCATATTTGCCGCCGCCGCGGATCGACCGCGGCACCGACACCGACCGATCGACGATCGATGACGAAGATCCTGCGCTCCGCCACCCTGACCGTCTGCCTGCTCGCGCTGGCCGCCTGCGGCGATCCGGACACGGACGACCCGCGAGGCTACACCAAGGCGCCGCTGGAGAACCCGGGCTGGACGGTCGACGGCGAGGAGCCGAGCCGGATGTCGGAACTGGGCGATCCGATCCGCATCCCCTCGCTCGACTCCGCCGCGGCGGACACGGCATCTCAGTCGGGTGACAGCGCGCGTTGATCTTTCATTGGCCACCGATCCTGCGCGCTCGAACCACGCGCCGGCGCGTTTCGTACCTTCGTCGGCGATCCCCTTCCTTCGGCCGAGCCTATCGGAGCCATCCGTATCGGAGAGGCCGGAATCATTTTCCGCGTTGCCGCACTGCGTGGCTCCGATAGGCCCGACCGAAGCGAGCGGATCGACGGGATCAGTACGAAACGCGCCGGCAAGAGGTTCGAGCTCGCAACAGGTGTGGTCGTCCTCCGAATGAATCACTGAGGATCAGGACGAAGCGATCGCCAGCGGCGGACTAGCGGAAGACTAGATGATCGGCGGTCTCGGGCGGAGTGCGCGCTCGTACAGCTCGAGCCGCTCCTTCTCGTCGAGAGAGTGCGCGCGGTCCCACGCGGCGGTGGGCGGCAGATGCCAGTCGAGCCCCGTGGTCCAGGCCTCCATCGGTGACAGCTTGCCGTCCCGCCGGAAAACCAGCGCGTTGTGCCACGCCCCGCCTTCCGGCACGATGCGGATCCAGAGCTGCTGGCGCTGCCCCTCGACGATGAGCGTGTCGACGAGGTACTCGACGGCGCCGGCCTCATCCGGGCCGATGCGTTCGGGCGCTTGCAGGGGGAGATCCGCGGGGGGCATCACGGCCGCGCGGCGTTGCAAGAGACGAGCCCGCCAGCCAGATTCAGCCCGATGAATTCCTCCGCCATCGTGACCTTCCTGATCATCGGCGCCTTCATCTGGGGCGGCCTCGCGCTTCTCGTCGTGACCGCGCTGCGCCGCGAGCGTGTGAAGCAGTCCCGCCGCAGCGACCGACCGACGGAGTCCTGACGCGTGCCGCGCCGGGACGACCTCCACACCATCCTGCTGCTGGGCTCGGGGCCGATCGTCATCGGGCAGGGCTGCGAGTTCGACTATTCCGGCACGCAGGCGGTGCGCGCGCTGCGCGAGGAGGGCTACCGCGTCGTCCTGGTGAACAGCAATCCGGCGACGATCATGACGGACCCCGAGCTCGCCGACCGCACCTACATCGAGCCGATCACGCCGGAGTGGGTCGAGCGCATCATCGAGAAGGAGCGGCCCGACGCGCTGTTGCCGACGATGGGCGGTCAGACGGCGTTGAACGTCGCGCTCCGCCTCTACGACGACGGCGTGCTCGACCGGCACGGCGTCGAGCTGATCGGCGCCGACGCGCGCGCCATCCGCATGGCCGAGGACCGCGAGGAGTTCGCCGAGGCGATGCAGCGCATCGGCCTCGCCGTGCCGACCGGCGGCTTCGCCCGCTCCGTCGAGCAGGCCATCGAGATCGTCGAGGCCACCGGCTACCCCGCGATCATACGACCCTCCTTCACGCTGGGCGGCAGCGGCGGCGGCATCGCCTACAACAGCGACGAGTTCGCCGAGGCGGTGCGCCACGGCCTCGACCTGTCGCCGATCCACGAGGTGCTGATCGACCGCAGCGTCATCGGCTGGAAGGAGTTCGAGCTCGAGGTGGTGCGCGACGGCGCGGACAACGTGATCGTCGTCTGCTCGATCGAGAACGTCGATCCCATGGGCGTGCACACCGGCGACTCGATCACCGTCGCGCCCGCGCAGACGCTGTCCGACGTCGAGTACCAGAAGATGCGCGACGCCGCGATCGCCATCATCCGCGAGATCGGCGTCGAAGCCGGCGGCTGCAACGTGCAGTTCGCGCTGAATCCGCTCGACGGCGAGATGCTGGTCGTCGAGATGAACCCGCGCGTGTCGCGCTCGTCCGCGCTCGCGTCCAAGGCGACCGGCTTCCCCATCGCGCGCGTCGGCGCCAAGCTCGCCGTCGGCTACACGCTCGACGAGCTGCCCAACGACATCACGAAGACGACGCCCGCCTCGTTCGAGCCGGTGCTCGACTACGTCGTCGCCAAGTTCCCGCGCTTCGCGTTCGAGAAGTTCCCCGCCGAGGATGACACGCTGGGCGTGCAGATGAAGGCCGTCGGCGAGACGATGGCCATCGGCCGCACGTTCAAGCAGGCGTGGCAGAAGGGCATCCGCGGCCTCGAGGTCGACCGCGACGGCTGGCATGTCGGCGCCGAGCTGCGCGACGACGGCCTCGCCGACGACAGCCTCGACGCGCTGCGCGCCGCGCTGCGTCGGCCCACGCCCGCCCGACCGTTCCAGATCAAGCGCGCGCTCGTCGCGGGCATGAGCGTCGATGAGATCCACGAGCTGACCTGGATCGACCCTTGGTTCCTGGAGCAGCTGTTGGAGCTGGTGGTCGCGGAAAAGCGTTTCGCAGTGGAGTGGGAAGGTGCTTTCGAGAGGGAGGGCGCGGCTGACGCCGCGCGGGAGGCGTCGCTTCGCTCCGGGGAGGCTGCTTCCGCGAGGGAGGGCTCCGCGGGGTCCATGCGCGAGGGCTCGAAGGCGTCCGGCGGCGCGGTTCCCGGCGCGCGCAGCGCCCCTCCCCGCGGCAACGCCGCGCCTCCCGCCGGCGAAGCCGCCCTCCCCGGCGAGCGTCAGCGAGCCGCCTCCCTCCTCACAATGAAGCGCCTCGGTTTCTCGGACAGCCAGCTCGCACGCCTCGCGGGAACGGATGAGCGCGCCCTGAGGGAGCTGAGGTGGTCGCTGGGCATCCGCCCCACCTACCACATGGTCGACACGTGCGCCGGCGAGTTCCCGGCGGCCACGCCGTACCTGTACTCGTCGTACGAGGCGGAATCGGAAGCACCGCCGAGCGACCGTCGCAAGATCGTGGTGCTGGGCAGCGGGCCGAACCGGATCGGCCAGGGGATCGAGTTCGACTACTGCTGCGTGCAGGCGGCGCTCGCGCTGCGCGACGACGGTTTCGAGACGATCATGATCAACTCGAATCCGGAGACGGTGTCGACCGACTTCGACATCTCCGACAAGCTGTACTTCGAGCCGCTCACGGTCGAGGACGTGCTGGAGATCATCGACCGCGAGCAGCCGGAGGGCGTGATCGTTCAGCTCGGCGGCCAGACGCCGCTCGGTCTGGCGGGTCCACTGGCGGCGCTGGGCGTGCCCATCCTCGGCACGACGGTGGAGGCGATCGACCGGGCGGAGGACCGCGACCGTTTCGCGGCGCTGTGCGCGGAGATCGGCGCGACCGTGCCGCCGAACGGGATGGCGACGAGCGTGGACGAGGCCGCCGCGGTCGCCGCTCGCATCGGCTACCCCGTGCTGCTGCGCCCCTCGTACGTCATCGGCGGTCGCGCGATGGAGATCGTCTACGACGAGCCGTCGCTGCGCTCGTACTTCGCGACGGCCGCGCGGGCGGCGCCGGGGCGTCCGGTGCTGATCGACCGGTTCCTCGAGGATGCGTTCGAGGCGGATGTCGACGCCATCTCCGACGGTCGCGACGTCGTCGTCGCCGGCGTGATGCAGCACATCGAGGACGCGGGCGTGCACTCGGGCGACTCCGCGTGCGTGCTGCCGCCCTATCTGCTGAAGGACGCCGAGATCGCCGAGATCCGCCGGCTCACGCGACGCTTCGCGTCCGCGCTCGGCGTCGTCGGCCTGATCAACGTGCAGTTCGCGATCCGCAACGGCATCGTCTACGTGCTCGAGGTGAATCCGCGCGCGTCGCGCACGGTGCCCTTCGTGTCGAAGGCGTGCGGCTTCGCGCTGGCGCGTGCGGCGGCCCGCGTCATGGCGGGCCGGTCGCTGCACGACGCCGGGCTGCCGATCCTCGCGGATCCCGACAGCGACCTCGCCTCCGCGCTCGGCCGTGCGGTCGCCGTCAAGGAAGCGGTCTTCCCGTTCAACAAGTTCAACGTCGACATCCTGCTCGGACCGGAGATGCGCTCCACGGGCGAGGTGATGGGACTCGACGAATCGTTCGGGATGGCGTTCGCCAAGTCGCAGATCGCGGCGGGCATGGAGCTGCCGATCGAGGGCGTGGTCGCGGTGACCGTGAACCAGGCGGACAAGCCGACGGTGACGCCGATCATGCGCCGCTTCCACGAGCTCGGCTTCCGCATCCTCGCCACCGACGGCACGTGCCGCTATCTGCGGTCCCGCGGCGTGCCCGCCGAGCGGATCTTCAAGGTGGGCGAGGGGCGGCCGGATCTGGTCGACCGCATGATCAGCGGCGAGATTTCGTTCCTGATCAACACGCCGCTCGGCAAGAAATCGCAGTACGACGATTATGCGATGCGACGCGCGGCGATCGTGCACCGCATTCCCTACTGCACGACGATGTCGGCGGCGTCCGCCGCCTGTGACGCCGTCATCGCGCTGCGCTCGCGGCGTCGGACGGTAGTCAGCCTGCAGGAGAGAGCCGGGTTGGTCGAGACGGAGCCGCTGTCGGGGAGCGCAGCGCGATGACCGGTTGTCAGGCCAGCCGCTTCTGCGACGGAAGCGCGAAGCATTCAGTCGTCAGGTAGACGTTCTGCCATAGCCGGAGGGACGCATTCAGACACACGCGCTGCTGCGCTATGCTTCGCATCGATCCGGGACCCGATGACTGAAATGCCTCGCCTCGACCACACGGGACCGGCTGCCTGATAACTGAATGCCTCGCTTCGGCGTGCAGAAGCGCGTGTCCGACGACCTCCGGAGGGCGCGCTGACCTCCGACCCAGCCACTCGGGTGGCCCTCACCAGCCACCCGGACTGTGGAAGGCACGACACCGGCTGGGGCCATCCCGAGCACCAGGGGCGCCTGCCGGCGATCATCCGCGCGCTGGAGGCGGACACGCCGGCCCTGCTGCCGTTCATGCTCCAGAGGGAGGCCGCTCCCGCGACGAAAGAGATGCTGGAGCTGGCGCACACGCGCGCGCACGTCGACACGGTCCGGGACGCGGTGGCACGCGCGCGCGCGGGCGACACCATCATGAAGCTGGATCCGGACACGGCCGTCTCGGCCGCATCCTGGCACGCGGCGGTCGCGGCGGCAGGCTGCGTGACGACCGCGGCCGAGCTCGTGCTGGATGGCGCGGCCGACGCGGCGCTCGCGCTGTCGCGCCCGCCCGGCCACCACGCACCGACGGACCGGGCGATGGGCTTCTGTTTGTTCAACAACGTCGCCGTCGCGGCGCGGCACGCGCAGAAGCGCGGCGTGGGGCGTGTGCTGATCGTCGACTGGGACGTGCACCACGGCAACGGGACGCAGGACATCTTCTACGCGGATCCGTCGGTCTACTACCTGTCGCTCCACCTGTGGCCCCACTACCCGGGCACGGGCGCCGCGGGCGAGCGCGGCACGGGCGCGGGCAAGGGCACGACGCGCAACGTGCCGCTGTCGCTCGGTACCGGCCCGGCGGAGTACCACGCCGTCTTCGACGAGGCACTGGCCGGGACGCTCGCCGAGTTCACGCCCGAGCTGGTGCTCGTCTCCGCCGGCTTCGACTGCCTCGCGGACGATCCGCTGGGCGGCATGCGGCTGGAGCCGCGCGACCTGCACCGGCTGACGACGAGGCTGGTGGAGGCGACGCGCGCGAGCGCCGCGGGCCGCGTGGTGGTGGCGCTTGAGGGCGGCTACGCGCCTGCGCGCGTGGGCGCGGGTGTCGTGGCCGTGCTGCGCGGGCTCTGCGGCCTGGCGCCGCAGGATTGACCGCCCGCGAACTGCCCGTCTAACTTCGCGCATGCCTTCCGAGCAGCCGGCCGGCCCGTTGCCTGAGCGGCCGGGCGGCCCCGAGGCCCAGCGATCGGGCGGTGCGGCCGATTCCGGCCAGGCCGGGTCGGACGCGGCCGTCGAGCCGCACCCGTCCGCATTCGAGATTGGCCACCCTTCCGTTCTGGGCGTCAGCCGGCTCAGCCGTCTACCCTATCTCTCGCCCGCCGCCGAGGCGCTCTACCGGCGCATCGCGCGACTTGCCGAGCTAGGTCCGGAGAGCGAATTCCTGCTGGCCCCGTCCGCACGCGGGCTGACGACGCGCTTCCTGGCCGACGTCAGCGGCGCATCCGGCGCGGGCGTCGACCCGAACGCGGAGCTGACGGCGGACGCGACGGAGCGGGCGCGCGTGGCGAACCTGTCGGGACGTCTGCACTTCGACGTCGCGCCGATCGTCGATCTGCCGTACCAGGACGACATCTTCGACTTCGCGATGGGCGAGCTGGGCTTGGGCGCGAGCGGCGACCCCGCCGCGGCCGTGAGCGAGCTGGTGCGGGTGGTCAAGCCGATGGGCAACGTCGCGCTGCTCCAGCTCGTCTGGACGCGCCAGCTCGACGACGCGCTCCGCGAGTCCCTCGTCCGCATGCTCGGGCTGCGACCCATGCTGCTCGTGGAATGGAAGCAGATGCTGCGCGACGCGGGCGTGGTCGGGCTCCAGGTCGAGGATCTGACCGACGCCGCCGCGGCGCCACAGCAGCCGCTGCTCGGCATCGCCGGGCTGGTCGACTTCTACTCGCTGCGCGATCGCTTCAGCGTCCTCTGGCGCGCCTGGCGCCGCTGGGGCTGGGGCGGCGTGTGGGAAGCGGTGCTGCACGGCAACGAGGTGCGTCGCCTCATCGCGCGCGAGCGCATGCTCGGCCTCGCCTTCATTCGCGGCACCAAGTGGCGCGGAAGTGGCGACAGGCGCAGCGGCACGCGGAGCGAGACAACGAAACCTGCGTCCCCGAACGAGAGAGGACCTTGAAAGGCGCGTTCGCATCCGATTTCCGGACCCTGCGTGATTCGATCGACGAGATCCGCGAGGCGCTCCTGGCCGAGAACCTGGATGGCTGGCTGCTCTACGACCTGCACGCGCGCAATCCGGTCGCCGTGCGCATGCTCGGCCTCGGCGACCTGACCCGCCGCTTCTTCGTGCTGATCCCGCGTGAGGGCGAGCCGCATGCGCTCATCCACGGCATCGAGCGAACGCCCTGGCAGCAGTGGCCGTGGTCGACCACCGCCTACGTCGGCTGGGCTCCGCTGCGCGACGAGCTGCAGCGGCTGGTGACGGGAAAGCGGCTCGCGATGGAGTACTCCGCGAGCGACGCCGTGCCCGCCATGGACCTGGTGCCCGCGGGCGTCGTCGAGATGGTGCGCCAGGCCGGCGCCGCCGACGTGCAGTCTTCCGGCAATCTCGTGTCGCGCTTCTATTCGCGCTGGTCGCCCGAAGGACTGGCGTCGCATCGGCGCGCGGCGCGCGTCCTCGCCGATACCGCGCGCGACGCCTTCACGCACCTCGCGGACGCCACGCGCGACGGCGGCACGCTGACCGAGGGCGCGCTCAAGGCGTGGGTCCTCGCCGAGCTCGAGCGCCGCGGCGCCAGCGTCGGCGCCGATGCCATCGTCGCCAATACCGTCAATGCCGCCGATCCCCACTACGAGCCCGGCGAGCGCGGCGCGGAGCTGCGCTCCGGCGATCTCGTGCTGCTCGACCTGTGGTCGAAGGAAACGGAGGAGGGCATCTACGCCGATCAGACCTGGATGGGCTTCCTCGGCGAGCGCGTGCCGGACCGCATCCAGGATCTCTTCGCCGTGATCCGCGACGGCCGCGACGCCGGCGTCCAGCTCCTGCGCGAGCGCTGGACCGCCGGCACCCCGATCCGGGGCTACGAAGTCGACGACGCGACACGTGGCGTTGTCAGCGCCCGCGGCTATGGTGATGCCTTCATCCATCGCACCGGCCACTCCATCGACCAGGCGACGCACGGCATGGGACCCAACATCGACAACCTGGAGACGCGCGAGACGCGCACGCTCATCGAAGGCGTCGGCTTCTCGATCGAGCCCGGCGTTTACCTGGCGGGCGACATCGGCCTGCGTACCGAGATCGACGTCTTCATGGGAGCCGACGGACCCGAAGTAACGACTCCCGAGCCCCAGGACAGCGTATGGGCGCTGTATGGAGGGCGCGCTTGAGGATCCCGTCGCCGGAGATCGACGAGGCGCGTCGCGAGGCGCAGGAGCGCCGCGAGGAAGCGGGCCGCCGCGCGCTGGACGCCGAGGAAGCGGTAAGCGAGGCGCCGCGTCGCGAGGGACGCGGCGACACCGAGCGCCCCGAGTCCTCTACCGGCTACTACCTGTACGGCGTGAACCGCGCGGGCGCGTGGCGATCCTCGCTGGGCTCGAAGGACCGCGAGGAGCTGCTGCGCATCCGTTACCGTGATCTGGAGGCGCTCGTGCGGCCCTGCGCCTTCAGCATGCCGACGTTCGATCGGGACGCCGTGCAGGAGCATCAGCGGGTCATCTGGAATGCGAGCAAGCGTGACACGCTGCTGCCTGCGCCGTGCGGCATCGTATTCCGTGGCCGGCGCGCGATCATCCGCTTCCTCCAGGAGCAGTACATCCCGCTCGAGGAAGGCATCGCTCTGGTCGAGGGCCACTGGGAGCTGCGCCTGCACCTGAAGCCGACGATTCCGGAGCTGCGCTCCGAGGCCGCCGAGGGCGCCCTGCACGTGTACTCCGAGCTGCGCCGCTTCGCGCGGGCCGCGTTCCCCTTCCCCCACGAGGAGGAGCACGTCCTCTCCGCTGCGTTCCTGGTCAACCGCGGCAACTGGCTCCAGTTCATGGACCAGGCCGAGGAGCTCGGCCACCGGCATACCGATCTGACGTTCGACGTGACGGGCCCGTGGCCGCCTTACGACTTCGTGAGGATCTCGCGCTGATCCCGAAAGCCCGTCGATCACGAACCAGAGCGCGCGTGTGCCGACAACGCTCGTAGAAGTCGCGCTGCCGCTGCCCATCCCGCGCACGTTCACATACCAGACGGATGAAAGAGTAGCGTCCGGCTCGAGAGTGCTGGTTCCCTTCGCCCGAAGAACGCTGATCGGCTGGGTGACGGGGGAGACGCAGGGCGAGCCGGACACGACGCGCATCCGCGCGGTGAAGCGCGTGCTCGACCCGACGCCCGCGGTTCCCGCCGACCTGATGCGCCTGTGCGCATGGATCGCCGACTACTACCTGGCGCCGCTCGGCCTGGTGCTGCGCAGCGCGCTGCCGGCGGCTCTGTCCCGACCCGAGCGCTCGGAGCCGCCGATCCGGACGACGCGCGTGCTGCGGCTGGTTGCCGAGCTGCCGAGCCTGAGCCAGCGCGACACCGTCTTCCGGCGAGCGGCGCGCCAGCGCGAGCTGTTCGAGCTGCTCGAGGCGATGGACGGCGCCGCCGAAGTACCGCACCTGACCGAGCGCCTCGGCTTTTCCACCTCCGTCCTGAACGGCCTCGTCGACAAGGGGCTGGCCCGACTCGACGAGAAGCGCGTGCGCCGCGACCCCTTCGCGGAGATGCCGCGCGACGTGGAGGTCGTGCCGCCGCTCACGGCGGAGCAGCAGGCGGTCGTCGCGCCGCTGCTCGCCGCGGCGAGTCGGGACGCCGCGGCGCCGAAGCCGTTCCTGCTGCGCGGCGTCACCGGCTCCGGCAAGACGCGCGTCTATCTGGAGCTGCTGGACGAGGTCGTGCGGCGGCAGGGGCGCGGCGCCATCGTGCTCGTGCCCGAGATCGCGCTCACGCCGCAGACCGTCGCGCGCTTCCGCGCCCGCTTCGGCGACGACATCGCCGTGCTCCACTCGGCGCTCTCCGACGGCGAGCGCTACGACGCCTGGGACGCCCTGCGCCAGGGACGGAAGCGCATCGCGATCGGCGCCCGCTCCGCCGTCTTCGCCCCCGTGCGCGACCTCGGCGCGATCGTCGTCGACGAGGAGCACGAAGGCAGCTACAAGCAGTCGGAGGCGCCGCGCTACCACGCCCGCGAAGTCGCCGTCGTGCGCTCCACCGCGGCCGGCGCGGTGTGCGTCCTCGGCAGCGCGACGCCCTCCCTCGAGAGCTGGAACAACGCGCGCACCGGCAAGTTCGAGCTGATCGAGCTGCACGAGCGCATCGGCGAGCTCGGGCTGCCCGAGGTGCGCGTCATCGATCTGCGCGAGGGGCGCCGCGACTCGGACGAGCGCGAGCGCCGCACCGCACAGCCCGGCCGCCGCGACCGGGCACCCGCGCGCGGCGCGCCGCCCGTGCTGTCGCCCCCGCTCGTCGAGGCCATCGCCGAACGGCTCCGGCGTCACGAGCAGACCATCCTGCTTCTCAATCGCCGCGGCTACAGCACGTTCGTGCAGTGTCGCGGCTGCGGCGAGGTGTGGGCCTGCCCCGACTGCAACGTCAGCCTCACCTACCATCGCGGCCGCCGCCGGCTGGTCTGTCACTACTGTCTGCACGAGGAGGCTCCACCCGCGACCTGTCGCCGCTGCGGCGAGGAGGTCGTGGTCTACCGGGGCGTCGGCACCGAGCAGGTCGAGCGCACCGTGGCCGAGACGTTTCCCGACGCGCGCGTCGCCCGCATGGACATCGACACCACGTCCGCCAAATGGTCGCACCACCGTATCCTGGAGCGTTTCGGCGCGGCCGACATCGACATCCTGCTCGGCACGCAGATGATCGCGAAGGGGCTCGACTTCCCGAACGTCACGCTGGTTGGGGTCGTCAACGCCGACGTCGGCATCAACCTGCCCGACTTCCGCGCGACCGAGCGCACGTTCCAGCTGCTGACGCAGGTTGCCGGTCGCGCGGGCAGGGGACTGCGCGGCGGCCTCGTCCTCGTGCAGACGTCGCTGCCGCGCCACTACGCCATCGAGCGCTCGCTGTCGCACGACTTCGTCGGCTTCGCCGAGCGCGAGCTCGAGGAGCGCCGCGGCCCGTGCTACCCGCCCCACTGCCGGCTCATCAACGTCATCGTCTCGGGCGAGGACCAGAAGAGCGTCGAGGATGCCATCGCCACCGTCGCCCACTGGACCCTCTCGTCCATCGCGCGCGACGCGCGGGCGGTCACGCTCATCGGCCCCGCTCCCTGTCCCATCGATCGCATCCGGGGCCGCTGGCGCTGGCACTTCCTGCTCCGCTCGCCGAATGCCTCGCCTCTCGGCAGGGTCGGCCGTGCGCTGCTCGAGGACTATCCGTCGCTCGGCGGCGACCTGAGGCTCGTCCTGGACAGGGACCCGGTCTCGCTGCTCTGAGCCGGGGCACTCGTTGCCAATTCGTCACACACGCTGCTAGCTTCATACGAAAGGCAGCGCCGCCTGATGCCCGGGAAACGCGCCGCGAACCCCGGGCTCGTCGTACGCGAAAATGGTCGCGGCCAATGGAGGTGTCCTACGCGCATGGAGTGTCTGGCTCTCAACGCGTCCTTCGAACCTCTCACCGTGCTCTCCGTTCGAAGGGCTCTCCGCCTCGTCATCGAGCGAAAGGCGGAGGTACTCGAAGTCGATCGACAACGGGTCTACCGATCCGAGCACCGGGAGATGCCGGCGCCCGTCGTCATCCGTCTGGTCCGCTTCGTCCATGTCCCCCGCAAGTTCCGCCGTCAGGTCACCAACACCTTCCTCTTCGCGCGCGACGCCTACGCCTGCCAGTACTGCGGGCGCCATCGCGCGAAGCTGCATGGTCGCCAGTTCCTGACCCGCGATCACGTGCTTCCCATCTCGCGCGGCGGCGGCAACACCTGGCAGAACGTGGTGACCGCGTGCTCGCCCTGTAACAACCGGAAGGGCAGTCGCACGCCGGTCGAGGCGGGCATGCACCTCACCCATGTGCCGCGTGAGCCGAACTACGTGGAGCTGGTGTGGGCCGTCCGGCGCATCACGCCGGTGCAGGCGAAGTACATTGGCATGTTCTACGGGGAAGAGGTCCTGCGGGCCCTGCTGCCGTCCTGATCCTCCAGCCTATTCGAATCGTCCGGGACCGGGTACGCCGTTCGGCCCCGGAAGCCAGGACCGGATCTTGGCCATCAGACCCCGCGTGTCGATCGGCTTGGCGATGAAGTCGTTCGCGCCTGCCTGCACGCTGAGCCGCTGCGCTCCGTCCATCGCCGTGACCGCGATGATGGGAACGCCGCGCGTCCCCTCCTGACTGCGCAGCACGCGCGTCGCCTCGAAGCCGTCCATCTCCGGCATCATGATGTCCATGAGTACGAGGTCCGGCCGCTCCTGGAGCGCCCGTTCCACGGCCTCACGGCCATTCGCCGCCTCGACGACGCGATAGCCGTGGGCCTCGAGCAGCGCCCGCATGGCTTCACGGCTGTCCAGGTGGTCTTCCGCCAGAAGAATGGTCGCGGGCCCGCCGTTAGGAGCGACGTCACCGCGGCCCAGGTAGGAATCCGCCAAGCGCCTTTGGGTCACCAGTGCAGCTTCGAACAAGGGCGAACCAGATTTCGTTCCTCGGACTTTCTCCCCACGCGAACTGGGAGATGCTCGTCATCGTGCAGCGGCGCTCGCTGCAAGATCATGGCCACCTAGGGCTCTGGTGGGGCCCAACTGGACGCGCCGGACGCGTGCGGGCTAGCTTCGCGGACATGCCCGCAGCCCTGCTCACACGCGAAGTCCGCTTCTCCGCGGCGCATCGCTACTACCGCCCCGAGTGGCCGGAGGAGCGGAATCGCGCCGTCTTCGGGCCGTGCGCCAACCCGCACGGCCATGGGCACCTGTACCGGCTCGAGGTGACGGTCGGCGGTCGCGTCGAGGCGGAAACCGGCTTCGCGATCGACCTGGCGATCCTCGACGACATCCTGCGGCGCGAAGTGACCGAGCCGCTCGATCACCAGTTCATCAATCACGTGGTGCCGGAGTTCGCGGAGGGCGCCCGCATTCCGACCACGGAGAATCTGCTGATCTGGCTCTGGCCGCGGGTCGCGCGGGCACTGCCCGACGGTGCGCGTCTCCATCGCATGCTGCTGCGCGAGGACGATGGCCTGTACGCCGAATATTTCGGCGGAGAGCTGCCATGAAGGGCGGAAGGAGAGGGCGACGCGGAGGAAGGCGGAAAAGGCGGCGGGAAGAGAAGGGGCAGGGGCACGGGCAGAAGGCGCCCGGGCAGGGGGAGGGGCAGACGGCCGAGCACGAGCACGTGCACGAGCACGAGCACGAGCGGGAGGCGGAGCCGGAGCACGTGGCGGGGCCGGCGCACCCGCGGCCGATGAGCGCGCGGGAGCTGGTCGCTCGGCTGGAGGCGAAGCGGGTGGAGGCAGCTCGTGCGGCCGGGGACGAGGGGAGGGAGGAGGCGGGTCATTCCGGGACGGCGCACGCGGCGGCGCACGAGAGCCTGCCAGTTGCGGCGGACCTCGCGCCGCACCGGTCGCCCTCGCGCGCGCCGGTGTCCGAGCCGCGGCGCTTCTCGGTGGCCGGACAGGAGTGGATCGCGCGGCTGGCGGGGAGCGGGACCGGAGGAACCGGGCGGGTCGCGCAGGCGCGCCTCGAGGCGATCCATTTCTCGACGGCGGTCGAGCCGGACCGGGTCGCGGCCGAGGTGCTGGTGTCGGGCGGGAGGCTGGACGCGCTGTACGATGACGAGCTGGCCGAGCTGCTGGAGCGCGGCCTTCGATCGAGGACCGAGAATGGCTGACAGCAGCGTTGGGAAGACGACAGCGGCACGCCGGCTCCTGACCGGCGACCGGCCGACCGGCAAGCTGCACCTCGGGCACTGGGTGGGCAGCGTCCAGAACCGCGTGCGCCTCCAGGACGAGTACGACTGCTATTTCATCATCGCGGATCTGCACACGCTGACCACGCGTCCGGAGCGCGACGCGGTCGCCGAAGTGCCGGGCCACATCCGCGAGATGGTGCTCGACTACCTCGCCGCTGGCATCGACCCCGAGCGCAGCACGATCTTCGTGCAGTCGGCGATCCCCGAGACCAGCGAGCTCGCGCTCATTCTCGGCATGCTGGTCTCGCTGCCGCGGCTCGAGCGCATCCCCAGCATCAAGGACATGGCGGAAGCGGCCCACCTGGACGTGATGCCCTACGGCCTCGTCGGCTACCCGGTGCTCCAGGCGGCGGACATCCTGCTGCCGCGCGCGCACCTCGTTCCGGTCGGCCGCGACAATCTGCCGCACGTCGAGGTGACGCGTGAGATCGCGCGCCGCTTCAACTTCCTCTACGGCGACGTCTTCCCGGAGCCCGAGCCGCTGGTCGATTCGGACGACGTGCTGGTCGGACTGTACGGGAAGCAGAAGATGTCGAAGTCACTCGACAACGCGATCCTGCTCTCGGATTCCGCCGAGACCGTGCAACAGCGCGTCATGCGCATGTACACCGACCCGAATCGCCTGCGCGCGACCGACCCCGGCACCGTCGAGGGCAATCCCGTCTTCATCTACCACGACCTGTTCAATCCGGACGCCGCCGAGGTCACGGAGCTGAAGGCGCGCTACCGCGAGGGGAAGGTGGGCGACGTCGAAGTGAAGAAGAAGCTCGCGGCCGCGCTGAACGCGTTCCTCGAGCCGATGCGCGAGCGCCGCGCAGCGCTCGAGGCGCGGCCGGATCTGGTCGACGACGTGCTCCAGACCGGCAACCGACGCATGGCCGAGACTGCGCGCGAGACGATGGAGCGGGTACGCGAGGCGATGGGTCTGACCTACTTCAGGAGCGCGGGGGTATATTGAAGGTGAGGTGAGGTGAGGTGAGGTGAGGTGGTGGGTCCGGGGATGACATGCGGCACAGGGAGAATGCGATGCGGATGGTGATTGGTGGGATGGCGGTCTGGTTCACGATGATTGCCTGTGCGACCGCGCCGGCTCCGGCGGAGGCGCAGTCGATGGCGTGCGCGCCGATGACGGAGAACATGGCGCTGGAAGGTCGCGCGAGTCCCTACGATTCGACGCTGATCACGGTCGACGGACAGACCGCCAAGATCTGCTACGGCCGCCCGTCGGCCCGGGGTCGCACGATGATCGGTGGCGAGGCGGTGCCGTTCGGCCAGCTGTGGCGCACGGGCGCGAACGAGCCGACCACGCTGCACCTGCCCTTCGCCGCGACGATCGCGGGCATGGACCTCGACCCCGGATCATATTCGCTGTACACGATGCCGGGTCTGGAGCAGTGGGTCGTGATCGTGAACCGGTCGACGTCGCAGTGGGGCCACGAGAGCCGCTACACGGCGGACGTGCGCGCGCAGGAGGTCGGTCGCGGCATGGTGCCGGCGACGGGCATCGACGAGCACGTGGAGACGTTCACCATCCGCTCCGAGCCAGCGGACGCGGGCGCGTCGCTGATCCTGGAATGGGAGAACACGCGCGTCGCCATCCCGGTGAGCGCGCGGTAAGTGACGATGCCTCGGCTGCTGTTCGCTTCGCTCGTCGCGGTCGCGATGCAGAGCGCCCCGGCGCCGCTGCTCGGACAGGAGCGCGTGCAGCCGGTATCGAACGCCGGCGTGATCACGCAGTCGGTCGTGGTGCCGGTCTTCCCCGGGCAGATGATCACCGCGACGGTGGCTTTGCCTGCGCTCGAGGCGACACCGCTGCCGTCGGTCCTGCTGCTGGTCGTGCGTGAGCCGGACAGCGGCCCCGTCGTCGCCGCGGTGGCGATGTCCGAGGCGCTCCTCGCGCGCGGCATCGCGGTGGTGCAGCTCGAGCTGCCGCCCGTCTCGGCGGCGGATTCGGGTCGCGCCGAGCCGATGACGCAACCGGCGGACGACGCGTATGCTGTGCTCCAGTTCCTGCGCCAGCGCCAGGACATCGACGGCGATCGCATGGCGCTGATCGGCGTCGGCGAGGCCGCGCCGTACGCGGCGCGTGCCGCGGCGCTCGATGAAGGCGTCCGAGCCCTCGTGCTGCTCGGCGCGGGGAGCCCCTCGCGCGATTCGATGGACCTGCCCACGAGCCTGCCCCTGCTGGCGCTTCCGCTCGAGCCGCGCGCCGCGCCACCCGAGGGTCAGGCGTCCGGCTCCCCCGCCATCGACGCCGCCGCCTTCCTGTCACGACACCTCCAGTGATCACGGCGCCCGAGCGGGCGGCGGACGAGGCGGCGGGCGAGATCGTCGTGCGCGCGCCGTCGAGTGGCGCCGAGCTCGGTCGTGTGCCGGTCCTGGGCGGGGCGCAGGTGCGGGCGGCGCTCGCCGCGGCGCGCGCGGCGCAGCCCGCGTGGGCGGCGCTGCCCGTGCGCGAGCGTGCGCGTCGACTCACCGCGTTCCGGCGTCTGCTCGCCGAGCATGCGCGCGATATCGCAGGAATCTCCTCGGCCGAGACGGGCAAGCTGCCGTTCGAGGCGATGATGGTCGACGTGCTCACCACCTGCGATCTCGCGGCCTGGTACGCGAAGCGCGCGGACACGGTGCTCTCGCCGCGGCGCACGCCGGCCGGCTGGCTGATCACCAAGAAGGCCTGGATCGAGCGCGAGCCCTACGGCGTCGTCGCGGTGATCGGCCCGTGGAATTTCCCGGTGCTGAACACGATGCGCGCCGTGATGGCCGGCATCGTCGCCGGCAACGCGGTGCTGCTCAAGCCCTCCGAATTGACGCCGCTCTCAGCGCTCGCCGTGCAGCGCCTCGCCCGCGAGGCCGGCGTTCCGGAAGCCGTCTTCCAGGTGCTGACCGGCGATGGCGGGACCGGCAGGGCGCTGGTGGAGGCGGGCGTCGACAAGATCTCCTTCACCGGCAGCGTCGAGACCGGCCGCGCCATCGCGCGCGCGGCGGCGGATCGCCTCATCCCGGTCACGCTGGAGCTGGGCGGCAAGGATCCGGTTTTGGTGACCGAAGGAGCGGACGTGCGGCGGGCTGCCCGCACGGCCGTGAATGGCGCGTTCTGGAACGCGGGCCAGATCTGCATCTCGATCGAGCGCGCGTACGTGGTCGATGCGGTCTACGACGAGTTCATCGAGGAGGCGCTGCGTGCGACGCGCGCGCTCCGCGTCGGCACGCCGGAGGATGCGGATGCGGATGTCGGTGCGATGACGACCGCGGCGCAGACTTTCCACGTCGAGCGTCAGGTGCGCGACGCGATCGAGCGTGGCGCCCGCGTCCTCGCGGGCGGCGAGCGTGCACCGGGCGGGCGCGCGTGGCTGCCGACGCTGCTCGTGGACGTCACGCACGACATGGACGTGATGCGCTCGGAAACGTTCGGGCCGGTGCTGCCCGTGATGCGCGTGCGCGACGCGGATGAGGCCGTACGCCTCGCGAACGACTCCGGCTTCGCCCTGGGCGCGAGCGTCTGGGGACCCGAGGGCGATGCCCGCCGCCTCGCCGGCCGACTTCGCGCCGGTATGGTCTGCATCAACGACGCGCTCGTGAACGGCACCATCGCGTCGCTGCCGTTCGGTGGAGCGGGCGAGAGCGGCTACGGCCGCGTCTACGGCGACGAGGGGCTGCGCGAGCTGTCGCGGCCGCGCGCGCTGCTCGCCGACCGCGCGGGCCTCGGCTGGGAGCCGGGACTGTTCCCGCTGCGTCGCTTCGGCCTGCCGCGCGCGCTCGGACTCGTCCGCGCGCTGCACGGTCGCGGCGTCGTGCAACGCGTACGCGGACTGCTGAGCCTGTTGAGGGGAAAGTAGCTAGGGGTGGGGACCCGGCTCCGGGTGAGCGCTAGCTCTCGGCCACCATCGCGCGCCAGATGCGCTCGGGCCGAAAGCAGAGGTCGCGTCCGGCGTCGTCCTCGAACCAGAGGGGCATGCCGAGACGGATGCGGTAGACGATGCGGCGCTGGAGGTCGATCGCGCGCTCTTTCCAGCGGGCACGGAAGACGACGTCGCCATCGTCCGTGGCGAGATGCACGACGACGGTGGGGACGCTACGTCGCGTCGGGTGTGCTGCACCGTAACCCATGGCCGAACGCTAAATCATACGCCCTTCGAACGCCATAGCCGATCGAGCGTCGCATGGCGGGGTCCGACCGCATCGCGCCACTCGGCGAGGTCGTAGATCGAGCGGCCCGACACGGCCGCGGCTCCCTCGAGCGGCACGTCCTTGCGCATCGCGGGCGGCGTCACGCCGAGCACCCCGGCCACTGCCGCGCGCAACGCGTCGCGCGCCTCCAGCATCCGCGTGTGAAACGCCGTCTCGACGCGCGCATGGGGGCTCATGTTCTGCGCGCTGGGATGCGTGAGCCACAGCACGTGCGGCAGCGGCCGCGGGCCCCAGGCTTCGGCGAACGCCGGATCGGGCGCGTGAGCCACCGGCCAGGCCGCGGCGACGCTCCGCGCGAGGCCCGCCTTCTTCAGTCGCTCGAGCGACGGCATCGACACCCTGTCGGATACGACGGAGCGCCCGGCGTCCTCCGCCAGGCGCGCGGCCGCGATGGTCGCCCGCAGAGCGACGTTGCCGAGCGTGACGACGAGCCGCGGGTGGGCGGCCAGCATCGTGTCGCGCAGGAGATGGAGGCTGGTCTCGTAATCGCCCACCGGCTGCGAGAGCTCGCGAGCCGTCGGCTCGCCGCCACCCGCGTCCGGCAGGCGGTTCAGCGCCGCGACGAGGAAGACCTCGTCCCGCGTGAGGCCGGCGCTCGCGAGCAGCACATCCAGGTTGGCGCCGGCCACGTCGCCGCCGAACGGGATGCGCGTCGCGTGCGCGCCCATGTCGCCCGCACCCCGCCCGCCGGCGTTGCCGGGCGCCGCACCCACGAACAGCACAGCCAGCTCGCGCCAGGGCCCGTTGCGCCGCGACCAGACGAGCGGATGCGCGGGCGGCGGACACGGCGCGGAGTGCCACTCGTCGGCGAGACAGGTGGCATGGCCCGCGTGAGCCTTTCTAAAGATTTCCGAGTGGTTCAAGAGGGACGGCTGGCGGGTATCGGGTATCCAGTATTCGGTATCCGGTATCCGGTATCCGGTATCCGGTATCCAGTATTCGGTATCCGGTATCCGGTATCCGGCGCGTTACCGACTACCGGCTACCGACTACCGACTACTGGCTACCGCATTCAGATCGAGTCGAGCAGGTCGTCGATCGCCTTGCGCACGGAATCCTGCCCCTGTCCGGCGAGCAGGTTGACGAGCATCTCGCGCGCGTCGGCGGAGACGTCGTCGGGATGGTTACGGGCTTCGCTGCTGCGCACGATGTTGCCGATGGGCAGCAGCGCGATGTGCGGCTGCTCGCCCTCCTCCGGCTCATCGGCGGTGTCGCGCTTCTGCGAGCCGTAGCTGTCGATCTCGGCGGGCGGCGCGGGCACGCTCGACTTCCACGCCTCCTCGGGCTCCGCGTCGTCGTCCTTCATGAGCTCCTTGCCGAGCTCCACCGGCAGGACCAGACACAGCCGGCCGTCGATGTTGCCGTCGTCGTCCTCCTGCGCGGCGAGCGCGAGGTGTACCGGATCGTTCACCAGCGACTGGATCGACTCGACCGCCTCATCGCTCACGACACCGCGCGCGATCAGCCCACCACGGTAATAGTACGCGAGGCCCGTGGACTGGTCCGGCAGGCTCGTGTGCTCCAGCCGCTCGACCTTGAGATCGAGCGCGTGTGGATAGGTGACGACGACTACGGGCTGCACATTCCTCCGCGTGGTTCGAGTCCGGAACGTTCGGCGGTTCCTACCCCTCCATACATACAGGTTCCAGGGGTCCCGCCGCCGTCAGAAGCCGCCGCCACCGCCTCCGCCTCCGCCTCCGCCGACGCTGCCGCCGCCGCCGAAACCCGAGCCTCCGGAGCCCCCGGGCGCCGACACCATGGTCTGCGCGGTCGCGGTCGACATGCGGCTCAGATTGGAGGCGAAGAGGCCGGGATGAAAGCGCCCGCCGCTGGTGGAGTGGTACCAGCGCGGCGGCTCCTGCGCGAGCCCCTCGAACGCCTCGCCCCACTGCTTCTCCACGCTCATCGCCATGGCGAAGGGGAGGATTCGCTCGAAATCCGATGGATCGATCTTCATGCGTCGCAGGCGGTCGCCGTCGACGCGGCTCAGGAACTCGCGGAAGCCGCGCAGACGCTCGATGATCCGCGTGCCCTTCACGGTCCGTGCGGGCATGAGCCAGCCGAAGATCCCGATCGGCAGCGCGGTCAGCACGGGCACCATCATGATCGCCACGAGCGCCGCGTGCGCTGCCACCAGCGCGGGTGAGACGACGAAAAGGGAGAGGAACGCACCCACCACCCACCCGCCACGTATGCGATCGGGCCGACGCGTGTAGACGCCATGCGCCGTGAGACTGTCCATCATCGCCTCGCGGATGTCCGGCAGGTCCTTGTAGAACTCGTTCTTCAGGTCGGAGAGGTCCACCTGATCGCGGCCGCGGAAGAGCGCGTTCATCAGCATCAGCTCGTGGCTGCGCGTCGGGCCGGCGCCGAGCTGCGTGACCCGCACGAAGCGGTAATCCTCGCCGAATTCCATGCCGAGGATCTTCCTTCCCTCCGTCTCCTCGATACGGAGATGGCCGTGCACGGCGAGGTCGACGAGCGTCGCCGTCACGTCGCGCATATCGGCGCGCTCGTCGAGCAGCGTGCCGACCTCGCCGGGCGTCAGATCCGTCGGCGGCTGGTAGCGCGTCACGATCGGCAGCATCGCCGGATCCTTCCCGCGTCGCTTCCACATCGACCACATGATGCCCAGCGCCAGGAACGGCAGCGCGAAGCTCCCGTAGAGTCTGAGCCAGTCGAACAGAGCTTCGGTCGGGGCCGGACGCTCGACGATGCCCGCATCCCAGCCCACCGCGACCGTGAAGCCGAGGCCGGGTCCGAGCGGCGCCGTGGTCGAGGCCACGGCGACCGGGCCTTCGATCCGCGCCACGGCGTTGCGCTCCGCCGATCCCGCGGCGCCCGCGAACGCAGTCGTCCGCAGCCCCGTCGTGCCTTCCGGCGGAATGATGCGCGTAGTCACACCGGCGACGCGCGCGGTGGACTCGCTGCCCCACACGTTCCAGTAGAACTCGTCGTGCTCGTGGAAGAAGGTGACGCCGTCCGAGATGCGATAGCGCAGCACGACGGTGCGCGTGACGTTGTTCGCGCCTGGCACCCACACGCGGACGGCGATCGCGTTGCCGTTCGCTTCCGTTTCCGTACGCAGCTCGTTGCCGGCGGCATCCGTCGCGCCGAGCACATCGATGTCGACGTGGCGGTAGCCGGTGCTCGCGGCTCCGTCACGCTCGCTCGCGGGTCGCAGGTCGTGCGCCGTCGCGCGCTCGCGCAGCGTCCGCTCGACGCCGTTCCACTGGCCGGCGAAGCGAACCGTCAGGCTCTCCGTCACCATGACGTCGCCGCTGCGCAGGATGTTGTATTCGGCGGCGACGCGCTGGAAACATACCGCGCGAGTACCCGGGCGCATGTCGCAGATGTCTTCCGCGGGCTCGGCCGCGAGCCCGGTCTGCGCGCCGGCCGCGCCGCTCGCCGCAGTGGACTGCTCGAGCAGGTCCAGCCGCGGCGGACTCTGCTCCGACGTCTCCACCAGCGCCGCGAGCCACGAGAGGCCGAAGAACACCCCCAGAAAGAGGATTTTCCGGGGTTCGAGCGTTGTCGACAGGCTGAAGCTCATGTCAGAACTGCACGCGCGGGGTCACGCGCTCCGGCTCCGTCACCTCGAAGAACTCCCGGTGCCGGAAGCTGAAGGCGTTCGCGACGATGTTCGAGGGGAATACGTCGATCTTCGTGTTGTAGTCGCGCACCACCGCGTTGTAGTAGCGGCGCGCGTTCTGGATCGCGTCCTCCAGGCTGTTCAGCGTCTGCTGGAGGTCGCGGAAGTTTTCGTTCGCCCGCAGCTCCGGGTACGCCTCCGACACCGCGAACAGGGAGCGCAGCGTCTGGGTCAGCATGTTCTCCGCCTGCGCGCGCTGTTCCGGCGTGCCGCCGCGCAGCTCGACGGCCTGCTGCCGCGCCCGCGTCACCGACTCGAGCGTGTCGCGCTCGTGACCGGCGTAGCCCTTCACCGTCTCGACCAGGTTCGGGATCAGGTCGTAGCGCCGCTTGAGCTGCACGTCGATGTCCGACCACGCATTGTTCGCGAGCACGCGCAGCCGCACGAGCGCGTTGTAGATCGCGATGACCGCTACCGCGATCGCGACGATGACGGCGAGGATCAGCCAGCTCATGGTGGTGGCTTCCTGGTTGTCCGGGGAATGTCGAGTTGCGAGGGGGCTAAACCGTATCCGTATACGGTAGGCAGTATACGGTATACGACCTCCGGTTACGCCTTCCGACTCCTGCGCTGTTCGTCCGGCTGCGAGTGTCTCCGCAACGATACGTCGGAGTCAGCGCGCCGCCACGAACTTTCGATCGCCTGGCGACGCGGTAGTGATGCTCAGGGCTGTGCCGGCGGGTCCTGTCGCTTGGTGCGCGAGACGCCGGTCAGGATGCCGATGCCGATCAGAATGATGGCGCCCACGGCGATCCACAGGGGCGGCGCGCCGAGCAGGTACGCGCCGATCGCAACTCCGATGATGAAGACGATGAAGCCGATCTGGTAGATGCCGAATGACGACATGTGCACTCCCTGTTTGATCGGTAATCGGTAATCGGTAATCGGTATATCGTATACCGTCTACCGTATACCGTATATGGATTCACGGCCTACGGTCTACCGACGCTTCGTCCGGCTGCGAGCGCCTCCTCAACGATACGCTTCTGCTCGGCTTCGTGCACGTCGCCGAAGCCCTCGGCCGGGCTGGCCCGCTCGGGGCGGCCGACGTAGCGGAGCGGGAGCTCGCCGATGGCGTCACGGAGGCGGCGCTCGGCGAA
Source organism: Longimicrobiales bacterium (assembly GCA_035512635.1). Classification (GTDB taxonomy): domain Bacteria; phylum Gemmatimonadota; class Gemmatimonadetes; order Longimicrobiales; family RSA9; genus DATKDR01. Next base: position 60,783 of record DATKDR010000098.1, on the reverse strand, counting down.
GGGCCACGCGCCCATGTTGCGCGGCTCCTCCTGCGCCCAGACGACTTCCTCGAGCGCGGGGTGGTCCGCGACCAGGGCGGCGATCTCCTGGGCGGGGAAGGGATAGAGCTGCTCGACGCGGGCGACGGCGACGTGCCCGTTCCGCTCGCGCGCGTCCGAGGCGCTCAGGTCGTAGTAGACCTTGCCGGTGCACAGGACCAGTCGCGTGACGCGACCGCGGCTGTCGGCCATGCTCGCGTCCGGCAGCACCGGGTGGAACGTGCCGCTCGCCAGCTCGTCGAACGAGGAGGTCGCGCGGGGATTGCGCAGCAGGCTCTTGGGCGTGAAGACGATGAGCGGGCGCCGGTCCGCGAGCTTGGCCTGGCGGCGCAGCAGGTGGAAGTACTGCGCCGGCGTGGTGCAGTCGGCGACGCGGAAGTTGTCCTCGGCGCAGAGCTGGAGGAAGCGCTCGATGCGCGCGCTGGAGTGCTCCGGTCCCTGGCCCTCGAAGCCGTGCGGCAGCAACAGCACGAGGCTCGAGTCCTGGCCCCATTTCGCGCGGCCGGCGCTCATGAACTGATCGATGATGACCTGCGCGCCGTTCACGAAGTCGCCGAACTGCGCTTCCCACAGGACGAGCGTCTCGGGAGCGGCCGTCGTATACCCGTACTCGAAGCCGACACAGGCCATCTCGGAGAGCGGACTGTTGTAGATCTCGAACGAGGCGCCCGCCTGTTTCAGGTGCGCGAGCGGCGTCCAGCTCTCGCCGCTCTCCGTGTCATGCAGCACGAGGTGACGCTGCGAGAACGTGCCGCGCTCCGTGTCCTGACCGGTGAGCCGGATCGGCGTGCCCTCCGCGAGGAGGGACGCGAAGGCGAGGGCTTCGGCGTGGGCCCAGTCGAGCGGCCGTCCTTCCGGCACCGCCTCGGCGCGCTTCCGCAGCTGGCGTGACAGCTTCGGGTTCGGCTCGAAATCGTCCGGCCAGCTGTGCACCTGCCGGTCGAGGTCGCGCAGCAGCTCCGGCTCGACGCTGCTGTCCACGGGTGGACGCGGCGTCGCTTCGGTCACCGGCGGCATCGTGTGCGGCGCCTTCTCCTCGTCGGACTCCGCCTGGATTTCCTGCTGCACCTCGTCCTGCGCGTCGATCAGGCGCTGATAGACCGAGTCCCACTCGGCCTGGGCGTCCTCCTTCGACGCGACGCCGTCGGCGACGAGCTTTTCGATCCACAGCTCGCGCACGCGCGTATGCTCGGCGACCGCCTCGTACATGCGCGGCTGCGTGTACGCCGGCTCGTCGCCCTCGTTGTGCCCGTACCGGCGGTAGCCGATCAGGTCGATGACCACGTCGCCGTGGAACTTCTCGCGGTACGCGAGCGCGAGTCGGACGACGGCAAGGCACGCTTCGGGATCGTCGGCATTCACGTGGAAGATCGGCACGTCGAAGCCGCGCGCGAGGTCGCTCGAGTAATGCGTCGAGCGCGCGTCCGACGGCAGCGTGGTGAAGCCGATCTGGTTGTTGACGATGACGTGCAGCGAGCCGCCCGTCGTGTAGCCCCTCAGCTCCGCCAGATTGAACGTCTCGGGTACGACCCCTTGGCCGATGAACGCGGCGTCGCCGTGGATCAGCACTGGCAGCACCAGCTCATTGTCGCGGCGCAGCTCCGGCTGCGTGCGGTCCGACTGCTTCGCGCGCGCGATGCCGACGACGACGGCGCCGACGAACTCGAGATGGCTCGGATTGGGCGCGAGCGTCACCGTGAGGGGATCGCCGGACGCAGTCGCGTACGTGCCCTCGGCGCCCAGGTGGTACTTCACGTCGCCGGTGCCGCCGGAGAACGCATGCCGCCCCTCGAATTCGCCGATCAGCATCGGGTAGGGCCGGCCGAGCACGTGCGCGAGCACGTTCAACCGTCCGCGGTGCGCCATGCCGAGCACGACCTCGCGCGCGCCCGCCTGCGCGGCCCGCTCGATGGCGAGGTCCAGCATCGGCACCAGCATGTCGTTGCCCTCGACGGAGAAGCGTTTCGCGCCGAGATACGACTTGTGCAGGAACTGCTCGAGTCCCTCGACCTCCGTCAGCCGGCGCAGCAGGCGCCGCTTCTCGTCCGCGGACAGCTCACGCAGGTGCCGGCCATTCTCGATCTGATCGCGGATCCACTCCGAGCGCTCGGGATACTCGAGGTGCTCGAACTCGTAGCCGATCGTGCCGGTGTAGACCTGGCGCAGCCACGCGATCGTCTCGCCGCACAGGTCGGCCGACGGACCCGAGGCCATGTCCTCGTCGGTCAGGCCGTGGAACTTCGGCTCCAGCGTGGGATGGCCGGGACGCGGATTGCCGAGCGGGTCGAGGTCGGCCGCGTAATGACCGTTCAGCCGGTAGGCCTCGACCAGCTCCGCGGCGCACTTGGCGGCCTTGATCGAGGCGTCGTCGGCGCGGCGATCGGGATACGCGGTACCCGCTAGCTGGTAGCCGGTATCCGGTGGGCCGGCTGGGGCACCCGGTCGGTCACCGTCCGGTGCGGCCACCCCGTCGGCGGCGTCCTCGGCGGCGAAGATGCGGCGCCACGCCTCGTCGACCGAGGCGGGATCAGAGCGGTACAGCTCGTACAGCTCCTGGATGTAGGCGGCGTTGATGGCGCCGCCGTCCAGCTCATCGAAGTTCAGCACGAAATCTCGTCCGGGCGTTCGAATGCGTTTGGCGGCCTGAAGATAGGCGGAAAACAGGTGTTGGTCACTAGGCACCTGGGCACTAGGCGCTAGGCATTAGGCTCTAGCAAATGCCACAACGACGCCTAGAGCCTAGAGCCTAGAGCCTAGAGCCTAGTACAGCCCCGCCTCGGCGACGTTCACGTCGATCCTGAGCGTGACGTCGCCCCACCGCTCCCGGCGGTCGAAGGCGCCCTGCCAGATGGTGGCGCCCGTGAAGCCGGACTCGGAAGGATGCGCGGTGACGTCGAAGCCCTCGGACGACGCGACCCAGAGGCGCGGGCCGCCGAGGCGCGCACGCTCCTGGTAGGCGGCGCGCGCGACGTCCATCAGCGCGGTGGCATTGCGCTGGTGCGCGTACAGGCCGGCCAGGTAGCGCGCGTCCTCGAGCAGCCCGTCGATCCAGCCACCGACGTACGCCTCGAGCTCCGGAGACACCTCGTCGACTCGCTCGACATCGAGATAAATCACCGTGCCGGGCGGGAAACCCTCGGCTTCCGCCTGAGCGGCGGCGTCCCGCGCGTGCGCCTGTCCGTTGCCGCGGGTCAGGTTCGCGCTCGCGCAGCGCGGGTTCGCGGCGGCCGCGGAATCCGTCATCTCCGGTGGCGTCCCCATCGCGCGCCAGTCCTGCTCGCCGACGTACAGCACCGCGAGGCCCCACTCGAGGTCCTCCAGCACGCCCCGCTTGCCGACCCACGAGGTGCCCGTATAGCACGGCGCGGGCAGGTAATAGCCGACCCAGCGATAGGGCGAGTGCTCGCGCCAGCGCGCCATCACGCCGTCGCCGGGATAATCGCGCGTATCGAAGCCGGGCACGCCGCGGTACTCGACGGCGGGGCCTTCCGGGACGCCGGGAGCGGCGGGACCGGCCGGCGGACCGCCGGAGGCGCAGGCGCCGAGGAGCAGCAGTGCTGGAGCGATGAGATGGCGCATCGAGTCCGTGTGGTCGGCGTGAATCGCTGGGCGAACGGCGATGGGCAGAGGACGTGCCAGAGAGGATGTGTCCGGGGATGTGCCAGGAACGGGCACTTCAACTGCCTTCACGTTCACGTCGAACGTTCACGTTCAGGAATGCCGACCGACCGCTCGCGGTGCGCCGCTGCCTACTCCAGCTCCAGTGTCGCGAAGCCCATCGCGCGCGCGGCTTCTCGCAGGCGTTCTTGGGGCGCCCGAAGTCGGTCCCAGGCGATGGCGGCATTCCCGGCGGACCGTGAACGGCCGCCCGTTGGCTGAGCAGGACCGAAAGGCTATTCTCAGCGGTCACCGCAGCACCCAACTCGCGCAGGACGCATGGCCGGCACCGACACACCGCTGATGCAGCAGTGGCGCGAAGCGAAGGCGCGCCATCCGGACGCGCTCGTTTTTTTCCGCGTGGGCGATTTCTACGAGATGTTCTACGAGGACGCCGAGGAGGGCGCGCGTCTGCTCGGCCTCACGCTGACCTCGCGCAACAACGGCGCGGCGGCGGCGGTTCCGCTCGCGGGCGTGCCGGTCCGCGCGCGCGACGAGTACCTCGAGCGGCTGGTGCGCCTCGGTCGCCGCGTCGCCGTCTGCGAGCAGATGGAGGAGGCGTCGGAGGCGAAGGGGCTCGTGCGGCGTGAAGTTGTCGAGACGATCACGCCGGGGGCCGTGTTGTCCGACGCGCTGCTGAGCGATCGACGGAACAACTTTCTGGTCGCGCTGTGGGCGGCCAACGGACCGGGAGCGGGAGCGGGAGCGGGATCTGGATGGGCGATCGCGGCGGTCGATGCTTCGACGGGCGAGGTCGTCGTGATTCCGGACGCCGGTGAGGGGATCGAAGCGGAGCTGGCGAAGCTCGAGCCGGCGGAGCTGCTCGTGCCGGCGTCGTGGGAGGGTCGCGCGCTGCCGATCGAGGGGGCGAGCGTGACGCATCGGCCGGACTGGTTGTTCGACCTGTCGCACGCGCAGGGCGAGGTGCTGCGCCGCTACCACGTGCACTCGCCGGTCGGCTTCGGCTTCGAGTCCGCGGATGCGGCGGGACTGTGCGCCCTCGGGGCGCTACTCACCTACCTCGCCGAAGTGCAGCCGGTGGCGCTGCGGTCGCTGCGGCCTCCGCGGATCGAGCGGCCGGGCGAGTCGATGGCGCTCGACGAGATGACGCGGCGCAATCTCGAGCTGACGGAGCCGCTGCGGCCGGATCTGACGGGTCCCGACGCGCGGCCGTCCACGTTGCTCGGCGTCATCGACGAGACCGTGACGCCGATGGGCGCGCGGCTGCTGCGGCGCTGGCTGCTCGCGCCGCTCGTAGTGCCGGAGCCGATCTGGCGGCGGCAGGAGGCGGTCGCGGAGCTGGTCGACGGGGCGCCGACGCGGCGCGCTCTGCGCGCGGAGCTCAAGCCGATCCGCGATCTCGAGCGCCTGGCCGGCAAGGTCGCGGCGGGGCGCGTGACGCCGCGCGAGGTCGGCGCGCTGCGCGCTTCGCTGGCGCAGCTGCCGGCGCTGCGCGACGCGCTCACGGAAGCGGCGTCCCCGCTGCTCGCCGCGCTGCGTGATGCGCTCGATCCGCTGGACGACGTGCGCGCGCGGATCGAGCGCGCGCTCGCCGACGAGCCGCCCGCGACGCTGGGCGACGGCGGCGCCATCCGGCAGGGCTGGGACGCGGAGCTGGACGAGCTGCGCGGCATGCGCGACGGCGCGGTCGACTTCATCGCGGGGCTCCAGACGCGCGAGCGCGAGCGCACGGGCATCCCGTCGCTCAAGGTCGGCTTCAATCGCGTGTTCGGTTACTACCTCGAGGTGACGCGCGCGCACTCGGCGAAGGTGCCGGACGATTACGTGCGCAAGCAGACACTGGCGAACGGCGAGCGCTACTTCACGCCCGAGCTGAAGCAGTGGGAGGAGAAGGTACTGGGCGCGGAGGAGCGCATCGCGACGCGCGAGGCCGCGCTGTTCGCGGAGCTGCGCCAGTCGATCGCGCTCGAGGTGGGTCGCATCCAGGCGAGCGCGGATCGGGTGGCACAGCTCGACGTGCTGGTCGGCCTCGCGGAGCTCGCGGAACGGCGCGGGTACGTCTGCCCGGACGTGCACACCGGCTACGCGCTCGACATCCGCGGCGGCCGGCATCCCGTCGTCGAGACGATGATGCAGCGCGAGGACTTCATCCCGAACGACGTCGTGCTCGCCGAGGACGCGCGCGTGATGATCCTGACCGGTCCGAACATGGCGGGCAAATCGACGCTGCTGCGCCAGGTCGGGTTGATCCAGCTGCTCGCGCAGGTCGGGTCGTTCGTGCCCGCGACGCGCGCGAAGCTGCCGGTCGCGGATCGCATTTTCACGCGCGTGGGCGCGTCGGACAACCTGGTGCGCGGCCAGTCGACGTTCATGGTCGAGATGAACGAGACCGCGTCGATCCTCCATGGCGCGACGCAGCAGTCGCTCGTGCTGCTGGACGAGATCGGCCGCGGCACCGCCACGTTCGACGGCGTGAGCATCGCCTGGGCGGTCACCGAGCATCTGCATGAACGGGTGCGCGCGAAGGTCGTCTTCGCCACGCACTACCACGAGCTGACGCAGCTCGCAGATCAGCTCGACGCAGTCGTCAACTTCAACGTGTCGATCCGCGAGTCGGGCGACGACATCGTCTTCCTGCGACGGCTCGAGCCGGGCGGCGCGGACCGGTCGTACGGCATCGAGGTCGGGCGTCTGGCCGGTCTGCCCCGGGATGTCGTCGCGCGCGCGCGGGAGATCCTCGCCGAGCTGGAGGGCGCGCACACCGCGGGCGGACGCGGCCTCGGCCGAGTCGGAGCTCGGCGACCCGCGGCCGCCGCGACCGATCAGCTCATGCTCTTTCCGGCGGCCGACTCCGCGCTCGTCCGTCGCTTGCGGGAGCTGGACCCGAACCGTATCACCCCGCTGGAAGCGATCGCGCTGCTCGCATCGCTGCGCGCGGAAGCGGTCGGCGACAGCCCGTCCGCTTCGGAACGGAATCCAGTCGACGGCGCCAGCGGGGAAACGCGATGACGCGAACGGCCACGGCGTTCCTCGTCGCCGCGCTCACGACCAGCGCGTGCGCCGTCGAGGACGCGCCGCTCGAGCTGCCGGTGCCGGTCGAGCAGGCGTCGCCGTTCGTGTACCCCGACGAGCTGTGGGACGAGGGCGTCGAGGGGCAGGCGGTCGTCATGGTGCACGTGACGACGGAGGGCGCCGTCGACTCGGTGTACGTGCGCTCGACGAGTGGCCACGAGGCGATGGACTCCGCCGCGGTCGCGGGCGCGCGCGAGCTGCGCTTCGAACCCGGACGCCGGGGCGCGGATCCGGTCGAGGTGTGGGTGAGACTGCCGGTCCGCTTCTCGAAGAGCCCGCCCTCGGAGGCGGAGCTCGAGGCGGAAGCGGAGGCGGAGGCACGGGCACAGGGAGCGAGGCTTTGAGCGAGGGAACGTCGCCCTACGCGGGATCCGGCACGGGCGCGGCACCGGCGCACGTGCGCGCCGACGCGCCGCACCGCCGTCCGTACGACGACATCGCGGACGCGGTCGGCTGGACGCCGCTGGTGCGGCTGCGCTCGGTCGTTGACGACGTGCGCACGCCCGTGTACGGCAAGGCCGAGTTCATGAATCCGGGCGGCTCGGTGAAGGACCGCATCGGCGAGGCGATCATCGCGGCGGCGGAGGCGGAAGGACGGATCGGGCCGGGCGGCACCGTCGTCGAGGGCACGTCGGGCAACACGGGCATCGGCCTCGCGCTCGCGGCGGCGAAGCGCGGCTATCGCTGCATCTTCACGATTCCCGACAAGATGAGCGACGAGAAGGTGAGGCTGCTGCGCGCGTTCGGCGCCGAGGTCGTGATCACGCCGTCGACCGTGCCGCCGGACGATCCGGAGAACTACGTGATGAAGGCGAAGTCGATCGCGGCGTCCATGCCGAACGCGATCTTCGCCAACCAGTTCTACAACCAGGCGAATCCCGAGGCACACTACGCGACGACGGGTCCCGAGATCTGGGAGCAGACCGAAGGCCGCGTCACGCACCTGGTCGCTTCGGCGGGCACCGGTGGAACGCTGAGCGGCACGGGCCGCTACCTGAAGGAGCGCAATCCGGACGTGCGCGTCATCGCCGGCGATCCGGTGGGCTCCACGCTCGCGCACTACTGGGCCACCGGCGAGAGGATCGCCGGCACGCCCTACCTGGTCGAGGGCATCGGCAACGAGAAGATCCCGGCATCGCTGTGGTTCGACGTGATCGACGAATACCGGACGATCGCCGACGCCGACTCGTTCCGCCTCGCGCGCCGCATCACGCGCGAGGAGGGCATGTTCGTCGGCGGATCGTCCGGCCTGAACGCGCACCTCGCGATCACCGTCGCGCGCGAGCTCGACGATCCCGATGCGCTCGTCGTCTGCATCCTGCCCGATACGGGTGAGCGTTACCTGTCGAAGCTGTACGACGACGCGTGGCTGCGGGCGAACGGCTTTGCCTCGATACTGTGACGCCACGCGTCGGAGGTGAGGTGAGGTGAGGTGAGGCGCTACGCGTGAGGTGAGGTGAGGTGCACGCGTGAGGTGAGGTGAGGCGCTACGCGTCAGGTGAGGTGAGGACGTGAGGCGAGTGACGACGCGCAATCCTCACCTCACTCTCACCTCACCTCACCTCACCTTGCTTGCGGCTGGCTTTGGTGTTGCAGAGGGGTGGGCGGACCTTCATGGGACAACACGGATCGGGGTCGATGAGAACGCAATCATTGCATCTTCGGGGTGCCGGGCTGTTGTTCGTCGTGTGCTTCCAGGCATCGGCCTGCGCGTCGGCGGCAGTGGATCCGGTGCGGCTGGCGATCACCGCCCAGGCGGCGTGGGCCGAGGCACGGACGCAGGCGCGCGGCTGGTCGACGGACACGCGGCTCCAGTACATCGAGGGAGCGTCGGTGACGAACCAGGGCACGGTCCAGCCGGACGCGGGCTACTGGCGCTTCGCCTACCGGTCGCCGTCGCGCGCGCAGCAGTTCGTCGTGACGGTCACGCCGACGTCGGTGGCCGGCGAGGAGCGCACGCCGCAGGGTCCGCCGGGATTCGCCGTCGGCGACGCGACGCTGGGCACCGACTGGATCGACTCGCCCCGGGCGATCGCGGCGCTGCCGTCGTTCGGCGCCGCGACGCGCGTGCACATGTTTCTCGTGCCCACGACGCCGCCGCGCTGGATCATCGGCGATACGCATCTCGACGCACGCACGGGAGCGGTCCTACAGTGAAGATCGCGGTCCTGCTGGGCGGCACGAGCTCCGAGCGCGACGTCGCGATCGCCACGGGCGCGCAGGTGGTCCGCGCGCTGCGCGAGGCGGGTCACGAGGTGATCGCGGTCGATACCGCGAGCGGCGTGCTGTCGGCGGACGACGAGAAGAAGATCGCGTCCGGCACCATCCGCGCACTGCCGCCCGAGCAGACCGAGCTCGACATCCTGAACACGGGCGATCCGAGCGCGATCACGAAGGCGCCCGAGCTGGAGGGCGTCGACGTGCTCTTCCTCGCGCTGCATGGCGGCACGGGCGAGGACGGCACGCTCCAGGCGCTGCTCGACCTGGTCGGCATCCCGTACACGGGCAGCGGCCACATGGCGTCCGCGATCGCGATGGACAAGGACGTGACCAAGCGGCTGCTGCGCGCGGCCGGCGTGCCGACGCCCGACTGGCTGATGGCGCCGCAGCACGACGACGACATCGAGGACCGGCTCGGCCTGCCGGTCATCGTCAAGGCGAGCAAGCAGGGGTCGACCGTCGGCCTGCACCTGGTGAAGGAGCGGGAAGGGCTGCAGGCCGCGATCGAGGACGCGTTCCGCTTCGACGACGAGGTCATGATCGAACGCTTCATCGCGGGCCGCGAGCTGACCGTGCCCGTGCTCGGTGACGAGGCGCTGCCCGTGGGCGAGATCATCCCCGAGCACGAGATCTTCGACTACGAGTGCAAATATCAGCCGGGCATGGCGCAGGAGATCTTCCCCGCGGACATCGACGCGGAAACGACGAAGCGCGCGCAGGAGCTGGCGCTGCGCTCGCATCGCGCGCTCAAGCTGAGCGGCTACAGCCGCGTCGATTTCAGGCTGGACGAGCGCGGCGGCCTGTGGTGCCTCGAGGCGAACACGCTGCCGGGCATGACCGCGGCCAGCCTGTTCCCGAAATCGGCCGAGGCGGCCGGCATGTCGTTCCCCGAGGTGTGCGACCGCATCTGCCGTCTCGCCCTCGACGAGCGCGCCGCCGCGGCCGCGCGCCACAGGGACTGAGCGCATGGCCTACCGCGGCGGGTTCGGCTTCGGCGGCATGCTGACGCCATGGGTCAAGCGGCTGCTCATCGCGAACGCCGCGGTGTTCCTCCTGACCGCGCTGCTGCCCATCGTCGCCGCGTACCTCGCCCTCGTGCCCCGCGCCGTGATTCTGCGGCCCTGGACGCCCTTCACCTACATGTTCGTTCACGGCGGGTTCATGCACCTGCTCATAAACATGATCATGCTGTTCTTCTTCGGTCCGCCGATCGAAGGACGCCTCGGCTCCGACGCGTTCATCCGCTTCTATCTCGCCTGCGGCCTCGGCGGCGCACTGCTTTCCTTCGGGTTCGCGTTCACCCATCCCGTGGTCGGCGCTTCGGCCGCCGTCATCGGCATCATGGTCGCCTTCGCGCTGTACTGGCCGGACGCGAAGATCTGGATCTGGGGCATCTTCCCCGTCCCCGCGAAGGTCCTGGTCACGATCCTCGTCGTCCTCGACCTGTACGGCGCCATCAACGCATCGCGCGGCAGTCCCATCGCTCATTTCGCGCACCTGGGCGGTGCCGCGGTGGCGCTGCTCTACGTGAAGTGGTGGCAGCCGCGCCACCTGAACGAGTGGAAGTCGCGCGCATCCGGCAAGCCGAAGAGCGGCGGCGGCGGGCTGGGCGGGCTGCGCCGACGCATGGGCCGGCGGAATTTCACGATCGCGAGCGGCGGAGCAGCCGATAAGCCGCAGGGGCGTCCGCAGCCGCGCGCGCCGCGGCCGGACGAGGAGCGTCTGCTCGACGAGGTCGACCGGGTGCTCGACAAGATCAGCAAGCAGGGCATCGCGAGCCTGTCGGAATCCGAGCGCAAGCTGCTGGACGACGTGAGCCGGCGGTACCGCAGCAACTAGGCGCGCGCGCTCCTCCCTCTCAGACTCGGCGACGCGATCGCATGATCAGGTGCAGCACGAACAGGAGTACGACCGCGCCGATGAAGGCGGTGAAGATCGTCCCGGCCAGCCCGCCAAAGGGCGCACTCACGCCGAGTGCATTGAAAATCCAGCCACCGACGAACGCGCCGACGATGCCGACGATGATGTCACCGACGAGACCGACCCCGCCGACGAGTAGCGCAGCGAGAACGCCCGCCACCAGCCCGACGACCAGCCAGGTAAGCAGATCCATGTCGTCCCTCCCGTTCGAGTTCCCACGCCGCGCGCAACTCATGGGCCAGCCGGCGACCGGAGGTGCAGCATGAGCAGGACGTTCACGGCGAAGGTCGAGAAGGCGCCGGGCATGGATGCGACGGGCATCGTGCTGCCCTTCGATCCGACGGAGGTGTGGGGCAGGACGCGGGTGCCGGTGCGCGCGACGGTGAACGGTTACGAGTACCGCACGACGATCGCGAAGATGAGCGGACGATTCCTGATCCCGCTCGCGCGCGAGCATCGGGAGGCGGCGAACACCGCGGCGGGTCAGACGGTCGAGGTCACGCCGGTGGAGGACGCCGCCGAGCGTACGGTCGAGGTGCCGCCCGACCTCGCCTCCGCGCTGGACGCGGCGGGACTGCGCGACCGCTTCGATCGCCTCGCCTACACGCACCGCAAGGAGCACGTGCGCGCGATCGAGGAGGCGAAGAAGCCGGAGACGCGCGCGCGGCGCGTGGAGAAAGCGCTCGACATGCTGCGCGCGAAATAGGCATGCGATGAGCTGGCAATCCGCGTCGATCGTTCGACCGACGCGCGAGTCGGCTTCGTCCGGCACTAAAAGAGACTCCGGAGGAGGCACATGCACACGCACTCGCACAGGGGTTTTGCGCCGCCTTGACCCCCGATAGTGCGGTGGTTTACGATGCGGATCCCCGCACCCCACACGCACCCCGCAGGGAGAGAAGCGATGTCATCTGCCCGCGTCTATCCCACCGAGCGCATCCGCAACGTCGTCGTGCTGGGGCACGGCGGCTCCGGCAAGACGAGTCTGGTCGAGGCGCTCTGCTTCGTTTCGGGCACCGCGCGGCGCCACGGCAGCGTCAAGGAAGGCAACACGCTGACGATGCACACCGCGGAGGAGCTCGCCCACGGCATCTCGCTCCAGGCCTCGCCCGCATACGCGGAGTGGAAGGAGACGAAGATCAACCTGCTCGACACGCCCGGGTACCAGGATTTCGCGGGGGAGGTGCTGTCCGCGACGAGGGTCGCCGACGGGGCTGTCCTCGTCCTCGGCGCCACGACGGGCGTCGAGGTCGGCACTGAAAGAGTCTGGGAGTACTGCTCGAACCGCGCAGTCCCCAGGCTCTTTTTCGTTTCGGGCATGGACCGCGAGCACGCCGATTTCGAGAAGGTCTACGAGGAGATCAAGACCCACCTGACCGAGAAAGTGATTCCGGTCGAGATCCCGGTCGGTTCGGGCGACGGCTTTCACGGCATCATCAACCTGTTCAGCGGCCGCGCGCACCTGTACGAGCCGAACACCGCGGGCGAGTACCGTGAAGAGGAGGTCCCCGAGGAGTATCGTCCGCAGCTCGAGAAATGGCGGCAGGAGCTGCTCGAGTCGATTGCGACGACGGACGATACGCTGCTCGAGCACTACCTCGAGGGGCAGGAGATCACGCGCGAGGAGGCGATCGCCGCGATGAAGGCGGGCATGAAGCGCGGCGAGCTGTTCCCGCTGTTCTGCGGCGCGCCGGAGAAGACCTGGGGCACGCGCGCGCTGCTGTCCAAGCTCGTGGAGCTGGTACCGCATCCGGACGAGATGCCGCGCCAGATCGCGCAGCGCGCGGGCACCGGTGAGCGCCTGGAGCTGGCGTGTGCGGACGGCGAGCCGTTCGCGGCGCTCGTGTTCAAGACGGCGACCGAGCCGCACGTGGGTGAGCTGTCGTACTTCCGCGTCTTCTCCGGCAGAGTGAAGAACGGCGAGGAAGTGGCGAACCCGAAGCACGACATCATCGAGAAGCTGGCTCACCTGTCGGTGCCGCTCGGCAAGGAGCGTGTCGAGGTCGAAGCGTTGCACGCGGGCGACATCGGCGTCGTCGCGAAGCTGCGCGACACGCACACGAACGACACCATCTGCGCGAAGGCGAAGCCGCTCATCCTCGAGGGCATCGATTTCCCGGATCCCGACATCTCGCTCGCGATCCACGGCGCGAGCCGCAGCGACGAGGACAAGATCGGCACCGGGCTGCACAAGCTGCACGAGGAGGATCCGACCTTCCACTTCGCCTACGACGGCGAGCTGCGGCAGACCATCGTGCGCGGTCTCGGCGAGCTGCACCTCGACGTGCAGCTCGAGCGGCTCAAGCGGAAGTTCGGTGTGGGCGTCGAGACCGAGCAGCCGCGCATCCGCTACCGCGAGACGATCAGGAAGACCGCGGAAGGGCAGGGCCGCTACAAGAAGCAGACGGGCGGCCGCGGCCAGTTCGGCGACTGCTGGATCCGCCTCAAGCCGCGCCCGCGCGGCGCCGGCTACGAGTTCACCGACGCCATCGCCGGCGGCGTCATCCCCAACAAGTTCATCCCGTCCGTCGACAAGGGGGTGCAGCAGGCGGCGCAGAAGGGCATCGTCGCCGGCTTCCCCATGGTCGACTTCGAGTGCGAGGTCTACGACGGCAGTTACCACACCGTCGACTCGAGCGACATCGCCTTCCAGATCGCCGCTTCGATCGGGTTCAAGAAGGTCGCGGCCGAGGCGGGGCCGGTCCTGCTCGAGCCGGTGATGGACGTCGAGGTCGTCACGCCCGAGGAGTACCTGGGCGACGTGATGGGCGATCTGAACCAGCGCCGCGGCCGCATCCTCGGTCTGGACGCCGAAGGCCGCAAGACGACGATCCGCGCGCTCGTGCCCGAGGCGGAGCTGTACAAGTACGCCACCACGCTCCGCTCGCTCACGCAGGGCCGCGCCGCGCACCACCGCAAGCTGCACGGCTACGAGGAGGCGCCGGCTGCCGTCGCGGCGAAGGTGGCCGCGTCCGCGGACCGGGAAGAGGTCGAGATCTCGGCGTAGGGGCGGATTCCGGATTCCGGATTCGGGATTCCGGATACCGAATACCGGCTACCGGATACCGAATACCGTCTACCGGATACTGCATACCGGCTACCGGATACGATCTACCGAGAGCCGAATCCCGGATCCGGGATCCGTGTTTCGAACAGTCTTGGCGAACCGGCGGCAGGGCCTTATTCTATGGGGCGTCGCCGCGTCCTCCCCCGCGGCAAGCGCGCGCAATTCATCGTTTCTCGCATTCATTACCAGCCGCACTTTCCTCGGAGCAGAGGGCCATCACTGCATCGCACACGTGTGCGATCGTGCTGCTCCGTGCTGCGTCCCCCGAGGCCGGAGCGGCGACGACTCACGGGATCCAAGGAGTCCGATCGTGAACAAAGGTTTCCGGCACGGTGCCCGTCGGGCGCGTGGCCTCGGCCTGTGTGCGGCGCTCGTCGTGGCGGCCGCCTGTGAGGAGCCGACGCTGCCGACCGAGCTCGACGAGATCCGCTATTCCACCGTCACTATCGACGAGTCGACGCTGCGCCCGGAGCCGGGCGTGTCGCTCAGCCGCGGACAGAACGTCACGTACGACGTCGACGTGCTCTATCAGCGGAGCGCGGAGGACGTCGCGGCCTCTGGCGACGTGCTGCTGGGGTTCTACGTCGAGATGTGGGACAGTGTGCCGGACGTCGGCTGGAGCTGGCTGGGCGACGCGGTCGACAGCGTCGTCACCGTGAGCGGGTCGGAGGGCTCCCTCTCGTTCACCGGCAGCTTCACGGTTCCTTCCATGGCACCGCGCTGCGAGACGTACGACGTGATCCGTCTGCTCGCGATCATGGATCCGGCAGCGAACACGGCGTACCGCGACACCGAGACCTACCCGTTGACCGGAAGTGCCACCATACCCTCCGCAGGGACCATGTCGTTCGGTGAGTCCCGCAGCGGCTCACTCGACGCAGGCGTGAGCTGCGAGTCCTGGACGCTGACGCTCGATGCGGCCCAGAGCGTCGCGCTCGCCCTCAGCAGCGAGACGCTCGACACCTATCTGATCCTGCAGACGTCGACCGGCGCCGAGATCGCGCGCGACGATGACAGCGGCGGCAACCTGAACTCCCTGATCGTGCAGGATCTGCAGGCGGGAACCTACCGGGTCCTGGTGACGACGTACGGCGGGGGCGAAGGCGACTACGTGCTGTCCGCGACCGCGGCGACGAACGCGTGCACGCTCGCCGGCACGCTGACGCCGGGCGGCTCGGGCTCCGGAACGCTGGGCGCGGGAGACTGCCAGTTCGGGGACGGCAGCTACTACGACTTCTGGACGCTGGACCTCGCCAGCGACGATTCGATCGCAATCGACATGTCGAGCGTGGAGTTCGATACCTACCTGATCCTGGCCGATGGGACCGGCTCGGTGGTGGCGGAGAACGACGATTTCGGCACCGGCACCGACTCGCGCATCGAGGTGCGGCTGATGGCTGGCACGTACACGATCTACGCCAACTCCTTCGCAGCCGGCGAGACGGGCTCGTACGCGCTGTCGGTGACGTCGCTCGGCGGCGGCTCGGTCGATCCCTGTCTCACGTGGACGCCGATCGCGGTCGGGCAAACGACGACGGGCACGCTGGAATCGACCGATTGCGCGCCCGGTGACGGCTACTACTACGAGGGCTACGAGCTGGCGCTCGCGTCCGAGACGGTTGTGACGATCACACTCACGAGTACCGCCTTCGACGCCTATCTCGTCATCACCGACGACGTCAATTCGGATCCCTCGGATCCCTATAACTATCTTGCCGAAGACGATGACAGCGGCGGTGGCATGAACGCGCAGATTTCAAGGTCGTTTGCGCCGGGAACCTATGTCGTGTGGGTCACGACCTTCACGCAGGGTGAAACCGGTGCCTATCAGCTGTCGGTCCAGTGAGGACGAGATGAATAACAGGCAGATCTCACGGCGCGCGCCCGGGATGGGCGCGGCATCGACCGGCACTTGGCTGGCGCTGTTCGCGCTGCTGGCCGGGATGGCCGTCGCGACTCCCGCGGCCGCGCAGCTCAACGCCGAGAACTTCGCCCAGCTCGGTTTCAACTTCAGTCCGCCGGGAGCGCGCTCCGCCGCGATGGGAGGCGCGTTCATCCCGCTCGCTGACGACGCGACGGCGGCCGAGACGAACCCGGCCGGGCTGACGCAGCTGCTCTACCCGCAGCTCTCGTTCGAGTACAAGGCGCTGGAGTACACGCGCACGCTCGAGGAGCCGGTGGCGGACGGCACCAGCTCGAGCGAGTTCGCGAATCAGGTGGCGCTGCCCTCGTTCGCCAGCCTGGCCTATCCGTTTTCCGACGGCGATGCGGTGATCGGCTTCTTTGGTCACCAGCTCGTCGACTATCGCAGCACGGTGGCGAGCGCGGGCGTCGACTTCGGCAGCGGGCTGTTCCTGCGTCCCTACACGTCGGACATCGACATGAGCGTCCAGAACGTGGGCGGCGCGCTCGCCTTCCGGCTCGGCTCCCTGATGTCGCTGGGAGTCGCCGGCGGCGCATCGCAGCTCGACATGACGGTCGACTTTCCGCGCTACGACGTGCCCATCTTCGAGCCCGGCTACCTGGCGAACCGCCTGGTGGTCGACGGCAGCGGCAGCGGCTCCTTCGCCAATGCCGGCGTCCTGCTGAAGTTCGGATCGGTGCTCCAGATCGGCGGCGTCTACAAGCTGCGGCCGAGCTTCAGCGGGATGGAGTATCGTCTCGAGGACGCGGAGGGCGAGCTGCTCCCCGCGTCGAGCGCCTACAACAACCAGGGCGAGTTCACGGTGAAGGTGCCGGACTCGTGGGGCGGTGGTGTGGCCGTTCGGCCGTACGAGCTGTTCACCCTGAGCGCCTCGGCCGTCGTGAACCGCTACTCGCAGCTCGCCGACAACACGGAGACGGTGTTCCTCGAATCGATCGATCCCGACGAGACCCTGAACAGCGAGGACTACGTCGCGAACGACGCCGTCGACATCCATGCGGGCGCCGAGCTGATCCTGTTCCTCGGCACCACGCCGCTCGCCGTGCGCGGCGGCGCCGCCATGATCGCGGCCTCCAACACCTTCTACGTGGGGCCCGACCCGATCGAGCGCCTGCTCTGGGGGACGGAGCCGAACGAGTCCACGCTCCAGTTCAGCGCCGGGCTCGGCACCGTGCTCTTCGGCAGGCTCCAGCTCGAGGCGGCCGGCGTCATGGGCGAGCAGCGCAGCGAGGTCGTCGCTTCGATCGTCTACTTCTTCGAACAGCTGTAGGAGATACCGTGCGCAAGCAGATTCTCGGCATCGTCCTGGCCTTCGGGCTCTCCGGCTGTACGCAGCACGACGCGACGGATCCGGTCGTCGATGTCGATCGCAGCGAGCTGGCCGGGACCTACGAATACATGGCGTTTTTCGACTCCGGCGCATTCTGCGAATACGCGTGGCTCGAGCTGGCGGCGTCCGGCTCCTTCGTCCTCTACTACAACGTCCTCTTCGACGTGGCGGAGCCCTGCAGCGCGCATCAGGCCGAGGCCGAAGCGATGCCGGAGTTCGGCGGCTGGGAGGGCACGTACGCGAACCTGGGCACCTTCCTCGCCTTCGAGTCGACGCGCCAATACATCATCGACGAATCCGGCGCGCCGGTCTACTTCGATGTCCGGACCGATCTGACCGGCAGCTACGACCCGGACGCGGGCAGCATCGCGGTGCAGTTCGCCGACCCGTGGGGCTTCGGGGAAGGCGGTGGGGGTGGAAGCAAGACGGGTGGCAAGGAAGCCGGAGCCGGGTTCGGCGACCTCGAGTTCTTTCGCGACTAGAGGGCGCCCCGCCGCGAACGGACGCCGCCGCGGCTTTCGCCTTCCTCAGAGTCCGTTCGGCCGTTGACTCTCCAGCGGCCGAGCGGCTACCTTTTTTATCCCCCCGGTAAACCAGCCAGGATTGGCCATCATGCGGCGCCATAACGTCTCGACGTACGCGGTCATCCCGTTCCTGCTCGTGCTGAGCATCGCAAGCGGGCCTTCCGCCGAGCTCTGGTACGTGCACTACGATCGGGCGACGAAGGCGATCGAGCGTTCGCAGTGGCATCTCGCCATCGCCGAGGTGGAGCAGGCGATCGAGAAGAAGGACGACTCGAGCGTTCGCGCGCGCACGTACGGTATGCGCTTCATCGCGTACATGCCGTACTACTACGCCGGCGTCGCCCACTACAACCTCGGCGACCTGGAGAACGCCCGCCGGTTCCTCGAGCTGGAGCAGCGTCAGGGCGAGATCCAGCGCTCGGATCGCCTCCACAGTCAGCTCCAGGTCCTGCTCGCCGCGGCCGCCGGTCCGAGCACGACCGCCTCGGCCGTCGCGGCCGCCGAGACCGAGCTGCGCGAGCGCCTCGCCGAGCGCATGCAGCGGGGCATCGACCGCTTCGAGAACGGTGACTTCGAGGCCGCGCTGGCGGAGTTCGGCGCGGTGCTCGCGCTCGAACCGCGGCACGAGGACGCGAGGCTGTGGGAAGCGCGCGTGCGCAGCGAGGCGATGGCAGCCATGCTCGCCCGCGTCGAGATCGAGACGCGGCCGAGCATTGCCGTCGTCACGCCCATCTTCGCTCCAGTGCCGGTGCCGCCGGTCGCAGCTGCGCAGCCGCCGGTCCCGGCCGTAACGGCGCCGCCCGCAGCAGCCGATCCCGCGCCCACCGTGGCGCCGGTCAAGGAGCCGCCCGCGGTCGCGGTCACGGCTCCACCCGTCGCCGCGGTCACGACGGCGCCCGTCGCCGCGGCGGCTGTCGCCCCGGCTGCGGCCGCTCCGGCACCGGCCGCGGCCGCGCCCGCTCCGGCGGTGAGCGAGTTCGGCATTCTCGAATCGCGCGCGTGGGAGCTCGTGCGACGCGGACGCGGGCAGCTCGACGCGGGCGAATACGAGTCGGCGCGCGCGACCTTCGACATCGCGCTCCTGCTTGCGCAGGATCTGACCGGTGGCGGGCAGCTGCGCGAGGAGGCGACCCGCTTCCGGGACATCGCCGACGGCGAGATCCGGCGCGTCGCTGAAGCGCGCAGGCAGGCGGAGCTGGCGGCGCAGCGCGGCGCTGCCCAGGAGCCGCCCCGCATCGCGATCGTGACGCCCGTCAACGTCGAGGAGCCGATGCAGAGCGAGGTCGTCCGGCTCCAGGGCGTCGTCATGGACAACAACGGCGTCGCCAACCTCGAGATCGAGGTGAACGGCCGCCGCTACGATCGCGTGCAGACCGGCACGCGCGGCATCCAGGCGGTCGTGCGGCCGGGTGGCGGTCAGGGCCAGCAGCTCGAAAACCAGGGCACCGTCGTCAACTTCTACCACGACGTCTACCTGACCGAGGACGTGAACCACGTCATCGTCCGCGCGCGCAACATCACCGGGCAGGTCACCGAGCAGCCGCTGGACCTCCGCCTCCAGGCGGAGCGGTCCGAGGTCTACGCCGCGGTCATCGGCATCCAGGACTACCAGCATCCGGGCGTCCCCGATCTCGGCTACACCGTGGCGGACGCCGAGGCCTTCTACGCCTACCTGGTCGACGATCTGGGCGTGCCGGAGGAGAACATCATCAAGCTGATCGACTCTCAGGCCACGACGCAGGCGATGAAGACCGCGCTCGGCAACGATCTGCGCCGCCGGGCGGGCGCCGAGGACATGGTCATCATCTACTACGCGGGCCATGGCGGCCCCGAAGTCGATGCGCAGAACCTCGACGGCGACGGCCTCGAGAAGTACCTGCTGTCCTGGGAGGCGGATCCGGAGAATCTGTACGGCACCGCGTTCTCCATGAACGAGATCGCGACCATCTTCGGCCGTCTCCAGGCGGAGCGGGTGATCTTCATCGCGGACGCCTGCTACAGCGGTGCGTCGGGCGGGCGTACGGTGCTGTCCGGGCGGCGCGCGACCATCTCCGACTCGTTCCTCGATCGCCTCGGCGCGAGCGGCACCGGCCGCGTCATCATGTCCGCGTCCAGCGCGAACGAGCCCAGCCAGGAGCGGAGCGATCTCGGCCACGGCGTCTTCACGTACTACCTGCTCGAGGGGCTGCGTGGCGCGGCGGACGCGAATCGCGACGGTGCGATCATGTTCGACGAGGCGTACGATTACGTCGCGCGCATGGTCCCCGAGGCGACCGGACAGACCCAGCATCCGGTGAAGAAGGGCGAAGTCGAAGGGAATCTGATCATGGGTCGCGTGGCCATCTAGGTTCGCCGACCGGGTCGGGCATGCGCGACGCGTGCCCGCCTGGCTTTCTTTGCCGGGCTGATTCCGCACATTTCCGAGGAACAATGACTCGTTTCGTCCGACACCGACGTCGGGGAGCCGCGACGCCGCTCGTGTTTGCGCTTGCCGGCGTCGTCGCGTGCGAGGATACGCCGGTGTTTACGGAGCCGGAGGTGGTGACGTTCACCGCGGTCGCGATCGACAAGGCGAGCGTGCGGCCGCGCGAGGGTGAGCGGCTGACCGTCGGTCCGGCCGTCCACGACGTCGAGTTCGACGTGCACTGGCAGGAGATGCCGGCGTCCAGCGTGCTCGGCGTCTGGCTCGAGACGCACGACAGCGTGGCGGGCCAGGCGTTCCGGTGGGAGGGTGATCTCGCCGAGTCGTTCGAGGCACTGCCCGGCTCCTCCGGCGAGACCCGCTTCACGGGCACGTTCACTCTGCCCGAGGTGTCGCCCTTCTGCGGCAGCTACGACTATCTCCGCATCCTGGCCGTCGTCTTTCCGGGTGGCGAATCGCCACCCAACGAAGCCTACCGCGACGAGGTCTTCTACGAGGTGAGCGGCAGTGACTGGTCGGGTCCCTGCCTGTCCGACGTCTTCGCTCTTTTCCCGGGCACCGATTACCGCATCGGCGAGCCGATCCTCGTCTACGGCCGGCGACTGCCCGACGCCCTCGCCGTTTCGCTGCCGGGAGCGCAGCAGGTCGACAACGTCTGGCCTTCCTTTATTCGCGTGCCCGAGACGCAGTCGCTCTACCCGGTGCCGGGCGACGGCTACCTGATCGCGTTCATTCCGGTGGGCGCGGAGACCGGCCGGCTGCGCGCGTTCGCCGGCAGCACGGAGGTCCGCTACCGGCCCGATGCGGACGTGACGCTGACCATCTCGCCGCTGGCCGCGGACGTCTTCGAGCCGAACAACACGCCGGCCCTGGCCACCGATTCGATCTACTTCGATTTCTGGGATCCCTTCGCCGTCTGGGGCGCGTACGGCTTCAACCCGTCGCTCACGCTGACGGGCGCGGACCTGACGCCGGACGCGGTCGCGCCGGAGTACGGCGAGGGCGACTGGTTCCATCTCTTCGGCGAAGGGGATGCGACCACGCTCATCGACGTCTGCGTCAACGTCGCGGCGCACGCGGGCGGCTTCGACGACATCGACCTCATCGTCTACGACATCACTGGGGCGATCGCCGCGCAGAGCACCACGCCGGGTGGCGCGGAGGGCGTGCGCGTCGACGACGTGAGCGGCGCCGACGTCTACTGGGTCTGGGTCGCGCCGTTCCTGGCCGGCATGACCTCCTCGTCGGGAGCGTACACCTACGAGGTCGGGCACTGCGCGGCGGCGACCGGCACCGCCATCGCACGGCCGACCGAGCCGCTCGGCTTCTTCGAGTCGGTCGGCCAGTCCGCGAGTCCCATCGGCAGCGCGGCCGCGGGCGCAGGGGACGGAGCGCCGACGGTTCGCATCGGCGGGTCGGATGAGCGAGTGCCGCTCGCCGAGCTGCGGCAGCGGGGAGGTGGACGATGAGGGCGCGGGCGGTGAGCCTGCACGGCTCCGCCGGTGGCGCCGCGTTCGCGGTCGCCTTGCTGATGGCCGGGGCGACCGGCGCGGAGGCGCAGCTCAATGCCGAGAATTTCGCCAAGCTCGGCTTCAACTTCAACGCGCCGGGCGCACGCTCGGCCGCGCTGGGTGGCGCGTTCATCCCGCTGGCCGACGATGCGACCGCGGCGGAGACCAATCCCGCCGGCCTCACGATCCTGCTCTATCCGCAGGTCTCGTTCGAGTTCAAGGGCGTCGAGTACACGCGGACGCTGGCGGAGGAGGCGGGCGGTGCGCCGGGCGGCAGCGAGTTCACGAATCAGGTGCCGGTACCGTCGTTCCTCAGCGCGACACTGCCGCTCGGCACGGTCACGCTCGCGGCGTTCCGGCACGAGCTGGTCAATTACCGGAGTGACGTCGCCTCGAGCGGTGCGGACTTCGGCGGCGGCGTCTTCCTGCTGCCGTCGACGTCCCATCTCGAGATGGACGTCTACAACTACGGCGCCGCGGTCGCGGTGAAGCTGGGCAGGTTCTCGGTCGGCGCGTCCGGCGGACTCTCGCAGCTCGACCTCGACGTCGATTTCCCGCGCTACGAGATCTCGCAGTACGACGATGCATTCCTCACCAACCGACTGGTCGTCGGTGCCGGCAGCGCCGAGCTGGACGACGACGGCGGCGAGGGGACCGGCTTCTTCCTGAACGGCGGCGTGATGTTCCGCCTGAGCGAGTCCTTCAGCCTGGGCGCCGTCTACAAGCGGCGGCCGAGTTTCGACGAGCTGGAATGGCGCGTCGTCGATCGCCGCGGCGAGGAAGTGGACGATCCGGCCATCGCCGCGCAGGACACCTTCAGCTTCAAGATACCGGACGCCTTCGGCGGTGGCTTCGCGCTGCGCCCGCACGAGCTGTTCACGATCTCCGTGGACGCGCTCGTGAACAAGTACTCGCAGATCGCCGCGAGCGACGCGCTCGTGTTCACGCGCTCCGCCGGGCGGCAGGAGCTGAACGCCGACGACTACGTCGCCGACGACGGTCTCGACATCCACGCGGGTGCGGAGTACATCCTGTTCCTCGGCGCGGCGCCGCTCGCGCTGCGCGCGGGCGCGGCGCAGATCGCGGCATCGAACACCTACTACATCGGGACCGACCCGATCGAGCGGCAGCTCTGGGGCACCGAGCCCGAGGACGCTACGCTCCAGTTCAGCGCGGGCGTCGGCACGGTGCTGTTCGAGCGCTTCCAGTTTGACGGCGCGGTGGTCCTGGGCGGGGACCGGCGCGAGGCGATCGGCTCGATCGTGATCTTCTTCTAGGAGGCTGAGTGCGCTGGCAGAAAGCGATCATCGCGGGCGCCTTCGCGCTCGCCGCATGCGAGACGAACGACGCCGCGGAGCTGGTCGACGTCACCGCCGCGGACCTGGCGGGCGACTACCAGCTCCTGGCGCTGGGCGGCGTTCCGCCGGCCGAGCTGGATGCCGACTACTGTGTCGACAGCGTGCTGGCCATGGAGTCGAACGGCGACTTCGAGATCCACCACCACTTCACGCAGCGGGTCGCCACCGGCACCGATCAGGCCTGTCGCACCGACCCGTTCCGGAACGTCTTCGACGTCTTCTGGCGGGGC
This sequence comes from Longimicrobiales bacterium, assembly GCA_035512635.1. Taxonomy (GTDB): domain Bacteria; phylum Gemmatimonadota; class Gemmatimonadetes; order Longimicrobiales; family RSA9; genus DATKDR01. The sequence goes on along the minus strand of DATKDR010000098.1, from coordinate 37,548 downwards.
GAGTTCGACAACACCAGCACGCTGGTGATCATGACCATCCTCCAGTGGGAGGTGTCATGGGCGGGCGGCAGCGAAACGGGCGCCGAGCGCACGGAGCTGGTGGGCGAGTTCGATCCGGAAAGGGGTCTGCTGCTCGTCGAGTTCCCGGACATCTGGTCCTTCGATCCGCACGGCGGCTCCGGCGGCAAGATCAGCACGGGGGGTGAGGCGCGAGGGCTCGGTGCGGGCACGCTGCTGTTCGGCCGCTAGCCGAAGCCGGTATCCGGTATTCGGTATCCGGTATCCGGTATCCGGTCGACCGACTACCGACTACCGACTACTGCCTAGCGTCCGGACGATGGCGCGGGCGAGGGCTTCCGCCTGCCGGCGTGCGCGGGCATCGAGGCCGTCCGCCCGTGCGATCGCGACCACCACGGCGCGCTCACCGAGCACCACCGCGAGGTTGCCGGTCATCTCGTTGAGGGTCGACCAGACGGCGCGGTCGCCGAGATCGGGGATGGGCTCGGCATCCGGCTGGGCGGCGAAGTAGTCGTAGGCCGCCGCCCGGTCCTCGATCCTGAAGTCGACGGCGGGCCCGGACGGTGAGCCGTCGTCCGGCGTGACCAGGCAATTGCCGGTCGTGTTGTCGTTCATGACGACGCCGAAGCCGAGCGCCTCCTCCACCTGCTCCTCCGTGAGCAGCGCACAGCCGGCCCCCGTCGAAGGCGCGCCGTCCCGCGTGGCCGGGCCGCCTTCGAGCCCCGCCGATTCCGGCGCCAGTCTGCGCGCCGATTCGCGGGATTCGTCCGCGCCGCCGTCGCAGGCCGCGAACAGGAGCGTCAGCGCCAGCCCCGCCGCCACGTGGCTTGGTCTCAGTCCGTGCATGCCACCCGTGCCATTCTGAAGTCGATGCCCGAGGGCTCGCCGCCGCGCTCGCCCTCGATGCGCGCGTGCAGGGAATCGCCCGCCGCGTGTCGATAGATGACGCGCTGCGGGAAGTCGTGTGTCGCATTCTCGAAGACGACGACGGAGTCCGCGATCGCCTGCGAGGCGAATTCGGCCGGCGCCTGCCCCGAGGGCTGCGCCGCGAAGACGAGACCACCGTCCCGCTCCTCGATGCGCATCGACTCGTGCGACAGCGTCGCGCTGCCGCGGACCAGGCGGCTCATGCCGAGCATGGTGCCCCCACGCGGCCTCATCCACTGCTCCTCGAGCAGGCGCTCGCCCGCGCGCCGCTCCCAGCAGCCGGCGAGCCAGGCCAGGCGCTCGATCGTATCGCGGCCGCGGCCCTCCGCGCGTGCGCAGCCTGCGCCGAGCGCGACCAGGGCCACGGCCACCGTCGCGACCCGTGTCCGTCGTGCTCGTGTCATCAATCGCCCGCCAGGTAGCGGTGCTCCAGGATGGCGCGGTGGTGTAGCTCGTGGCCGGCGATGATGTGCGCGAGCGCGCGCACCGACACCTCGAAGCCGGACGCCACCCCGCGGCGGGTCCATGCGGACTCCGGCAGGCCGCGAATCAGATGGATGGTGGCGTTGCGCACGGCGATGAACTCCTCGATCAGGCTGTCGAGCGTGCGCGTGCCGAACTCCCCCGCGGGTGTGTACGCGTCCTCGTCGAACGACGGCAGCGGCGTGGTGTCGCCGCGGCCGAAGCGCATCATGCGAAGGGCGAAGACGCGCTCCGCGTCGATGACGTGTCCCACCACTTCCTTCAGCGTCCACTTGCCCTCCGCATAGGCGCGGTCGGCATTCGTGCGCGCGAGCTCCGAGCGGAGCAGCGCGACGGTCTCGCGCGCGCCCTCCTCGAGAGCCACTGCGATGTCGCCGGGCCGCACGCGCTCGACGTAGCGGGCGTAGTACGGCGCGTATTCGTCGCTGCGCGGCCGGCCGGACAGGTGCGGCGCCCCGCCGCGGGCGGCCGAGGAAACGATCTGCGCTTCGTGCATGGTCGAACTTCCTTTCGAGTGAAACGACGGTACGCCTTCGTGCTACAGCTCGGTCCCGCTCTGCGGATCGTCGCGCCGGCGACCGAAGCCCATGAAATCCGCGAACGACTCGCTCGCCTGCCGCATGCTCGACGCCGCGCCGGTTACCGCGCCCGACATGCGGCGGCCGGTGGCGCGCAGGATGGCGTCCCAGACGCGCCGCGCGCCGCCCATCACGACGCCGCCCAGCATCCCCGTCGCCTGCACCAGCGCGGTGCGGCGCACGATGCGGCGCTGTGGCGCGGCCAGCGCGCGCGAGTACTGCTTCGTGATGATGCCGACGCGCATCGTGAGCAGCGCGTTCGCCGCGCCGGTCATGACCGAGGTGACGAAGAGGGTGCTCGCCGCCTGGAAGCCGGGAATGGCGCCCGCGGCGGAGCCGGCGACGCTCGACAGGATCGGCTGCACCTGCTCCGACAGGTCGATGTCCTCGAGCTCGCCCGCGACGAACGCGGTCGACGCGACGTTGCCGTACAGGTAGAGCATATCCCGCAGCGTGGGCCGCTGGTAGTACACGCGCGCGATGTCGTAGACCAGCTTCGACTGCGCGGCGAGCACGATGACGCCGTCGAGCGAGCCGTTCTGCGAGATCGCCGTCGTCAGGAAGACCTGCGCGCCGGCAGCCCGGCTCAGCTCGTCCGCGCGCCGGTCGAGCACGACCAGCGCCTCCTCGACGTGCGCGCGCTCGGTGATCGTCCGTTCGCGCAGCAGCGGATTCCGACGCAGCCGCTTCATCAGCCGCTCCATGTGGCGCTCGAAGTCGGCCGATTTCTCGTCTTCGGGCGGCACCAGCGGCGGCGGCAGGCGCAGGATGAGGAAGGCCGGCACCAGCAGACAGAAGGCGTAGAGCGCGAGCAGGGTCCAGAAGACGACATCGCCGAAGAGCGGGTGCGCCCGGTCGGCCAGCGCCACGAGCTGCGCCGTCTGATTCACCAGGAAGACGATGAACGCGACGACGACGAACGCGGACAGGAAGAGCGCGGCGCGCAGCAGGGTTCGGCGCATGGAGGCTAGCGCTCGGAGTAGTAGCGCGACAGCCAGGCGGACAGGCCGTCGAGGCCGGGGAACAGCAGTCGCTCCGTCATGCCGATCTGGTCCAGCCGGTCCCGCACCTCCCACTTGAGCGAGGCGGGTACGATGACGCGGCGCCAGGCGTCGGGTCGTCGCGCGAGCCAGCCCTCGAACGGCGCCTCCACGTGCGACAGCATGGAGAAGAGCGCCGCCTGGTTCTCGATGCGGTCCGACACCGTCGGCGGCTCGAGGAACAGCAGAAACGGCTCGTCGGACGCCGCGCGCAGCTCGGCCGGGCCCTTCGCCGCCTGGGAGAGCAGCTCGCCGGTGAAGACGAACGAACCTTCCGACTCGAGCAGCTCGCGGTAGCGCGTGGGCAGCTCGGCTTTGATCCGCCGCAGGTCCAGCGTCCAGACCTCGCCGTCGACGTTCATCTCGTCCGCGATGGCGGTGGCGAAATGCAGCGCCACATACGGCGAATACGTCCAGTCGAGCAGCCGGGTGGGCAGGTGATGGTGCTGGCCGAGCGCGAGCCAGCTCCAGATCGAGTCGTCGCGCACGACGTTGCGCCGCGCGTACTTGCGGAAGTTGCGGATCAGGTGGCGCTCCTTCGCGCCGGCATCGCCGCCGAGGCGCAGCAGCCGCGAGCGCAGGTTCGCCTCGCGCGTCGACATGCCGCGGAACGCGCGCGCCACCCGGATCCGGCGCAGCCCCGGATCCCACGCGTCCAGGAAGAGCAGCTCGTCCAGCTCCGCCCACGAGCGCGCGACATCCGATTCGGTTGTGGCAGCGAAGGCAGGTTCGGTCATGCGGCGACGTATGGCAGGATCAGGGCCGCGTCGACGAGCGGTGCGGCGTTCAGTCATGGCGCGCCAGAAGACGGGCGACCGTGTTCAGATTCCGAAGCGTGGTGGCCATGCCGAGCATGCGCTCCAGCCTAGCGCCCGAGAACGTGGACCTGCCCATGCCTTTCCTGGCCAGCCAGTGGACCTCGCGACCGACGACCGCGAATTCGTCCACCTCGTTGCCGAGCGCGCTGAGCGCCCGGGCGGCGGCCGCGTCCGGCGCGCGCTCGAGGAAGCCGACGTACACGGTGCCGCCGGGCTCCTCACCGAAGGGGTGCCTGCCCGCGATCGCGGCCAGCTCCGCGCGCGTGCGCAGGAAGGTGGCGACGTCGTAGCCGAGCGCCTCGCCCAGATGCGCCTCGAGGCGGCGCTCGAGCTTCGCGGGGTCCTTCTCCGTCGATTGGAAGACGACGTTGCCGCTCGCGATGAACGTCTCGACGTCTTCCAGCCCGAGCTCCCGAAAGAGGGCGGCCAGACGCTCCATCTTCACCGTGTGTCCGCCGACGTTGATCGCGCGCAGGAACGCGAACCAGCGGGCCGGCGTCGCGGATCGGCTCATGCCGCTAGTCCAGTTCAGCGTAGTTACCCTAACCGTATACCGGATACCGGATACCGGATACGAGATATCCGGCCCTACCCGCGCGCTCGCTCCAGCATGACCATCATCAGGATGCTGAGACTGGCGAGTGCCTCCTCGTCCGGCGTCAGCTCGGACGCCTTCTCGATGGTGAAGCGCCCCTCCCACATCGCCGGCTGCTTGCGGATGGCGAGCACGTGCGTGCCGTCGGGGCGCGCGACCGTGTACGAGGGGTGGAACACGTAGCCGGACAGCGCGCCCAGGATCGGGATCTGGTACAGCACCCCGTCCAGGAACTTCACCAGCGCGTTGTCCTCGCGGATCGTGAACAGCGTCTCGTCGCCGCGCAGCACCTCGTAGTAAGCGCGCCAGATCGACTTCATGCCCGCGCGCTTAACGGCGCCGAAGCGGCGGCCCTGCGGGTCCTCGAAGCCGTACGTCGCCGAGATGTCCAGGATGCGATCCGCCTTGATGTAGGCGACGGGCCGCGTCTGCTCCCGGTCGCCGAACACGGTCACCTGCTCGCGCAGCTTGAACGCCTTCTGCCGCACGTAGAAGACGAGCTTGTCGGCCGCGTCGGTCACCGCCATCTGCGGCGAGATCGCGATGATCTTGAACGTCAGTGTCAGTGGGTAGTCCATGGTCCTCTTTTGGGGCTCTAGGCTCTAGGCTCTAGGCTCTGGGCTCTAGGCTCTGGGCTCAGCGCTGCTCCGGCTCCGGTGTCGAAACGGGACCTGAACGCTCAGGTTCACGTGCCGAGTACCTAGCGCGGCCGAAGCCTGTCGGCGCCCGGGTAGATCGGCCGGATGTCGACCGGCACGGACTCGAGCTGCTCGATCGCCGCGCGCATCTGCGGGCTGACGGTGCCGTAGCGCTGGAGCAGCGCGCCCGCGGCGGCATGGTCGCCCTGCGCCTGGATGGTGAGGATGCGCATGGCGAGCTCGCGGTTTGCGTCGACCAGGCGCGAGTAGTTGACCTTGAAGTTGCCGCTGCCCTCGTCGAACTCGATCGCGCCGCGCTCCACCATCCAGTTGAACTGGATCAGATTGGCAAGGCCGTGCGCCTCGGTCGCGCCGAAGCGCGTCGCGCGGAACATGTCGGCGACGTGGCCGATGAACGCGCGGCGCACGAACGCCTCATCGTACATGCCGTCGGCGGCCAGCACGGTCATGTTGTGCAGGCCGGTGACGTCCGCCTTCGCCTCCTCCATCGCCGAGTAGTGGTCGCGCAGCGCCTGGTTGACCGTCGTCGTATCGCCGCCCGCGCCGACGATGAAGCCGGGCCCGAGACCGTGCGCCAGCTCGTGCATGAGCACGTTGGTGAACCACGCATCGAACGTGAGGTCGTCCGCGACCTCCGGCATGAGCACCTGGCGCGCGATCGGCATCAGGATGGCATCGAACTTCGCGCGCGCGACGTTGCGCAGCATCACCTTCTTCGAGCCCTTGGCCGCGCGCACGCGCTCGTCGTTGGGCAGGTTGAACGCGATCGTCTGCACGCCCGCGCGCGTGTCGCCCGCCGTGTAGACGACGTCGACCACGCGGATCGGCGACTCGAAGCCGCGCTCCAGGTTCTTGTAGCGGTCCTCGATCGGCAGGTTCTCCTCGAGGTGCCGCATCGAGTCCTTCAGCTCGTCCAGCTCGGCGCTCGCCGCGGGATCGGCCACGGTCACGAAGCTCTCGAAGGCCGCCTTCCAGCCCATGAGCTGGTCCTCGTAGACTTCGTACGGCCCGATGGTCGGCTCGATGCGCGTGCCCTCGATGTCCATCCACGCCATGTCGCTCGGGAAGTAGTCGTTCGACAGGAACGAGGCCGCGCGCGCGCGCAGGTACTCGGCGAGCGACGCGTTCTGCGCGATGTCCGCCGCCTCGTTCAGCACCGCTGCCGCGACCTCGAGGCGATCGCGGTACTCCACGTTGTACGGAATCGCGACCAGCATACCCTTGTCGCGCTCGATCACGCTGAAGTAGCCGCTGAACGCCTCGCGATCCTCCGGATGCGACGCCAGCCACTCGTCGATCTCCTCCGACGTGAGGTCCGGCGGGTAGTAGCCGGCGCCCGGCGGCTTCGGACCCACGTCCAGGAACGGCTCGTTCTCCTCCAGCCGGTCCCACGGACCCGCCATCACCTCGGCGTAGTCGCGCGCCGCGCGCCCCTCGCGCGTGTCCGCCGCTCCCGCCAGCGCGGCGCGCCAGACCGGGTTCCGCGGCGACACCTGGAGCAGGAAGAGCTCGTGCATGATGTCCGACGCCTCGATCAGCTTCGCCAGCACCTCGCGCTCCCAGGGCTGGAGGGTCGAGTCGTCGAAGTCGATCTGCGACGGGACGAACTGCGCGAGCCGCGCCTCCAGGTCCTCGGCGGTCAAGCCGGCGGCGAGGGCAGGGGCATCGAGGCCGGTGGTGGCGTCTCTCTGGGCGCAGCCGATCACGAGGAGGAGCGCGCTGACGGTGGTGGCGGCTGTCCGGAATTTCATGGCAGATGCGGTTGCTGGGATCGTGTCGGGACCGGGGAAACTGGGGGGAGATGCCGTCCCCGAGCCAGTCCCGAGCTTGCCAGGGCATTCCTCAGCGGGCGGAGCCAACGGCCGTGCAGGTTCCAGGAGCACGAGCACGTGCACGTGTCGTTCACGGATTTCTTCCCGGGGCGACCTGTGTGGCTCCGATAGGCTCGGCCGAAGCACGGGGAGCGGCGGGATCGGTACGAAACGCGCGGGCAGGCGTTTCGAGCGCGCAAGGCCCGAGGCCAAAGCCTTGACGGCAAGCCAGAGCGCCCACTAAGCTCCGGTCACAATGAGCAAGCGCACTCTTCCCGTCGACATCCGGGCGCCTCGGGCGCCCATCAGCGGCCGCTGGTGGTGGCTGACGCGGGAGTAGTGCGCACGCGGCCGGCCCATCTAGCCTAGACATCCAGGCGCCGGCGGTTTCGGCGGGCGCGCTTCTCTCCATGTGAGGGGAGCGCGCCCGCCTTTTTTGCGCCCGTCGGATCCGGTCCGGGGGCGCTTCGAGAGGATGGTGATGATCGACGAGAGGGTCCGGGACGCGGCGCTGGCGGCGCCGCTCGACGCGGTCGTGCCCGTGTGGCAGTCGGTCCGCTCGGACACGGAGACGCCGGTCTCGGCGTTCCTCAAGCTGCGGCGGGGCGGCATGGCCTTTCTGCTCGAGAGCGCGGAGCAGGACGGGCGGCTGGGCCGCTACTCCTTCATCGGCGTGGGGCCGGACGCGGTGCTGCGGGCGGACGCGGATCGGGGCACGGTCTCGGGCGAGGCCGGCACGGTCGCGTATCGTGGCGATCCGGTAGGCGCCGTGCGTCGGCTGGCGGGAGCGGCGGGCGTGTGGCGCGGGTCGCCGGGTTCCGAGGCAGCGGGCGTGTACGCGGAGCTGCCCGGCTTCGTCGGCGGGCTGGTCGGCGCCTTCGGCTACGACCTCGTGCGCACGCTGGAGCGGCTGCCGAGCGCGGCGCACGACGAGTCCGCGTTCCCGGTCGCGCTCTTCGCGCGCTTCCACACCGTGCTCGCCTTCGATCACCGGCGCTCGACCCTGCTCGCGATCTCGCTGCTGCCGCCGGTGGCCGATGCGGCCGGCCGGCGCGACGACCTGCGGCGGGCGGAGGCTCGGATCGAGGGGGTGTTCGATGCGCTGCGGCGCGGGGCGGCGCCGTTCGGGGCGACTGGAGATCGGCGGGGCGGGGCAGGCGCGGGCGCGGGGGCAGGCGCGGGGGTGCCGGCAGGCGAGGGGGGCGCGCCGCTCGCTCGCGCCGACGCTATCGCGACCTCGTCCGAATGCGATCCCGATGACGCCACATTTCTCCATTCCGTGCGGCGCGCGGTGGAAGCGATCCATGACGGCGAGGCGATCCAGATCGTGCTGAGCCGAAGGCTGTCGCTCCCGTTCGAGCGCGATCCCTTCGAGCTGTACCGCTCGCTGCGCACGGTCTCGCCGGCGCCGTACATGTTCTTTCTCGAGTTCCCCGAGGTGGCACTGGTGGGTTCGTCGCCCGAGATGCTGCTGCGCATCGAGGACGGGGCGGCGCAGCTCTCGCCGATCGCGGGGACGCGGCGGCGCGGCGGCGACGCGGACGAGGACGCGGCGCTCGAGGCCGAGCTCGCGGCGGATCCGAAGGAGCGCGCGGAGCACGTGATGCTGGTCGACCTGGGACGGAACGATCTCGGCCGCGTCTGCCGCATCGGCTCCATCCACGTGCCGCGGCTCATGCAGGTCGAGCGCTTCAGCCACGTGATGCACCTGGTCTCGGTCGTGACCGGCCGCCTGCGGGACGATGTCGATGCGCTGGACGCGCTGGCCGCGTGCTTTCCCGCGGGTACGCTGAGCGGCGCGCCCAAGGTGCGCGCGATGGAGCTGATCGACGAGCTGGAGACGACGGGGCGCGGCGCGTACGCGGGCGCGATCGCGCACGTGGCGCCGGGCGCGCGCGAGCTGGATGCGTGCATCACGATTCGCACGGCGATCCTGCGTCGCGGCCGCGCGTGGGTGCGCGCGGGCGCGGGGATCGTGGCGGATTCGGTGCCGGAGCGGGAGCTGGCCGAGACCGAGGAGAAGCTGAGCGCGATGCGGCGCGCGCTGGAGGCCGTCGCATGATCCTCGTCATCGACAACTACGACTCCTTCACGTTCAACCTGGTGCAGATGCTGGGCGCGCTGGGCGCGGAGGTCGAGGTGCGCCGCAACGACGCGATCGATGCGGGGGCGGTGCTCGCGCTCGCGCCGGCGGGCGTCGTCGTCTCGCCCGGGCCCTCGCATCCCGATCGCGCGGGCAACTCGCCGGCGATCGTGCGGGCTCTGGTCGAGCGCGGTCGGGAGCGCGGCTCCGCGCCGCCGCTGCTGGGGGTATGCCTGGGGCACCAGGTCATCGCGCGCGTGTTCGGCGCGCGGGTCGAGCGGGCGTCGGCGTGCGTGCACGGCAAGGCCACGCCGATCCGCCACGACGGCGCCGGCGTCTTCGCGCGGCTCGATTCCCCGACCAGCACCGGCCGGTACCACTCCCTCGCCGTGGTCGAGGCGACGCTGCCGCCGGAGCTGCGCGTGACGGCGCGCGCCGACGATGGCGTCGTCATGGGCGTGCGGCACGAGAGCCTGCCCATCGAGGGCGTGCAGTTCCATCCCGAATCGATTCTCACACCGGAGGGCGAAACGATGCTCGCGAATTTTCTGGAGTGGACTCGTGTGCACGCGAGCGCGCGGCAGGGCGACGACGACGCCCCGCGCCGGATCGGACCCGATGAGCCGCCGCGCCGGCTCCCGCTCGACGTGGAGGCGGTCTGATGCGCGAGGTTCTGGAGGCACTCGCGCGCGGACGCGACCTGAGCGAGAGCGAGGCGGCCGAGGCGATGGGCCGCGTGATGGCGGGCGAGGTGTCGCCGGCGGTGATGGCGGGGCTGCTGATGGCGCTGCGCGCGAAAGGGGAGACGGTGCCGGAGATCGTCGGCTTCGCGCGCGCGATCCGCGCCCGCGCACTGCCCTTCCCGCGCTCGGGTGCGGGTCTCATCGACACGTGCGGCACGGGCGGCGATGGCGCGCACACGTTCAACGTGTCGACCGCGGCGGCGTTCATCGCGGCGGGCGCGGGCGCGCGCGTGGCGAAGCACGGTAACCGGGCGGTGTCGAGCCGCACCGGCTCGGCGGACGTGCTGGAGGCGCTCGGCGTCGAGGTCGGCATGGGCGCCGACGACTGCGTGCGCGCGCTCGACACCGCCGGCGTCGCGTTTCTGTTCGCGCCGACCTATCACGCGGCGATGCGACACGCAGCGCCCGTGCGGCGCGAGCTCGGCGTGCGCACCGTCTTCAACCTGCTGGGCCCGCTCTGCAATCCCGCGGGCGCCGAGGCGCAGGTGGTGGGCGTATTCGACGCAGCGCTTGTGGCGCCGGTCGCGGAAGCGCTCGGCCAGCTCGGCGCGCGGCGGGCGATGGTCGTGCACGGCGCCGACGGCCTCGACGAGATCACGGTCACCGGCCCGACGCACGTCGCGGAGTGGGACGGCGAGCGCGTCGTCGAGTACGAGCTGACGCCCGGCGAGCTCGGCCTGGAGACGCACGACGTGGCGTCGCTGCGCGGCGGGGACGCCGCCGAGAACGCGGCCCTCCTCCGCTCGGTGCTGGCCGGCGTCGCCGACGATGCCGCGGCCCGTGCCCGCCTCGACATCGCGCTGCTCAACGCTGCCGCGGCGATCCGCGTCGGCGGGCTCGCGCCCGACCTGCCCGCCGCCCTGGATCTCGCGTGGGTCAGCGTGGGGACGGGAGCCGCCACGACGCGCATGGCGGCGCTGGTGGCGCTGTCCGACGCGCTGCGCCAGGGACGCGGAGGCGCGCCGCACATCGAGCGCGTCGCCGAGCCGCCCGTGCCCGCGAGCGCGGCGGGATGGGGCCGATGAGCGCGGCCGATTTCCTGGCGCTCAAGGCGGCCGCGGTTCGGTCGCGGACGCGTGCCGATGCGGCCGCCCTCGAGGCGCTGCGGCGTGCCGCGCTCGCGACTGCGACGCCCGCCTCGTTCAGAGCGGCGCTCTCAGCCGGAGAGCGCGTCGCCGTCATCGCGGAGTTCAAGCGGCGCAGCCCCGGCGCCGGCGTTCTGACGGACGAGAGCCCGTCGGAGGTGATCGCCGGCTACGCGGCCGCGGGCGCGCGTGCCGCTTCCGTGCTCACCGATGCCGACGACTTCGGCGGTTCGCTGGACGACCTGCGCGCCGCGGCCGCGCCCAGCCTGCCGTCGCTGCGCAAGGATTTCATCGTCGACGAGGCCCGCATCCTTGAGGCGCGCGCGGCGGGCGCGTCCGCGGTCCTGCTGATCGTCGCGATCCTCGACGATCGGGAGCTGCGCGCGCTGCTGGACGCATGCGACGCGATGTCGCTCGACGCGCTCGTCGAAGTGCACGACGAAGCCGAGCTCCGGCGCGCGCTGGACGCCGGTGCGCGGCTGGTCGGCGTGAACAACCGCGACCTGCGCACGCTGCGGACGGACCTGACCGTCACGGAGCGGCTGGCTCCCCGACTGCCCGCCGACGCGATCCTCGTGAGCGAGAGCGGCATCCGCACGCGCGCCGACGTCGAGCGCGTGCGCGCCGCCGGTGCCGCTGCCGTCCTGGTGGGCGAGGCGCTGCTGCTGCAAAGCGGCCCCGCGCGCGCGGCGCTTCTCGGCGAGCTGACGTCCGTCCCGCGGAAGCGCGTGCGCGACCGGCCGTCCTTCCGACTCAAGGTGTGCGGCCTGACCACGCCCGCCGACGCGGCGCTCGCCGCGAGTCTCGGCGCCGACGCGCTCGGCGTCGTGCTGTGGCCGCTCAGCCCGCGGGCCGTCGATCCCGCCGCCGCTGCCGCGATCCTGGCCGCCGCTCCCGCGGGCGTCGTCCGCGTCGGTGTGTTCGTGGATCCCGTGCTGGGCGAGGTGACCCACGCGGTCGAAGCCTGCGCGCTCGACTTCGTCCAGCTTTCGGGTGAGGAGGCGCCGTCGTTCGCGCGCGCCGTCGCCGCGCGCACGGGCGCGCGCATCATCCGCACGGTGCACGTCGACGGCTCTGCGTCGATCGATCGCTTCGCCGACTATCCGGCCGACCTCTTCCTGCTCGACGCGCCGCGGCGTGCGGGAGCGGGCGGCACGGGCGAGCGCTTCGACTGGCGCGACGCCGCGCGACTGCCATGGCCGCGCGAGCGCGTGATCGTCGCCGGCGGCCTGCGCGTGGAGAACGTCGCCGCGGCGCTCGAGACGCTGCGTCCGGCGGCGATCGACGTCTGCTCGGGCGTCGAGCTGTCGCCCGGGCGGAAGGATCCCGTCGCGCTGCGTCGCTTCATCGAGACGGTTCGGCGGCACGACCACCCCGCCATGTCGTACGCCGCTGTGCCACGCCTGGAGGCCCGAACATGACGACGACGACCACGACTACGCGCGAGCCGGAGCGCGACGCGGCCGCGGCCGACGCACCCGGCCGGTTCGGCCCGTACGGCGGGCGTTACGTGCCCGAGACGCTGGTGCGCGCGCTCGACGAGCTCGCCGAGGTGTTCGAGGCGCTGCGCGACGACGACGCCTTCGATGCCGAGCTGTCCCGTCTGCTCGTCGATTACGTCGGCCGGCCGACGCCGCTCATGCGGGCCCGCCGCCTGGAAGCGGCTGCCGGCCCGGACGCACCGTGCATCTGGCTCAAGCGCGAGGACCTGTGTCACACGGGCAGCCACAAGCTGAACAATGCGCTCGGCCAGGCGCTGATCGCGCGGGCGCTGGGACGCGGCCGCCTGATCGCGGAGACCGGCGCGGGACAGCACGGCGTCGCCACGGCGACTGCCGCCGCGCTGCTCGGACTCCCCTGCCGCGTCTACATGGGCGCGCACGACGTCGCGCGGCAGCGCCTCAACGTCGTGCGCATGGAGCTGCTCGGCGCCGAAGTCGTCGCCGTCGAGAGCGGCAGCCGCACGCTGAAGGACGCGACCAACGAGGCGATCCGCGACTGGATGGGAAGCTACCGCGACACGCATTACGTGATCGGCTCGGTCGTGGGGCCGCACCCGTACCCGACCATCGTGCGCACGCTCCAGCGGGTGATCGGCGTGGAAGCGCGCGCGCAGATCCTCGACCGCGACGGGCGCCTGCCGTCCGCGCTCGTCGCCTGCGTCGGCGGCGGCAGCAATGCGCTCGGCCTGTTCCACGCGTTCGTCGACGACGACGACGTCGCGATGTTCGGCGTCGAGGCCGGCGGCTCCGGCGACGTGCTCGGCGCGCACTCCGCGTCGCTCTCGCGCGGCACGCCCGGCGTGCTCCACGGCGCGCTCTCCTACCTGCTCCAGGACGACCACGGTCGCGTCGCCGCGACCCACTCGATTGCGGCGGGCCTCGACTATCCGGGCGTCGGACCGGAGCACGCGTGGCTGCGCGACACGCAGCGCGCCCGCTACGTCACGGTGAGCGACGTCGAGGCGCTGGAGGCGTACCGCGCGCTCGCGAGACTGGAGGGCATCATCCCGGCGCTCGAATCGGCGCACGCGATCGCCTACGCGATGCGGCTCGCGCGCGAGCTGTCGGCCGACGACGCAGTGCTCGTCTGCCTGTCCGGTCGCGGCGACAAGGACGTCGGGCGCGAGGACACGGGACCCGCGCCCGACGAGACGGACACCGGCGCCGGTCGCGTCGACGCGGGAGCCGGCCGGTGAGCGTCGTCACCGCGGCCATCCGCGCGCGTCCCGACGTCGGCGTCGACGCGATCGCCGGCGCATTCGCGCGCAGCTCCGCCGAGCGACGCGCCGCGCTCGTTCCGTTCCTCGCCGCGGGGGATCCGACGTCCGACGCGTTCGTCGAGATCGCCGTTGCGGCTGCGACCGCCGGCGCCGACCTGCTCGAGGTCGGGCTGCCGTTCGCCGACTCGCTCGCGGACGGGCCGATCATACAGGCGGCGTACGGACGCGCGCTCGCGGCCGGCATCGATACGGATGGCGTGCTCCGCTGCGTCGAGCGCATCGCCGCGCGTGCGCGCACCCCGATCGTGCTCATGACCGCGTACAACCCGATCCACGCGCGCGGGACGCTTCGCTTCGTCGACGAGGCCGCGGCCGCCGGCGTGTCAGGATTGCTCGTGCCCGATCTGCCGCTGGAGGATTCCGACGCGCTGCGCGACGCGGCCGCGCGCGCCGGGCTCGCCGTCATCCTGCTCGTCGCGCCCGATACGCCGGAGGAGCGCGCGACGCGCATCGCCCGCGCCGCGACCGGCTTCGTGTACGTCGTGCGACGGCGTGGCGTGACCGGCGCGGGCGGCGAGGAGGCCGACACGCGCCGGCGCATCGAGGCGCTGCGGGAGTCCGGCGCGCTACCGGTCGCGGTCGGCTTCGGCATCGCGACGCCCGACGACGCGGCGCGCGCGGGCGAGCACGCCGACGGCGTCATCGTCGGCAGCGCGCTGGTCGAAGTCGCGGCGCGGGCGGAAAGGGAAGCGAGCGGCTCGGCGGCGGACGCCGTCGCGCGCGCCGTCGAGTCGTTCGCGCGCGCGCTGCGCGGCGGGCGCGACACCACACACGCGAAAGTCGGGAGCGGCGCATGATCGTCGTCATGGAGATGGACGCACGCGAGGGAGTGATCGCCGACGTCGTGGAGGCGCTGTGCGGCGCCGGCGCGCTGGTGCATCGGCTGGACGCGGAGCGGGTCACGCTGGCGATCACGGGCGGACACGCCGAGCCCGGAAGCATCGGCTCGATGCCCGGCGTCGCCGCCGTGCTCGACGCCTCGGCGACGCCGCACGTCGAGGCCGCGCCTCGCCGCGGGATCGCCGTCGCGACGGCCGGCAATGGCGCCACGACCGCCGACGCGGATCGCGGCTTCGACCTGGCGGGGCGCCGCGTCGGCGGCGCCGAGCCGGTCGTCTTCGCCGGTCCGTGCTCCGTCGAGGACGAGGAGACGATGTACGCGATCGCGGGCGCCGTCGCCGCCGCAGGCGCGATCGGCCTGCGCGCCGGCGCGTGGAAGCCGCGCACGAGTCCGTACAGCTACCAGGGCGCGGGCGAGGAAGGTCTCGCGCTGCTGCGCCGCGCGGCCGACGCCTTCGGTCTGCTGACGGTCAGCGAGGTCCTCGACGCGACGCAGATCCCGCTCGCCGCGCGCTACTGCGACGTGCTCCAGGTCGGCGCGCGCAACATGCACAACACGACGCTGCTGCGTGAGCTCGGGCGCGCGCGACGGCCCGTCCTCCTGAAGCGCGGCCTCGCCGCGACCGTCGACGAATGGATCGCCGCGGCGGAGTACGTCGTGTCGGCGGGCGAGCGGCGCGTGATCCTGTGCGAGCGCGGCATCCGCACGTTCGAGACGTCGACGCGCAACACGCTCGACCTGAACGCGGTCGCCGTCGCGCGCGAGCGCACGCGACTGCCCGTGCTCGTCGATCCCAGCCACGGCACGGGCCGCCGCTCGCTGGTGCTGCCGCTCGGGCTGGCGGGGATCGCCGCCGGTGCGGACGGCCTGATCGTCGAGGCGCATGTCGAGCCGGACCGGGCGCTGTCCGACGCCGCGCAGACGATCGACACGGCTCAGCTCGGCGAGCTGATCGCGCGCTCGCGCCTCGTCGCCGACGTGCTGCGCGCGCCGTCCCGTGCGAGTCGCGACTCGAGCCCGCCCAGGATCGCATCGATTCCGACCCCGGCCACGGCGCAGGCGACGAGCGTGTGGTAGAGCAGGTCAGCGGCCTCCGCCGCGACGCGCGCGCCGCCTCCGCTCACGGATCGCTCCGCGTCCGCGCACGCCAGCGCCAGCTCCGTCGCCTCTTCGCCCAGCTTCTTGAGACGGAGGTTGCGGTCACGCCCGAGGCGGACGGTGTAGCTCTCGGCGCCGTCTTCGCCGGGCGCGCGCGCGAGCCGCTCCTCGATGACGTCCGCGAGCGCGCGCAATGTCGGCGGCGTGTCGAAGCAGGCGCGACTGCCCGTGTGGCAGACGGGTCCGTCCGGTCGGACACGCGCGAGTAACGTGTCGCCATCGCAATCCGTGCCGATCGACTCGACGCGCAGCACGTTGCCGCTCGTTCCGCCCTTCATCCACAGCGCGCGGCGGCTGCGCGAAAAGAACCAGAGTCGACCATCGTCGAGCGTCCGCTCGAGCGCCGCGCGATCCGACCACCCCACCATCAGCACTTCGCCCGTGCGCGCGTCCTGTGCGACCACGGGGAGCAGCGGCGGCAGTCCGTCCGCGGTCGCGGGTGCGAAGCTCAATCCATCGATATCGAGTGGCATCATGATCCCGGTTCGTCGTCTTCGTTCATGATACGCGCGACGTCGGCGCTCAGCGCGGAGTTGGTCGCGATGGCAGAGCCGCCTGCGTGCGTGCGCCGGCCGAGGGCATCGGTGAACACACCGCCCGCCTCCTCCACCACAACCAGCAGCGGCGCGGCGTCCCAGATCGCGCAGGCGGGGTCCAGCATCACGTCCGCACGGCCCGTCGCGACCAGCGCATAGCCCCACGCATCGCCCCAGGTCCGTGCGAGCGAGGCACGCGTTCGCAGCCGATCCCACGCTCGGCCGACGCGGGCGGCGACGGCACGCGCCTCGTCGTCCAGCGAGGCGTAGGGGCGTGCCGCCAGCTCCGTGGTCAGGACGCGCGCGTCCTCCACCCGGTCCACGGTCGAGACGCGAGCGCGCTCGCCGTTGAACCAGGTGCCGCCGCCGCGCGACGCCCACACGGTCTCGCCGAGGGCGGGGAAGTGCAGCACGCCGACGACAGGCTCGCCCCGGTACTCGACCGCGACCAGCACGGCGAACAGCGGCACGCCGGAAACGAACGCCGCGGTGCCATCGATCGGATCCACGATCCAGCGCCAGTCGCCCACACCCGACTCCTCCTCGATCTCCTCGCCGAGGATGCCGTCGTCCGGGTGTCGCGCGCGGATCGCGTCGCGCAGCGCACGCTCCGCCGCGCGATCCGCGGCGGTGACGGGGCTGCCGTCGCGCTTTCGCTCGACCGCGAGCCCCGCCCGGAAGGCCCGCATCGCCTCGACGCCGCCGGCGCTCGCCGCGACCAGCGCCGTCTCGAGCCGCTGCGCGAGATCCGCCTCCGCCGGCGTAGCCACGGGAGCCGCGCGCCTCGACATCGCCTCGATCGCGCCCCTCATGCAGACCTCCGCGCGGCGTCGGGACTCGAGGGCTCGATGCGCACGGGAAGACCGGCATCGGCCATCGCGCGCTTCACATCGCCGATCGAGACGACGCCGTCGTGGAAGATGCCGGCGGCGAGCGCCGCGGCGGCGTCGGTGCGCTCGAAAAGGTCGACGAAGTGGGATGCCGCCCCGGCTCCGCCGGAAGCGACCACCGGGACGCGCACGGCCTCGACCACTCGTTGCGTCAACTCGATGTCGAAGCCGTCACGTCCGCCGTCCCGGCCGATGCTGGTGAGCAGAATCTCGCCCGCGCCGAGCGTGGCGCAGCGCGCGGCCCATGCAACCGCATCCAGCGCCGTGCCCTGCCGGCCGCCGTGCGTGCGCACGAGGCCGGATGCGTCGACGTCGATACTCACGACGACGCACTGCGCGCCGAACCGTTCCGCCGCGCGCGTGATCAGACAGGGATCGCGCACGGCCGCGCTGTTCACGGCGACCTTGTCGGCGCCCGCGCGCAGGAGTGCGCCGAAGTCGTCCACCGTGCGTGCGCCGCCGCCCACCGTGAGCGGCACGAACAGACGCTCCGCCGTGCGGCGCACGACGTCGAACAGCGTGGCGCGCGACTCCACGGTCGCGGATACGTCGAGCAGCACGACCTCGTCCGCGCCCGCGTGACCGTACGCCTCGGCGAGGGTGACGGGGTCACCGACGCGGCGCAGATCCTCGAAGCCGACACCCTTCACGACACCGGATCGGTCGACGTCCAGGCACGCGACCACGCGCTTCGTCAGCACGAGCCCTCCAGCCGGATTTCGCCCTTCGTGCTGACGACGGCATCCGCCGGCTCGAGCGCCTGTCGCAGCGCCATGCCGAGGGCCTTGAACGTTGCCTCGACGATGTGGTGCCGGTCGCGACCGCGCAGCACCCGCACGTGAAGCGTCCATTTCGCCTCGAGCGCGAGCGAGCGGAAGAAGTGGGTGTAGAGCGAAGACGGCAGTCGCCCGGCGTAATACGGCCGGTCGCCCGCGTCGAGCGCGACCTCGACCAGCGCGTCGTCCATCGGCACGACCGTGTGGCCGTAGCGTGCTCGCGCGGCGAGTGCGGCGTCGCGCAGCGCGGCGCCCAGCGCGATCGCGACGTCCTCGATCAGGTGATGTGGCAGGTCGCCACTCGCAGCGACGGCGATCGGGACGCCGGAGTAGCGGGCGAGGACGGCGAGCATGTGGTCGAGGAATCGGTCGCTCGTCGCGATCGCGTCCGGCGCTTGTGCGGCGCCGAGTCGCACCACGATCGACGTCTCGCGCGTCTCTCGCTCCAGCCTGTAGGGCTTCTCGATCATGGGATTTCGGCTCCGGAGGAGGTCTCGACGGCCGCGGCTCCGTCGAACTCGACCGCGACGTCTTCGGGGACGATCGCGCCGGTGTAGGCGGCCATGCCGACTACGGCCTCGGCGACACCCGCGTCGCGCAGCGCGCGCAGGTCGTCGAGGCTCGCGATGCCACCCGCGGCGATGAGAGAATGCGCGCAGCCGCGCGTCAGACGCTCGAATGCATCGGTGTCGACTCCGCCCACACCGCCTTCCCGACGGACGTCGGTCACGAGCACTGCGGCGAGCGGGAGCTTGGCGACGCGCTCGAGCAGTGCCGGCACCGGCAGGTCGGACGCCGCGGTCCAGCCGCGTCGCAGGACGACGCCGTCACGCTGATCCGCCGCCAGCACGATCCGGCCCGGGAAGCGGCGCGCGACGGCCTCCAGCCAGGCCGCGTCATCGACGGCGCGCGTACCCACGATGGCGCGCGCGACGCCCGAGGCGAGCGCGTCCGCGACCGCATCGCCGTCCCGCAGTCCGCCGCCGAGCTGGAGCGGCCCGTCCGTTCGCGAGACGATGCGCCGGATCGTCTCGCGGTTGCTGCCGCGGCCCAGCGCCGCGTCGAGGTCGACGACGTGAATGCCGTGGAAGCACGCCGACCAGCGAGCGACGAGCGTGTCGATGTCGGTGACGCGCACGCGCTCGCTGCCGAGCACGCCGCCCACGAGCTGCACCGCGGCGCCCTCGCGCAGGTCGATCGCGCCCCAGACTCTCACGACGCCTCCTCCACGAAGGCGCGCAGCAGCGCGAGGCCGGCGGCGCCGCTCTTCTCGGGATGGAACTGGACCCCGCGGATCGCGCCGCTGCGCACGGCGGCGGGAAAGCGATCGCCGTCCAGCTCGCTCCAGCCATCGACGACGCGCGGGTCGTCCGGCGCCGCCACGAAGCCGTGCGCGAAGTAGAAGTCGCGGCCATCGAGGAGTGCGGAGCCCGCCACACGGTTCCAGCCGATGTGCGGCGAGCGTGCCGAGCGCAGCCGGCGCACGCGGCCCGGCAGGACGCCGAGAGCCGTGCCCGCCCCCTCGTCGCTGGCGTCGAAGAGGAGCTGCATTCCCAGGCATACGCCGAGGCAGGGCACGCCGTCCCTCAGCGCGGAGCGCAATCCGTCCAGCGCGGGAGTCAGCCGCGCCACCGCCGCGCCGAATGCCCCGACGCCAGGCAGCACGATCGCCTCCGCGCGCGCGAGCGATCCACCGCTCGGAGCCGCGACGGTCACGCGCGCGCCCTCGCGCTCGAGCGCCTTGCGGATCGAGTGCAGGTTGCCCGCGCCGTAGTCGATGACGAGCGCCCTCACGCGACCACCTCCGCGCTCAGCACCGCGTCGAGCGCGTCGAGAAAGCGGCGCAGGTCGGGCTCCGGCGCGACGGTGACGCGGATCGCGCCGGCCGGGCCGCCGAGGCCGCTGAACGCGCGCACGCCGACGCCGCGCGCACGGAGCCCGCTCGCGAGCCGCGTCGCGTCGTCGACGGGAGGCGCGAAGAGCACGAAGTTCGCGCGCGATGGCCACACCCGGAGTCCGCGTGCGCACAGCGCGTCCGAGAGCGCCTCGCGCGAAGCGACGGCGTCGCGGATGGCGCGCGCCGTCCAGTCGTGATCCGACAGCGCGGCGAGCGCGAGCCGTTCGGCGAGGGCGCCGACCTTGTAGGGGCCGCGCGAAGCTTCGACCGCCGCGATCAGCCGCGCCGGACCGAGCGCGTAACCGACACGCGCGCCAGCCAGGCCGTGCGCCTTGGAGAAGGTGCGCACCACCAGTGCGCGTCCGGACTCCAGCGCGAGGTCGAGCAGCGACTCACCCGCGAAATCCGCGTACGCCTCGTCGAGCAGAACGAGCGCGTCGGTGCGCTCCAGCACAGCCACGACGCAGGCGCGCGGCACGGCGGCTCCGGTCGGGTTGTTTGGCGAGCAGAGGTAGACGGCTCCGGGCCTCGCCGCCGCGAGCCGCGCGACGTCGAAGCCGCCGTCGTCGTCCAGCGGGACGGTCGCCGTGCGCAGCGCGTTCATGCGCGCGAACACGTCCGCCATGGGAAACGTCGGCATCGGGTGCGCGAGCGTCGAGCCGGGCTCGCAGAAGGCGCGCAGCGCGGAGTCGATGACGTCGTCCGAGCCACAGCCCGTCGCCACGTTGGCCGGCTCGAGGCCGAAACGCTCCGCGAGCGCGTCACGCAGCGCGTCCGCGTACGGCGTCGGGTAGTCCCTCAGCATCGTCGTATCGGCCACCTCCAGCACGCGGCGGACGGCGGGCGCAACGCCCCAGCGGCTGGTGTTCGCGCTCAGGTCGAGTGCGACCGGTGCACGGGCCGGGGAGTACAGCGGGAAGTCGATGAACGGGACACGCGGACGGATCGTACGCGCGAAGCCAGGCGCAGGCGCACCCGCGTCGCGGTCGACGCCCGCCGCGCGCAGCGCAGCCGCGCCATGCGACGGCAGCCCCTCGAGCGCTGCGAGCGCGGCGATCGGCGCGGCCATGTCGCGTGCCGCGCCTGCGTCCGCTGTCTGCCAGGTCGTCCAGCGCACGAAATCGTTCACCGAGAGACCCGACCAGAAGCGCGCTGCGCCACCGGTGGGGAGCACGTGGTTCGCGCCGGTCATGTAGTCGCCGTGCGCGACCGATGTGGTCGCGCCGAGGAAGACCGTGCCTGCGTTCCGGACGCGGGGCAGCGCGTCCTCGGCGCGACGGACGCGGAGCAGGAGGTGCTCGGGGGCCCATTCGGCGGCGAAGTCGAGCGCATCGTCGAGGGTCGCCGCGATCAGCACCGCACCGCGCCGGGCGAGGGCTGTAGCGGCGACATCGACGCGCGGCGCACGCGCGAGCTGCGCGGCCAGCTCGGCTTCGACGGCTGCCGCGGCGGTCGCGCCCAGCGCCACGAGCACCACCGCGGCGTCGGGATCGTGCTCGGCCTGCGCAAGCAGCTCCGCCGCGATACCGGCCGGGTCCGCCCCGTCGTCGCAGACGACGAGCAGCTCCGACGGACCCGCCGGATTGTCGATTCCGACGATGCCCGACACCTGCCGCTTGGCCTCGTCCACCCACGCATTGCCGGGTCCGACGATGCGATCCACCGCCGGCACGCTCCGCGTGCCGAACGCGAGCGCGGCGATCGCGCTCGCACCGCCGGCCGCGAACACGCGATCGACGCCCGCAACCGCACACGCCGCCAGCACGGCGCGCCGCGGCAGGCCGTCCGTCGTCGCCGGGGAGCACACCACCACCTCGGCCACTCCGGCGATGCGCGCCGGCAGCGCACCCATGAGGACGCTGCTCGGATACGCCGCGCGGCCGCCGGGCGCATAAACGCCGACGCGTGCCAGCGGCTCCGGGCGCCGGCCGACGACGACGCCCGGCCTCGGCTCGACGACGATCGGCACCGGCCGCTGCGCTTCGTGCACGCGCACGATCGCTCGCGCCGCGTCCGCGAGCGCGGCGCGCTCGGCTGGCGCGAGCGCGTCCAGCGCCTCCCGCCAGGCCTCGCGGGGCACCTCGAGCGCGGCCGGGCGCACGCCGTCGAAGCGCGCGGCGGCATCGAGCAGCGCCGCGTCGCCACGTGCCCGCACGTCTCCGATCAGCTCGGCGACCCGCGCGCGCAGGTCGATGTCGCCGTCCGCCCCGTCCTCCGCTGCCGCGGAGTCCAGTCGCTCGCGCCGCATCAACCGCTCGACGTCGCGCGCTTCGAGCGCGCCGATCCGGCCGCGCAGTCCGACCCGGAGATCGATGGAAGCGCCGCTCATGGCATCAACCGCTCGATGCGTGTCACGAGGATGCCCTCCGCACCGATGCGCTTCAGCGAGGCGACCACCCTCGGCACGTCGCGCCGATCGACCACCGCGTGCGCGGCGACGTGCTCCCCGCCGTCCAGCACCTCGACGATCGTGGGACCCGAGATGCCGGGCAGGATCGTCTTCACCTCCTCCAGCGTATCGCGCCGCACGTTCGCCATCAGGTAGCGCTTGTCCCGCGCCCGCAGCACCGACTCGAGGGCACCGACGATCTCGCCGATGGCGCGCCCGCGCGCTGGATCCGCGACCGTGTCGGCTCGCGTCACCAGCACCGCCGTCGACTCGAACAGCGTCTCGACCTCGCGCAGGCCGTTCACGCGCAGCGTCGAGCCCGTGCCGACCAGGTCGACGATCACGTCGGCCACGCCCATGTGCGGCGCGATCTCGGCCGCGCCGCTCACCGGCACGATCGACGGGACCGCGCCGCGCTCCGCGAACCAGCGCGCAGCCGTGCGCGGGAACGACGTCGCGACGCGCATCGCGCCGGCCAGCGCCATCTCGGTCGTGACGCCGTCACGCGCGGCGAGGACCATGCGGCAGCGGCCGAACCCGAGGTCGAGCAGCTCCGTCAGCTCGCGGCCGGCCTCGGCCACCAGGTCCCGGCCCGTGACGCCGAGGTCCACCACGCCGTCGTCCACGAACTCGGCGATGTCCCTCGCGCGCACGAACACTGCCTGCACCTCGTCGCCGAGATCGGCCTGGAGCGCACGATCGCCGCGCGTCGTGTCCGCGTAACCTGCCTGCTCCAGCAGCTCCAGCGCGGCGTCGGCCAGTCGGCCCTTGTTGGGTACTGCGATGCGGATCATCGCGTCGTCGTCTTCTTCTGTGCCGCCGACGACACGTCCCAGGACTCGGGCCGGATCGGCGGCAGCGGGAATAAAAAATGCCCGCCGGGGAGGCGGGCCGCTGCAGCCGAGTCGAGTCTGTCCGGTATTTCCTACATGGACACACGCGATCGCCGCGACCCGCCGGGGCCGTGATGATGCACGTGATGCCGATGCTGCATGCCGTTGTTCGTCATGGTCGCCGAGTATACCCGTGCGCTCGTGACACTGTCAAGAGTCCCGGATCAGGGGGTCAGAAAATCGACGTGGTAGGGGCCGAAGCCGTCCGCCCCCTGGTCCGCGTGGGCGAAGGCCCAGCGCTTGAGCGCGTGCGCGACCGCGGCCGGACGATCGTTCGGCAGCGACCACGGCACGATCAGCACGCCGCGGTGTCGCTTCCCCGCGCGGAACAGCTCCGCCGTGCAGTGCAGCGAATCCGCGCGGTTGCGCGTCACCAGCACGCGGCCGTCGTCCGCCGCGAGCAGCAGCTGCTCCCAGTCCGACAGTCCGATGCGACGGATCTCGTGCACGCTCGCCGCCTCGACACCGAGGTCCCAGGCGAGCTCGGCGATCTTCGGGCTCAGGCCTTCGTCCAGGAGGAAGCGCATTTTTTGGTTGTCAGACGGGCGTTTTGGGCGGGTCGATGCGAAGCATTCAGTTGTCGGACAGGCGTGTCGGGTCGGTCGAGGCGAAGCATTCAGTGTCGGGACGGCTGCGACTGAATGCTGCGCCCTTCAGCGCGGGACCGGTCGTCTGACGACTGAATGCCTCGCCTTTCATAGCGCGACCGGCTGCCTGACTACTCATCTGGCACGTATGAACGGGAACGCCGCCTGCGCCACCTCGGGCGTCAGCTCCCGCTCGCGCTCGAGCCGCTCGTCGATCTCCCGCGCGTACGACTCGTAGTAGCTCAGCGCCGCCCTCAGCTGCGGCTCCGTCAGCCACTCGTACGCCGCCCGCAGTCGACGGTAGTCCCGCCCGACCTCCTGCCACGTCGCGATCACCTCCCACACGTCCAGCCCGGTCCCGGCGATTACGGGACGACGACCGACCGGACCGTCGACGAAGACGACTCCCGGCGCGCGTCGCATGCGCAGCGCCTCGTCCACCAGCTCGACCACCATCGTCGACCACTCCTTCACGCCCCGCCGCTTCATCTCGTCCTGCAGGGCGCGGTCGATATCGTACGGCACCCGGATGCCCTTCGGGCGGCTGCTCAGGCGCGGCGTCTCGCTCGTCTCGGGTGCGGCAGCGGCCTCCGGGGAGTCGCCGGTTGGGGCCTCGTCGAGCGGCGGCTCGGCCTCGTCCAGCGTCGGCTCGGGCTCGTCGATGGGAAGGTCGTCGTCGTCGCCACGCGTGTGCACATCGTGCACAGGGATATCCTCGGTCAGAGGGAGGTGCGAGACTTGCTTTCGGTATTTGTTCGGGATTAGCTTCGCGGTCCCCGTACGATTCCGCAAGACGCGCAGGAATCCGACGCGAGCCTTTGAACGCATGGCCAGTGCCGTTCGAGATCTGAGAGAAGCCCTGGAGCTTCGCTTTCCCGACGCGATGCCGATCGCGCGGGGTCTGGCGCCCGCGGTGGGGACGGGGGTGCCGGTCCTGGACGGGGCTCTGCCGAACCGGGGGCTGCCGAGGGGCTGCCTGACGGTGTGGCGCGGCGGCGCGGGAGCGACGGCGCTGCTGCGCTCGGCGTGCGTGGAGGCGGTGGTCCGGGGGGAGCGGGCGGTGTGGGTGGATGGGGCCGGAGCGGTGCTGGGGGACTTCTGGCCCGCGGGGGTGATGGTGGTGCGGCCGGGTGGGGGTGGGGGTGGGGGATCGGATCCGGGATCACGGGGGCGGGGGCGGGGGTCGGGGCGGGGACATTTTGCCCTGGCGGCGGCGGAGGAGCTGCTGAGGTGCGGGGGGTTCGCGCTGGTGGTGGTGACGGGGGTGCCGGAGGGAGTGGATGCGGAGCTGGTGAGGCTGTCGCGGGTGGCGCGGGAGGGAGGCGGGGCGCTGGTGGCGGTGGATGACGGGCGGGCGCGGGGGCGGAGGCAGGGGCAGGGGGGAGTGGCGGCGAGGCTGAAGGTGGAGACGTGGTATCGACCGGAGGGACACGTGTGGCGGCGGGGCCCGTTCGGCGAGCCGGTCGAGGTGGAGACGATGGGGATGGGGGCGCGGGTCATGGGGACGGGGTGGCTGAGGAGCGTGGACTTTCAACTGCCGGTGCGGGAGCATGCGTATCGCCTGTCTCTGGATTCCGGGCTGGTCGATCGACGAGGCGTCAGAACAGCAGGCGTCAGGCAGCAGGCGTCAGGCGTCAGTGGAGGCGACGGCGTCGAATCCGTTGTCGGATCCGGACTCGCCGGAGCGGGCGAGGCTGGAGGCGTCGCTGCTGGAGGTGGTGCCGAGGCTGCGGATCGAGGCGCGGGGTCGGATCTGGGCGGACGTGCGTGGCCTGGACGCGCGTCGCTGCGTCGAAGAGCTGCGTCGCTGCCTCGCCGACGCCGGGTGGGCTGAAGTCGGCGCGGCCGTCGGTGCGGTTCCGGTCGTCGTAGCGGTCGCGGCACGGATGGCGGGAGCTCCCGCTCCCGTACAGTTCCTCCCGGTCGGGCAGGAGCGCACCTGGCTGACGGATGTTCCGCTGGCCGCGCTCGAGAGCGAGCCGAAGCTGCTGGAGCTGCTAGCCGGCGTGGGCATCGAGCGGTGCGGCGAGCTGGCCCGACTGACGCGCGAGGCGGTCGAGGTGCGATTCGGCGCGGAGGGCGTGGCGCTCTGGCGGCTCGCGCGCGCGGAGGACGATCGCGTGCTGTTCGGCTCGCCGGTGCGCGACCGGCCGGGCGGCTCGATCGATTTCGTCGACTACGTCGTGACCGATCCGGCGCGGCTGCTGTTCACGGCGAATGCGCTGCTCACGCCCGTGTGCGAGCGACTACGTGCGCGCGGTCATCACGCGCGGCGCATCCGTCTGCGACTGGGGCTCGCGAACGGCGAGGAGTGGCGGCGCAGTCTGCGCGCGGCACGGCCGACCGCGAGTCGCGAGCGCTGGCTCGGCATGATCCGCGGTGAGCTGGAGCGTCTCACCGTGCCGGATGCGGTCGCATCCGTTCACCTCGAGGTCGAAGCGGTCGAGGAGGCCGAAGCGCGCCAGGGCGACCTGTTCGACCGCGGCTTCGCGACCGCCGGCGCCGTCGAGGCCGCGTTCGCGCGACTGATCGAGGAGCAGGGACCGGTCGTCGTGGCACCGGAAGTGTCCGGGCATCCGCTGGCCGAGCGGCGCACGACGTGGACGGAGGAGCAGGGCGATGGGCGTTGGGCCATGGGCGATGGAGTTTCGGGCCGCACCCAAAGCCCAAAGCCCAAAGCCCAAAGCCCGCAGGCCGCCCTCACTCTACAGTTGCACGCGGAGCCGCGGCCGATCGAGGTCGAGACCGACGCGCGGCGCGACCACGAGCTGCCGACGCGCTACCGCGAGCCGCGCGGAGGCTGGTGCGCGCTCGTCGGCGCGGCGGGTCCCGATCGCCTGTCGGGTGGTCACTGGGAGGGCGGCTTCGCGCGCGAGTACTTCCGCTGCGTCGCCGAGGACGGCGCGCTCGTCTGGCTGTTCCGCGAGCCGCGCGCCGGCCGCTGGTACCTGCACGGCTGGTGGGAATGAGGCGAGGGTCCGGGCGCCGGACGTCTCCGACGCCACGGACCCTCGGGGATCCTCCTGCCGCACGCTCCGCTATTGGCTCCACGATGGCGGCGCGTTGTCGTTCCGCCCATAGCAGGAGCGGACGACTTTCGTGTGTCGTTCCAGCGGCTTCACGGCATGCGGAACTTGACCAGAAAGCCGTCATTGCCGCCGTGGCTGGTCTGCCCCGGCAGCGACCCGCTCGTGGTTCCGGCGACGAAGACGCCGCCCTGTACAGCCACGGAGGAAGCACCATCGCCTGCCTCGCTGCCGAAGACGCGGGTCGCGATCGGTTCGCCGTCCCGGCGATAGGTGCGCAGGAAAGCGTCGTTCCCGCCCGCCGTCGGGGTTCCGGCCAGCGCGCCGCCGGACCCGGCGACGTATACGTGCCCGCCGTGCGTCGCCACGCCCTCGGCGACGTCGAAGTCGGCGCTGCCGAACTGGTCCGTCCACAGCTCGCTGCCGCTGCGGTCGTAGGCACGCACGAACGCGTCTCCCGAGCCGGCGTTCGTCTCACCGTCGAATGCACCGAAGGTGAAGCCGACGACGTGCACCGCGTCGCCATGCGCGGAAACGTTCAATGAAAGGTCGGCTTCCGAAGTGCCGAACTGGCGGGTCCACAGCTCGTTGCCGTCGACATCGTAGGCGCGAACGAAGGCATCGTCGCCGCCGGAACTGCCGTCGCCCGCGAGAGTCCCGCCCGTCCAGCCGGAGACGTAGACCTGCCCGCCCTCCACGGCGAGTCCGATGGCGAAGTCGCCGGCACCCGTGCCGAACTGACGCGTCCACAGCTCGTTCCCCTCCGTGTCGTACGCGCGGACGAAGCCGTCCACTCCTCCCGCGGAAGTCTGTCCGGGCAGCGTTCCCGACGTGAAGCCGGCGACATGGACGATGCCGGCGTGCACCTGGACCGCGATCGCGTTGTCGCGCGCGGGGGTCCCGAACTGCCGCGTCCACAGCTCGGTGCCGTTCGCATCGTACTTCCGGATGTAGGCGTCGCCGCCGCCGCTCTCGGTTTGATCCGGCAACACGCCCGTCACCCAGCCGACCGCGTACACGGCGGACGCCTCCGCGGCCACGCCGCGGACCTCGTCGAAGCCGGGCGTGCCGAAGTCCTGCACCCAAACCTCGTTGCCGTGCAGGTCGAAGCGGCGGAGCGATGCGTCCACCTCGCCGCCGGCTTCGACCGTGCCTCCGGTGTAGACGTCGCTGCCGTGCACGGCCACACCCCAGACCCTGTCGTGGCCGGCCGTTCCGAACTGTCGCGTCCATGACGCCGACGTCGCCACCGACGACGCGAGGATGTCGGGCTCGGCGTCGAGCGGGGCGGCGGGCTGCTCCACCTCGCACGCGGTCAGCTGAAGGACGGCGAGGGCGCCGGGAATCCAGTACGCGCGCAGACGTGCCTGTTTCATGAGGATGGCTTCCTTCGAACGCGGGGTTTTCGGGGGCGCTGCGAAAAGCGGAGAAGCTCCAGCGCAGCCGGCCCGGGAGAGGAATCCCCGGACCAACCGGATCTTAAAAGCCGGCGGCCGCAAAGGGAACCCCTGATTTCGCCGATGCGGGCGACCGTCAATCGCCGCCGAAGACCGATGCGGCGGGCAGGATCTCCCCCTCGTCGTCGAACAGGGCCAGCGCGCCGTCGCCCCAGACGAACAGACCGGTCGTTCGGATGGCTTCCGGATACCACCAGACGACGCCCGCGCCGAGATCGTTCGGCGTCGCCGCGACCACGTCGAGCAGATCGCGGAGGAAGCGCGCCTGGCCGTCGCGCGTGAGCGGCCACGCCTGCCAGCCGGCGCGTGCGGCGGGCGGCGTCCAGCCGCTGCGCCAGTGATAGCTCGTCTCCACCACGACGATGTCCTTGCCGTAACGCAGCGCCGTCGCCTCCAGGTTCGCCTCGAGCTGCGCGAGCGTCCCGTGCCAGTATGGGTACCAGCTCAGCCCGATCATGTCGTACGGCACGTCCTGCGCTTCGACGTGGTCGAAGAACCACTGCGTCCCGCCGAGGCTCGCGCCCTGCGAGTAGTGCAGCATGATGCGCACGTCGTCGTCCGGCCCGAGCGCGCTGCGCACGCCGCGGATGCCCGCCTTCAGCAGCCGACCGAAGCGCTCGTAGTTCACGGGCTCGTCGTAGCCTTCCCAGCCGATCTTGCCCAGCGGCCACAGCAGCCCGCCGTCGATCTCGTTGCCGATCTGCACGATGTCCGGCAGCACGCCGGCGTCCTTCAACTGTGCGATCACGTCCGCCGAGTAGGCCTCCACCTGCTGCTCGAGCACGTCGAAGTTCACGCTGTCCCACGCGGCCGGAATGAACTGCTTCGACGGGTCCGCCCATGTGTCCGAGTAGTGGAAGTCCAGCATCAGCGTCGCGCCCGCCGCCTTTACGCGCTCGGCCAGCGCGATCGTGTACGGCAGGTCGTTCACCTGCACTTCCGCGCCGCTCGGATCGACGAACAGCCGCAGCCGGAACGCGTTGCTGCCGTGCGCGACCAGCGCCGCGAGCGCGTCCGTCGGCTGGCCGTCGTCGCGGAAGACGCTGCCGCCCGCCTCGATGCGCGCGAGCGCCGACACGTCGCCGCCCAGCAGCATGCTCTCGTACGGCGACGGACCGTCGGGCTCGACCGGATCTTCGTCGCCGCAGGCGAAGAGCGCGCCCGCGAGGAGGAGCGGGAGGAGAGTGAACCGCATCGGGTTCATGCGGTGGCCGGGCAGGTCCAGGTGACGCAGTGCATCCGATTCATACCCGTGAAGGGATTCAGCCGACCGCGAGCACCAGCGCGAACGCGGTGAGCGCGAGGACCCCGGCGAGCAGCGCGATCTCCAGGAGCGGCGCTCGCTGATTCCCGCGCTCGCCATGGAACCAGGCGATGACGAGCGTCGCGAACAGCCCGCCCAGCAGCGCGACCTGGATGCCGCGCAGGAGCCCGTCCGGCAGGTGCCACGGCTCGCGGAACTCGCCCAGCACCTGGAGCAGCAGCCACGCGACGCCCGCGTAGGCGACCGTCCACTGCGCGAGCTTCCGATCTCGCAGCCGGCGGAGGAACGACGAGGACTCCGTCTCGGCGGCGGCCGCCACGGCCGGCGACTCCGTGGTCGACACGCCGAGGAAGCCGCGTACCTCGCGCAGGAACTCGCGCCACGCCGGCTCCTCCTCGAGCAGCAGGTGGTTGCGGCTGTCGAGCGAGACGAACCGGCTGTTCGGGATCGTCGCCGCCAGCGCCCGCCCCTCCTCGAAGGGACAGCGCATGTCGCCACGCCCGTGCAGCACCAGCGTCGGCACCGACACTCGCGGCAGCAGCTCGCTAACGTCGATCGCGCCGAGCGCACGCTGGAGCCGCACAGCGTTCGCGGGGGAACAGGTGATCCGCTGCAGCTCGTTGAACCAGCTGCGCTGCTCCTCGGTCGCGTCGGGGATGAACGTCCGCGTGAACATCTCGCGGTACGCCGGAACGTCGCGTCCCCAGCCGTGCTCGCTCAGCGTGATCTGGGCCTCGCGCTCCGCGATCTCCTCCGCTGACGCCCCGCGCATATGCCAGCCCCGCGCGTAGGCGCCGTACAGGACCAGGCGCTTCACGCGCTCGGGATGCAGCACCGTGTACGCGATCGCCACGGGACCGCCCTGCGAGATGCCCAGCAGGTCGAAGCGTTCCAGGCCCGCAGCGTCGACTACCGCTTCCAGATCCCGCACCCACGCGGCGTGCGAATGGTCCGCGACGTCCCAGTCCGACAGCCCGCAGCCGCGCTCGTCGTAGCGCAGCAGCATGTGCTCGCGCGAGAGCTCGCGCAGCCAGTGCCGCCACACCGGGCTCTGCAGGTCGTATTCGAGGTGGCTCAGCCAGTTCGCCGCCTTGACCAGCGGCGGACCGTCGCCCGTCGTCGCATACGCGATGCGGACGCCGTCCGAAGCCGTCGTGAAGCGGATGTCCTGCTCGAGTCTCGCGGCTTCGATGGATGCCTCCCGCGTGTCGCTCGGCAATCGGAGATTCACTCCCCCTGCTTCACGATGCTGCCGCCGACCATGACGAAGGTCGGGCGCTCGGTCACGCGGATGTCGTCGAGCGGATTGCCGGGCACCGCGACCAGATCGGCGAGGAGGCCTTCGGCGATCGCGCCGCGGTCGGCGACGCCGAGCAGCTCCGCCGCGTGGATGGTCGCGCTGCGCAGGGCTTCGAGCGGCGACATGCCGGCGTCGACGTAGACGGCGAACTCGCGCGCGTTGTCGCCGTGCGGGTAGACGCCAGCGTCGGTGCCGAAAGCGATGCGCACGCCGGCGCGGACCGCGCGGCGGAAGCTGGCCTGCATGAGCGGCACGACCTCGCGCGCCTTGCGCTGGTAGGCTTCGGGCAGGTCCATCTCGAGGATGGGCACGCTCAGGTACTGCGTCGGGACGAGGAACGTGCCGCGCTCGCGCATCATGCGGATCGCCTCGTCGTCGAGCATGGAGCCGTGCTCGATCGAGGCGACGCCCGCGCGCACCGCGGCCTTGATGCCTTCGGTGCCGTGCGCGTGCGCGGCGACGCGCAGCCCGTGACGCGCGGCTTCCTCGACGGCCGCCCGCATCTCCTCCTCGCTGAACTGCTGCGCGCCGACGGGTCCCTCGAAGCTGAGCACGCCCGCGGTCGCGCAGATCTTGATGACGCCGGCGCCGTGCTTGATCTGATAGCGGACGGCCTCGAGCACCTCGTCGACTCCATCGGCGACACCCTGCTCGACCCCGAGCTCCAGGATGCCGGGCGCCCAGCCGGTCTCGTCGCAGTGGCCGCCGGTGATGCTCAGCGAATGACCCGCGGCGACGATGCGCGGGCCGACAACGTCGCCGCGCTCGATCGCGCGCGCGAGCGCGATGTCGGCGAAGCCGCGTCCGCCCACGTTGCGGACCGTCGTGAAACCCGCCTCGACGGTCCGGCGCGCGTTCGCGACGCCGCGCAGGGCGTCATCGAGCGCGGTCTCGCGCACCGCCCCGAGATACGACGTCGGACTCAGCGTCTCGCCCGTCAGGTGCACGTGCGTGTCGATCCAGCCGGGCATTAGCGTAGCGTCGCCGAGCTGCACGACCGTCGCACCCGCGGGCACGGAGCCGCCGACCTGCGCGATGCGTCCGTCGCGCACGACGACGAGCGCGTCGCGCACCATGCGGCCGCTGCGCACGTCGAGCATGCGTGCCGCGCGGATCGCGATCGGCTCCTGCTGGGCGAATGCGCGCGGCGCAATGAGCGCGGTGAGAAGAAGGGCGGCGAGGGCGGTGCGCATCGGGTGCATGGATTGTCCGGTTCTCATCCTAGGTCGGCTTCCGGGCAAAGCAGTAGTGGTTGTCGCCCTCGTCCTCGGCTTCACCAATCTCCACAAGCCGCTCGGCCTCGAGGAGCCGCCGATACTCCTCCCATCCGAGCGATACGGATTCTCTGCCCGTCAGGCTGTCCTGCCATGTACAGATCTCCCTCGGCGCAGTGAAGAGCAGCCTTCCGCCGGGTTTCAGGAGCGCCGACATCGTGCGAACCAGGTGGGCCTGATCAGCGGTCGAAAGGAGGAACATCAGTCCCCAGGCGACGACGCCGTCGAAGGTCCGGCCGAAGAAGCGGGAATGCTCGACGCTGCCGCATTCGATCGGGATCTCCGGGAACCGGGCGCGGAATTCCGCGACCATGCTCGGGGAGGCGTCCACACCGTGGAGTCTGAACCCCAGGTCCATCAGCGTCGCCGTGATCGGCACTCCGGGTCCGCAACCCAGGTCCAGGACGTCGCCACCGGGCGGAAGCGCCTCCGCCCATTTCCGTACGGTGTCGGCACCGATCGCCGAGCGGGTCCTGTAGGTTATGAAATCGTGCGACACGGCCTCATAGCCGTGCGAGAGATCCTCCGGACCTGCCGCGGCCACTCGCTCTCCCCGTCGCTGTTGAAAGGCCCGGTTTCGGCCAACGAAGCTCCGATTGGTTCACCGAAGCTCGGACGGCTTCTCCAGATCCGGCGCTCGATTGTACACAACCGACCCACCAGGCGGGATCGTGATGAACTCCCACTCCGTACCCCTCATCATGCGTCCGAAGCTCACCATCTGACCCACATGATAGGCGACGTGCGCCAGGGATCGGTGGAGAGCCTCGACTACCCTGAGCTCCCTTCCTCGGATCGACACCTTCTGCTCCAGCTGCGCATCGTCCAGCGTGGAGAGAGCGTCGAAGAGCACCGCCCAGCCTTCCTCCCACTCCTTCAGCAGCTCCGCCTTGCCACCCTCGCGTGGCGAGAATTCTTCCTCTCGCCTCCGCCACGGCTTTTCCCCATCGCTGGTCAGGAAGTTCGTGAAGCGGGACTTGAGATTTCCGCTGATGTGCCAGACGAGTGTCGCTATCGAGTTGCCTTCTCCGGTCGGGCGCTCGCTCAACTGCTCCGGGCTCAGCTGCGAGAATACCTTCTCCGCCATCGCCTTGTAGCGGCCGTACTCCCCGTGGATCGATTCCACCACGCTCATCGATCGCTCCTTTCTTCCATGGCTCTACGGCTTCCGGAGCGCGCAGAAGTATCCGCCCGCATGATAGGTCGTCGGACCCACACTCGCCTCCCACAAGCCCGAAACCCGTCCATGCCTGCGCCGAGTACTCGCGCCTCGATGCGGTCCCTCCTGAACACCCGCCTGTTCACACAGATCGGCGTGCTGTGCGATAGATCCAGCCGTAAATCCCCACATTTACTGCGACTGCTCCAATGCTGAGAACCACAAACCCGGTGCGACTCAACCCACCAGGATAGATCAGAGCGACAAGGTAGTGCTCGATGAAACCATCCGTGTAGCCGGCTTCGCCTCCGAGCCGGCGGAAATAATTCTCCATCGGTGTAAGTGGGCAGATCCAGCCGATGAGCACGATCAGAGCACCCCAGATCGCGGCCGGGACGTGGACCCACGCGATCCAGGGCCGCCAGAGCACCAACAGCCCGCCCAGGACAACGAACAGTATGAAAGCAAGGTGCAGCGCCAGTGTGACGTCAGCCAGGATGCGATAGATCACCGGTCGATGAGCTCCGCGAACCGTTCCAGCGCGGCCGCGTATGCGCCACCGGCGGTATGCACGAGATCGTTGTGTCCCGCGCCATCGACCCAGAACGACTGTTTCGGCTCCGGTGCCATCGCAAAGAGCCGCCGGCCGTGCGAAATCGGGATCACCCGGTCATGCGTGCCGTGGATCACCAGCACCGGACAGCAAACTTCCCGTATGTAGCGGACATTGGGAAACCGATCGAAGGGGAGAACACCGACCCCCGTGATCACCCGGTAGGCGCTCGTGAAGGCGCTCTCGAGAATCACGCCTGCCACCCGATGCCGCGCCGCCAGCTCCAGCGTGGGGCCCGATCCGACCGAGCGTCCGTGCAGGATCAGCCGATCGGGCTGAATCCCGAGTCCGTCGATTGCGAACCGATACACGGCCTCGGCGTCCGCGACGGCCTTTCGCGACGTCGGCCTTCCTCCACTGCTCCGACCATAGCCGCGGTAGTCGTAGCCGATCACTCCGAACCCGAGACGATGCAGCTGCACGAGCAGCGGTCGCACATGGCCGAGATCCTCCGCGTTGCCGTGACTGTACAGAATCGTGAACCCCGCCCGATCGCCGGGCAGATACAGCACCGCGATGGAATCCCCGCCCGCCACACCGATGCGCCGGAACGAGAATTCGCCGGCAGCATACGACGGCGGCGGCGGCTGGAACATGACGCGCTCCGCCAGGAAACACGCCGTGAGCGCGACAGCCGAATAGGTGACGACCAGGAACGTAAACGCGCGCGCCACCAGGTGCCGAAGCCTTCGATCTGTCATACACTCGCGCCACGTCCTCGGGGATCATTCCGCTCGTGAACGGGTCAGCGTGAGCCTCACCAGCAGCGGGCGGTGATCGGACGTCGTGGTTTCCGCGACGCGCGCGACCGCGCAGCCGAGGCCGGCCGTGAGGAAGAGGTAGTCGATGCGCTTCACGGGCGCGTGCGCGGGGAAGGTGCGACCGTCGCCCGCGCCGCACTCGGACCACGCGTCGCGCCAGCCGTCCACGACCATCGTCCTGATCGTGGACGTTCCCGGCTCGGCATTGAAGTCGCCGCCCACCACCGTCCAGTCGTGGCTCGCGCGCAGGTCGGCGGCAATGCGACGCACCGCCTCCACCTCCTGGCGGCGGTAGTGATCGTCGCCCGAAGCATCCAGGTGCGTGTTCAGGACGCCGACGTCGGGGCCCGGCACGTCCATGGTGACGCGCAGCGCGCCGCGCGGCTCGTACGACCCGCCCGCGCGCTCCTGCCGCGGCTCGACCGGCAGCGCGATCAGCGTGTCCGAGCGGATCGGCCAGCGCGAGAGGACCGCGATGCCGTACTCGCCGCCCTGGTAGTCCAGCGTGCGGCCGAACGCGCCGTGGAAGCCGGTCCGTCGCTCGAGCTCGGCGAGCTGGTCGACGCCTCCGGACCGGCGAGTGCCACGATCGACCTCCTGGAGCAGCACCAGGTCGGCGCCGGTCTCCCCGATCAGCGTCGCCACCCGCTCCAGGTTCTCCTCGCCGCTCGCATCCTTGCCCGCGTGGATGTTGTAGACGAGAACGCGGACGACGGACTCGCCGCCCGACGGCGGCGCGGACGCGCAGCCGAGCATGGCGACGACCGCGGCGCACGTCAGCGCGAGACGGAGCGGGGCAGGCGACGGGCGCAGTGACGTGTTGCGTGGGAGCATGTTCACACTTTGAGGACGATGCCCTTGCGGTACAACCCCCACATCGCCGCCATCCACAGCGCGACGTAGACCAGCGCGAACGCCAGGCTCGCATCCATCGGCGGCAGCCAGCTACCAAAGATGGTCGAATAGATCCACGACTTGAGTGAGCCCTCCGCGCCGCCCGGCGCCGGCGCCATGCCCAGCATGCGCGCGGCCAGGCTCGCGAGGAAGAACGCGGCCAGCGCATTGATGCCGAAGACGACGAACGGCCGCGCCCAGCCGCGATGCCCTTTCACGTCGATCAGCAGCCAGCAGCCCGCGAGCACGAGCGTCGCCATGCCGGCCGTGAACACGGCGTAGGAGCTGGTCCAGAGCGGCTTGTTGATCGGGAGGACGACGCCCCAGGCGAGTCCGAGTGCGACGGCGACGCCACCGGCGGCGATGAGGCCGGTCGCCGTCGTCCGCGGCGCGCGCGGGCCGCGCAGCCAGTCGCCGACGAACACGCCGAGCAGCACGCTCCCGACCGCGGGCAGCGTGCTCAGCAGCCCTTCCGGATCCCACGTGCGGGACTGGTCCCACAGGTGATCCGTGCCGAGGATCGTCCGATCGAGCCACGCGCCCAGGTCGCGGCCGGGCTCGAGCACACCTGCGCCGATGCCCGGAACCGGCACCAGCTCCAGCAGCGCCCAGTAGCCGAGCAGGAGCGCGCCGAGCGCGGCGAGGCGGCCGCGCCAGCCGGCGAACAGGACGATCGGCGTCGCGATGAGGTAGGCGATGCCGATGCGCTGGAGCACGCCCGGCAGGCGCAACTCCGACAGGTCGGTGCCGACCCACGGGAACGCGTGCAGCACCAGCCCCAGCAGCACCAGGATCGCCGCCCGCTTCGCCGCCTTCGCGAGCAGCGCCCGTCGCCCGACGCCGCGCGCGCGCAGCTTCGCGAACGACAGGCTCATCGCCACGCCGACGATGAACAGGAAGAACGGGAAGATCAGGTCCGTCGGCGTCCAGCCGTGCCACGTCGCATGGCGTAGCGGCGGGTAGATCGCCGACCAGGTGCCCGGATTGTTCACGACCAGCATCGCCGCGACCGTGATGCCGCGGAACGCGTCGAGCGATTCCAGTCGGTCGGTCACGTCAGGCGCGCGGGCAGCCTCATCGGGAAGTCCGTTGCCCGAGCTCCTGGGCGAGCCCGATGAGAATTCCTTCGGGGCCCCGGATGTAGCAGAGCCGATAGGTGTCTTCGTACTGGACCACTTCGCCGACGAGCTCCGCGCCGCGTTTGCCGAGCCGGCCGAGCGTATCGTCGATGTCCTCCACGGTGAACATGACGCGTAGATAACCGAGGGCGTTCACCGGGGCACTGCGGTGGTCGGCGACCACAGGCGGCGCGAGAAACCGGGACATCTCGAGCCGGCCGTGACCGTCCGGCGTACGCATCATGGCAATCTCGACGCGCATGTCGCGCAATCCAGTGACGCCATCTGCCCAGTCTCCTTCGATCGGGCCGCGCCCCTCGAGCTCGAGGCCAAGGTCGGTGAAGAACTCAATGGCGGCGTCGATGTCTTCTACCACGATTCCGACGTTGTCCATACGCTTGACCGTCATGATGTCTCGGACAGGTTCACGACGTGACCCGCAGTGGTGAGGGCCCGATGGGCCGCAGCAAGTTCGCGTTCTGCGACGAGAATGTAGTCGGTGTCGTAGGTGGACACTGCGAAGATGCTGATGCCGGCGCCAGCCAACGGCTCGGCGATGCTCGCCAGGACGCCGGTCTCGCTGAAGTCGAGTCGCCCATCGACACGAAGACACGCCCAACCGCGCTCGGCCTGGACTCGCTCGGGTACTGCCACATCGGGAGCCACCACGGAGAGTTCCTCCGGAGTCTGAACTATCGCGCTGAACAGAGGCGAACCCAGAGCCCAATCCGGAATGCGACTACCGGCGGGTAGTCGAGCGATGGCGAAGCGACCACCGAGTTGCGAGAGCTTCAACTTTCTCAAACGGCGAATCGTCCCACTGTCGCATGACTCCCAGCAGGCTGCGACGACGTCACATGCCACAACCACGCAACAACTCTATCCTCATGTCGCATGCGATTGCGGCTAACGTTCTAGAGTTGCGACGCCGGCGCCTCCACACGCCCCGACAAGGCTCTATTCTTCGATCCTATCCAGCACCGCTTCCCGGCTCTGCAACGCTGGCGCCGGTGTTCTCCGGAGCCGCGACAGCGGCGTAGGCGCAACTCGGTTGTTATATGCTGGCGCTTCGAGACGCCTCAGACCTCCACCG
>DATKDR010000097.1:0-113031 GCA_035512635.1 Longimicrobiales bacterium | reverse complement strand
ATGCGCGCACGGGCCAGCCCGGATCGTAGCGGGCGATCTCGGCGCGGGCGACGGCGGAATCGCGCGCGACGCGGCTCGCGGAGGCGCCGCTCGCGAGCACGCGCAGCGCGTGGATGACGGCGTCGTGCTGCGAGAGTCGTTCGGCGTGGCTGCGCGCGTCGCGCGCCCGCGCGCGGACCAGGCGCAGCGCGAGCGTGTCGCGCTCCTCGCCGGCGGCATGCGCGGCACCGGCGGTCGCCAGCACGGACTCGAACGCGCACGCCTCCTGCCACGCGCGCCGCTCGGCATCCAGTCGCGCGCGCGGCATCGACACGGCCGGCGCGAGGCCGGCCGGAACCGGCAGCCATGCCTCCGGCTCGTCGGCGAGCCGCAGATCGACGGCATACGCCCGCAGGTCGTACGTCTGCAGCAGCCGGACGACTGCTTCGGCCGTCAGCGGCTGGCGCAGGTGCAGCAGCGCGACCGTGAGCGCGTCGTGATCGGCCGAGCCGTCGGCCCAGTGTCCGCCGAAGAGCGAGGCCACGCCGAGACCGGTCGCCTGCCCGCCCGATCCGTCCGCCGCCTGCGCGTGATCCTGCGCCGTCGTCGCGCTCCAGCCGAGGGCGAGGGCGAGACCCGCGCCGACGACCACCCAGCGCCGCACCCGCCACGCCTCGCGCGGCGGCGGCAGCGACTTGCGGCGCGCATCGCGCGCGACTCGGAGCTGCGCCACCGCGTTGACGATCGCGGCGAAAAGCGTGCAGGAGCCGATGATGAACGCGGCCACGAGCTGCTGCGTCGGCTCGAAGAATTGCAGCATGCGGCGCTTCCTTAGCGGGTTCGGGGCGGGCCGCCGGTCGGCGGCTTTCTTGGAGGATCGGGCGCGAAAGGCTTCACTTTACGGGCCGCGGCACCCGGAAACGGGCGCAAGTCCAGCAGCCGCATGGACCTGCGTCACCGGCGCATCGTCTCCACCCCCGCCATACGGCTCCGCTGGTCGAAAAAAAGTAGCCCCCCGGGAAAAATCTCCCGGCGGAGAAGAGGGTGAGGCGCGGCCTGCTGCCCTGCGGATGACTTGACCCTCTCCGCCGCGCTCCCCATCGTGAGACACATGACATTCCACGTCCCGTGGGCGTGGTGCTCTCCTCGTCCCTCTCCCCGAGGATCCCATGCGAATGCGCACCCTGCGCACCTGCGTCGCGCTGGCTGCGGCCGGACTCGTCGCCTGTGCCGAGCAGACGGAATCGCCCCTGACGCCCGAGCTGGGAATCTCCGAATCCCAGTCGACCAGTCAGGTCGTGATCAATGTCGGCCTGAACACCGACGCGACCGACGAGATCCGGGCCGAGCTGGCCGAGTTCGGCACCATCGCCGAGGAGCTGCCCCAGATCGACGTCGTTTTCATGGTGGGTCAGACGCGTGACATACGGTCGATCGCGAAGCTGCCCTTCGTCGCCTACGCCGAGGAGGACAGCGAAGTCGACACCGGTCCGCTCGACGCGGAGCTGGCCAGCGACTTCCTGGACGGCCTCTCCATGTGGAACCTGGAT
Source organism: Longimicrobiales bacterium (assembly GCA_035512635.1). Lineage (GTDB taxonomy): Bacteria > Gemmatimonadota > Gemmatimonadetes > Longimicrobiales > RSA9 > DATKDR01. Next base: position 111,502 of record DATKDR010000097.1, on the reverse strand, counting down.
GCGGTCAACGTGACGCAGCCGGGCTTCGCGACGCGGCAGGTGGCACAGACCGGCGCCGGCGTCTACGTCGGCGTGCTGGATACCGGGCTGCTGCACACCTGGCGGCTCTACTTCCCCGAGGAGCGCATCGCCGAGGAGTACGCGACGGCGTTCGGCGGCGGCTGGCACCCGAACGCGGAGAATCCGGAGCTTCCCAACCAGTGGGAAAACGACGTGAACAGCCACGGCACCCACGTCACCAGCACCATCATCGGCTTCGACTTCAACGGCACCCCCGTCACCGGCGTGGCGCCGGAGGCGACGATCATCCCGGTGAAGGTGCTCGGGCAGACAGGCTCGGGATTCTTTTCGATGGTCGCGGCGGGCATCATCTACATCGCCGACCTGAAGGCGAACGAGCTGAGCGGCAGTCCCGTCGTGATCAACATGAGCCTCGGCGGCGGTGAATCGGCCACCGCGGCACGCGCGGTGGACTACGCGATCGAGCGGGGCGTCGTCGTCGTCGCTTCCGCGGGCAACAGCGGAACCAATGGCATGGGGTTCCCCGGCTCCTACGAGCCGGTCATCTCCGCCGGTTCGGCCGGCTGGGGCGACTGCCCGACCTTCCCGAACGTGACGTCGGAGTGCTACGGTCAGTGGGCGGTCGGCAACTGGTGGTGGAGCCGCGACGTGCAGGAAGGCTCGTCGGACGTCTTCTACATCTCCGGCTTCTCGGCCCGTGAGCTCGCGGGTCAGGACCTCGACGTGATCGCGCCCGGTCACTGGGTCGTGGGACCGTTCCAGCTCGAACCGGCTGCCGCAACCAGCTACTTCTTCCTCTCGGGCACCTCCATGGCCAGCCCGCACGTGGCCGGCATCGTGGCGCTGATGCTGGAGCAGGATCCGACGCTGACGGGGCCAGAGGTCGAGGACCGCCTCGAAGCGGCGGCGACCCCGATGGCGCCCGGCACGCATCATCCTCTCGCCCCCGTGGCGGCCTGCTGCTTCGAGTTCACCTGGGGCGACGATGCGACCGGCCACGGCTTCATCACCGCCGACGCCGCGCTCGGCCTGACGAGCAGCGACGAGCCCGAGGGCAAACGCGGTCGTCGCTAGCGGGCGGCTTTCAGGTTTCGGCTGTCGGCTATCAGGCTGTTGCGCTGACGATCTGCGGGACCGCCCGGCGATTGGGCGGTCCCACTTGTTTTCGCAGGTGCGCGAGCAAGAGCCTTGCTCCGCACGCGGAGTTTCCTACATATCCGTACGTGCCGCCGTTGCTCGCGGGCACACCCGACGTCGTCCGACGTCCCAAATCAAAGCAGCTCAACGTAATCCCGAACACGGGGAGGATCATGCGGAGGCATTCGGCCCTCGCAGTCTGGTTCCGCGCGGCGTTCTTCACTGGCGTCGTCGCGATGGCAGCACCCGCAGGACTGGCGGCGCAGGGGGTCACCACCTCGGCCATCAACGGCTTCGTCCTGGACGACGCGGGACGGCCGCTCGAGGGCGCCACCGTGCGTGCTCTGCACACTCCGAGCGGCACGGAATACACCACGGTCGTGCGCTCCGGCGGCGCCTACACGCTGCCGAACCTGCGCGTGGGGGGTCCCTATCGCGTCACGGCGGAGATGCTGGGCTATGCGCCCGTCCGCCATGAAGACGTGCAGCTGCAGCTCGCCCAGACCGAGCGCCTCGACTTCGCCCTCGCCGAGCAGGCCATCGAGGTGGAAGCGGTCGTGATCACGGGACAGGCGGCCGACGTCTTCAACGCAGACCGCACCGGGGCAGCGACCTACATCGACAGCGAGGAAGTCGCCGCGCTGCCGTCGATCAAGCGCAGCACCCGTGACCTGATCCGGGTCGATCCCCGCAATGACGGCAATTACGCGTTCGCCGGTCGCAACTGGCTCTACAACAACATTTCGCTCGATGGCTCGTACTTCAACAACCCGTACGGGCTGGACGACCCCGCGCCCGGCGGCCAGACCGGGGCCGAGCCCGTGCCCTACGAGGCGGTCGAGCAGGTCCAGGTTTCCGTCGCGCCGTTCGACGTGCGCGAAGGCGGCTTCACGGGCGCGAACGTCAACACAGTGACCAAGAGCGGGACCAACGAATTCCGCGGCTCGGTCTACACCTTCACGCGGAACGAGTCCCTGATCGGCAATGCCGTGTCCGGTTCGGACGTGATCGCGAATCCGGACCTGAGCTTCAACCAGTCGGGCGTCGCGTTCGGCGGGCCCATCCTGCGGGACCGGCTGTTCTTCTTCATCAATGCCGAGCTGGAGCGGCGCGACGATCCGGGCGCCGACTTCGCGGCGAACCGGGCCGGTGCGCCCGACTTCGGCGAATCCCGGGTCGATGCGGCGATCATGGACAGCATCCGCAATCGCATGATCTCGGTGTACGACTACGATCCGGGTCCGTACGAGGGGTACATACACGAAACGGACAACAACAAGCTGCTGCTCAAGCTCGACTGGAACGTCAACCCGTCGAACAACCTGAGCCTGCGCTACAACTACCTCGACGCCGGCCGCGACCTGGGCCCGCACCCGTTCGTGCTCAGCTTCGCGAACACCGGCCGCGGTCCGAACTCGAGCAGCCTGCCCTTCCGCAACTCGGGCTATCGCATCAACAACGAGCTGCACTCGATCGCGGGTGAGCTGAACAGCCGCGGCAGCTGGTTCGCCAATCGCTTCTTCGTCAGCTACAACCGCTTCCGTGACTCACGCGATCCGTTCAGCGAGGACTTCCCGACGATCGACATCGGCGAGGACGGCGTCACCTACACGACGCTGGGGCACGAGCCGTTTTCGATCCACAACATCCTCGATCAGGACGTGCTCCAGCTCACGAACAATTTCACGGTTTTCCGCGGGCGCCACGCGATCACGATCGGCGCCAACTACGAGCGCTTCGACTTCTTCAACTCGTTCAACATCTTCCGCCACGGCGTGTTCTTCCTGCCGGACGAGCTGACGTTCCTGGGTGCAACCACCTTCGACAGCCTCGACGAGTTCTTCGAGAAGACGGACCCCAGTTCTCCGAACTTCATCGACTTCCGCAGCTACATCGGAAGCGGCCCCTTCAAGGGCGAGGAGATCCTGGTGAGCCAGGCATCCCTCTATGTTCAGGACGAGTTCCTCGTCTCGCGCGACTTCAACCTCACGTTCGGCGTGCGCATGGACGTGCCAAGCTACGGCACGGAGCCGATCGACAATCCGTACTCGGTGGGACTCACCGCGCTCGACGAGAACGACGAACCGGAGATCGTCGATCAGGCGGACCTGCCCGGCGCGTCGCCGCTCTTCTCGCCGCGGCTCGGCTTCAACTGGGACGTGCGCGGGGATCGCAGCACGCAGCTGCGCGGCGGCTCGGGCATCTTCACCGGCCGCGTCCCGTTCGTCTGGTACGGCAACGTGATCTCGAATCCGGGCGCGAACCCGAACCTGTGGTCGCCGTTCAATCAGGGCGTGGAACAGATCGAGACGCGGAAGGGCTCGATCCTCCAGCAGTCATTCGACCTGAACGCGATGGATCCCGACTTCGAGTGGCCGCAGGTCTGGGTTACGGACCTCGCGATCGACCAGGCGCTGCCGTGGAATCTGGTGGGCACGCTCGAGGTGCTTTACGGGAAGGACCTGAACGCGGTCTTCATGCGCAACGCCGATCTGGTCGCGCCGGTGCGCACGCTCGCCGACGGGCGGCCGTACTTCGGCGGCTTCGGCGCCAACGAGCTGAACCCGGACGGCGGCGCCGGCATCTACGTCATCGACAACAGCGACGAGGGCTACAACTTCAACGCGACGGGGCAGCTGCGTCGCTCATGGGACGTCGGCCTCGACGCGATGCTCGCCTACAGCTACACCGAGGCGAAGAACCAGCTCAAGTCGACGGAGATCGCGAGCGTTCTCTGGCAGAACCAGCCGGTGCAGGGCGATCCGAACCGCCCCGAGCTGTCCTGGTCGGAGTTCAACCAGCGGCACCGCATCGTCGGCTCGGCGTCGTACCGCCACGGCTGGTCGGAACGGCTCGCGACCACTTTCGGATTATTTCTCGAGGTCGCGGAGGGCAACCGCTTCGCGGGCGCCGGTGGCAATCGCTACTCGTTCATCTATTCGGGTGACGTCAACGGGGACGGCCAGCCCGGCAACGACCTGATCTACATTCCGAGCGACGAGAGCGAGATCGCCTTCGATCCGCTCCTGGATGACGCGGGCGGCGTCGTGTTGACGCCCGCCCAGCAGTGGACGGCGCTCGACCAGTTCATACGGCAGGACGACTATCTGAGCGAGAACCGCGGCCGCATCGCCGAGCGCTTCGGCGGCGTCAATCCGTGGTACAGCACCCTCGACCTGCGCGTCCTTCAGGACATCGTGCTGGCAGCCGGGGGAACGGACCATCGCCTGCAAGTGAACCTGGACGTGCTCAACGTGGCGAATCTGCTGAATTCGGACTGGGGGGTTCGTCAGGTCGCGAGCTCCGCTGCCACTTCGCCGCTACGGCTGGTCCGTTTCGATGGCGCCGGCGAGCCCGTGTTCAACTTCACGGGACCGTCCGAGACTTTCGTCGACGATCCGGGCATCTTCTCCCGCTGGCAGATGCAGCTCGGCCTGAAGTATCTGCTGAACTGATCGGTATAGTGCCACGCGCAGGCGATTCTCGAGGAAGGTGAGGTGAGGAAGGTGAGGTGAGGTGAGGTGAAGGTGAGCTGAGATGAGGTGAGGGAGGCGAGCCGCGGTGAAAGGGTCCTCACCTCACCTCACCTCACCTCACCTTCAAAAGATGTAAACCGCCGTGCCCGCGTCGACCATCGCGTACAGCTCCGCCACGTCGTCGTTGCGCAGGCGCACGCAGCCGTGGCTCGCCGCCGAGCCGATCGAATCCTCTTCCGGCGTGCCGTGGATCAGGTAGCCGTCGCCCAGGATGAGGCGGTGTGTGCCGAGGGTCTCGGGGATCTGCCGCTGCCGCGTGCCGTAGGGCGGCATGAAGATCTTGCCGTCGAAGATGATCTCCGTGCCGGGCGTGAACGCCCAGAAGTTGCCGTACTGATTCACGCGCCCGACGTCGTTGCCGCGCACTTCGATGCGCGTGCCGTCGGCGAGAGGGACGCGGCTGTTGGCCGTGAGCTGCACCGGCTCGAGGCCGCGCTCCACCGCCTTCTCGTAGTAGTGCCAGTCGGGCGGCACCCAGAGCGGATCCGTCTCCTTGCCCTCGACCGTCCGCAACCCCGCGGGCGTCGAGAAGTCCCACGTCTGCCCCTCGTACGTGAAGATGGTGCCGCGGCCGATCGCGACGGGCGCATCGAACAGCACTCGCTCGCCTTCCATCAGCCACAGGTGCCGCCGCTGCTTGGAGACGAGGATGCGCCGCTCCGGCTGCCGCAGCGCGCGCTCCAGCACTTCCTTCGACGCGTGGTCGCTCGCGTCGGCAATCGTCGGCCGCTCGACCCGGCGCGGCGAATCGGGCAGTGAGTCCGCCTCTCCGACCCGCCATTCCCCTGCTCCGCATCCCGCCAGGCTTAGCGCCAGCCCCGTCAGCAGAGCCGAAAAACCATACTGCCTCATCCAGCCCTTCTCCGTCAGAAATGCCCTTTGCATCGGATTCCGGATTCCGGATTCCGGTTTACCGAATGCCACGTACGAAGTACGGATTACGAACTACGCACGGGCTCGTACACGTGCTCGGGCCCGGCGGTGCCCGCCGCAAGGACGCAGGTAGCAAGCCGCGCGCCGGAAGGCTGTCCCCCCGGCGCGGCCCTTGCCCGGACGCCCGCTCCGGGGCACCCTCACGCGGAGGGATGGGGCGGGCCCTTGTCTGCACGGGAACGGGAAGATGTTCGAGAGGAAGTTCTTCGCCGAGCGCGTCCGTCGCTTCACGGATCAGCTCGAGAACACGCTGTACGATGCCTATCAGCGCATCACCGAGGAGCGCGACGGCCGCGGGCTGCCGCAGGCGACGGCGGACGAGATCAACGTCTACTCCTGGCCGCAGACCTGGCCGGACGCGCGTCACGGCTTCCCGCATGAAGGCTTCGACAAGCGGCTGACGGTGCAGACCCATGTCGTCAAGGACGAGGAGCTGGACGTCGTCTGGATCTACCACGGCGGCCGCCTCGCCGCGCGCGTGGAGCAGCCCGGCAAGCCGTTCTGGGGTCGCGTCGTGACGGGCGCGCTGCCGGGCGCCAACGAGGGCGACGCCTGGAAGGGTCTCGGCGGCGACGTCGCGAGTTGACCGCCGTCCTGCTGGTGCTCGGCGTCGCCGCGCTGGTCGCCGGCGCGGAGCTGCTGGTGCGGGGCGCGGCACGCATCGCCGCGCGCTTCGGCATCAGCTCGCTGGTGATCGGCCTGACGGTCGTCGCGTTCGGCACGAGCTCGCCGGAGCTGGCCGTCAGCGCGGCCGCCGCGTTGCGCGACGAGGCCGACATCGCGCTGGGCAACGTCATCGGCAGCAACATCTTCAACATTCTGGTGGTGCTCGGCCTGAGCGCGCTGGTGGCGCCGATCGTGGTAGCGCGCGAAGTGATCCGTGAGCAGACGCCGATCATGATCGGTGTATCCGTCCTCATGCTGCTGTTCGCGCTGAACGGGGTAATCGGCCGCGTGGAGGGCGTGCTGCTCTTCCTCGGCATCCTGGTCTACACGACGGCGCTCGTGGTACGCAGCCGCCGCGAGTCGCTCGCCTCGCAGACCGCGGAGCCCATGCTCGCGACCGGACCGGACCAGGACGAGGCGGAGGCGATCGAGCGGGGAGAGCAGCCGCGGCTTCTGCGTCCGCTGATCGAAGCCTGCCTCGGTCTGGCGCTGCTCGTCCTCGGCTCCAACCTGCTGGTGCAGGGCGCGACCGGAATCGCCGCGGCTCTGGGCGTATCGGAGCTGGTGGTCGGGCTGACGATCGTCGCCGCCGGCACCTCGCTCCCCGAAGTCGCGACCTCCATCGTGGCCGCGATTCGCGGCGAGCGTGACATGGCCGTGGGCAACATCGTCGGCAGCAACATCTTCAATACGCTGGCGATCCTGGGCGCCGCCGCCATGCTCGCGCCGGACGGGATCGGCGTGCCGCCGGCGGCGCTGAGCTTCGATCTGCCCGTGATGATCGCAGTGGCGCTCGTCTGCCTGCCGATCTTCTTCAACGGACAGGTCATCCAGCGCTGGGAGGGCATGCTGCTGGTCGGCTTCTACATCGCGTACACCGTCTACCTGGCGCTCGACGCGTCGGAGCACGACGCGTTCACCGAGTATCGCGCGGCGATGTTGTACTTCGTGCTGCCGCTCGCCCTGCTGACGCTGCTCGCGTCCTCGGTCCGCACCGGCAGAAGGGTCGTCGTCGAGCGGCGCGGCCAGAGCCGGCCATGACCGCCGTAGATCTGATTCTCGGCATGGTCGCGCTGGTGGCCGGCGCGGAGCTGCTGGTACGCGGCGCGGCGCGCATTGCGGCGCGCTTCGGCATCAGCCCGCTGGTCATCGGCCTCACGGTCGTGGCGTTCGGCACGAGCTCGCCCGAGATGGCGGTGAGCAGCGTCGCCGCGTTGAACGGCGCGGCGGACATCGCGCTCGGCAATGTCGTCGGCAGCAACATCTTCAACGTGCTCGTCGTGCTCGGCCTGAGCGCGCTGGTCGCGCCGCTCGTCGTCGCGCGCGAAGTGATTCGCGAGCAGACGCCGATCATGATCGGCGTGTCGCTGCTGCTGCTGCTCCTGGCGCTGGACGGCTCGATCTCCCGCCTCGAGGGACTCCTCCTGTTCGCGGGGATCATCGTCTACACGGTCGTTCTGGTCCGCCGCAGCCGCACGGAGTCGCTCGCCTCCCGGAACGCCGAGCCGATGCTCGGGACGGGGCTGGCCGAGGACGAGCGGGCGGCGCTGGAGACGGGCGACCGGTCCGCCGTGCTGCGCCCGCTCGTGACCGCCGCGCTCGGGCTCGCGCTCCTGATCGCCGGGTCCGACTGGCTGGTCGATGCGGCCACCGCCATCGCCACCGCCATCGGCGTCTCCGAGCTGGTGATCGGTCTCACCATCGTCGCCGCCGGCACGTCGCTTCCCGAGCTCGCGACGTCCGTCGTCGCGGCGTTGCGCGGCGAGCGGGACATGGCGGTCGGCAACGTCGTCGGCAGCAACATCTTCAACATCCTGGCGATCCTCGGTGTCGCGTCCGTGATCGCTCCCGGCGGCATCGCCGTCGCGCCCGCGGCGCTCAGCTTCGACGTGCCCGTGATGATCGCGGTCGCGCTGGTCTGCCTGCCCATCTTCTTCAACGGACAGGTGATCCAGCGGTGGGAGGGTCTGTTCCTGCTCGGCTTCTATCTCGCCTACACCGCGTATCTCATCCTCGATGTGACCGGGCACCAGGCGTTCTCCGAGTTCCGCGCGGCGATGGTCTACTTCGTGGTCCCGCTCGCCCTGCTGACGCTCGCCGCGTCGAGCCTTCGACACTGGCGCCGGGGGCTGGCCGGGAAGCACGGCGGCGGCCCGGACGATAGCTAGCTACGCGGTCGCCTCCCCGTCCGGCGCTTCGTCGTTCTCGACGTACAGTCGCTCCACGAGCACCAGCGTCGCGGCGAGAATGGGCACGGCGAGCAGCAGGCCGAGAAAGCCGAACACGATCGCCATGAGCGCCTGGAAGACGATGGACAGCCCCGGCGGCACGTGCACCGCCTTCTTCATGATGAGCGGCGTCAGGAAATTCGACTCGACCGCCTGGATGCCGACGTAGATGAGGATCACCCAGACGACCTTCGAGGGCGCGATGACGAGCGCCAGGGCGACGGCGGGGATGGCGCTCAGGAAGGGGCCTATGGTCGGGATGAACTGGAGCAGCCCGGCGATCACGCCGAGCGCTACGAAGCCGGGCAGGCGGATCGCCCAGAGCGCGAGCGTGGTCGCCACCGCGATGATCAGCATCGAGATCCCGGTGCCGACCATCCACCAGCGCATCGTGTGGCCCAGCTCGCCGAGGGCCGCGCCGACCCGTGCCCGGCCGCGCGGCGGGACGAGGCGCACGAGTCCGTTGCGATAGACCTGCGGATCCACCGCCATGAAGAGACCGGCGGCCAGGACGACGAAAACGCCGAACACCCCGCCGATCACCGTATTGAGGAGCGGCAGCGCGCCGCCGATGATGGTGCCCGCCTCTTCCCGCAGCCTCATCTGCACCTGCTGCTCGACATCCGGCATCGGCGGCCCGCCCTCGCCGCCGAGGGCGGTGAAGACGCCGCGCGCCCAGTCGGACACGCGCTCGAGCGCGCGCGGGAGCTGGGCGCGCACGGTCGAGAATTGATCCTGGAGCGTCGGCCAGAGGAGCCAGGCGAGGCCGGCGAACAGGGCGATGGACACGAGCAACACGAGCACGGCCGCGATGCCCCGGTGCATGCCCACCCGATCGACCAGCAGATCCGACCAGAAGGAGAGGAAGAGCGCCACCAGGCCGGCGAGCATCGCCACGAAGATGGCGTCGCGACCCAGCCAGAGCAGATGCGCCAGCGCCCAGACCGCGACTCCGACCAGGACGACGCGCGCGACCGTCGCCGACTCGATCGTGATCCTGCGTGCCGAATCCGCCACTGCGCCTCCCCGCGCCCGGTGTCCGCGTCCCCCGCTCGCGGCTACCGAGGCGCACGGCGCGTGCCGCAAGCGGGTGGCCCCGGCACACCCGCGCGTCCTACATTCGAGAGTCCCCCACAACCCCATCGACCCACTCATGGCGAATCCGACCAACGTCCGGCGGGCCCTGTACGCGCTCGCGCTGCTCGTTCCCGTGCTGCTCCAGCCGGCGCCCGCCGACGCGCAGACCGGCACGATCGAGGGGCACGTCCACCTCCCGGACGCGCCCCCGCGCCGCACGGCCAGCCGGTACCCGGGCGCCGCGCCCGCCGCGCGCACGGTGCAGGAGGTCCCGGCCGTGGCCTGGATCGCGGGAACGATCGGGGGCGCGCCGGCAGCGGCACCCGCGGATCCCTCGCTCGCGCAATCCGACACGGCGTTCGCGCCGAGCGTGCTCATCGTGCCGGTCGGAACGAGCGTCGCGTTCCCCAATCGCGACCCCTTCTTCCACAACGTCTTCTCGTACTCGAGCGCCGAGCGCTTCGACCTGGGGCGCTACCCGCGCGGCGAATCGAAGGCGGTGGAGTTCGATCAGGCGGGCGTCGTGAAGGTGTACTGCGAGGTGCACGAGTCGATGCGCGCCGCGGTCGTCGTGGTCGAGAATTCGTTTCACGCGGTGATCGGCGCGGATGGCCGCTTTCGCATCGCTAACGTGCCGCCCGGCCGCCACACGCTGGTCGTCTGGCATCACGAAGCCGGCGCACGCGAGGTGACCGTCGACGTGCGCGCGGGCGCGTCGACGCCCGTGCAGCTTCGCTTCTAGATGGACGTCCGCTCCTGGCTCGACCCGCGCAACAGCTTCCGCTCGAAGCTGATCTACGCGCTGCTCGGTACCGTCGGCGCGCTCGTGGGACTCGCGCTGCTGGTGGTCCGTGCGGAAACCGCGCAGCAGGTCCGGGTCGTGACGGAGCGCGCGATCCAGCAGTCGGAAGTCGCGTTCGCGGAGGCCGAGGACTTCCAGCGCTACCAGCTCAGCTCGCTCGCCACCGCCTTCACCGGCTCGATCCGGCGCTTCGCGCAGATCGAGGCCGCGATCGAGGAGCGCGCGCAGGCCGGCACGCTGAGCGCCGAGACCGATTCGTTCCTCGTGAACGATGTCATCTACGAGCTGCAGGCGCGGCAGATCCCGCAGAGCCTGGTCGCGCTGACCGACGCCGCGGGCGAGCCGTTCGTACTGCTGATCGACAACGACCGCGCCGAGTCCACGGCGCTCGCCGCCCGCATCCGCCGCGCCGCAAGGCCAGCGCTCGCGCCGCCCGCCGTCGGCGCCGACGCGTACGTCGAGCCGGAGCACTTCGGCTACGCGCTCATCCGCGACGTGCTCTACGCCACCGAATCGATCCCGATCACCGACGACTACGGCGAAGTGCGCGGCGGCGTGGTGCTCGCCCTGCCGATCGACACCGCGCTCGCGGGCCGGCTCGGCCGGCTGTCCGGCAGCGGCACCGCCGTCTGCTTCGTCGTCGAGTCCCGCTGCGCGGTCGGCAATGTCGATCCGTCGTCGCCGATCGCCGCGGCGATGGTCGCGCAGGCCGGGCGCACCGACGGCTCGATGCGCGAGATCGACGACCAGCGCTGGAGCATGGTGTCGGAGCCGCTCCTCGCCGAGCGGCCGGAAGAAGGCGCGCGCCTGCTCGCGATCCCGCTCGAGCCGTGGCTCGCGCCGTTCGACCGCGTGACACGCGCGCTGCTGCTCGCGGGAGTCGCCGCGCTCGCGCTCGCGATCGCCGTCAGCGTCCGCCTGTCGCGTGGCCTCACGCGGCCGGTGCACGCGCTCGTCGACGCGACCAGCCGCGTCGCGCACGGCGACTACCAGGCGCGCGTCGAGGTCCGATCGCGCGACGAGATGGGCCGCCTCGCCGGCGCGTTCAACGAGATGACCCACGGGCTGCTGCTGAAGGAGCAGTATCGCGGCGTGCTGGACAAGGTCGTCTCTCCCGAGATCGCCGACGAGCTGCTGAAGGGCGAGGTCGTGCTCGGCGGCGAGAACCGCGAGCTGACCACGCTGTTCGCCGACATCACGGGCTTCACCGCGCTGACCGAGGGCATGGAGCCGCAGCGCGTCATCGCGCTCATCAATGAGTGCATGGAGCGCCTCGGCCGCGTCGTCGAGAAGACGGGCGGCGTCGTCGACAAGTACGTCGGCGACCAGGTGATGGCGCTGTTCGGCGCACCCGCCGCGCTCGAGGATCACGCGGCACGCGCGGTCGAAGCCGCGCTGCGCATGAACGACGAGCTGACCGACCTGAACGAGCAGCGCGCGGCGCGCGGCGAGCCGCCGCTCCGCGTGTCGACCGGCATCCACAGCGGCATCGTCGTCGCCGGCAACATGGGCTCGTCCAGTCGACTGAACTACACGGTGCTCGGCGCGGGCGTGAACCTCGCCGCGCGGCTGTGCACGCTCGCGGGACCCGGCGAAGTGCTGGTCTCCGACGAAACGTATCGCACGGTGCGAAATAGGGTGCGCGCCACCTCTCTCGGAGAGCGGCCGCTCAAGGGTTTCTCGAACCCCGTACAGGTATGGCGAATCGACGAGCAGGTTGCCCTGGCTGTGGGCCATTCCGGCTTCACGCGCTCGAAGCGCGCGTCGTGACGCGCCGTCTCCTGCTCGCCGCGGCGACGCTCGCGCTGCCGGTCGTGGCGACCGCGCCCGCCGCCGCGCAGGACGGCGAGCGCTCGCTGCCGACGCTCGAGTCGCTCGGGCTCGGCGGCTGGTCGAACGCCAGCGGCTCCGTCCAGCTCGGCTTCTCCGGACGCGCGGATGTCGAGCTGTACGTGCCCGGTGAGGACCCGACGTACCTCATCACCGAGACCGCGACGTTCGTCGCGCCGCGCATTCGCTTCTTTACCGACCTGTTCGTCGGCGAGAGCTGGTTCGCGACCGCGGAGCTGCGCCTCGATCGCGGTCCGAGCGAGGTGGGGGACGGCCTCGACTTCCGGCTCGAGCAGGCGTTCCTCCGCTGGACCCCGCTCCAGGCCCTCGCGCTCCAGGCGGGCCGCTTCGCTTCCCCGTTCGGCAGCTACCCGTCGCGCCATCACACGGACGGCGACTGGTTCATCCGCCCGCCGCTCATATACGAGTACCGCACCGTCGTGCTGGAGGATCAGATCCCGCCGGACGCCGACGCCTGGGTCAACTGGAAGGACGACGCGGAGCTGCGCCCGCGCGGCGCGCCACCCGCGTGGGGCGCGCCGTACCAGTGGGGCGGCATGGCGTTCGGCGTGCTGCGCGACCTGGGCTGGCGCGTCGCGTACGTGAACAGCGCGCCGTCGAGCGGCCCGGACGCGTGGGACCGGCTGGACTTCGAGCGCGGCAACCTCGTCGCGGCGCTCGGCTACCGCTTCGCGCCGTGGGTGCGCGCGGAGGTGTCGTACAGCACCGGCCCGTTCCTCGAGCGCGAGGAGAACATCGTCGGCGACATCCCCGAGGCGCACGGCCTCGACTGGTACGTGCAGGACATCGTCGGCGGCGAGATCCTCTTCCAGCTCCAGCACACGCAGGTCCGCGCCGAGGCGTTCCACGACACGTGGACGTACATCGAGGAGGACGCGATCGACATCTCCTGGTCCGTCGAGGCGCGCCAGGAGCTGTACCAGGACTGGTTCGTCGCCGGCCGCATCGGCGAGGTGCGCTTCAGCGACATCGAGACGACCGCGGGCGCCGAGCCGTGGGACTACAACGTGCGTCGCATTCAGGCCGCGGCGGGCTACCGTTTCGCGCGCAACGCGGAGATCCGCACCGAGTACCTGACCAACGCGACCGACGGCCCGATCGATCCCGACGACGACCTGATCTCGGTCCAGCTCTGGTGGGCGTTCTGAGGCACGTCAAAACGACGGAGTGTCCGATGCACCACGCGAAGACGACGATCGCACTCGCCGCGCTGCTGACGCTCGCCGCGTGCGGCGGCAACGGGCCGGACCGCGCGGATCCCGCGGACGCGGACGCGACGGCCGTCGCCGAGCTGACGCCAGCCGAGGCGGCCGCGCTCCTGCCCGACGCGATCGTCGGGGAGGGCGGCACGCTCCGGGGCCAGGCGGTGCACTACTTCGAGAGCGATGCCGCGACGGCCGGATACCTCGCCGTGCCGCGCGGCGCGGGGACCTTCCCGGCCGTCATCCTGATCCACGAATGGAACGGCCTCGTCGACCGGGTGCGCCACTTCGCCGACGACCTCGCCGAGCAGGGCTACATCGTGCTCGCGGCCGACCTCTATTCCGGTCGCACGGGAGCGACGCAGGAGGAGAATCGCGCGCTCATGGAGGAGGTGCAGGCGGACCCGCAGCGCATCATCGACAATCTGGATGCAGCGGCGAGCTACCTGCGCGCGCGGCCTAACGCCTCCGGCCGCGTCGCGACCATCGGCTGGTGCTTCGGCGGCGGCGTCGCGCTGTCCTACGCCATCGGCGGGGAGAACCACGACGGCACCGCGATGTTCTACGGGCGCCTGGTCACCGATCCCGCGCAGCTGCGGCAGGTCACGCACCCGATCTACGGCACCTTCGCGGCCAAGGATCAGGGTATCCCGCCGCATGAAGTGGCGGCATTCGTCGACGCGCTGCGGGCCGTCGGCGTCGCCAACGACGTGCACGTCTACGACGACGTGGACCACGGCTTCTGGCTGTGGGTCGATCAGGATCCCGACGTCCGCGCGCGGCCTGCGCTCGACGCCTGGCGGCTGCTGCTGCGGTATCTGGACCGGACGCTGGAGAGCTAGCGGCGGCGTGACGCTCGAACAGCTGGTCCGCGCATCGGCCAGCGTGGCCGCGTCCAGCAAGCGGCTCGAGAAGATTTCAGCGCTCGCGGAGCTGCTGCGTGAGTGCGCGCCGGAAGAAGTCCCGCTAGCCGTCGGCTTTCTGATCGGCTGGCCGCGGCAGGGCAAGCTCGGGCTCGGCCGGGCCGCGGTATCCGCCGCCAACGAACAGCCGGCTGCGTCCCGTGCGACGCTCGAGCTGCGCGACGTCGACGCCGCCTTCGAGCGCATCGCCGCGGCGCGCGGCAGGGAACGTACGCGTCTGCTCGGTGAGCTATTCGCGCGCGCGAACGCCGAAGAGCAGCGCTTCGTCGGCGCGCTCGTCATCGGCGACGTGCGCCAGGGCGCGCTCGAGGGCGTCCTGCTCGAGGCGGTCGCGAAGGCGGCCGCCGTTCCCGCCGCTGCGGTGCGTCGCGCGGCGATGATGGCGGGTGATCTGGGCAGCGTCGCGGCCGCGGCACTCGGGCCCGCGGGTTTGGCATCGCTCGAGGCGTTCGGGCTCGAGCTGTTCCGGCCGGTGCAGCCGATGCTCGCCGATTCGGCGCCGTCCGTCGCGGACGCCATGTCGGCCGGCGAGCCCCTGGTCGTCGAATGGAAGATCGACGGCGCGCGCATACAGGTGCACGCCGGCGGCGGGCGCGTCGCGGTCTACACGCGCAACCTGAACGACGTGACGGAGCGCGTGCCCGAAGTGGTCGAGACGCTCGCGGAGCTGTCGACGCGCGGCGTCATCCTCGACGGCGAGGTGATCGCACTGTCGCCGGACGGCCGGCCGCTGTCGTTCCAGGACACGATGCGCCGCTTCGGGCGTCGACTGGAGGTCGATGCGCTCCGCGCGGAGCTTCCCCTCACGCCGTTCTTCTTCGACGTGCTCCTCGACGCGGGCGACGAGCTCGTCGACGAGCCGCTCGCCGTCCGCCTCGAGCGCCTCGACGCGATGCTACCCCCGTCGCTGCGAGTGCCGCGCATCGTCACCGACGACGCCGACGAGGCCGCGCGCTTCATGGCGGACGCGCTCGCGCGAGGACACGAGGGCGTCATGATCAAGTCGCCATCGGCACCCTACGCCGCCGGTCGACGCGGCTCCGCGTGGATCAAGGTGAAGACGCCGCGCACGCTCGATCTCGTCATCCTCGCCGCCGAATGGGGCTCCGGCCGGCGGCAGGGCTGGCTCAGCAACCTCCACCTCGGCGCGCGCGACCCCGTTTCGGGCGGCTTCGTGATGCTGGGCAAGACGTTCAAGGGGCTCACCGACGAGATGCTCGAGTGGCAGACCCGCGAGCTGCTCGCGCGCGAAGTCGAACGCGAGGGGCACATCGTGCACGTGCGCCCCGAGCTCGTCGCCGAGATCGCGTTCAACGAGGTGCAGCGCAGCTCGCAGTATCCCGGCGGCGTCGCGCTCCGGTTCGCACGCGTGAAGGGGTACCGGCCGGACAGGAACCCCGCCGATGCGGACACGATCGACGCGGTCAGAGCCTTTCTGCCCTGATCCGCCGCGTATTCGCCGCTCCTTCCGACTACACCGTCTGAGCGCTCGAATACCGTCGTCGCGCGTTTCGTAACGATCGGGTCGATCCGCGTGGTTCGGCGGGGCCTACCGGAGCCAACCACGAGGGCTGG
Organism: Longimicrobiales bacterium; assembly: GCA_035512635.1. Classification (GTDB taxonomy): domain Bacteria; phylum Gemmatimonadota; class Gemmatimonadetes; order Longimicrobiales; family RSA9; genus DATKDR01. The sequence goes on along the minus strand of DATKDR010000097.1, from coordinate 95,551 downwards.
GCACAACGGCACGGTCCGGGCTTTGGGGGTTCATTGAAGCGCCACGCATACCGAACTTCATGGCGATGCCGCATATTGGCTCCTGGCAGAACCAACTTCATTCGCTAGATAGACGTTATCTGCCGTGGCTCAAATTCGGGACAGGAAGACGATGGATCGAATAGCGGCGGGAATAATCGTGATGGCCGTCGTGGCATGCGGAGGACCGACGGAACCCGAGCCGCGGAAGGAGATTGGGATCATCTCGTTCTTCCATGATCCAGTGGTGATCAACGTACCTGACGCGGTTGAGGCAGCGGTTCCTTTTGAGGTTTCGGTCCGGACCTATGGCGGCGGGTGCCAAACTCAAGGCGTAACGGACGTGGAGGTGACAGGACATCGAGTGGATGTGCGGCCATACGACATCCACAGCGGTCATGACTTCTGTACCCAACCACTCCGAATGTTCGACCACGTAGCTATGGTGACCATTCATGAGCACGGACAGGCGCTCATCTCCTTTCACGGAAAGGCAGAACCAGGCGATTCTGCGGTCGTCTTCGTTCGCGAGGTGGAGGTGGAGTAAGGGATCGGCGCGTCGTTTCGCCACGGCAGATAACGTCCGCGTGCCGCCTTCGGCGCTTCGCGCCTCGGCCGCTCACGGAACCGGCGGACTCGAGTTCCGGAAGGAAGCCTCCACGCGATATCCAGGACGAGGAAAATGAGGAAGACGGCGAAGGTTCGGTTTGCCATCAAGACATGGGACGAGAGGCCTTTTGGCGAAGGCCCCGGCCTGCCCAAACTCAAAAGGGCCAGTGTCGTCAAGACCTTCGCCGGCGATATCGAGGGCGAAGGGCACGTTGAATACCTGATGATGTACCGCGACGACGGCTCTGCCACTTTCGTCGGCCTCGAGCGCGTCACAGGCTGAATCGGTAGCAAAACCGGCAGCTTCGTACTCCAACGCACTGGAACATTCGAAAACGGCCAGGCAAAGGAGTCGTACTCGGTCGTCCCCGGGTCCGCCACTGGTGACCTGCTCGGCCTCGAAGGGGATGGCAGTTCTGCCGTCGGACACGGCATGGAGCATCCCATGGAGCTGAGCTATGAGTTTGCGTAGAACGGTTCCTGAACATCTCGATGCGTCCCGGATGATCGACTCATGAGCAAAGCCAGCGTGCGGTACATCGTCGATGATGTGGAGGCTGCTCTGCCTTTCTACAGGCAGTTGGGCTTCGAAGTCCGGATGCACCCTGCTCCTGGATTCGCGGCTTTGGAGAGGGGTGAGCTGCGGCTTCTCCTGAATCAGCCTGGCGCTGGCGGTGCCGGTCAGGCGATGCCGGATGGTCGCTCACCGGAGCCCGGCGGCTGGAATCGGATTCAGGTCACGGTGGATGACCTCGAAGGGACCGTAAAGGAACTGAAGCAGAAGGGCCTCGAGTTCAGGAACGAGATCGTTACCGGTAACGGCGGCAAGCAAATTCTCGTGGAGGACCCGTCCGGCAATCTGGTGGAGCTGTTCGAGGCGGGGCCGCGCGCCGGTTAGCCACGAGCAACCGCGCGCCGCAAGCGACTACGGCTCCGGATCGGTTACGGGCGGCACACGGCGCGACGCGCGCAGCAGCACGAGTGTACCCGCCACGCCGGCGATCGCGGATCCGGCCAGAATGCCGATCTTCGCGGCCGGCAGCAGCACGCCCGCCGGGAACGCGAGGTTCGCGATGAAGAGCGACATCGTGAAGCCGATCCCGCACAGGATGCCCGCGCCCGCCATGTGGCCCCAGTGGATGCCTGCGGGGAGGATCGCGATGCCCCCGCGCACCGCGAGCCACGACGCCAGCACGATGCCGATCGGCTTCCCGAGCACCAGTCCGAGCAGAACGCCGAGCGAGATCGCACCCGCGCCGGCGACCGTCTGGCCTGCGCCGAGCGCGACGCCGGCGTTCGCGAGCGCGAACAGCGGCATGACGACGAACGCCACCAGCGGGTGCAGGGCGTGCTCGAGGCGCAGGAGCGGACTGCTCAGCCGCTCCGCGTGGTCCTCGAGCCCCAGCAGCGCATCACGCTGATCCGGCGTGGGATCCATCCTTCCGGGCTGCACGTCCTCGGCGAACTCCGCCAGCAGCCCGCCCGCCCGCTCCAGGAACTGCGGGGCATCGATCAGCCGGCGCGCAGGAATCGTCATCGCGAGCAGCACTCCCGCGACCGTCGCGTGCACGCCCGACGTGAGCAGCGCGAGCCACAGCGCCCCGCCGAGCACCGCATAGGGCAGCGTCCGGCGCACGCCCATCCGGTTGAGTCCGACGGACAGCAGCAGCAGCAGGGCCGCCCAGCCGAGCGAGCCGAGCGCGAGATCGCTCGTGTAGAACAGCGCGATGACCGCGACGGCGCCGAGATCGTCGACGATCGCCACGGCCGTCACGAACACCTTGAGCGCCAGTGGGATGCGGCGGCCCAGCAGGATGAGCACGCCCAGCGCGAAGGCGATGTCCGTCGCCATCGGAATGCCCCAGCCCGGCTCGCCCGGCCCGCCCGCGTTCAGCGCGACGTAGATCGCGGCCGGAACCACCATCCCGCCGATCGCGGCGAATATGGAGAGCGCGGCGGCGCGCGGGCTGGCCAGCTCGCCCACCAGCACCTCGCGTTTGATCTCGAGCCCCACCACGAAGAAGAACACGGCCATCAAACCGTCGTTGATCCAGTGATGCAGGTCGAGCGACAACTGGTAGCCGCCCGCTCCGACGACGATCGGCAGGTGCCACAGATCGAAGTAGGACGCCGACCAGGGCGAGTTGGCCCACACCAGCGCGATCGCCGCAGACAGCAGCAGCAGGATCCCGCTCGCCGATTCCAGGCCCAGGAATCGCTCGATCGGTCGCAGCAGTAGGATCGTCATTCGCCGACGATACGACGCGCCACGGTGATGTGATAGACCGGCTGCTGCCGCTCCATCGTCACCAGGACCAGACCTTCCGACTGCATCTCCCGCAGCACGCCACCCAGGATCGCCGTCAGCTCGCGCGATTTGCGCGCGGCCGCCCATTCGAGCAGCGCGCGCGCCGCCACTTCCGCGTGCGGCGCGAGCCACGCCGGCTCCGACGGCACGTATGCCTGCGGCAGTTGCGCCGGTGCGGCCCAGCTCTCGTAGGCGATGTCCAGCGTCGTGCCAAACTCGTGCGTGCTCGTGCCCGCCGCCGCGTTCGGATTAACTCTGCGCAGCGCAGCCTGATCCTGCGCCGTGCGCAGCATCGACGTCACCTCCACTCGATAGGCGGGCAGTCCGCGCCGCTCCATCTCGCGCTGGAACCGCCTCGCCACCTCCTCCAGCAGCGCCAGCGCATCCGGCGTCAGCAGCGCGCCCGATGACTCGCGCTCGCGCAGCACATAGAGGTCGGTCGTGTCCGGGACCCGTACCAGGCGACCCGCCTCGATGAATCGGTCCTGCTCCGCCGCGCTCGCCGGCCGCGCGCCCAGTGCACGCGCGCGCGCCAGGTGCTGCGGATTGCCGTAGCGCCGCAGCGTCGCTTCCTGGCCCGGCGTCATCAGCGCGACCGGCCGCAGCGCGTCGAACACGGAGTCCGCGCCCGCGCGCGCCGCCGCCAGCGAGGAAGACAGAGCCGCATCGATCTCCCGCGCCGAAACGTCACCGCCTGGCTCGCCGCCCGAATTCCCGAGCGAGTCGCGTTCCCGAGCGGCGGGATCGCAGCCCACGAGGAGGACAGGAAATAGAAGAAGAGCGAGAGCTTGGATTCTCATGTTCTTTCGCAATTCGTGAATCAACTGCCGAGCCCGACCATCCCCGCGGCAGTCCGCCCCGCCCTGCAAACCTCGGGCTCGCACGAACCCTCGCCAGCGCTCGAACGCCGCGCCAAAGCACGGGTCGTCCCACTGGCTTGGCTCGTGCCTGCGGAACGGCATAGCTTCAGCCGCCGCAACCGAACCCGGAACGGAAGGAACCCATGTCGAGAGCTTTACCCTCCGCGCTGCGCGCGGTGATGGCGGTCCTGGTGGTGATGATGGCGACGCCGGTCGCGGGACAGCAGGCGGCGCAGCGCCAGCGACTGGGCAGTATCGAGGAAGCGATACGCGCGGGCAGCGCGCTGTCGGGCCGCGCGGGGCCGCGCAGCGTGAACTGGATCGACGAGGGCGCGCGTTTCTCGTTCACGACGGTGAATCCGACGACGCGGCAGCCGGAGATCCGCCGCTACGATCCCGCGCGTCAGCGCGACGAGCTGCTGGTGGACCGGCCGCTCACTCTGCCGGGCACCGACGAGCCGTTCCGGTACGACGAGTTCACCTTCGGTGCGGACTCCCGGTTCCTGCTGTTCCAGTCGAACTTCCGACCCATCTACCGCCACTCGGGCATCGCGGACTTCTACCTCTATTCGCTGGAGGGCGACACGATCCGGCGCGCGGTGACGGATGCGCGCACCGCCGAGCTGTCGCCGAACGGCTCGCTCATCGGCTACGAGCGCGGGGGCGACCTCTACGTCATCGAGCTGGCGAGCGGCCGCGAGCGCCGCCTCACCGACAGCGCGAACGACACCATCTTCAACGGTGTCTTCGACTGGGTCTACGAGGAGGAGTTCGGCCTGGTGCAGGCCTGGGCGTGGTCGCCGGACAACCGCCGCATCGCCTTCTGGCAGACGGAGGAGGGCGGCGTCCCGTTCGTGCAGCTCACCGACTACGGCGAGCAGCACCCGGAGTGGGTGCACATCGCCTATCCCAAGGTGGGCGACCACAATCCGGTGGTGCGCATCGGCGTCGCCGACGTCGGCACCGGCCAGGTCCGCTTCCTCGACACCGGCCTCGCCGAGGAGCACTACATCCCCCGCATCTACTGGACGAGCGATCCGAACACGCTGGCCGTGGTGACGCTGAACCGCCTCCAGAACCACCTGCGCCTCTTCTTCTTCGACGTGCGCACGGGCGAGCGGCGACAGGTCATGGAGGAGCGGTCCGAGGCCTGGATCGACGTCTTCGACTTCTTCGCCGGCATCGACCACTTCTTCTACTTCCCCGAGGGGATCCGCGAGTTCTTCTGGATCTCGGACCGCGACGGCTGGCAGCACATCTACCGCTACGCCTACGACGGCCGCCTGCTGAATCAGGTGACGAGCGGCGACTGGGTCGTCACGCGCGTCGAGGGCATCGACGTCGACGACCGCACCATCTACTACGTCTCGACGGAGCGCTCACCGCTCGAGCGGCACCTCTACTCGATCCGCTTCGACGGCTCGCGCAAGCGTCGGCTCACGCAACAGGCCGGCACCCACTCGATCGACATGTCGCCCAGCACCGACTGGTACATCGACACCTGGTCGAGCACCACGCAGCATCGCACGGTCGAGCTGTGGAGCACCGAGGGGAACGGCCGCCGCGTCGCCGTGCTCGGGGCTAACAACGAGATCGATCGCTGGCTCGAGACCCACGAGTACTCGCCGCTCGAGCTGTTCTCCTTCACCACGAGCGACGGCCAGCGACTCGACGGCGGCATGATCAAGCCGCCGGGCTTCGATCCCGGTCGCCGCTACCCCGTCGTCCTCACCGTCTACGGCGGTCCCGGCTCGCAGGACGTCTACAACGCCTTCGAGAGCACCGGCTGGCACCAGTACCTCGCCCAGCAGGGCTATCTCGTCGTCTCGCTCAACAATCGCGGCAATGGCAACTACGGCCGCGACTTCATGGAGATCGTCTACGAGGACCTGGGGCGCTGGGAGTCGAATGACTTCGCCGAGGCCGCGCGCTGGCTGGGACGGCAGACGTACGTCGACGCCGAGCGCATCGCGATCCACGGCACCAGCTACGGCGGCTATGCCGCGATCTACACGATGCTCGCCCACCCCGGCGTCTTCAGCGTCGGCATCGCGAACTCGCCCGTCACCGACTGGCGGCTCTACGACACCATCTACACCGAACGCTACATGGGCCTGCTCGGACCCAACGCCGAGGGCTACGCCCGCGCCTCGACGCTGAACAAGGTCGATCGACTGGAGGGCCATCTGCTGCTGATTCATTCGGCGATGGACGAGAACGTCCACCCGCAGAACACCATGCAGCTGCTCACCGCGCTGACTAGCGCCGGCAAGGACGCCGAGCTGCGCTTCTATCCGCCCGGCGCGCACGGCGCCGCGTACGACTTCGCGAGCTACGTCACCATGCTCGAGGTCTACACGAACACGCTGTGCGAGAACATCCTGCCCGGCTGCCAGCCTTTGGATTTGAACGCGGATCAGACGCGGCCGGCGAGTTGAGGAAGGGAGGTCAGGCGCGCGTGGTCGGGCAGGAGCGTTGCATTCGGTAACTGGCCGACCATAGCGGTTGGCCCAGTACCGAATGCTTCGCGCCGGCCCGCCACGAATGGCTGTCCGACGACCGCAGGGAGCTAATCAGCCTCGACGAGCCACAAGCGGGCGGGCCGCGGCCGGAACCGCGCCGGTCAGGTAACCGTGCGCGTCGTCCCCCGGTGCGCGAGCCGCCGGTCCACGCTCCACGGCCCGGGTCCGTTCGTGGCGATGAACAGCCAGACGAGCGCAAAGAGCAACGCGAGCTCGCCTTGATTCTGGACGGGGAACCCGCCCTGCGGCATGTGCGCGATCGCGTACGCCGCGAGCATCTCGACGAACGCGATCGCCGCGACCGGCCGGGTGAACAGCCCGATGGCGAGCAGGATCGAGCCGAACACCTCGATCACACCCGCCAGGCCATAGATGCTCATCAGCTCGACCGTGCCGCCGGCCCCGTCGACGCCGCCCAGCCAGCCAAACAACTTCATCACGCCGTGCTGCAGGAACAGCAGTGCCGCGCCGATGCGCAGAATCGCATGAGCGGGCCCGCCGAAGCGTGCGAGTCTCCTGTCTAGAGCTTCCATCATGAGGTGATCAGCTCCGTTTGATGGGACCGTGGTTCCGTCGTTGTTTTGTCGCGCGAATCCCGAAAATCGGAACATTTCGTCGCGCGGATCCCGAAAGGTGAACCATTCCTTCCGATTTGGCCAATGCCACCTGCCCACACGCCGAGCTACCGGTAACCCGCGGCCTGGAGCGAGAAGAGCTCGGCGTATTTTCCCCCGGCAACGACGAGCACCGAATGACTGCCGTCCTCCACCACGCGTCCGTCCTCCAGAACCAGAATCCGGTCCGCCATGCGCACGGTCGAGAAGCGGTGGCTGATGAGCACGGCCATGCGGCCGGCGGTCAGCTCGCTGAAGCGCTGGAAGACCTGGTACTCGGCGCGCGCGTCGAGCGCGGCCGTCGGCTCGTCGAGCACGAGCAACTGCGCGTCGCGCATGTACGCGCGCGCGAGCGCGATCTTCTGCCACTCGCCGCCGGACAGGTTGGCGCCGCCCTCGAAGCGGCGGCCGAGCATCTGCTCCATGCCGCGCTCGAGCTTCGCGACCACGTCCGCCGCGAGCGACTTGCCCGCGGCTTCGCGGATGCGCGCGTCGTCGTCCATCGCCTCGATGCGTCCGATCGCGATGTTCTCGCGCGCGAGCATGTCGTAGCGCACGAAGTCCTGGAAGATCACGCCGACCGCGCGACGCAGCTCCGCCAGGTCGTAGTCCCGCAGATCGCGGCCATCGAGCAGGATGCGCCCCTCGCTCGGGTCGTAGAGGCGCGTGAGCAGCTTCACCAGCGTCGTCTTGCCCGCGCCGTTCTCGCCCACCAGCGCGACGCGCTCGCCGGGTCCCATCGCGAACGACACGCCGCGCAGCGCCCAGCGCTCGCTGTCCGGGTAGCGGAAGCCGACGTTCTCGAAGACGAAGCCGCTCCGGATCGGCTTCGGCACCGGCAGCGCGTCCAGCGGCTGCGGCGTGCGCGGCCGCATCCGGAGGAAGTCGAAGAGATCGCGCAGGAAGAGCGACTCCTCGTACACGTCGGCCGCGCGCAGCAGCACGCTCTGGATCAGCGACCGGCAGCGCTCGAACGAGCCGACCAGGAACGTCAGCGAGCCGATCGTTATCACCGCCGTCACGGCCTGCACCACGATGAACGCGACCGCGCCGTAGTAGGCGATGGTCGACAGCCCCGAGAGCAGCGTGCCCGTCGCCGCCCGCCGGATCGAGAGCGCGCGGTTGGCCGCGTAGTACGCGTCGGCGAGCCGCGAGTAGCGCCCGATCAGGTGATCGGACAGGCCGAACAGCTTCACTTCCTTCGCGGTCACGTCGCTCGCCGCGACCCAGCGCAGGTAGTCCAGCTCGCGCCGCTCCGGCGTCCAGCGAAAAAACAATGAATAGCTCTGCCCGGCGAAGTGCGTCTCGCCCAGGAACGCGGGCAGGATCGCGACCACCAGGATCAGCAGCAGCCACGCGTTGAACGCGAGCAGCGCGACCAGCAGCGAGGCCACGGTCAGGAGCTGCTGCCCGACGCCCAGGATGATGCCGACCAGCGCGACGCGCCCCGTCGTCGAGCGGCGCGCGCGCTGCAGCTTGTCGTAGAAGTCGGGATCCTCGAACTGCTCCAGGTCCAGGATCGCCGCGTGCTCCATCAGTCGCACGCTCATCTGGTTGCCGAACAGATCGCCCAGCAGCGACTCGAGCAGGTTCGACACCCGGCCGAGGATCTCCTGCCCCAGCGCGAGCACCGCCTCGAGCGCGACCAGCGTGAACAGCCGCGTCCAGTCGGTATCCGCGGCCGCCAGATTCGCGACCACCTCGTCGATCAGCAGCTTGCCGACCCACAGCATCGCCACCGGCACGAACGCCGACAACACGCGCGCCAGCATGATGCCGAGGCCATACGACGGCTTGGTCCGCCACACCATGCGCAGGAACGGCGGCAGCAGGCGCAGGGCCCTGAGTCTTTCCCTCAGCGGCGGCGCTGCTTCGTCGGGGTCTTTCCGTCTACGATGTGGCGGCACTTGCTCTTTCCGTTCCGGTCACTCGTCTCTTCTCTCCTGCGATCCCGCATCGTACTTCAGTGGCCACGAATTTCGCGTGCTCGAGCGATGCCGATTTTTCCGCTACCTCCGGACGCACGCGGCGGGAATCTCCCGACACCGGCTTCTCCGCCGCATGCGCATTCTTGAGATGCCCGGGACCTAGCTCCCCCAGAACCCGGCTTCCGGCCATCTCGAGAGAGCCTGGTCGCTCGCGTCTCTGGAAAAGAAGGAGGAAGGCCATGTCCGATCCCATCCCGACTGGGGGAGTCGCGTGCAAGTCCGCGCTTCTGGCGCGTTTACCCTTTGGTGAGGTGCCCGCCCCGCTTTACCTCTTCGAAATCGAGAGCAGGCGGATCGTCGCCATCAATGATGCGGCCGTCCAGCAGTACGGCTACACGTGCGAGGAGCTTGTCGGCATGAAGGCGGATGAACTCCGGCCAGCCGAGGATGTTCCGGGATTTTTGGCCGAACTTCGAAAAGCCGGAGCGAATTATCGCAAACGCGGCCGTTGGACGCATCGCAGGAAGGATGGCACACGGTTCCAGGTGGACGTTCGTTCCCACGAGGTACTCGTCGCGGGTACGCGCTGCCTGGCCGTGATGGCACTCGACATTACCGACCAACTCCGCGCCGAACGCGAACAGGAGCTGGCGATCGATGCCATGCGGAAGAGCGAAGCGAACTTCCGGACTCTCTTCGAGCGAGCGGGTATCGGCATGGCGGTGCACACCATCGGAGGGACGCTCGTCGCCTCCAACCCGGCGCTCCGGGAGATGCTGGGATACGCGGATCACCCGCCGCAACTCGAGCTCGAGCAGATCGTCCATCCGGACGATCTCGCAGGCGCCCGGGAAAGCGTGCGCCAGCTCGTCGATGGAACCGTGAAGCGAACGCGCGCCGACAGGCGCTTCCTGCATGCCGACGGATCCGTGAGGTGGAGCCGTGCGACCCTCTCCCTGATTCCCGATCCTGCCGGAGGGGATGACCGCGTGCTCGTCGTGGTAGAGGACGTCACCGAGCTGCGGCTTTTGGAGGATCAGTTCAGGCAGGCCCAGAAGATGGAAGCCGTCGGCCGTCTCGCAGGTGGGGTCGCGCATGATTTCAACAACATTCTGACCACCATCATCGGCAACACCGAGCTCGTTCTGGCCGACCTGCCGAATCATGACGCCCTGCGAGTGGACATCGAAGAAATCCGAAAGGCTGCCGACCGCGCAGCCGTCTTGACGCGACAGCTCCTGGCCTTCAGTCGAAAGCAGGTCCTCCGGCCGGAGCTGATCGACCTGGGGCGCCTGCTTTCCGACATAGACAGGATGCTGCGCCGAATCGTGAGCGAGGATGTGCAGCTCAGCACCGACGCCCCCTCGGGCCTCGGCTTTGTTTACGCGGACCGCAGCCAGGTGGAGCAGGTGATCATGAACCTGGTAGTGAATGCGCGGGATGCCATGACCGGCTGTGGAACGCTGTCGATCGGATTGCGGGAGCTGCACCAGGCAACGCCGGCGGTTCGCAGCCACGTTCAAGTTCCCGCCGGAAAGTACGTCGTGCTCTCGGTCCGGGACACGGGGTGTGGAATCCCTGCGGATTTGCTGGAGCGAATCTTCGAACCCTTCTTTACCACCAAGGACGCGAGTCGTGGGACGGGTCTGGGACTGGCGACCGTGTACGGGATCGTAAAGCAGAGCGGCGGATTCATCTGGGTCCAGAGCGTCGTCGGCGAAGGTTCAACATTCGAAATCCAATTGCCTGTGGCAGGAGAGGCAGCCGGATCGCTGTCCTCCGTCGCCGAGACGGATGCATCTGTCATCAGAGGGACGGAGACCGTCCTCCTGGTCGAGGACGAGGCATCCGTAAGGCAGATCGGATTGCGCATCCTGAGGCGTGCCGGCTACACGGTGCTGGAGGCGGCCAACGGGGGCGAGGCACTGCTGATCGCGCGGAACTCTCCCAGGCTCGACATCCTCGTCACGGATCTCGTGATGCCGCGCATGAGTGGCTTCTCGCTCGCCGAGGAGCTGAAAGGCCTCCGTCCGGACCTCAGGGTGTTGTTCATGTCGGGTTATTCCGAGGATGCGGCAAGCGGCAATGTGCCTCTCGACCCCGCCGCTGCCTTCCTCGAAAAACCATTTACCGCTCCCGCTCTCACTGGAGCCGTCCGCCGCACGCTGGATTGTCCAAATCCATCTCGTGAAGAGCCGTAGCGTCGTCGGCGATCCGCTTGCTTCGGTCGAGTCTACCGGAGCCAGCCGTAGCGGCCGGGCAAGAGTCGTTCTCCTCCCTGGCCGCGCTGCGTGGCTCCGATAGGCCCCGCCGAAGCAAGCGGATCGCCGCGATCGCTACGAAACGCGCCGGCAAGCCGTTCGAGCGCGCAAAGCTCGTGGTCGATGAAAGATGATCGGCCCTCGAATCAAGACGACCGCTTCGTTCCCCTGACGAAGGCCGACATGAACCTGTCGTCGATCTCCGCCCCGAAAGCGTCCACGTCGAGACCCGCCTCCTCCAGAAACCCGCGCGCGTCTTCCGTCCGATATACCCTCGTCGGCTCGATGGATACGTCCTCGAAGCCGATGTCCACCAGCAGCGATTCGAACTCCGCCACGTCCAGAGCACCCGCGACGCAGCCCACCCACAGCTCCATGCTGCGCCGCACCTCGGCGGGCACCGGACCATCGACCACCACGTCCGACACCGCGAAGCGGCCGCCCGGCGTCAGCACCCGATGCGCCTCCGCGAGCACCTTCCGCTTGTCCGCCGCGAGATTGATCACGCAGTTCGAGATGATCACGTCCACGCTCGCGTCCGGCAGCGGGATGTTCTCGATGTCCCCCTTCAGGAACTCGACGTTCGTGACGCCCGCCTCCGCCGCGTTGCGCCGCGCCAGCGCCAGCATCTCGTTCGTCATGTCGACGCCGTAGGCCTTGCCCGTCGGACCCACGCGCCGCGCCGACAGCAGCACGTCGATGCCGCCGCCGCTGCCCAGGTCCAGCACCACCTCGCCCTCGCGCAGGTCCGCCAGCGCCGTCGGATTGCCGCAGCCCAGCGATGCCAGCACCGCCGTCTCCGGCAGCGTCGCCGTCGTCACCGCGTCGTACAGGTCCCGCGTGATCGGGTCGAATGCCGCCTCGCCCCCGCAGCACGACGTGCCGCAGCCGCACGTGCTCCGATCGCCCGCCGCCGCCCGCTCCGCCGCCTCCCCGTACTTCTGTCGCACCAGCGTCTTCAGCTCACTCATCGTCCTCCTCCCGTTCATCAAGTTTGGTTGATACATCGGTCCAAAAAAAGGGGTACTGCTAGCAGCCATCAGCCCTCGGCCGGACAGCACACCGGCGCGCTCCGCTGCTCACGCCTAACGCCTAACGCCTAACGCCTAACGCCCGAGGTCAGTCGCAACACGCACCACCCTCCGCGTCAGCCGAAGCCCGAAGAGGAACCAGCCGTCCCGCACCCGAATCCCATGCACAGCACTCATCCTTTACCTCCCCCAGGAAGGCGCGCATCTCCTCGAGCGCCTCCGGCACCAGTGAATAGTGGACCCAGCGCCCCTCGCGCCGGTCGCTGACCACGCCCGCCTCCTTCAGCTTCTTCAGGTGGAAGGACAGGCGCGACTGCGCCGCGTCCATGTCGCCCTGGAGGTCGCAGACGCAGCGCTCGCCGCTCGTGAGCTGGCGCACGATGCCGAGCCGGGTCGGCTCGGCGATCGCCTGAAAGCGCCGGAGCAGCAGCTCCTCCTGGGTGGCGGTGCGATTAGTCATGCCGAACGATACATCAACGGATATTGATAAGTCAAGACCTCTGGGATCCAGGCGCGGGCCGTCCGGTCCGGCCGCCCCAGCAGGGCCGGCAGGGCCTGACATGGCGAAGGCTACGGTGCGTAGCCGGTCAGGGCGGCGACCAGGCGGCCGAGGCCGAACGCGACGGCTGCGGCGGTCGCGCCAACGGCCAGCATCTCCGCGCCTTCGCTCCACCAGCGTCCACCTGAAACGAAGGAGCGGGACGCGCCCACGACGAACATCGCGCTGAGCGTCATGACCGAGGCGACCACAAACGGATCGCCGCGGAACGGCAGGATGTAGCCGAGGAGCGGGATCACGCCGATGGTCACGAACGCCAGGAACGTCGCGAGTCCGTGGCGGAGTGCGAAGGGCTCGGAGACGCGGCCGACGTGGATGCGTTCCATGGTCGCTTTCGAGCGCAGCGACAGGAAATTGCTCGCGCCCATCGAGAATCCGTCGGCAATCAGGTTGGCCACGCCGAGAATGATGACGACGGCTCCGGGCAGATCGGCGCCCGCGACGCCGGCGACGATCGCGAATGTGGTGATGATGCCGTCGTTCGCGCCGTAGACGAGATCGCCCAGGTAGTGGCGCAGCACGTCCCGACGGGTTTCCAGCAGCGGATGGTCTGAGATCGATCGGCCGGGAACGGTCATCGCCACAATCTAGTGGCGGCTGTTGCTCCCGTGCCCCTGTTGCATCTGGACACGGGAGCATGAGGCTGCCGTTCGAGGAGCGGCCCGGCAGCTGCCGACTGGGTTATCGGTGCGCAGGCTAACCTGCAACACTCTCGTGCAGCGCGTGTCTGGTCGTCTCGTCGCCCGGCTGGGCTTCCTCCGGTCGGACGACCATCACCGGCGCCTCCGCCAGGCGCAGCACCTTGTCCGCTACGCTGCCGAGCAGCAGTCGCTTGACTCCACCGATGCCATGGGTGGCCAGCGCGATCACCGTCTCGGCGCCGTTCTCTGAATGCGCGACGATACCCTCTGCGATCGATTCCTGGTCGATGACGATCGGCGTCGCGGTGAGCCCTTCTGCCCGCACGCGTTCCGCGACGCGCTGCAGATAATCCTCTGCGCGGGAACGGCGGTCGAGGACCTCGATGTGATCCACCACCATGCCGTAGGGCACGGCTGTGGGTGGCACCACGTACGGAGTGGTGACCACCTGAAGCAGGATCAGCGAGGCGCCATACAGTTCTGCCAGCGCCGCCGCGGGTTCGAGCGCAGCTTCCGCGACCGTCGAGCCGTCGAGTGGTACGACAACGGAGTCGAGCGCTGGCCCCGGCCGTTTCCAATCCGGCTGCGAGTCGCTGGTGGGCTTCACCACGAGCACGGGCACGGCGGCGCGACGGAGCAACGCGTCGGTGACGCTCCCCAGCCAGGCGCGTTTTAGCCCGCCGCGGCCGTGCGAGGTCATCACGACCAGATCCACGGTTTTGTCCTCCATCTCCTTCAGCAGCCCGTCGACTGGCGCGTCGATTCGCACCGAACCGGTTGCCCTGACATGCGAGGTGGCGCGCAGCGTGGCGACCACCCGATCGACATACCTGGACAGCTGCTCCTTGCCGCGGCGGAGTCGTTCCGACACGGCGCTGGGCAGGTCTTCCGGTTCGAGGAAGCCCGCGCCCGGCAGGACTGCGACGATGCGGATGCAGGCGTTCGCACGCTGCGCGATTGCCGCGGCCCGTGGCAGCGCATGCTCCGCGGCTGGCGACCCGTCCAGCGGCACCATGATGTTCCTGAATTCCATCCTGACCTCCCTTGGGCCGGTTGCCCATTGAAGAACCGCGGGCGGGGTCCGGCTTGAGTGCGGTAATCGCCACCCCTCGGGCGCGGAGTCGCCCCCCGCGTCTTCAGATTACCCAAGCGCGGTTCCGGTCGAAGTCAGGGTTTCTCCGCCTCTTCTGTCCGAAAACCGTGGATTCTGACTGGCGTACCGGAAACGCCCCTCCCGTGCCGCTTCTCGGCTTGTCCCCGTAGGGATTTTCCCTACGGCCGCCGGCTGGATTCGCCGGTCGCAGCTCGCGGAGCCCCCCTGACACCGCCTTTGGCGCGCCTCGCCGATCTTGAAGTCACGAACAACGTGACCATCGGCAGGAGGCAAATCATGAGGGCACGAACAATGGCGGCGCTGGCACTGCTGGCGTTCGGGGCGGGTGCGGAGGTTCTCGCGCAGGACCCGCCCGGGACGGCGAGCCGCCTCACGATCAATGGTGGCTCGACCCTCCGCAGCTGGAGCTGCTCGACGGCGAACGTACAAGGCAGGGTGAGCGGACAGGGCTCCTCGATCGCGGAGCTGGCGGCAGGCACGCACCAGGTTGCGCTCACGATTCCGGTGGCGTCGATCGATTGTCGCAACGGGACGATGAACGGTCACCTGCGCCGCGCTCTTCGCGCACAGCGGCAGCCCGAGATCCGCTTCGAGCTGGACAGCTACGAGGTCGACGCCGCGGGTCAGGTGCAGGCCGAGGGGCAGCTGAGTGTGGGGGGCCGGACGACCCCCGTGCGGCTGAGCGCGACAGTGGTGCCGGCGCCGGCAGGCCTGCGTGCTTCGGGCCGCGTCGCTCTGCGCATGACGGAGCTGGGCGTGGAGCCGCCGTCGCTCATGCTCGGCACGCTGAAGGTGCACGACCGGATCACGATCGAATTCGATGTCTACCTCGCGCAGGGCCAGTTGGTCGCCGCGCGCTGACACCGATGCTCTTTCACTCAACAACCAGGAAAGGAACATGACAATGAGTAACCGTACAACGCTGCTCCTCGTGGGAGCGATGATCCTCGCCGCTGCGCCGCTCGCCGCCCAGTCGGCGGTGGAACCCGATCAG
The DNA here is from genome assembly GCA_035512635.1 of Longimicrobiales bacterium. Classification (GTDB taxonomy): domain Bacteria; phylum Gemmatimonadota; class Gemmatimonadetes; order Longimicrobiales; family RSA9; genus DATKDR01. The sequence goes on along the minus strand of DATKDR010000097.1, from coordinate 80,092 downwards.
GTGCCGGTATCTGCGGGGCTCGTCGAGGACGCGACGGAGCCGACCGAGTCGACGTCGACCGCGCCGCAGATCGTGATTCAGCACATGCGGCCTGCCGATCAGCGCGGCCTGAACGTCTTCGAGCCGCCGAAGCACGACGGCGTGCCGTACACCGGCTTCCGCCTCGACTGGGGCGCGGGCTTCACGCAGCAGTTCCAGGCGATCGAGCACTCGAACACGGCCGACGAAGTCCTGAACGACGCGGGCACGAACACGAACCAGCTGATGGACCTCGGCTGGGGCTTCAACAACGCGACGGCCAACCTGGCGCTCAATGCGCAGGTCGCACCCGGAATTCGGGTTGCTCTGACCGCCTACCTGTCCTCGCGTCACCACTCGGAGGCGTGGGTGAAGGACGGGTACATCCTGATCGACGAGTCGCCGATCGATGCTCCGATCCTGAACAGCCTCATGGACGTGCTGACGCTGAAGGTCGGTCACTTCGAGATCGACTACGGCGACGCGCACTATCGTCGCACCGACAACGGCAACGCGATGCACAACCCGTTTGTCGGCAACCTGATCATGGACGCGTTCACGACCCAGGTCGGGGCGCACGCCTATGCGCGGATTAGGGGTCTGATCGCGATGGCCGGCGTGACCGGCGGCGAGATCAAGGGCGAGGTGCGCATGCCCGACCGGCGCGGGCCGGCGTTCATGGGCAAGCTGGGCTACGACCGCCAGTTCTCGGACGATCTGCGCATCCGCCTGATGGGTTCGGTCTTCACGCAGGATCGTGCGCTCAGCAACACGCTGTACAGCGGCGACCGTGCGGGGTCGCGCTACTACTTCGTGATGGAGAATACAGGGGCGACTGTGGGCGGCCAGGCATGGTCGGGGAACGTGAACCCCGGCTTCTCGAACGAGGTGACCGCCTTCATGGTGAACCCCTTCGTCGAGGTGGGCGGCCTCGAGCTGTTCGGCACGGCGGAGTTCTCGAGTGGTAGTCAGTTCGAGGAAGAGGGCGACCGCTCCTGGACCCAGTACGCGGGTGACCTCGTCTACCGCATGTTCGACGACCGGGTGTACGCCGCGGGTCGGTACAACACCGCGAGCGGTGAGCTGCGCAACGTCGCGAACGAGGTGAGCGTCGATCGCATCCAGCTCGGTGCCGGCTGGTTCGTGACGCCGAACATCCTCTTCAAGGGCGAGTGGGTGACGCAGCAGTACAACGACTTCCCGACGGCCGACATCCGCAACGGTGGCGAGTTCGACGGGTTCGTCCTCGAGGGCGTCGTCGCCTTCTGACCATGAGCTCCTATTCGATTCGGCGCGGGGCGGCAGACGCCGCTCCGCGCAGCGTCTTCCGGAGCACGGCCGCCTCGACGGCGGTCGTGCTCGCGCTGTCCGCGGCCGGCCTCGGGGCGCAGTCGATCGAGCGGATCGAACCGCTTCCGGGCAGCGCGGTGACGCTGAGCGGCCGCACGAGCCTCGGCCCATGGCGCTGTTCGGTCGGCGGAGGGTACGCGCTCCTGAACCGCGCGGCTGCGGATCCTCTGACGAGGCTGGTGGTGCATTTGCCGGTGGCAGGCATCCGCTGCTCGTCGCGCGGCATGGAGCGGGACCTCCGCGCTGCGCTGCGCTGGGAACGCAATCCGGACATCGTCGCTCGATCCGTGCGGGTGCGGTCGGCCTCGGACGAGGTCCTGCAGGCCGAGGCGACGCTCGAAGTGGCCGGAGTTTCGCATCCGATTTCGGCGTCGGTCCGGTGGGACGCAACCGACCCGCGGCGCGTGCGGATCAGCGGCTCGCTGCCGCTGCGCATGAGCGACTTCGATGTCGATCCGCCGCGGGCGGTGCTCGGCCTGGTGCGGGTGCGCGACCAGGTCGTCGTCGAGTACGATGTGTTCGTGCCCGCGTCGACCGCCTCCATCCCGCTTGCGACGAACGCCACCGCACTCGCCGAGCGGGCACCATGATGCGGGCCATACTCGCCAACACGGCCGGTGCGACGGCGACCGCCATCGCGCTGGTGATCGCGGCGCGCTCCGCCTCGGACTGGCTCGAGCTCGTGCCGATCCTGCTGATCTCCGCCGTCGCCGCCTTCACCCTGAACTTCGTCCTCGTCGTTCGCGCGCAACGGGAGCGCACACGACTGCGGGGGGTGGCCCTCCGCGCGCTCCGCGTTTCGGACGAGGACCGGCGGCGGAGGGCGCGCGATGTCAATGAGGAGGCAGCGCAGACGCTGGCGAGCGCCTTGCTCCATCTGAGGGCCGTGCCTCCCGGGCCGAGTGACGGCGGTCAGGAAAGCATCCGCGGCGTCCGGGGCGCAATCGTCGCAACCATGGAACGGTTGGAAAAGGGGGCGGACCCGCTGCGGCCTGCGCTACTCGACATGCTTGGCGCGGAGGCCGCGCTGCTGTCGATGGCGCGTACCGCCTGCGAAAGAGTCGGCATTCACCTCGACGCGGACATGCGGCCGCTCGGACCTCTGGCCGACGCGCCTCGCCTCGCGCTGCTCCACATCGTGCAGGAGGCGATCGACAACGTCGTCGACCACGCCCATGCGAGGGTGCTGCGGCTCACCACCTGTGCCGTGGACAGTGCGGCAGTGGTGATCGTGCAGGACGACGGTCGCGGTTTCAGTGTACGCCACGCCCTCCGATCCTCGGACCATGCGTTGGGACTGTCCAGCATGAGGGAAATGGCCGCATACTGGGACGGGAGCGTCCGCATCGAGAGTCGGTCCGGCTCCGGCACGTGCGTCGAGATCCGTTTCCCACTCCAGGCCGAGCTGCTCAATGCCTGACCCGATCCGAGTCCTCCTCGCCGATGACCACGCCGTGCTGCGCGCCGGACTGCGCGCGCTCATCGACGCTGAGCCAGACCTGCACGTCGTGGGTGAGGCATCGACCGGCGAAGAAGCCGTGGATCAGGCCGCGCTGCTCAGGCCGGACGTCGTGCTTATGGACCTGTCGATGCCGGGCGCCGGCGGCCTCGACGCCACACGGCGCATCGCCAGCGGTCCGAACTCGCCCAGGGTGCTCGTCCTGACGATGCACCCCGAAGAGCAGTACCTCGAATCCGTTCTCGAGGCGGGTGGTAGCGGCTTCCTGCGGAAGACCAGCGCCGATGAGGACGTGACGCGGGCGATCCGCACGGTCGCCGCCAAAAAGTTCCGGTATCCGAAGTCCGCTGTCGGTAGGAACAGGGCGAAGATATCAAAGGGCGACGAGGATCTGGTACGGCGTCTGACCGAGCGTGAGCGGCAGGTGCTGGTGATGGCCGCGGAGGGCTTCAGCTCACGCGAGATCGGCGAGAAGCTGTTCATTTCCCCGAAAACGGTCGACACTTACCGGGCGCGCGTCATGGAGAAGCTCGAGCTGAGGCACCGCTCCGAGATGGTGCATTTCGCGCTCGAGACGGGTCTGCTGCACGCGAAGTCATCGCCCACGGTCTAGGTTCCGCCCTGTCCACCTGGGACGCTGTCCGGCCTTTTGACTACAAGGAATCCTCCAAATCCCTACTCCGGCTTGGGAGCCGATCCCCCACCTTTGACTTGGCGTTCAGAGGCCGCGGAACGCTTCTCACTGCGGGTTTCCTGGCACCGAGGTTAAAGCGATGCGACCGAACGGAACACCGGAGCGATCGCTGTGCAGCTTGCATCCGACGCGTCTCCCAGCTTCCGGCGCGGTGTCTCGGATGTCGCTCGCGCAGCCGGAGGGAGACCTGCTAGCGGAGGTCGTCGAGGCGCTTCCCTGGTCGCTCGACTACGACGAAACCCTGACGGGCGTGGCCGAGATCGCCGTCCGGTCTCTCGCGGACTTCTGCATCATCGATATGGTCGATGGCGCGACACTCCACCGCGTCCATGTCGCGCATGCGGACCCCGCGTACGCCGATCTCACGCGCCAGCTGAAGCGGTATTCTCCGGATCGCGGGCGACCGCACGTGTCTTTGCATGCCCTGGACACGCGCTCCGCGGTCGTCGTCCCCGATGTGCGTCGCTCGATTTTGGAGACCCAGTGCCACGACGCGGAGCACAGGCGGATTGTGGACGCGCTCGGTCTGCATTCCCTGATGGCGGTGCCGTTGCTGGCGGGTGAGGAAGTGCTGGGGGTGATTCTGCTCGCTTCCTCCAGCCGTACCTATCGCGACGAGGACATCGCATACGCGCTCCTCCTGGCGCGCTTCGCCAGCCTGGAGATCGACCATGCGAGGCGCTATCGAGAATCGCAGCGCGCCGTCGCGGCACGCGACCGCGTGCTGCAGGTGGTCGCGCACGACCTGCGCAGCCCGCTCAACGTCATCACCTTGACCGCCAGCTTCATGCTGGAGCAGACTCCTCCCCTCAGGGATCAGGCCGCCCACATCGCCCGGATCATCGGGGCGGCCGAGCGCATGGAGCGGCTCATCCGCGATTTGCTCGATGTCGCACGCATCGAGGCTGACCGGCTGGCGCTCCAGCGCCGCGTCCTCGATCCGGCCGCCGTCGCCCGCGAGGCGATCGAGGGCGCAAGCCCGCTCGCCGCAGGGAAGCATCAGAAGCTCCAGAGCAGTCTGCCAGATGCAGACCTCCGGGTGTCCGGCGATCGCGATCGTATCCTCCAGGTGCTGACGAACCTGATCGACAACGCGACCAAGTTCACGCCCGAGCACGGCGAGATCGAGGTCGCGTTACGGGATGAAGGACTCGCGGTTCGCTTTACAGTGAAGGACACCGGCCCGGGCATCCCGGCGGAAAGTCTGGAGCAGCTGTTCGAGCCGTTCTGGCGCGGCGGCAATCGAAGCATCGAAGGGGCGGGGCTGGGGCTCGCGATCGCCCGCGGCATCGTCGAGGCGCACGGTGGCCGGATCTGGGCGGAGAGCGCGCCCGGCGTCGGCAGCACGTTCCACTTTACTCTGCCGGCCGCGTCACGCTCGGACCCGGATGTCGGCTAGCGGAATACTTCGACATGACGTCGCGTCCTCGACCAGGTGATTCATATAGGCGCGCCTCGCTTCCTGACCCGTCGCGCCTGGCCGACGACGGCGGGGAACGCAGCGAGCGGAAGGACGACGGCCCAGTCCCTGGCCTTGAGCGGCTGCGTACCGAGGACAGTCGCGAGCGGTTCCGTGTAGACGGCAAGACACTGAAGCAGCACGACCAGCACAACCGCGCCGATCGCATGGCGGTTCGCCGTCATACGATGCGGCGACAGCACGTCGTGTCGGCTGCGCGCGTCGCCCAAATGGAAGAGCTGCGCCAGGCCGAGGGTCATGAAGCTGAGTGTAACGGCGTGCGTGTACGACGCCGGGCCGCCGCCTCCGTGCAGCCCCCACGTGAATGCCGCGATGGTGGAGCCCGTGATGAGAAGCGCGAAGACGCCGATGCCTCTGAGGAAGCGCGCCGACAGGATCGCCGCACCAGGGTGCACGGGCGGACGTCGCATGATGTTCGGCTCCGCAGGCTCGACCGCGAGCGCAAGCGCCGGAAACGTGTCGGTGACGAGGTTGAGCCAGAGGATCTGAAGCGGCAGCAGGGGCAGTGGCATGCCGGCGACCCCGGCCACGAACAGCACGAGCACTTCAGCGAGATTACAGCTGAACAGGTAGAACACGAACTTCCGGATGTTGTCGTAGATCACGCGTCCTTCCTCGATGGCGGCGACGATCGTCGGAAAGCGGTCGTCCTGAAGCACGACCGATGCGGCCTCCTTCGCGACGTCTGTCCCGCGGATGCCCATGGCCACGCCCGCGTGCGCCCGTTTCAGCGCGGCCGCGTCGTTCACGCCGTCTCCGATGACCGCCACGATCTCGCCGTTGCGCTGGAGCGCATCCACGATGCGCAGCTTGTCGGTTGGGCTGATCCGGCTGAACACGTCGCATGTACGAACCCGGATGCTCAGCTCATCGTCCGACAGCCGACCAATCTCGGCTCCATCGAGGGTCTCGTGCCCAGGCTCGAGCAGCCCCAGCTCCGCCGCGATCGCCTCCGCTGTGAGGCGCTGATCGCCCGTCAGCATCGCCGTTCGGATGCCGGCGTCGCGGAATCGCGCGATCGTGTCCGCAACGCCCTCCGCAGGCGGATCGATCAATCCCGCGAGCGCGACGAAGGTGAGGTCGTGCAGCGCATCGGGGCTATTCGAGGAGACTGGACCCATGGCGAGCGCGATGACACGCATGCCCTGCTTGGCCATCTGGTCGTTCGCACTATCAAATCGGTCGCGCAGTCCCGGAGTGAGCGGCACCGGCCCCTCCCCCGTCAGCACGCGGACGCACGACTTCAATACGAATGATGGCGCGCCCTTCACGTGGGCGATCAGCGCACCGGAAACGTCGCGGTGCAGCGAAGCGGTGAGCGGTCGCTCGGCCGTGAACGGAATGTCGGCGACGGCGGGCCCATCCGCCGTGAGATCCGATCCCGCGAACGGTGCCTTGTGCGCGAGAACCAGCAGCGCTCCGTCGGTCGGATCTCCCTTCACCGACCAGCCGCCGGGGCTCTCGACGAGGCGCGCGCGCGCGCTGAGTGAGGCGACTCGAAGCGCATCGACGAGCCCTGGCACCTCCTGCGCTCGCACCGCTTCACCTTCCAGCACAAACCCTCCGCGCGGCTCGTAGCCTGTGCCCGTGACGTGGATGATATGGTCCGCAAGGCGCAGCTCGCGAACGGTCATGTGGCCGCCGGTCAGCGTACCCGTCTTGTCAGTGCACACCACGGTTGTGGAGCCGAGTGCCTCCACTGCGTGCAGGTGACGAATCACGGCGTTGCGACGCGCCATGCGCACGAGCCCGACCGAAAGCGCGATCGTCGCTACGACCGGCAATCCTTCCGGGACGGCCGCAATGGCGAGGGCGATCGCGGTCTCCATCACCTGTCGCGGGTGCGTCCCCTGCAGCAGCCCTACGGACGCGACGACGAGCGCCATTCCTCCCGCGATCCAGGCCAGTTGCCTCCCCAGGCGTTCGAGACGACGCTGGAGCGGGGTATCGGCCTCGCTGACACTCTCCATCAGCGTGCCGATCCGGCCGACCTCGGTGGACATGCCCGTCGCTACGACGACGGCCTGCGCGTTGCCTGCCGTCAGAATGGTGCCGGAGTGAAGGAGATTGCGCCGGTCCGGCAGTGGCGTTTCCGGGACGCCGGTCCAATCCGCCGACTTGCGCGCGGGAGCGGACTCTCCCGTTAGTGCGGACTCGTCCGCGCTGACTTCGCTTCCTCCGAGCAACCGTGCATCCGCCGGGATCCTGTCACCCGCCGCCAGCAGAATCACATCGCCGGGAACGAGCTGCGAGGCATCGACGTCGACGACGCGATCGTCGCGATGGACACGCGCGTGCGGCACATCGAAGCGCAGCAGTGCCTCCATGCGACGGCGCGCGCCCAGCTCGAGCACGAAGCCCAATACCGTGTTGAGCAACAGCACGGCTCCGATCGCGGCCGCCTCCAGACCCTCTCCGAGCAGGAGCGCGACGGCAGCGGCAGCGAAGAGCACGACGACCAGGATGCTCCGCATCTGGCGGAGCAGAATGCGCCACCAGGATATTCGACGCGGGGGTCGGAGACGATTCGGTCCATAGGCGGCCAAGCGCCGCGCCGCTTCCGCCGAATCGAGTCCTTTCGCGGTGGACCCGAGCCGCTGGAGCGTCGCGCCGCTCGCCAGCACGTGCCACGCGGGAGGAGCCTTCGATGGAGCGCTAGGCGCTGCTTTGCCGCGGGTGCGCGGCTCGGAAGATGGGCGCGCGAAGAACAAGGACTTTCACTCTCCTGCGCGCCGAGAGCTTGCCCGCACGCCGATCGGCGTGCGGGCCACGGGACTCAGTAGGAGGCGAGAAGCGAGGAAACCACGGCGAGATTGTTCTCGACCTTACCGATGCCGGGAGCCGCCCATGCGGCCTCTTCCGCTTCCTTCCGCTCCGCCCACGACCTTACGGATCCCGTCAGCGTAACAACGGTGTCGTTCACCGTGACCTTCACCTGGTCGGCGTCGATCTGCGCGCTGCGCCTGAAGGCAGCCTCGATCTTCTGCTTCACCTCCGACGGCGTAGCGCGATGCTTGATTTGAATCTCGTTCATGATGCCGCGCACGCCGGGCAAACCGCGAATCGTGGTCACCGCGAAGCGACGCTGGTAATCCCATTCCACCTCTCCGCTCAGCGTCACCCATCCGTTCGAGACGACCGCCTGCACGCGCGTGGGAATGCCCACATGCCAGCGCAGTGCATTCGTGATTGCCGTTGCGATGTCGGTGTCATCGCGCTGCAGCTGTCCGCGCGGACGCACCTCGAGGTCGTTGGCTACCGCGACTACCCCATCGACCCGCTTGGCCGCCTTCTCGGCCGCGAACTTCTCCCCGTACGTTTTCACGTGGCCGGTCAGAGTGACGGCACCTTCCCGAACGGCGACGCCGATCTCGGTAGCTTCCAGAGACGGCTCCCATTCGAGCTCAGCCTGCACATCGAATCGCAGGTCTTCTGCCTTCTTCATAACACCTCCTCTCCGGGGTAAAAACGGAGGCACCCGAACGAGCACCTCCATCAGACCACAGCAGGACCACACACCAGCAGCGGCCCCGCTGCATTCTGCAGAACTCGAGACGCGGTGCCACCGAGACGCGATGAACTGCCGCGGCCGGTTGCCGTAATCGCAATGAGGTCCGCGTCGACCTCGCGCAGGTAGCGGAGGATGCCACTGCCAGCGGAGTCCGACTCCCGTACCGCAGTGCTCGCGGACAAGCCGGTAGCTCTCAGGCGCGACGCCACCAGGTCGAGATAGTCCTCGGCGTCGCTCGTCTCCTGTCGCGCGGTTTCGCGGGTGAAACCGCGCGCGTGTTGCCCATAAACGGCGGCCGACACCATCGGGAAGGCGAGGACGCGCAGGAGCGTGAGGCTGCCGCCCAGCAGATGTGCCAGCTCACCCGCAGGTCCGAGCACCGCCTCGGCCTCCTCGGATCCATCGAGGGGGACCACGATTCGGCTCAGTGCGACCTCCCCATCGAGCGAGGCCTCGTGCTCGTCCTCCGTGCGTACCACGATCAAGGGCATCGGCAGGCGCCGCACGAGCTTCTTTGTGGTGCTGCCGAGGCCGAGGCGCCACAGACCACCGGCCCCGCGGCTGCCCATCACGACGAGGTCGACGTCGCGCTCGATCGCGTGCGCACACAGCGCCTCGGCGGCGTGGCCGGCGAGGACTTTTCGGGATGCGGGCGCTCCGAGTCGATCGCCGACCTCCTCGGCCACTCCTTCCAGGTAGCGCTGGCGGATCGGGATCTCACGCTGAGCCGTATCGGTGTCCCGGCGGTGCTCGGGCCGTACCCAAACGAGGTGAACATTGCCCTCGCTCGCGCGAGCGATGCGAAGCGCCACCGGGAGTGCACCCTCCGCGGCCGCGGAGCCGTCCAGCGGCACCATGATTCTCGCGAACGAGCGTCGGCCCCCGGTGCTGCGCACATCGGCGACGACCGTCCCGCCGCCGGACTGGTGCTTCGTATCGAACCACACGTTTCCTCTTCTCGTGCTGGAGTTCATCCGGTCGCGGACGCGGGGGGCGCTTTCACCTGGATCAGTGCCTGTCCTCCCGAGTGAGCCACGCGGAGCACCTCTCCGCCCGCAGCGTCGGTCACGTCGATCGAATCCGGCGCGCGAATCGTATGCGTCAGGTGCTCTGCGCCCTCGCCCTCTACCATTACTGTCACGCGATCGTCCTTCGGATCGTAAGAAACCCCTGTGAGCTCGAGGCCGTCGACCTCGCGCTGAACGCCGAGTGCGAGCGTGTCCTCCTCCACCTGCACGGGCTGATTGCGATTCCTGCGGTCGAACCCCGCGAGGCGATCTGCCCACGGCTCCCTGTCGACCGGGTCGGGCCGCGAGCGCTTTTGCCCCCGCGAATCCGGCCTGACAACCAGTACCGGCAGCTCGGACCCGCGCAGCACCTTGTCGGCTACGCTGCCCATGAGCAGACGCCGGAGGCCGCCCCGCCCATGCGTGGCCATGGCGATCATGCCGCCTGTCCTGTCCTGCGCGTATTCGGTGATCGCCCTGGCGACACCGGTGTCCTCCAGCAGCAGGGTGCTCACTTCGACGCCTTCGGCGATGACGCGCTCGGCGGTCTTTGCCAGGTAGCGCTCGCCGCGTTCCTTTTGCTCCAGCAGGACGACGGGCTCGACGTTCAGCGGGTACGGCACGATTGCCAACGGGTGCTCGGCCACCATCAGAAAGGTGATCGACGCCTTCCATGCGCGTGCCATCGCGATCGCCGGCTCCAGCGCCGCCTCGGCCAGTGGCGAGCCATCGAGCGGCACCAGGATCGAGCCCGGCTTCGGCTGCTTCCGCAGATCCACTTCCATGTTGGTATCCGGCTTCAGGACGAACACCGGAACGAACGAGTGACGAACGAGTGCATCTGCGGTGCTTCCGAGCCATGCGCGCGCGATTCCGCCGCGTCCGTGTGATGTCATTACCAGGAGGTCCGCTCGCTGCTCCTCGAGAACGGCTAGGATCGCTATGGCCGGCATTTGGACCCGAACCTCGCCCGTCGTCGGGATTCCCGTGATCCGGGTGACGCGCGCGGCTGCCCCCTCGATGTAGCGACGCACTGCCTCGTGCGCCTGATGCAGACGGTTCGACACGATCGCGGGGAATTCGACCGGGTCGGCAAACGCCGCCGCGGGCACGACGCTGACCAGGTGAAGCGACGCTTCCGAGGCGCGTGCGAGTGTCGCAGCAAAGGGAAGCGCGTGTTCCGCGAGGTTCGAACCATCGAGCGGGACGACAATTTTTCGAATCTGCATGAACACCTCCGTTGTAGGCGGTGTGAGGCGTCGCGCATGGCGGTGATCGTGACGGCCGATGCAATAGTAGGCGTCGCGCTCGGCTCCGGTTGTCGGGTGTTTTCCTCGACTTCTGACCGGATTTGGCGGACACCGAAACGCGGTTGGAGAACACTTGCATCACCCGACACGGATCGCGGGTCTTCCTTGCGCCGCGGCGCCTTCGCGTCGAGGCGTACCGGCTCCTGCTGCGCGGCGAGTATCCGCCGCCTCTCCGCCCTCCCACTCCCGCCACGGCGAATAGGGCACCCCGGGCGGCACGCTGGGGACTATCGACGATGACGGCGCTGGCCGCATAATGGGGCGGCGCGGTGCGCCTCGAGAGCTGCCTCGGCTCGGAGACGCGCGCCTCGAGGTCCCGCCATCTACTGAAGCTCGGGGCGATCGATGGCTGAACGGATCAAAGTGTTCCTTGCCGATGACCACGCGGTCCTGCGTGCCGGCCTTCGCGCGCTTCTCGACGCCGAGCCCGACCTTCAGGTCATCGGCGAGGCGTCGACGGGCGAGGAGGCCGTGGAGCAGGTGGCGAAGCTGAAGCCCGACGTCGTCGTGATGGACCTGTCGATGCCCGGCGCCGGCGGGCTCGAGGCGACGCGGCTAATCGCCGGACGTCCGGACTCGCCGAAGGTGCTCGTCCTGACGATGCATCCGGAAGAGGATTACCTGATGCCGGTCCTCGAGGCGGGCGGCAGCGGCTTCGTGCGGAAAACGAGCGCGGACGAGGACCTGACGCGCGCCATCCGCACGGTCGCGTCCGACGAGGTCTTTCTCTACCCCACGTCCGCGAGTCTCCTGCTGCGTCGCTACAAGGTGAAGGCATCGAACGAGGACGAGGATCCGCTGCGCCAGCTCAGCGAGCGCGAGCGGGATGTGCTCGCCATGACCGCCGAGGGCTTCAGCTCGCGCGAGATCGGCGAGAAGCTGTTCATCTCACCGAAGACGGTGGACACTTACCGCGCGCGAGTAATGGAGAAGCTCGAGCTCACACATCGTTCGCAGCTCGTCCGCTTCGCCCTGGAGACCGGCCTCCTGCACCCCGAGTGATCGATCCGACGGTAGCATCCCGCCTCTTCGCGCGCGTCGCCGAAGTATCGACCGACGCGATCATCAGCGTCGATAGCGAGCAGCGGATCGTGTACTTCAACCGCGGCGCCGAGCAGATCTTCCGCTGGTCGCGCGAGGAAATCGTCGGCCGCCCCTTGGGCGACCTGCTCCCCGAGCGGTTCCGCGGCGCGCACGCGCGCCATCTCGTCGAATTCGGCCTGTCGGACGTCACCGCCCGGGTGATGGGCGAGCGCCTGCCGATCGCGGGGCTGCGGCGCGACGGCACCGAGTTTCCCGCCGAGGCATCGATCACGAAGCTCGTCGTCGGCGACGACATCATCTACACGGCCGTTCTCCGCGACGTGACCGACCGCCGCCGGGCGCAGGAGATCCAGCATTTCCTCGCGCGTGTCGGCAGCTCGCTCGTCGCCTCGATCGACCTGGAGGAGACGCTCCAGACCGTAGCTCACCTCGCGGTGCCGGTGCTGGGTGACTGGGCCACCGTCTGGACCGGAGACGAAGAGGAGACGCGGCGCCTCGCGCTGGCGGTTGCCAACCCCGAGCACGCGGAGCTCGCCGATCGTCTGCGCCGCATCCAGCGCACGCTCTCGCCCGAACATCCTGCGAAGGAGGCGCTCGCGGGGGGAACGTCGGTGCTCGTGATGCACGCGGACGACGAGCTGCTCGACCGCATCGCGTCGGACGAGTCGCATCGCAGGGTCATCCGCGCGCTCGGCTTCCGGTCGGCGATGTTCGTCCCGATGCGGGCGCGCGATCGGGCACTCGGCGTGATCTGCCACTACGCGGGCCCGGCTCGTCCGCCGTTCGGTGAGGAAGATCTCGCGCTGGCGGAGGAACTGGCGCGTCGGGCGGCGCTCGCCGTCGACAACGCGCGACTGTACCGCGCCGCGCAGGAAGCGATCAGCGCGCGCGAGGACGTGATGCGCATCGTGTCGCACGACATCGGCAATCCGCTGAGCGCCGTATTCGTCGCGACCCGCGTGCTGCGTCGCTTTCTGGAGGCGGAGGAGATCGATCGCGCTGCGATCGCGGGCCACGTGGACGGGATTCGTCAGTCGGCCGAGCAGGTGCAGCGACTGATCGACGATCTGCTCGATGTGGAGCGGATCGGCGCCGGGCGGCTCCGGCTCCAGATCGAGCCGGTGCCGGCCGGCACGCTGGTTCGGGACGCCGTCGCCTTCTTCGGCGCGACCGCCGCGGAGCAGGGCGTGTCGCTCGTAGCCACCGGCGCGGACCTGGCGGCCCGGGTGGCGATCGATCCGGACCGGATCGCGCAGGTCCTCGCCAACCTCGTGACCAACGCGCTCAAGCACACCGCGGCCGGTGGCCGCGTCACCGTGTCGGCGGAGGCGCGGGACGCCCACGTGGAGTTCGCCGTCGCAGACACCGGGAGCGGCGTGGACCCCGCCGAGCTGCCGTTCGTCTTCGAGCGGTTCTGGCAGGGACGCGGCGCGCTGGGTCGCGGCGCGGGGCTCGGCCTGCCCATCGCGCGCGGCATCGTCGAAGCGCACGGCGGCACCATCTCCGCCGAGAGCTCGCCCGGCGTCGGTAGCGTGTTCCGCTTCATCCTGCCGATCGCGAAGGATAAGGCCAGCCAGCCTTCCGGGTGAGCGGACGGGGCCGAGTGCGCCTCCTCGTCCGCGGCGGCGAAAGCCCGTCACGCTCCGCGGCGAGCCGCACGGCCGCTACGACGGCGACGACACCCGCGGCCGCCGCGATGCGGGCGAGGCGCGTCGGCGCGCACGCGCGGCCTCACCAGCAGGAGCCCGAGCTGAAGCTTCGTCGCAATCATGATCCTCTGCTCGCCCTGCGTGCTCAGTGGGCCGCGACGCTCGTGCTCGCCGCGCCATGCCGGAAGATCTCCGGCTGCTCGTCGCCGCTGACCGAGATCGCCGCCAGCGCGCCCTTGTTGAAGACGCGGGTGATCGCATGGTCGACCAGCAGGACGTTGCTCGGTACGTCGGCCCTGAACTCGACGATGGCCGAGCCACCCGCCGGGATCAGCGTCGTCTGCACGTTGTGATTCACCATCGTCCCGCCCTCGACGTAGACATTGTCGAAGATCTCACCGATCGCGTGAAACGAGCTCGTGAGGTTCGGGCCGCCGTTGCCGACGAAGATGCGGATCGTCTCGCCGACGTTGGCGCGCATCGCGTTGTCGCCCGTGAGCGCGCCGACCGCGCCGTTGAAGAGGACGTAGTCGGGTTCCTCGTCGTACAGCTTCTCGAAGTCGAACGGCTGGAGCCCCGCCTCGCCGTGACGACCACGCGTGTAGAAGTCGCCCTGCATGACGTAGAACTCGTGATCGACCTCCGGCAGCCCCTCGGCCGGCTCGACCAGGATGAGGCCATACATCCCGTTCGCGATGTGGACCGGCACGGGCGCTGTCGCACAGTGATAGACGTAGAGGCCGGGCTGGAGCGCGCGGAACGTGAACGTCTTCGCTTCGCCCGGCATCACGACGGTCGCTGCCGCGCCGCCGCCCTGCCCGGTGACCGCGTGGAGGTCGATGTTGTGCGGCACTCTCGAGTCGTGCGCGTTGACCAGCGTGAACTCCACCTGGTCGCCTTCCCGAACGCGGATGAAGCTGCCCGGAACGGTGCCGCCGAAGGTCCAGAACTCGTATTCGACGCCGTTCGCGAGCGGCATCACCTTCTCGGTGATCTCGAGCTCGACACGAACGGTCGTCGCGTAGTCGCGATCGACCGGCGCCGGCACGGCCGGAGGCGCCGTCAGCTCCGCGGTCTCCACGCCGCGCAGTGCGGGCAGCTCCGGAACCGGGATACCGTTCTCTGAATCTTGCGAGGCGCGCATCCCGAGCCCCACGGCCAGCGCCACGCCGACCACCAGGCAGCCGCCGATGATGCCTAGATTCCGCTGTTGCTTGCTCATTCTCTCGTCTCCTGGAGAACTTCCCCGTTCCTTCGTGAATGGCTCCCGTTCAGGGGAGCCTCCTCATCGCCCGCGCGCGTCGAGGGCGCATTCTCGAGCAGGTCCGCCAGACGGAACTGTCCGATCGCCTCGGCGGCGGCTCGCTTCGCGCCGCTCCACCGCTCGTGAGCCCCGCAGGGGCTCGCCGGATCGCACGGCCTGTCGCCGAGCAGGCAGAGCCCTCCGGTCTCGGCACCGGCGAACATGTCGATGAGCTCGCGGACGGTGATCTCTTGCAGCGGCACCGCGAGCGCGTAGCCGCCCGCGCGCCCGAGTCGGCTCTCGACCCAGCCACGTCCACTCAGCGTGTGCAGCAGCTTCGCCAGATAGGCCGACGGGATCCCCATCGCGCCGGCCACGCGCGCGACCGAGGCGGCTTCGCCGTTTTCTCGGCGCCCGAGGTAGAGCAGCGCCCGAAGCGCGTGTTCTGCCGTTCTGGTGATCATCGATGCCTCTGCCGAACCCATGTGAAAGCGGACGTCTACATCCTAGTTCGAGGCCTGCCGGGCGACTGTCGGAGGGGATGCGCGACCGGTGTGGGGTGGGTCCCGCGAAGTCCTGTAGGGGAAAGCCGGACATGGGCGTCCCGCTTGCGTACCACGCCGGCCCGGGTCATGCTCGGCGGATCGCCGTCTCCGGCGAGTTCCCTGAGGACTTGGAGGGGAGGGGGAGCGTGAAACCGTCGCGCTGGCTGCTGCCGGCCGCCGCCGTCCTGGTCGGCGTCGCGCTCGGCATGGGAGGATTCACCTTCGTCTATGCGCGCGGCTACTCATACCTGACGACGGATCCGGAGGCGTGCGCGAACTGTCACATCATGTCAGAGCACTTCGATGCGTGGCTCAAATCCAGTCATCATGCCGTCGCCACCTGCAACGATTGCCACACGCCGCACTCGCTCATACCGAAATACGTGACGAAGGCGCGCAACGGTTTTTGGCACTCCTTCTATTTCACGACCGGCGACTTCCCGTATCCGCTTCGCATCACCGGCCGGAATCACGAGATCGTCGAGGAGTCATGTCGCTACTGCCATTCGCCGCTGGTCGCGAGCATGCAGCCGGGCGAGGAGCCAGCGAACGAGGTCCACGGAGGCGGCGGCACTGACGTAGAGTGCAGCCACTGCCACCGCTACGTCGGCCACTCGGTGCGATGAGACGTAGACAGGAGGAGGATTTCGGGATGAGGAAGCCACGCTCGTTTCTGCCGCCGCGGATCGGCAACCGCGGCGTCACCACTCGATGGCTGGTGCTCGCGATTTTCGCCGCGGCGCTCGTCACGCTGGGGGTGGCCGCTCTGCTCACGAACATTTTCGAGAGAAAGGCCGAGGCGTTCGATCCCTTCTACCGGGTGGTCGAGCTGACCGACAGCACGGTCGATCCGGCGATCTGGGGCCGCAACTTCCCGATCCAGTACGACCTGTACAAGAACACGGTCGACATGGCGCGGACCCGCTACGGCGGCAGCGAGGCGATGCCGCGGCAGCCGACCGGCAGCGATCCGCGGGACACGGTGGCGGCCTCGCGTCTGGTCGAGGACCCGCGCCTGCGCGACTTCTGGGCGGGCTATGCCTTCGCCGAGGATTTCCGCGAGGAGCGCGGGCACGCGTACATGTTGAGCGACCAGCTCTTCACGCGCCGCCAGGAGGTCGCCCGGCAGCCCGGCACCTGCCTGCACTGCCATGCTTCGGTCTATACGGTCTACCGCGATGCGGGTGACGGCGACCTCATGGCGGGCTTCGATCGCGTCAATAGAATGCCCTACCGCGATGCCGCTGCGCTCGCCGAACACCCCGTCGCCTGCATCGACTGCCACGACCCGGAGACCATGCGGCTGCGCGTCACCCGCCCCGGCTTCATCGAGGGGGTGCGCGCCTTCCTCGGACCCGAGGCGGAGGACGACTACGACGTCAACGAGCACGCGACGCGGGCCGAGATGCGGACGTTCGTCTGTGCGCAGTGCCACGTCGAGTACTATTTCCGCGGGCCGGAGAAGCGGCTGACCTATCCATGGGCCAACGGTCTGCGTGCCGACGACATGCTGTCGTACTACGAGGAGATCGGCTTCTCCGACTGGACGCATGCGATCAGCGATGCGCCGGTGCTGAAGGCGCAGCACCCGGAGTTCGAGATGTACATGCAGGGCGTCCACGCGCGCAGCGGCGTCGCCTGCGCCGATTGCCACATGCCGTATCAGCGCGTCGGTGCGATGAAGGTGAGCGACCACTGGGTTCGCAGCCCGATGCTGAACGTCGCGAACGCCTGCCAGACGTGCCATCGCTGGTCCGAGGACGAGCTGCGCACGCGCGTACACATGATCCAGGATCGCACGTATCAGCTCCGCAACGTCGCCATCGACGCGGTGCTCGACCTGGCGCGGGCGATCCGCTCCGCTAGCGAAGCCGAAGCAGTCGACGAGACACGCCTGACATCCGCGCGCGTGCAGCAGCGCCGTGCGCAGTTCCTCACCGACTTCGTCGAGGCGGAGAACTCGATGGGCTTCCACGCCGACCAGGAAGCCATGAGGGTGCTCGGGCTCGCGATCAACTACGCCCGCCTTGGGCTGGCGGCATTGTGGGCCGAAGGCGCACCGAGTCCCACGCCCCCGCTGATCGCGTCACCGCCGCCGTCCGTGGTGCCCTCGGATGGACGCCGCGGCAGCATCTTCCTCCATCGCGACGACGCGGACCTGGCGCGGCCGCCGGCGCGCGCGAGCGGAGTAAGCACCGCAGAGATCGAGTGAGCGGCGCGTCGACCCGCTCGTTCAGTCGCTGAGCCCGGTGAGCGCCGCGTAGCCGGATCCCTATATTCCGGCCGCATGCCCGTCTCCCCGTTCCCCGTCACGCCATCGGCCGCCCGCGCACGCGGCCTCCGCCTCGCGCGCTTCGGGTTGCTGGTGAATGCGGTGCTCGTGCTGGTGAAGGTGACGACCGGGATTCTCGGCAACTCGTACGCGCTGGTCGCGGACGGCGTCGAGAGCACGCTGGACATCTTCAGCTCGCTGATCGTGGTGCGGGGCCTCACGATCGCGGGCCGGACCGCGGATGAGCGCTACCACTTCGGCTATGCGAAGGCGGAGTCGGTCGCGAGCGCGGCGGTCGCGGTGATGCTGGTCGTGGCCGCGGTCGGCATCTCGATCCAGGCGGTGCGCGAGATCCTGACGCCACATCACGTGCCCGCGCCGTACACGCTCATCGTGCTGGTCGGTGTGATCGCGGCGAAGGAGCTGCTTTTCCGGAAGGTGCTGCACGTCGGCAGCGAGCTGGGCAGTCTCGCGGTGAAGGCGGACGCGTGGCATCACCGCTCGGACGCGATCACGTCGGCCGCGGCTTTCGTCGGCATCTCGGTCGCGGTGATCGGCGGCCCGGAGTGGGCGGAAGCCGATGACTGGGCGGCGCTGCTCGCGTCGGGCCTGATCGCGTGGAACGGCTATCGTCTGCTCCGTCCCGCGCTGGACGACCTCATGGACCGCGCCCCCGACGACGAGGCGGTCGAGGCGGTGCGCGCGAGCGCCGCGGCGGTGCGCGGCGTGCACCGCGTCGAGAAGACGCTCGCCCGCCGGGCCGGCATCGGCTACTTCATCACGCTGCACGTCGAAGCGGATCCCGAGATGCCGCTGCGCACGGCGCACCGGCTCGGCCACGAGGTGAAGGATCGCGTGATGAGAGAAGTACCCAGCGTGCTCGACGTCATCGTCCACATGGAGCCGGCGGCGAAGTCCGACGAGTGAAGCGGTCCCGCCCGCGCCAGCAGGCCGGACCCTCGCATGCTTACGGCACCGCCTGACAGCTCGGGCAGAAGTACGTCGAGCGTCCGGCGTCCCCCTGCAGGATCCGCTCGATCCTGGCGGATTCCGGTTTCCGGTTTACGGATTCCGGATCCGTGGCCTGCACCTCCCCGGCTCCTCCGACCTCCATCCGTCCGGAAACCGGAATCTGGAATCCCGGATCCGTGCTGAGTCGATCCAGCGCGTACAGGAAGGCCGCCAGCGTCTTGCCGCTGCCGGTCGGCGCGATGAGCAGCGTGTGCTCGCCCGCCGCGATCCGCTCCCAGCCACGCTGCTGCACCTCGGTAGGCGCCGCGAAGGCGTATTCGAACCAGCGACGGGTGGCGGAGCCGAAGTATTTCATGCGTTGAATCGAAGGGCCGGACGCGCCCGCGGCCAGTCGCGGGCCTCGCGCGCACGCGCGCGAGGCCACCTCCTACCCGCCACCCGGAGGCCCGGTCCCACGCCGATCGCCAGGGCGACCAGCCCCCGCCTCAGAGAGGCGAGCAGCCAGCCGCCGGCCCCGAGCCCGGCCCCGTTCGTACACGTGCACGTGCACGTGCTCGTGCTCGGCAGGTGACCACACCGAGCCACACGCCGCTCCGCTCACCGCTCCCGCTCCCGCTCCCGGCACCCTAGTTTCCGCCCCAATGATCGAGCTCGCCATCCTCAACGACCTCGCCTGGGTGGTAATGGGCGCGGCGACCGTACTGCTGCTCCTGCGGCCGTTCGGCGTGCCGCCGATCCTGGCGTTCATGCTGACCGGGCTTCTGCTCGGGCCCGCGCTGAACGTGCTCTATGTCTCCGAGTCGCTGCACCTGTTCTCGGAGCTGGGAGTAGCGCTGCTGCTCTTCGTGGTCGGTCTCGAGCTGAGCCTGGAGAAGATCCGCGACCTCGGCCGGCCGGCCATCATCGTCGGCGTCGCGCAGGTCGGCGGCATGCTACTTCTCGGGACGAGTATTTCGCTTCTGCTCGGCTTCGACATGGTGCCGGCGCTCTTTCTGGGTCTCGCGGCGAGCTTCAGCAGCACGGTCGTCGTGGTCAAGCTGCTCGATCGCGCCGGCGAGCTGGATTCCCTGCACGGCCGCATCTCGATCGGCGTCCTGCTCGTAGAGGATGTGATCGTCGCGGTGGTCCTGACGCTGGTGGTCGGTCTCGCGGGTGTCGACGCGCCGGACGGCGGCGGTGCCCGCGCCATCGCAGTGGGCCTCGCGACCTCGATCCTCGGCCTGCTCGCGCTGATCCTCGCGGCCGCCGCCGCCGTGCGCTGGATCCTGCCGGCCGTCTTCGGCTGGCTCTCCAGGTCCGGCGAAGCGCTCTTCATCGCGAGCATCACGTGGGCGTTCGCCTTCATCCTCGCGGCCGAGGCGTTTCATCTGTCGATCGAGCTGGGTGCCTTCGTCGCCGGCGTCGCCCTCGCGCAGCTTCCCTACAACGACCAGCTGAATCGACGCGTGCACCCGCTCGTCGATTTCTTCCTCGCGATCTTCTTCGTGTCGCTCGGCGCGGGCATGGATCTCGGCGCTGCATCGGCGTTCATCCCCACGGCGATCCTGCTCTCGCTTCTGGTCAGTGTCGGCGCCCCCTTCCTGGCCGCCTTCCTCCTGACGCGCATCGGCTACTCCGGGCACACGGCCTTCCTGTCCGCTGCCAGACTCAACCAGGTCAGCGAGTTTGCGTTCATCCTGCTGGCCGTCGGCGTCGGCGCGGGAATCGTCGAGCCGGAGCTGATGTCGCTCGTCGGCCTGATCGGACTGGTCACCATCAGTGCGTCGGCCGTGATCAGCCCGCGTGGCGAGCCGCTCTACCGATGGCTGCGAGCCCGCGACTGGCTGCCGGCATGGTTGCGCCGGCCTGGGGACGAGGAGGCGCCGCGGCCGGATCGTAAGGGTCATGTCGTCGTCGTGGGCATGAACACCCTGGGGCGCACGCTCGTGCGCCGACTGTCCGAGCGCGGCGAGTCCGTCGTCGCGATCGACAACGATCACCGCAAGCTGCGCGACCTGCGCGCAGTCGCGATTACCGGCACGATCAACGATCCGGCGGTCCTCGAGCACGCCGACATCGAGCGCGCGAAACTCGTCGTTTCCGCGCTCCAGATCGAGGACGTGAACAGCATGCTGGTGTACCGCTGCGCGCAGCTCGGCGTGCCGATCAGCGTGCACGCACACGACCCGTCGTTCGCGCACGAGCTGCTCGAGCTCGGCGCCGACCACCTCATGGTCTCGAAGCTCGACGGCATCGCGCCCATGGAGCACGAGCTGCGGCGTCTGGGAGTGATTCGCTGATGCACGGCGTCGCCGCCCTGCTCGCCGCCGCCGCGCTCGCCTACGCGCTCGCGCGCGCACTGCGCGCGCCGGCCATTCCGCTGCTGCTCGTCGCGGGACTGGTGCTCTCCCGCGTCGGACTGATGGATGCGGAGGCGCTCGGCAACGCCCTCGTGCTCGGCGTTTCCTTTCTGCTGTTCGTGGTCGGCATGGAGCTGGACCCGCGCCGCATCCGGGCGCAGCGCGCGATCGCCCTGCGCGTCGGCGTCTTCCAGTTCCTGCTGCTCGCGCTGCTCGGTTATGTGATCGCCGCGCTGCTCGGCTTCGGCTTCGTCGAGGCGTCGTACATCGCGCTCGCGATGACGGCCAGCTCCACGCTCGTCTGCGTGCGCCTGCTCCAAAGGCGCGGTCAGATGTTCGAGCCGTTCGGCCGCCTCGTCCTCGGCGTGCTGCTGCTCCAGGATGCGCTCGTCCTCCTGTCGATTCCGCTGGTGACCGAGCTGGGACAGGGCGTCGACCACGCGCTCATCTCGCTCGGCTCCATCACGCTGCTCGCGCTTGCGGCACTGGCCGTCCGCCGCTGGATCACGCCGCTGCTCCTGCGCATCGCGAACGACCAGGAGCTGCTGCTGCTGACCGCGCTGTCGATGCTGTTCGCCTTCATCATGTTCGCCAGCATCCTCGACCTGCCGATTGTGGTCGGCGCGTTCCTGAGCGGAGTCGCGCTGTCACGCTTTCCCGTCGATGGCATCGTGCGCGCGGACTTCGCGCCCATCGGCGACTTCTTCACCGCGATTTTCTTCACGGCGCTCGGCGCCCTCGTCGGCATTCCCGGCAGGACGGAGCTGGTGCAGGCGCTCGTGCTCGCGCTCGTCGTCATCGTGGTGACGCCGCCGCTCGTTGCCCTGCTGGCGACGCGCGCCGGCTTCGCGACGAAGTCGGCCGTCGAGGCCGGGTTGCTGCTCGCGCAGACGAGCGAGATCTCGCTGGTGATCGGACTCGCCGGCATGTTCGCGGACCTCATCGCGCCGGAAACGTTCACGGTCATCGCGCTGGTGACCTTGACGACGATGCTGCTCACTCCGCTCATCGCGAACGCGCGCGTCGCGTCGGTTTTCGCCCACCTCCTCGTTCGACCTCACCGCTTCACGGGGGCGGTGCCATCCGGGCACGTGCTGCTGCTGGGCACCGGCTCCACCGGCATGCCACTGCTCGAGGACCTCGTTCTCGGCGGAAGCGACATCGTCGTCGTCGATGACGACCCGGCCGTGGTCAGGAGACTGCTGGCCGCGGGCATACGCACCGTCCTCGGTGACGCGTCCGACGAGCACGTGTTGCGGCACGCCGGTGCCGACCGCGCGCTGGTCGTCAACTCGACGATTCGACGGGCACGCGACAACGACACGCTCCTGCAGGTGGCGAAGGGCGTCCCCGTCCTCGTGCGCGTGTTCGATGCGGGCGATGCGGTCTGGGTGCGCGAGCACGGCGGCATCCCCGTCGTCTATTCCGAGGCATCGGCCGACAACCTGATGGAGTGGTTCGAGGATCAGCGGGAGGAGCTTGCGCAGAACCTCGCCGCACGACTGCGGCGGGAGGCCTGACCCTGCGGCGCTTCCTGATCCGCTGGCTGGCCTGGCACTTCATGGTGTGGGCGGTGATCGGCGCGCTGCTCGCGCCCGTCCTGCCCGGGGGCGCGCCAGCGGCGCTCGTGCTGCCGCTTCTGACGGCCGCGCCCGTCCTGTTGCTGATCCGGCGATTCCGCGGGCGCGGAACGCCGGCCGAGGATCACCCGGGGCGCGCGCTGCGTCTGCTCGTGCTGCGTCCGTTCTGGTACGCGCAGCTCGTCGGACCCGTGCTGGCCGGAGCGGGGATCCTGGGCGGGATCATCGGTCTCTTCCTCGGCCGGCCCGGTGCCGCGGCTCGCGCGGGGCTCGCCGGGGCGGCCGCGCTCTCGTTCATCGTCGGCGTCGCAGGGTGGCTGGGCAGTCACCGCCTGCGCGTCACCCGCCTCACCGCCGCATGGCCCGATCTGCCGGGCGGGCTCGACGGGCTCACGATCGCGCAGGTGTCGGACCTTCACGTGGGCCCTCACAGCTCGCGCGGCTTCCTCGCGAGGGTTCGTCGCGCGATCGAGGGCGCACGTCCCGATCTCATTGCGGTGACCGGCGACCTGGTCGACGATTTCCCGCGCGACGTGGAGGTCTACGCCGCCGCGTTCGGTTCGCTCGCAGCGCCGCTCGGCGTCTGGGTGTCGCCCGGCAACCACGACGTCTATGCGGGCTGGGACCAGGTCCACGCGCGGCTCGAGGGCCTACCGCTCACGGTCCTCGTGAACGAGGCGCGCGTCGTCCAGCACCAGGGCGTCCGCCTCGCCGTCGCCGGACTCGGGGATCCCGCCGGGCGGCACTGGACCCGTGACGGTGGCGCGAGCACGGCGCCCGCGCCCGAGCGAGCGCTGCGCGACCTCCCGCCCGGCCTGTTCACGATCGCGCTCGCGCACAATCCGTCGCTCTGGCCGGACCTCGCGAAGCGCGGCGTCGCTCTCACGCTGAGCGGTCATACGCACTGGGGCCAACTCGCAAATCCCCGGCTCGACTGGTCTCTCGCATCGCATTTCCTCGAGCACGCGATGGGCATGGCCGCGCTCGGCGGGTCGCTCCTCTACATCCATCCGGGCACCGGTTACTGGGGCATTCCCTTCCGCCTGGGCGCGTGGCCCGAAGTCACCGTCATCACGCTCAGGCATGGCGGCTCACCGCCCGGCTGGATCCGCTGACCTCTTTCCGGGTACTCCACTTCGCATAAGTTCCTGCGGCGTATGCCGTTGCGGACGCTGCTCCCGGTTCATTGCTCGGTGTGATTGCGATGATGTCGTCGTTGGAAAAGACCCGGATCCTGATCGGAGGCCTGCTCATCCTGGCCGCCCTCGCACTCGGTGCCGGGGCGCCGGCGTCGAGCGCGCCGACGCCTGCGGTGGACGTGGTTCCGCTCGCCGACCCTGCCGTGCCCGCCGCTCCGGCGGACCGACCCGCGCGGTCCGCGCGTGCCGACGCCGCTGCATCGTCCGAGCGCGAGACAGGCGAAAGTGAAGCGGCCGCCGATGTGCTCGCGGTGATGGAAGGCGGCGCCAGCTGGTACTCCGACGCGCTGGCCGGACGTCGGACCGCGAGCGGGGAACGCTATGATCCGACGGAGCTGATCGCCGCGCATCCCGCGCTGCCGTTCGGCACGCGGCTGCGCGTGACGAACCTCGACAACGATCGCTCCGTCGAAGTCCGCGTGATCGATCGTGGGCCCTTCGTCGCCGGGCGGGTGCTCGACCTCTCGCGCAGCGCCGCCGAACGGATCGGCATGATCCGCGCGGGCCACGTGCGCGTCCGCATCGAAGTCCTCCAGTACGGCGTCTGAGCGGGCTACGCGCTCGAGTCCGTCAGACGCGTTCGCACGACCGCTTCCCGTGCGATCGCGACGAGACCCCACAGCAGTGCGACGCACACGCCGGCATCGATGATACCGCGCCACGGTTCCGGCAGCCCGCGCACGACCAGCACCGCGGCCACGATCAGCGCCAGGCCGAGCCAGGCGCGAACGACGCGTCGCCGCTCCGCTCCGATCAGGGACATGGCATACAGCGGCGCGAGCACTCGGTGCAGCCGCGGCGAGTCGGAGCGCAGCTCGCCCGCGCGCGCGACCATGCGCGGCACCCAGCTGCCCTGTAGCGCCCGCACGCCTTCGCCGTAGAGGAAGCCGATCGACACGAGCGCCAGCGCGAGCCACTCGAGCGGCTCGAGGCCTCCGCCGAGCGTCGCGAGAGCGCGCCGGCCGAGCTGCACCGCTGCCTCCAGGAAGAGCGCGCTGACGCCGCCGATCGCCCACCAGTAGGCGACTCTCAGTCGACGCGCTTCAACGAATCGTGACGTAGCGCTCGAGCCGGGCGACCTCGGCCTCGTCCACGTACTTGCCGATCTCCCGCCGGAACTGCTCGATGCCGCGGTACGGCCGGTACTCCTCGAACTCGTGACGCATGCGCTCGCCGACGCCCGGGATGAGCAGGATCTCCTCGCCGCTCGCCGTGTTCAGATCGATCGGCAGCCACACACGCCCGTAGACGCTGTCCCGCTCCGACTCCTCCAGGCGCAGCACGGCGTCGACCGCGTTCATGTTTGCCCAGGGACGACCGGCGATGAGCGCATCGACCTGCACGGTGTCGAGGCCCGCCGCGAGCAGCTCCTCGCGCGATGCCTCGTTCGGGTTCAGCAGCACGTCGGCCGACGCCGTCGCCTCGGTCGTCTCGGCTTCGGTCTGCACCGTCGCTTGATCCGTCGTCCGCTCTTCCTCGACGCACGCCGCCGTCGCGATCACGAGCGCCATGGCTCCCATCATCCCCCGTGCGATCCTCATGTACGATTCTCCATTCGATGTTTGGACCCGCCGTCGTTCCCGGACCAGCATCAGACCGGCGCAACCGAGCACGACGATCATCAGCAGCAGCGAGCGGAGGCCGCTGTCCCGGTCGGCGCGCACTGCTAGCCGCTCCCGCACGAACGCGTTCGCCTCAGTCGCGCGCCTCGGGCACGAGCAGCAGCACATCGCCCTGCTGCTCCTTCACCTGGAAGATCGGGATCGATCGTGTCGCGGGCCCGGCATCGACGCGGCCCGTGCGCACGTCGAACTGCGAGCCGTGCCACGGGCACTGCACGGTCGAGCACATCAGCACGCCGTCGGCGAGGGACGCGCCACGATGCGTGCAGTGGTCGCCGAACGCGCGCCAGCCATCCTCCGTTCTGCCCAGTACGACGCGGTCGCCTCCCACGTGCAGCAGCTTCATCTGATCGACCTTCAGCTCGTCGGCTCGCGCGACGACGCACCACTCGCCGGCTCGCGCGTCGACGTGCACCTCGTTCCACTTGCCGGCATTCGCGTAGCGATGATCGACGCTGATCTGGTTGCGCGAGACCAGCACGCCGCCCATCCAGCCGCCCGCGGTGAGCAGCCCGACCGCGACCAGCCCGATCGCGAGCGAGGCGAGCGGCGGCTCGGCCGACGCACCGCCCCGGATCCAGAAGGCGAGCGCGAACAGCAGCACCGCGCCCAGGTTCGCCAGCATGTGCTTCGTCGCGCGCCGCTTGCCGCTACTGTGCGGCGGCACGGTCGCAAAGTAATCGACGAAGCCCGGCACCGCCGCGAGCAGCGCCGTGCCGATGCCCGCGAGCGCCAGGTAGCCGCCGGTCGTCCACAGCGCCGGCGCGTCCTTCACACGACCCGCCACGTCTAATGCCACGGCACCGTACAGGAACGCCAGCGGAAAGTGGATGAGCGCCGGATGGATCGGGTGTCCCTTGAAGCTCGCCTTGCTGCGCATAGTCGGCTGTCTCGGATGGGGATGGGTCTTCGCGCTACCCTAGTTCCTACCGTATACCGTATACCGTATACGGAGTACGATTTTCGGATCTAGCGCGGCGGCTCCAGCGTCAGTCCCGCTCGGCGAGCAGCCGCAGGACCGCCTCTACGTCGTCCCATTCCGTGCGGTGGTTCATGATGCACAGCCGCAGCGCGTAGCGTCCGCGCACGCGCGTCGAGGAGATCATGCCCGCCCCGGAATCCCTGAGTCGTTGCACGAGGCGGCGGTTCAGCGCCTCGATCGCGTCCTCGTCGCTCTCGACGCCGCCGGTGCCGAGGTTCCGGAAGCAGACGATGCCGAGCTGCGCGGGCGACCGCAGCTCCAGGTGCTCCACGTCCCGGATCCAGGCTTCGGCTCGCTCCGTCAGCGCCAGCGCGCGCTCGATCTCGTCCCGGAACGCCTTCAGTCCGAAGCAGTGCACCGAAAGGTAGATCTTGAGCGCACGGGTCGCGCGCGTGAGCTGTATGCCGCGGTCCGCGAAGTTCACCTCCGCGTCGTCGGGGATCGAGCCCTTCGCCACCACCGTGTCCTGCATGTAGTCCGGCATGATGTGGAATGCGTCGGTGAGCAGGTGCCCGTCGCGGACCAGCAGGCAGCCCGCCTCGAATGGCTGAAACAGCCATTTGTGCGGATCGAGCGTCACCGAATCGGCTCCGCCGAGTCCGCGCAGCAGATCGCGTCCGCGCTCGCACAGCGTGGCGAAGCCGCCGTAGGCCGCGTCCGCGTGCAGCCACAGGCGCTCCCGGTCGGCCAGCTCTCGCAGCTCCGGCAGCGGATCGATGGCGCCCGTGCTGGTCGCGCCCGCGCTGGCCACGACCAGAAATGGCTCCAGTCCGGCCGCCCGGTCCGCGCGCACGGCGCTCTCCAGCGCGTCCAGGCGCAGGCGCATGCCTTCGTCCGTATCCACCAGTCGCACGCGCTCCGGGTGGAAGCCGAGCACGCGCGCGGCCCGCAGCACGGAGGAGTGCGCCTCGGCGGACACGTACAGCGCCGCGCGATCATCGTGCGCGCCGAAACGCGTCAGCCGCGCGCACGCCAGCGCCAGCAAATTCGCGGTGCTGCCGCCGCTCGTCAGCAGGCCGGCCGAAGCGGGCGGGTATCCGATCCAGCTCTTGAACCAGTCGAGCACCTCGAGCTCGAGCGCGCTGGGGCCCCCCGAGCCGAGCCAGGTGCCGCCGAAGGCGTTGTAGCCCGCGGCGAGCAGGTCGCCGAGCACGGCCGGCCACACCGGCGAGCTGGGCACGAAGGCCATGAAGCGTGGGTGATCGATGCGGCCGGCGTGCTCGAGCACGTCGCGCAGGACGTGATCGACGAGCTCGGCGAACTCGCCAGGCTCCTCCGGCGTGCCTCGCGCAAGGCGACGCCGCATGTCGGCGCGCGTCGCGCCGCGCCACGTCGGCTGCTCATGGAGCGTGGTGTGGCGTGCGATCAAGGCCTCGACCACCAGGTCGGCCATCCGGCGCATGTCGGAGGGATCGAGATCGAAGGGTCTTCGGCCCGCAGCATCGAGTGCCTGATCGCTGATCTGCCTAGGCACGGCTCGCTCCTCGTGAGAGAACGGTGTCGCGCAGACCGGCCAGCCGCTCCCACGCGTCCGCGGAGACCGACTCGAGCCACGGCTGCCGGATGACGCGCAGTCGGCCATGCTTTTCGAGGACCTCGTACTTCGACCTGCCGCGCGCGTCGCGATGGAAGCGCAGGCTCACGCTCGCCGATCCGATGCGCAGGCGTCTCACCGTCAGTTCCGGCAGCCAGGGCGGCAGGATGGGATCGACCAGGAGCAGTCGCATGGGCGCGTACGGCATGAGGCCGAGCAGCGACTGCACCACGATCGGCCAGATGCTCTGATTCCACGTCTGCGGCGAATTCGCGCGTGGGTACGCACCGGGATGCGCCTGCTCCTCGCGGCCGTAGCCACCGACGCACTCGGGCGTGCGTCCGCCCCGCCACATGCGCGCGAGGTCGTACAGCCCGCGCGCCAGCTCGAGCGCGCGCTCGTCCTGACCGTAGCGACGCAGGCCGAACAGGATGCTGCCGTTCTCCACGGGCCACACGCTGCCGAGATGGTAGTCGAGCGGATTGTACGCCGGGTTTTTGCGCGACAGCGTGCGGATGCCCCAGCCACTGAAGAGGTCGGGCTCGAAGAGTCGCTGCACGAGCCGCGGTATGTGCTCGCGCGCGACGATCCCCGTCGGCAGACACTGTCCCGCATTCGAGGTCAGCGCGCGGATCGGGCGCTTGTCGGCGTCCAGGCCGAAGGCGATACAGCCCTCGTCTTCCATCCAGAAGTCCCGGTTGAACCGCTCCTTCAGCTGCGCGGCCTGTCGCCACAGATCGAGGGCGCGCCTGCGCTCACCCATGGCGACGGAGAGGACCGCCATGAACTGGAGCGATACGAACCAGTAGCCCTGGATTTCGCACGATGCGATGGGCGGATCGACCTGGCTGCCGTCTTCCCCCACGACCGCGTTGTCGCTGTCCTTCCAGGCCTGGTGACGCGGCCCGTTCGGCGCGCGCGTCAGATACTCGATGTAGCCGTCGCCGTCGCGATCGCCGTACTGGAACGCCCAGTCCACCACGCGCCGCGCCGCGTCCCACCGTCGCCGCACGTGCTCCCGGTCGCCGGTGAGAACGTAGTGATAGCCGAGGCCGATGAGGAACATGAACGGGCTCGCGACGTCCGCGTAGTTGCGATCCAGGCGCGAGACGCCCAGTCGCGCCTGCGGATCCCGCTTCGCCTGATTCACGATGCGACCCGGCTGCTCGTCCCGATCCGGATCGTCGCGCGTACCCTGGAGACGCGTCAGGCGCGTGAGCACGTGCTCGAGCATGTCGCCCCGGTCGAGCAGACCCGCCTGCCACGACGCCGTCAACGCGTCGCGGGCCCAGAGTGCCTGGTAGATCGGTACGCCGGCCGCGGGCACGAGCCATTCATCGCTCGGTCCCTCGAGCAGTGCCATGGATCCGAGGTCGAGCGCGGCGCGGTTCGCCAGCTCCGCGAGCGGCGCCGCGCCCGGCGCGTCCAGCTCCATCACGCCCGCGTGCCACGCCTCGAGCGCCTCCTGCCGCAGCGCCTCGCCGATAGCGTCGATCGGATCCTCGGGATCGAGCGCCTCGACGCGCAGCGTCAGCGTCTGCGTCTGCTGTCGCGGCAATCGCAGGCGCGCGCGCAGGCCGCCATCGACGAATTCCCAATCCGCGCCGCCGGCCGCGATCCGGGTTGCGAACGGCAGCTCCGCGTGCATGTGGCGAAAGACCGCTCCGCCCGGTACGGCTGTGGCCTCCACGGGCGACTGCTCCGTCGGCCGGTCGAACAGCGCCTCGTCGATCGACGCGTAATCGGTGGACAGCTCCCACGAGACGTCCAGCTCGACGTCCTGCTGCCATCGATTCGTCGCCAGCAGCGTGACATCGAGCGATGCGGCATTGACGCGGTAGCGCAGTCGCAGATCGACGTCGCGGTACAGGAGCCCCTTCTTCATGCCCTTGCCGCCGGAGCCGCTGCCGCCGCCGTCTCCGGCGACCACCTCAGGAAAGACGTACGCGATCTCGAGCTCCGCCGGGCCGACGACCGCGATCGAGCAGGTATGCGGCGGCTCGTCGGCGAGCATGAGGCGCAGATCCCGCAGAAAGCGCGTCTGGCGGAAGAAGAAGCCGGTCAGCGGATGGTGCCCCGCTCGACCGTTCGATTCCACGATCAGGATCGACGGCCCGCGCCACGCGTAGCGCAGGCCGCTGTGCTCCGACGCGATGGGAAGCAGGGAGGTGTCACTGCTCTCCCGCGGCGACGCCGCGTCGGCACGACTCGACCTCCGCATCCGCGCGCCGGGCCGGGTCAGACGGTACCCGTCGCGCTCGCGTGGCGCTCGCGCGACGGCAGACCGATCACATCGAAGATCACGACGTCCGTCAACAGCCCGAGCGGCAGGACGATCAGCATCTGATGGATCGCGTGTCCGAAAAGCTTCGCGCGTGCTTCCATTCTCGCCTCCTCGGCATGGACCTGCATGGAGCAGCCACCGATGATTCGGCTGCCTCCCCGGTGCAAATCGCGTGCGCCCTGCATGACGTGCTCCTTCACGCGTTCAGCGGGCCGGTGAGGCGAGCGCCATGTAGACCCGCCCGAGGACACTGCTCTACCTGTTCGGCTTCTGGATCCTGCCGCTGGGGCGAGCGCCAGCGGGATCGCGGCCAGCTCGAGACTCCGATCGGTTCCCCGCCCATCGACCTGTCGGGTAACGGGAACCATCGGCTGCCTGGATCTGTTAGGCGTGCACGCATCCCGGCGATGTCTTCGATAACGGGACTGGGGCTGGCATCCTGCCTCATTCCCGCGCAGCGTCGAGGTATGAACGTACGGGGGTGATTTGTGGATCGAGATCGTGGATAGCGGGAGATGGAGTGGGGGCAGCCGTGGCCCTACGCATCCTGGGCTGCCCGGGGGCCGAGCGATCGTGTCGACGCATGGCATGATCCGCCGAGTCGTTCCGTCATGAGCCGCGAGGCGATGTGGGAACGAGTCCGCATGGCGTGGGCGATGCTCGCCGGCCAGACCGAGCGGGACGTCCGGCCGGGCCGTGCGCGTGAGGCGCAGCCATCGCCGAAAGGCGACGAGCCCGAGATCGCGGCAGCGGGATTCGCCGACGAGGCCATGCCGTGGCTGGACGCGGTGTATCGCTTCTCCCTGCGGCTGACGCGGGGCGATCGGGATGAGGCGGAGGATCTGGTGCAGGACACTTTCCTGCGCGCTCATCGCTTCTGGCATACCTATCGGCGGGGCAGCAACGCGAAGTCCTGGCTCTTCACGATCTGTCGCAACACCTGGCTGCATCAGAAGGAGCTGATTCGCAACCAGCGCGAGCAGCCGGAGGCCGATCTCGATGCGCGCATGGAGGCGCTCGTTGCGGCGTCCGCCTCGGACACACCCTCGATGAATCCGGAAGTCGAATTCTTCCACCGCCTCCTCGACGACCAGGTGGTGGCTGCAATCGATGACTTGCCGGACGATTTTCGGGACGTGCTTGTGCTCAGTGATCTGGGCGACCTCAAGTACGGCGAAATCGCCGAAGTGCTCGACATACCGGTGGGCACCGCCAAGAGCCGACTGTTTCGGGCGCGACGGCTGCTCCAGGAGCGGCTCAGGGAGTTCGCGCTCGCCGCCGGCTACCTGCAGGAGGAGATTTGATGGGCGCCATGGGAATGACCAACTGCGAGCACGTACTCGAGCGCCTTTGGGAGTTTCTCGACCAGGAGCTGTCGCCGGACGAGGAGATCCAGGTCAAGCAGCACCTGGACATCTGCAACCGGTGCTATCCGCGTTACGACTTCCAGCGCGCCTATTTCCAGTACGCGCATCGCATCCGTGACCGGGATCACGCGTCGCCCGAGCTGCGCCGCCGCGTCTTTCGGATGATTCTGAGGCAGGAGTCGGGAGAGGCATGATCCGGCTCGATGTCGCGCTCGCCGTCGGCTTGATTTATCCCGCCGCGGTCGGGGCCCAGGACGAATGGGCCACCGATTTCTCGAGGCATACCGTCCCACTCGAGGAAATCGTCTCTGGAGGTCCGCCCAGGGA
Organism: Longimicrobiales bacterium; assembly: GCA_035512635.1. Taxonomy (GTDB): domain Bacteria; phylum Gemmatimonadota; class Gemmatimonadetes; order Longimicrobiales; family RSA9; genus DATKDR01. The sequence goes on along the minus strand of DATKDR010000097.1, from coordinate 48,304 downwards.
CGGCATTCCGGCGCTCGACCGACCGCGCTTCGTGACCGTCGCGCAGGCCGACCGGTGGATCGAGGGGCGCGAGCCCGTCATCCTGGTGGAGCACCGCGGCGACGCGCGCGCCTATCCTTACCAGATCCTCATCTGGCACGAGATCGTGAACGACGTCGTCGGCGGCAAGCCACTCGTGATCACGTACTGCCCCCTGTGCAACACCGCATTGGTCTTCGAGCGGCGGCACGGGGAGCGGCTCCTCGACTTCGGCACGACGGGGCGTCTCCGTCACTCCGACCTCGTGATGTACGACCGCCAGACGGAGAGCTGGTGGCAGCAGGCGACGGGTGAAGCGATCGTCGGCATGCTGGCCGGGGAAGAGCTGGCGTCCCATCCGGCGCAGACCATCAGCTGGGCCGATTTCAAGCGCGGGCATCCGACCGGTCGCGTCCTCTCACGCGACACCGGCCACGACCGCCCCTATGGGCGGAATCCCTATGCGGGCTACGACCGGGGGCGCGGGCCGTTCGCGCGCTTCTTCTCGCGGGACGTCGACGAGCGGCTGCCGGCCATGGAGCGCGTCGCCGCTGTGAGGCTCGGTGAGCGTTCCGTCGCTTACCCGTTCAGCTCCCTCGCGGAGCGCCGGGCCGTGAACGACGAAGTCGACGGCGAGCCGGTGGCCGTCTTCTGGGTCGCCGGCACCGCGAGCGCCCTGGACGCGGGCGCGCTGGCGCGCGGCCGCGACGTCGGCGCGAGCGGCGTGTTCCGGCGGCGCGTCGACGGCCGAGTCCTCACCTTCGGCGCGGGCGAAGGCGGCCGCTTCGTCGATCACCAGACCGGAAGCATCTGGGACATCAGCGGTCGCGCGGTCGCCGGTCCGATGACGGGAACCCGGCTCCAGCCCATTCCGCACGGCGACTATTTCTGGTTCGCCTGGGCGGCCTTTCGGCCCGACACGGAAATTCGACGCTGAACGGCAGTCAGGCGCAACAACTCAGCTCTTCCACATCGACCGTGAAGCTCTGCGCGGCGAGCCTCATCGCTTCCACCCACGTCAGATACGGATGCATCGTCTCCACCAGGTCGTTCACGGTCAGACCCTTCCGCACGGCGAGCGTCGCCTCGCCCAGAAGCTCGGCGGCGTTCGGTCCGATCGCGTGCACCCCGAGAATGCGCCGGGAGCCGCTCTCCGCGATGATCTTGACCCAGCCTGATCGCCGATGCTCGACGAGCGCGCGCGGCACGTGCTCGAGCTCCAGGCGCGTCACGTCCACGGCGAACCCGGCGCGTTCCGCTTCGGTCGCCGTGAGGCCCACGGCCGCGACCTGCGGAGACGTGAACGTCACGCGCGGAACCGCGTTGAGGTCGAGCTCGACCCTGCCGTTGAGCATCGCGTTCTCCGCGGCGACGCGTCCTGCCGCTGCGGCCACATAGACGAAACCGGGACCGCCCGTCACGTCACCGGCGGCGAAAATGTCGGGGTTCGACGTGCGCATCCCGGCATCGACCCGCACGAAGCCGCGGTCGTCGAGCTCCACCGCGACATCTTCGAGCCCCAGGTCCTCGAGTCGCGGGCGGCGACCCGTCGCGGCCAGCAGGCGCTGCGCACGGAAGGCGCGTTCGCCGGCGGGTGTTCGTGCGTGGACCACCACCCCAGCGCCGCTTTGCGACACCTCGAGGGGTGTCGTCGCCGTATGAACCTCGATGCCCTCCAGCTCCAGCGCCGTCTGCAGCGCCGCCGACGCGTCTGCGTCTTCGCCCGCCACCAGCCGTAGCAGCAGCTCCAGCACCGTCACCCGCGTGCCGAAGCGCGCGAACGCCTGTGCGAGCTCCACCCCGACAGTGTTGCCGCCCAGTACCAGCAGGGACGCCGGAGGATCCGCTACCTCCATCGCCGTGGTGCTCGTCAGCACATCGATGTCGTCTAGGCCGGGAAGGTCCGGCAACCATGGCTCGGTGCCGGTAGCGATGACGATTTTCCGCGCCGCGTAGCGCGCGCCGTCCACTTCCACCCAGCCGTCCCCGACCAGCCGCGCCCGGCCGCGCAGCACTTCGATCCCGGACCGCGAAGCGAGAACGTGCTCGTATTTCTTCCCCCGCAGTTCGGCCACGAGCTCGCGCTTCCCCTCCAGCAGGGCGCGCCACTCCACCCGTGGCTCGCAGCCCGCGACGCCGGGAAATCCTCGGTGGGCGGCGTGCACCATCTCCGCAGCGGATATCAGGCTCTTCGAGGGAATGCAGCCCACGTTCACGCAGGTGCCGCCGATCGTGCCGGATTCGATGATTCGCACCCGCCCGCCGAGCTCCACCGCCCGCAGCGCTGCGGCCATGCCCGCCGATCCTGTCCCGATCACCACGAGGTCAGCGGCCTCGTCCGAGCGCCACCTCGTGACTTCGCTGACGTTCACGCGAGCGGCAGGCCCACGCCCGCCGACCGCAGCGCCCCGGCATCCGCCCCCCGATTCGCGCAGCAGCCCGCCAGCGCGCCGTCGACCACCACCGCGGGTACCGAGCGGATGCCGAGCTCGCGCGCCCGGCTCGCGACGTCACCGTCGCGCATGTCCAGAATACGCACCTCACACGAGGGACAGACGAGGCCGTCCACTACCTCGATCGCCTCGTCGCAGCACGCGCACCCAGCCGTGAAAATCTCGATCGTTCGCTTGTCGCTCATCTCTCCTCCTTCAGGAATGCCCCTTTACTTCTGTGCCGGCTCGAGCGCTGCCAGTATCGGACAGTCGCCCGAAGAGCCCTGATCCAGACACGTCTGCACCAGCTCGCCGAGAGTCGAGCGAATCCGCTCCAGATCGCGGATCTTCTCCTCCACCTCCGCCAGCTTCGCCTCCGCCCGCACACGCACACCCTCGCAATCCACGTCCGCTTCCACTCTCAGACCCAGCAGCTCCCCGATCTCCTCGAGCGAAAACCCGAGCTGCTGCGCCCGCTGAATGAACCGGATGCGCGCAACCGTCTCAACCGGAAACTCCCGGTAGCCGTTCCCGGCGCGAGGCGGCACGGGCACGAGTCCGCGTCGCTCGTAAAAGCGCAACGCCTCGAGGCCGATTCCGGCCCGCACCGCCACTTCGCCACTTCGCAATCCTTTCATGACTCCTCCCCAGTTCGAGTCTCCAATCTAAACCCCGCACTATAGTACGGAGTCAAGGGCGGGCTTCTCAGCCCATGTTCGACTGCTCGGATGTCGGGCCCTGCGGCGAGGAACTCCCGGGCCGGCTGTCCGGTTGGCGAATTGCGAGGCGTTACGCGGACCCCTCACAGGGAGGCGATCATGAGGACGCTGGCGATTGCGGCGGGCACGATGCTCATCACGGGCCTGCTGACGACGAGTTGCACGGAATCGGAGGAGCGCGTGGAGGAGGATGGGGCGGCGGCCGTTCCGACACGGAGCGATACGCGGGCAGAGGCATCGCTTCCGGACACGACGGCGGAAGCCGTGTGGGCGTACCTGCGGCAACAGGATTATCGGGAGAGCTGGAGCCTGTGGCCGGGGAAGAGCCGGCTGTATGCGGGAACGGAGCCGCACGGGATGCTGCTGACCACCTACGTCAACGAGATCGCGCACGAAGCGCTCACGAGGGGCGCGGTGGCGGACCTGCCGGCGGGTTCGATCCTCGTGAAGGAGAATTACATGCCGGACAGCACGCTCGCCGCCGCGACGGTCATGTATCGAGTGGACGGCTACAACCCGGATCACGAGGACTGGCTGTTCGCGAAGTACGACGCACAGGGGACAGCGGAAGCGTTCGGTCGCGCGCCGATGTGCCAGGCGTGTCATCAGCAGGCGCGGACCGGCTATGTCTACACCGAAGTCTCTCGGTGACTGGTGGCGGCGCAGCGTGCTGGTGGTGCCGAGGCGCTTCGCGGGGCGGAACTGTTTCCACTTCCGATCGGTTGGTTGGCCACGCGCCGGGAGCGCCGGCGTACGAAGCCACACCGACATGGAGGAGCCATGAAGATACGCTGGGGTCGGGCCGTTCTGGCTGGAGTGGTAGGGACTGCGGTGATGACCGCCGTAGGTGTGTGGGTGGCGCCCGCGATGGGTATGCCGCCGATGAACCCCGCCGAGATGCTCGCCGGCGCGATGGGCGGTTCTCTTCTTCTTGGGTGGATCGCTCATTTCATGATCGGAACCGTTCTCGCGCTGATCTACGCGTTCGTTGCGCCAGCGCTTCCCGGAGCACCCGTCCTCAGGGGCGCACTCTATGGCATCGCGCCGTGGCTCCTCGCCCAGGTCGCGGTCATGCCGATGATGGGAATGCCGATCTTCTCCGGATCCGCTGTGATGGCGATCGGTAGCCTGGTGGGGCATCTCGTCTACGGCGCAGTGATCGGCGGGGTCTACGGTCACCCGGCTACCGTTGCGAGACGGCGGGACCAGCCCGGGGTGGCACGCTCGTCCGTCTGACGGAGCGCGACGACCGCGAGCTGCCGCGGCAGCGGCGCTCGTGGTCGTCTGCCCGCGGCAAGATATGTATCCATCAACGCGGCGGAGGACGACATGTCCGCGGATCACGCCAATACCGCGGTCGCGGGGACGCCCGAGGTTCGGCCTGGCATACGCAACGGTGAGTGCGCTTTCGGGCTGGCGGCCGCGAAGACATGCGCGGTAGTCGGAACGGCGCTGACGCTCATCAACCATCCGGAGATCGTTCGTACGGGGCTGCCGCTCGATCTCCTCGGGCCCACGCTGTTGAACTACCTGGTCCCCTTTCTCGTGTCCGGGTATTCGAGATCCAGGCTGCTGCGGCGACTACGGACCGAGGAACGGGGGAGGATCATCCGGAGGTGATCGCCGCCGCCACCGATGACCTGGTGAAGCAGGTTCAGGCGGCATAGTGGCCTCGCGCCGCGCCGCTCATTCGATATCAACCCCCAGGCCGTCCGCCAGCCGATTCACATAGTTGAAGTAGGCGATCACTTCGACGAGGTGCACGATGCCTTCGTCGTCCAGGCCTGCGTCGCGTAGCCGCTGGAGGTCTGCGGGTCCGGCCGCGGAGGGGGTCCGGGTCAGCACGTCCGCGTATTCGAGCAGCGCGGGCAGGCGGCCGTCGATCGTGGCGCCGCGCCAATCGGAGACCAGCGCTTCGACCAGCGCCGGATCCCTGCTCACCTGACGGAGCGCCGCCCCGTGATGTGCGATTCAGTAGCGGCACCCGTTCGTCGCCGATACGACGAGTGCCACGGCCTCGCGCTCGGTACGCGAGAGGGGCGAGGGGCCGAACATCAGGGTGCGGTACAACAGCGCGTGCGCCCGCAGCCCGGCGGGATTCAGCGACTCGATCTTGTAGATGTTCGCAACCTGGCCGGAGCGCGAAGCGACCTCGGCGTAGATCTGCGCGAGCGGACCGGAAGCCTCGTCTTCGGACACGGTACGGATCCAGCTCATGCGTGCTCCCCGGAGTCATGAGGACAGTGCGGCCGCAGGAATGAGCTCATTCGAGGGCGTAGCGGTCGAGCTTCATGAGAAGCGACTGCACCCCTTCGGCGAACGCCGGATGCACGAACTGCGCATCGACGAGAGCCCGTGGCGATGTATCCGCGCTCATCAGGCCAACGAACAGGTGGATCAGCTCCGCGGCTTCGACGCCGACGATGGTGGCGCCGAGAACGCGGTCTCGATCGGGATCGAGCAGTACCTTCAGAAGCCCTGCCGTCTCCCCCGTCTCGATAGCGCGGGCTATATGCCCGAACGGAAAGCTCGCCGCTTCGTAGTCGATGCCCGCTTCCCGCGCCTCCCGTTCGGTCATCCCCACTCCTGCGACCTGCGGATCGGTGAAGGTGGCGCGGGGAATGACGCGTCCGTCACGGCCGGCCGCCGAGCGGCCGAGCAGCAAATCGTACAGCCGGCGGTGGTCGTCCCATGCCGTGTGCGTGAATTGCGGCCCCCCGGTGACGTCCCCCGCTGCGTATACGCCCGCGGCACTCGTCCGGTACTGCCCGTCTGTCCGTATGAAGCCGCGCTCGTCCAGCTCGATACCGCCCGCTTCGTGGCCCATGTCGTCGGTATTCGGGCGGCGACCCACTGCAACGAGGAGATGTGAGCCGGCCAGCCGCTCACCGCTCGAAGTGCGTATTTCGATGCCGGCGGCAGAGCGGCGGATTTCATCGACCGAGACGCCGAGATGCAGGCGGATGCCTTCGCCGCGGAACACGTCCTCGACCACCTCGGAGGTCTCGGCGTCCTCGCGCGCCAGCAGATGATCCGCGCGATCGACGATGGTGACCTCGGCGCCGAAGCGGCCGTACGCCTGACCCAGCTCGCAGCCGATATAGCCGCCGCCGAGTACGAGCAGATGTTCGGGCAGCTCGCGAAGCTCCATCAGGCTCGCGTTGTCCAGCCAGGGCAAGCCGTCGAGGCCCGGAACGGGTGGAACCGCGGGTCTCGCTCCGACGTCGATCACCACGGCATCCGCCTCATGCCGCTCACCGTCCACCTCGAGGGCACGCTCGCCGACGAACCGGCCGTGGCCGCGGCAGATGTGCAGCCCCTCACCAGCGCGTGCGAGCCGCTGCTCCACCCCCTCCCGCCAGCGGCGCACCATCGCATCCTTGCGCTCGATCACCGCGGCGAAATCCACTCTTACCTCATCGACGTGGATGCCGAGCGGCGCGGAGGTGCGCGCGACGTGCGCGGCACGCGCGCTCGCGATCAGCGTCTTCGTCGGCGTGCAGCCGTAGTTCGCGCAGGTGCCGCCGACGTACTTCCGCTCCACCAGCAGCACGCGCTTGCCGGCTTCCGCCAGCCTCGCCGAAAGCGGGGCGCCGGTCTGGCCTGCACCGAGGATGATGACGTCCCAGCGCATGTCAGCTCGTCGCGGTCGACAGCGGACTCAACCAGTACACGCCGAACAGGTGCTCCCGATCGGTCCAGCTTCGCTTTGGCTCCAGGCCCGCCCCTCTGGCAAGCGCAGCGAATCCATCCAGCGTGTACTTGTACGAGTGCTCCGTTACGACGGATTCCGCTGCTTCCCGCTCGCGCTTGCGCACGCTCATGCCGCCTCTCCGCCTGGTGGTTGTGCCGCGGAGGGCTGTCGCAAGAAGCGGGACAACCCCCCTCCCCCCGGTCAGAGCATCGTGAACGCCACGGTCGTCGATGCCAGCGCCGCTAGGCCGGCCGCGACCATGGCCAGCGGCAGCTGTGTCATCACGTGATCCATGAGGTCGCCGCCGCAGGCGAGGGAGGAGAGGATGGTGGTGTCGGAGATGGGCGAGCACTGATCACCGAAGACCGCGCCGCCGAGCACCGCGCCGAAGCACAGCGCGATGTAGCCGGGATCCGGGTGCACGGCCCACGCGAGGGGCATGGCCAGCGGAAAGACGACCGCGTAGGTGCCCCACGAGGAGCCGATCGAGAAGGCGACGGCCATGCAGATCGCGAGCAGGATGGCGGGCAGGAAGATCGGCTGGATGATGGCGCCCGTCGCTTCGACGATGTAGTTGGCGGTGCCCAGCGAGCGCGAGACGTAGCCGAGCGTGACGGCGAGCCCCAGGATGACGGCGCCGATCGTGACGCCCTTGCAGCCGTCGATGAAGCCGTCAATCGCCTCGCGCAGTGGCAGTCCCTTCGCGATCGCGACCACGAACGCGACGAGCACCGCGATGCCGAACGCCTCCGCGATGTAGACGGTCCCACCGGCACCGGCGATGCGCGCGACCGCGAACGGGATGATGGCGACGCCGAGCAGCGCGCCCATCGGCAGCAGGAAGTCGGCGAGACCGCTGGGATAGTCGCGGGGGATGCGCATCTCCGTCAGCTCATCGGACGCGAGTGGCTTGGCACCCGGCGCATTGAGCTGGCCGGTCGTGCGCGCCCGCTCGGTGGCGCGCCGCATCCGCCCGCCGATCCACGGCAGCCAGCCCAGCGCGAAGAGCAGTGTCATGCTCACCGCGAACATGCCGTAGAAGTTGTAGCGTATCGCGGTGAAGAAGAACGTGACGACGTCCTCCGTGGTGGCGAACAGCGGGATCGTGCCGACTACGAGCCCCGCCACGTACAGCGGCCAGGCGTTGAACGGAATGATGGTGGCCGCGGGGGACGCGGTGGAATCGACGACGTAGGTGAGCTCTTCGTGCGATACGCGCTGCCGATCCGTGACCGGACGCACCGTCGTGCCCGCGAGAATGGTCGAGATCGTGCCGCCCTGATGGAAGACCATGCCCATCAGCCAGGCGAAGAAGCGGGCCGAGCGGGGTCCGCGCACGATGCGTTCGGCGGCCCAGTCCGCGAATGCGACGGCGCCGCCGGTGCGCGTCCAGAGGCCGATCATCCCGCCGAGCGCCCACAGGTAGACCAGCAGGATGAGCGCGTACTGCTCGCTGCCGATCGCCGGCAGCAGGAACTCGGCGACGATGTTCAGCTCGCCGCTCACGATCCCCGCGACGGCGATTCCGGCGAACAGAGCGGAGACGACCTCTCGCGTGATGAACACGAGCACCAGCGTCGTCAGCGCCGGCAGCACGCTCCAGAAGCCGATGTGCGCTCCTTCCTCGGGCAGCTCGCCGGCCGCGAAGATCCAGAGCAGCAGCGCCACCGCCAGCACCGCGGATCCGCTCACCCACTGTCGTGGTCCGCGCGTCTGGGAGGTGACTTCCTCTGCCTCGGGGAGCTCCGGATCCAGTCGTGGCGTGTCTTCGCTCATGAGCTTCCGGTCTCAGGGATCTTTCGCGCCGTTCGGCGCCGCGAGCGTGAGGCAGCCGCAGATCGAACCGCCGGCCGGCACGTGCTACCGTAACCCGGCCGCGACGCGAGGACCACCCGCCCGCGCGATTCGCCGGCACCACGAGACGTTGCAGCCGTGCGCTGCTCGAGATGCTCGGCGGGACAGGCGACGCGGCGGCGTGTATCATGTCCGCCATGCAGATCGGCATCTACACCTTCGCGGAGACCCCCATCGATCCCGCGACGGGGCGGCAGCTCGGCGCACGCGAGCGCCTGCGCGACCTGCTCGAGGAGATCGAGCTGGCGGACCAGGTCGGGCTCGACGTGTTCGGCGTCGGCGAGCACCACCGACCGGACTACGCCGTGTCGTCTCCCGCGGTCGTGCTGGCCGCCGCGGCCGCGCGCACGACCCGCATTCGCCTGACGAGCGCCGTCTCCGTGCTGAGCTCCGACGACCCGGTGCGCGTGTTCCAGGACTTCGCCACCATCGACCTGCTCTCCAGCGGACGCGCGGAGATCATGGCCGGCCGCGGCTCGTTCACGGAATCGTTCCCGCTCTTCGGCCAGGACCTCGCCGACTACGAGGAGCTGTTCGCCCAGAAGCTGGATCTGCTGCTGAGCATTCGCGAAAACGAGCGCGTCTCCTGGCCCGGCAGCCGCCACCGCGCGGCCATCGACGATCGGCTGGTTCTCCCGCGTCCCGTACAGGATCCGATTCCCGTGTGGATCGCGGTCGGCGGCACGCAGCGCTCGATCGTCCGCGCCGGCACCCTCGGACTGCCGCTCGCCCTCGCGATCATCGGCGGCCAGCCGGAGCGCTTCAAGCCGATGGTGGACCTGTACCGCGAATCCGCCGCTCGCGCCGGCCACGATCCCGCCACGCTGCCCGTCGGCATCAACTCGCACGGCTTTCTCGCCGACGACGCCGAGCGCGCCGCCGACCTCGCCTTCCCGCCCTTCGCCGAGACGATGACCCGCATCGGCCGTGAGCGCGGCTGGCCGCCCGCGTCACGCCGCCAGTTCGACGCCGACCGCACCCTGCGCGGCGCGCTCTTCGTCGGCGGACCCCGGGAAGTCATCGACAAGATGCTGTTCCAGCACGAGATCTTCCGCCACGATCGCTTCCTGATCCAGCTCACGGTGGGTCCGATGGCCCATGCCGACGTCATGAGGGCGATCGAGCTGCTCGGCTCGGAGGTGGCCCCGGCCGTGCGGCGGGAGCTGGGGACGTCCCCGGGTCGACCTGCTGCCGTGGGTGGATCGGGCGCCCCGGGTTGACCCGCGGGCCGACTTCTCGGCCGTTTTCTCAGAACTTTATGCAGATCAACGGGTTACGCCCTGTAGACCCCTCGGGACAACCTTCACGAACGTCGATGAAGCCCCTCCCCCGCCCCCGCCCCCGCCCCCACCGGACTTCACCCCGCCCCGCGCTCCTCCGTCCGCGACAGCTCGACCCGGCGAACCGGATAGGACGGAACGATGCGGCCGGCGTGCTTCCGGTCCGCGAGCGCCGCTCCGATCGCGATCAGCAGCGTACTGGACCACTGCCGCCGCTCGCGCGCCGGAACGAGATAGCGCACCGTGATATCGGTCCACGACTCGGCCATCGACACATAGACCTGCGGCTCCTCCGCGATGTCGTAGTCGAGGCGTTCCCGCTGGAGCAGGCGTCGGTACCGGTTGATGGGATCCGCCATCGTCGATCCGAGCACGCGCGTCGCCTCCTCCGCGATCACATGCGCGGCGTAGCGAATGTCGCTTTCGTTCGCGACGCCGATCGTCACCTCGTCCCACACGTACGGGAAGCCGCGCGTGTAATTCACGATGTTGGCGCGCAGGACTTCCGAGTTGGGGAAGGTGATGAGGGCGCCGGTCGGCTGGGCGCCCTGTACCGGCTTGTCGGGACCCCCGGCCTCCCAGACCGTCGTGGTCAGGGAATCGATGCGATAGACGTCACCGAAGACCTCTCCGACCGCGATGCGATCGCCTACGCGGTAGTAGCCCTTGAAGGAATTGACGAGCCATCCGGCGAAGCTCTCGATCGGCGCCTGGAGCGCCCAGGACAGCGCCAGGCCGAGGAGTCCGACCGAGCCGACCAGCGCACGCGCATCTCCCGATATCACGCTCAGCGCCGCACCGATCGCGAGAAGCCAGATCAGAACCGCCGTGAGCGCGGTCGCGGCGTCCGCCTTTTCCCAGCGGCGCAGCAGGGCACGCAGGGCCGTGCGCAGCAGGCGGATGAGGAGCGCCGCGGCCACGATCAGGCCGAGCGCGATCAGGACCTTCGGCAGGATCGCCGTGAACTCGGCCACGAAGTCGCGAACCGAGCCCGTCGCCTCTTCCACCGCCTCGCCCGGATCTGCGGCCGGCGCCGTGCGCGGCTCGGACGCCGGCGGCGGCTCTGACTCCTGACTGGACAGCTCGGGCGCGCCCAGCACGACGAGAAACAGCCCGGTCATGGAAACGGCGAGGAGCGAGGCCCTGCGGAAGCGCCGGAGCTTGCGCGTCGCCGCCGCTCGCAGGCCGCCCGGATACCGATCACGTCCCCTACGACGGTACCGACTCCTGCCCGCGCCGCGTGCGCCTGCCGGCCGCGCCCTCCGGCCCGCCAGCCGGGTCACACGCCCCCGCTCCCGGCCTCGCCGTCCATGCCTCGCTTCATCCCGGTCGTTCGCCATGCCGCCCGCACGTGCACACCCCGCGCCGGCCCGGCTAAGGGGCCCCTTACACGTACACCTGCACGTGCACGTGCTCGTGCTCGTGCTCGGCTGGTTGGTAGCCCCGCCTGCTAGCGCACCCCCTCCTCACTCCTCCAGAAATCGATCCCTCCCGCCATCTGACCGACGTCAACCGACGCCACCCGCCTGCGCGCCGCCAGATCGATCACCTCGACCGTGCCCGGCTCCGAGCCGACGCCTTCGACCGAGATGAACGCGTAGCGATCGTCGTCGCTCACAGTCACGCCGTGCACGACCGGCCGCTGCGTGGCAATGCGCGCCAGCTCCCTTCCCGATGCGACGTCGAACAGCGAAACCGAGCGCCCCCGCTTGTTGGTGGCTATCAGCGTTTCGCCGTCGTGCGTGATGTCGAGGTTGTAGACGCCCTCGCCCGCCGGAATCCGACGCAGCATGCGCCATGAGGCGACGTCGATCTCGACGATGTCGTCGTGCGCATTGCACGCGACGAACAGACGCGCGCCATCGGGGGTGGGCGTGACCCACGTGGGCGAGCAGCGTGTCGTCGTCGGCTCACCGGGCGGCTGGTGGTGGTGCATTGCGGCGGGCGCTCCGCTGTAGCCGCGCTCGGCCCGCGGCATGACCCGGAAGTGGCGCGCGATCTCGAACGTGCGCGTGTCGATGTCGACGACGAAGTCTTCCATCATGCAGGCGGAGTAATGATGCGCACCGCTCGCGTCGAGCCGCGAGCCGTGCGGCATCGTGCACGTCGTCAGTCGCGCCACTTCGACCATCTCGTCCGTGCTTACGACGGACACCGACGACGGCACCATCGCGCCGAACAGGTTGAAGTTGACCACGTACGCGTAGTGGCCGTCGGGCGACACGTCGAGCGACGCCGGGAACATCCCCAGCTCCGCCCGCCCCACCGGCTGCGCGCCGTCCGTCGTGTACTTCCAGATGTAGCCGTAGGGCACGCCGTGGCCGGTGGTCACGTAGTAGTGACGTCCGTCCGGCGCGACCGCGACACCGTGCGGCCCGTCCGGATCCGTCGGATGGATGCCGACCTCGTACCGCCGCTCGACGCGCGCGCCGCCCGGCCCGAACCGGACCAGCGCCACCTGATCGGTGGCCTCCGACGCCACGAAAACGAGGTAATCGCGCGCCGGCGGCCCGGGTTCCGCTCCCGCTCCCGCTCCCGCACCCGCTCCCGCGCACGCCGAGAAGGAGAAAAGCGCGACGAAGGCGGCCGCGCCCCGCACCGACGCCCGACGCCTGACGCCTGACGCCTGAAGCTTCACGGGTGCATCGGTGGCGGCGTGCGCGGCAGCATCCGCACGATCCACAGTCCGCTGTTGATGTCGTTCACGTAGGCGAGGCCGTCGCGCGCGACGACGCCCCAGGTGAGCGCCGTGTTCCGTCCCGCCTCGTGGGCGTCCATGTCGGCGATGTTGACGTGCACCATCTCCCGCTGCTGAGCGCGCAGGTCGCCGCGCAGCTCGCCCGAGATGTCGAACGTGCGGAAGCCGGCGTTGTAGGCGCCGAGGTAGAGCGTGTCGCCGGCGACCCAGACGTTGTGCACGCCCCCGTACTCGGGCTCGTACCACGCGACCGAGCGCGGCTCCTCGAGGTCCGACACGTCGATCACCTGGAGCCTGCCGTACGCGCGCCCCGCGGCCGCGTCGCGAGCGCCCTGCACCGGCGACGCGGGGAACACCTCGTCGGCGATGAAGACGTAATCGCGGTGGCGCCACGCCGTGTGGGTCCCGCGGATGAAGCCCGGTCCACCCGTCGCCTCCACCTGCCGATACAGATCGTTCAGGTCGTAGCGGTACTGCGACACGAGCTGCGGGTTGGACGGGCTGCCGCCCTTCACGCCGTTGCCGACGTCGAGGATGATCAGTCCTTCGTTCCAGTTGCTGAGATAGGCGAGGCCGTCCTGTACATCGATGTCGTGCAGCGAGCCCCCGCCGAACACGCTGGGCGCGCGCCAGCGGCCGACCTCGCGAGGATGATACGGATCGTTGATGTCGACGACGTGCATCGTCGCCGTGCCGTTGTTCGTCAGGTAGACGTGCGTGCCGAACCGCTCCTGGCGATAGACGAAGGCCGAGTGCACGCCCGCCGTCACGTCCTGCGTGAATTCGGCGATGACGCGCGGGTGCGCCGGATCCTCGAGCGAGGCGATGACGATGCCGTTGCGCCGATCGGCCGCGCCCTCGCGCGTGTGCACCAGGAAGCGGCCGTCGGGAGTCGTCATGACGTCGTTCACGCGCCGCGTGTTCGCGACCAGCGAATCGGTGACCACCGGATTCGAGGGATCGCTGACGTCCACCGCGTAGAGCACGTCGCCGCCGCGCCCCGTGCCGAGGTACAGGTTGCGTCCGTTCGGATGCAGCCAGACCTCCTCGGTCGTGAAGCGGGTGCGCGGCAGCCGCCCGACGACCTCGGCCGGGCGACGCACGTCGCGCGGCGCGAGGCGAACCGTCGCGGTCGCGCTGCGATCGCCCAAATTCGCGACGATCGTGTACGAGCCGGCTTCATAGCCCACGAACGCGCCGTCTGCTTCGATCATGCCGTGCCCGGGCGTGAAGCTCCAGGTCGGCGTCAGACCGCGAACCGGCTGTCCCGCCTCATCCCGCACGTCGATGCCGAAGCGGATCACGTCGCCCGTCAGCGCGCTCGCCGTCGCCGGGCGGAGCTCCATCGACGCGATGGAATTCGGAATCACTTCGACCGTGACCGTTTCCGTCGCGGCGCCCGCGCTCGCGGTGATCGTCGCGCGGCCGGGTGCGAGCGCGGTCATGACGCCATCGTCCGTCACCCGCACCACGTTCGGCGCGGAGCTGCGCCACGCGAACCGATCGCTGCGCGGATCACCGTGCCGCGACCAGGAGCGCGCCGCCGCATGCGCGCGCTGCCCCGCGACCAGCCGCTCGGGCGCGCCGTCGATCTCGATGCGCGCGGGCGGCGCGGGCACCATGGCGACATCGAGCGTGCGGGTGACCGGAGCCGTGCCGGGCACCAGGGCTACGACGGTTACCGGCAGCGTTCCGGTCGCGCCCGACCGCACCAGGCCGTTTTCCTGGACCAACCCCTCGAACCGCCCGCCCGCCGGCACGAAGCGGAGGCGCGCGCCCTCGACCGGATTCCCGCGCGCGTCGAGCGCCCGCGCGCGCAGCAGCAGCGAATCCTGCGCTTCGACAGTGGGATTCGCCGGCGTCACCTCGATGCGGTCGATCGGGGAGGGGGGAAGGTGTTTGGCCTGCTGCTCCGGCGCCGAGACCTGGAGCGCCGCGAGCAGGAGGATGACATGAGGCATGGAATCGAGATCCTTACGGAGGTGGAAGGGAGAGAACCGAAGTTAAGCTCTGCCCGCTGAGCCCGCAGGGCCATGGCTCGGGGATGTGAGGAGGATCGGGGCCGCGAATCTCGGATCTTGCGGGATCGGTTTCCCCCCGGACCTGCCCCTGCGCCTGCGCCTGCACCTGCGACTGCCCCCGCGCCCGCGCCTGCCCTCCAGCCTGCGCCTGCCCTGCCTGCCCATGCTCCGCTTCGACTGTGTGCCGTTGACTGGGGCAGGCGCGAGCGCGGGCGCGGGGGCAGGGGAGTCGAGAAAGAGGCGACCCATCCGCGTATTCACCTGCACCGGGCCGACAGGCACCTTGGGGAGGCTTCAACCTGGAGGCACCGGTGGATGCTCTGTTCGATCACGAGCGGCTGGAGGTTTATCAACTCGCCCGGGAGTTCAATCGAGGTATACAGCGGCTGATCGAGGAGCTGCCTTCCGGACATAGCGAGACGAAGGACAATCTCCGCCGGGCAGCGAAATCGATAACGCGCAACATCGCCGAGGGTTCGGGGAGGTGGAAACCGGCCGACAAGGTGCGGTTCTATCACATCGCTCGTGCGTCGGCGACCGAGTCCGCAGCTTCGCTCGATGAGCTCGTCGACTTCTGCATCCTCGGTCCGGAGCAGATCCAGCCCCACAAGGCGATACTGTCGCGGCTCGTAGGCAAGCTCATTTCGATGATCCGCTCGGTCGAAGCCCGCGAAACTGCTCGGAGCCCTTCCTCCTAGCAACAGCGCCTTCGCACCCCCGCGCCTGCCCCAGTCAACGGCACACGTTCGAAGCGCCAGCTACGGGGCATGGGCAGGTTTCTTCCGCGAGTACAGTCGGTACTCACCCGACTTGAGTTTCCGAATCATGTCCGCTCGCCTTTTCCTCGGCTGCCGAGTTGCCTTCGCCTCGGCCTCGTCTCCCGCCCCGGCTGCGCTTCTCCTCCTTCTCCCAGCGATCCAGATGCCCGAGCAGGTAATCGATCGAGAAGTACCTCTCGTCGTCGTCGTCCCCGCGACGGAACACGACGCGCGACCAGCCCTTCATCCCGATGGGGGTATACCAACGGCCGCCGAGCCGCAGACGATGTCCTGCGATCGCATGGATCAGGACCCGCTCATAGCGCGAGCGCGGCAGCCGCGCCGGCGGGAACAGATCGTTCCAGTTGCACAGCCGCCCGACGTCCTCGTATTCCGGCGGGCGGTCGTGGAGCTCCAGCAGCGACGGCGCGCGTCCCCGCACCACCGATCGGATGAGGCGGTACGTGAACGGATCGGAGATGCGACGGATCGAGCCCCGGAACGAGCGCGTGATGCGCGCGGCGATCTGCCGCAGCGACAGCTCGTCGCCCGCCGTCGTGCGCCAGGCGTCGCCATCGATGTCGCACGAGAAGGGATTCGATGGATAGCAGTCGAAGCGCGCCAGCCAGCCCTTGCGCGTCGTGTGCGGGATCGGCGTGAAGCCTTCGATGACCGGCAGCCGGTGGCGCTTCAGCTCCTTCAGCTCGAACGTCGGCCAGCGCATCACCTGCCGCACGATTCCCGTGATCAGCGTGCCGGTCGCGATCATGAGCGCCGGGCTGGGCGTGAAATCGACGGTGAGCTCGATGCGATCGCCGCGCGGACGCAGGCCGACCCCCGTCGAGAGTCGGTTCGTCGCCAGCAGCATCACCGGAACGGGCAGGATGTAGGTGAGCAGCAGCGCCAGCTTCTGCACCGTCCGGCTGCGCCCCTGCCGCGCGCGCGGCGTCTCGAACGACACGTTGTAGTGCGTGCTGAAGCCGACCAGCCGCGCCGTGCTGCCCGTGCGCCGCTCCCACGCGTCGAGCTCCCGGCGCACGTAGCGCAGGCTCTCCCACAGCGAGCGGCCGGCGCGCGCCGCACAGCCACGCTCCAGCTCGATCACCGGCGTGGCCAGCTCGATCACGCCCGTATCGAAGTAGACGACCCCGCCCGTGGGCAGGTGATACGACGTGCCGGTGCGGTGCATGAGCGGCTCACGGATGAACGCGCGCGGGTCCCCGAACACGTCCTCGGGGCGGACCTGCACGTCGTCTACGAACAGCGCGAACTCCGCTTCCATGCCGATGGCCGCCAGCAGCAGCCGATCCCGGCCCGCCACCGCTTCCTGGCCCGCGTCGGCCTTCTCGCCCTTCACCTCACGAGACGGTTTCTTCATCCTGACCCCGCGGGGTCTGCCGCGTGTAGCCTATATCGACGTGCAAATGATCGTCCGCGAATCCCTTCAGGTGCCCGAACGGCCGCACCCAGAGCGCGGGCGCGACTCGCTGCGCGATGGCGGCGTAGCGCTCGATCCGCTCCTGGGTGTCCAGCCATTCGTCGCCGACGCGGTAGATGTTGGCCGCCGTGCCCCAGCAATGCGTGGAGGCATGATCCGTCAGCCCGTGGGAGGGACTGCGGTAGCCCCCGTTCGCGGCCACCCAGACGTAGGTCCCCACGGCCTGCCTGAGCAGCTCCAGGTTCGCGGCGAGCAGCGTGACCGTCGTCGGGATGTAGCGCGGGAACAGCCGCAGCGAACGCGCCTCGCGCACGTCCACGCCCATGAACTCGTGTAGCGTGAAATGCTCCGAGACGCGCGTCGTCGTCGCCGTCTCCCAAGAGTCGACCTCGTAGAACCAGCGCGGAAGCTGATGTGCGACGCCGGCTCGATCCTCGAGCCATTCCCCCGGCCGCAGCGACGCGCGACGAACCTCCTCCAGCTCGCATCCGTCCACGAGCGGCAGCGGCAGCAGACCGTTCGCATTCATGCCACACCTTCGCCGTCGCCTTCGCCGTCGCCGTCGCCGTCGCCGTCGGTGACGTGCTCGTAGACGATGCGCGAGATGCGCGCGATCGTGTCCTTGCGCCCGGCCACCGATGCGTCCGCCTGCCATTCCGTGAGGATCACGACGATGTACGGCTCGCGATCGGGCAGGAAGACGATGCCCGCGTCGTGCGCGACCGTCGAGATCTCGCCCGTCTTGTTCGCCACGCGCGCGGTATCCGGCAGGCCGGCCGGAATGCCGCCGCGGAATTCCTGACCGTGCAGGATGTCCAGCATCTCCCCGCGCAGCTCTTCCGAGAAATGCTCCTCCTCCTGGATCACGCGCAGCGTGTCGAGCAGCCCGTCCGCCGTCACGCGGTTGTTGATGCCCGTCTCCCACGCCGCCATGTCCTCCACTCCGCGCCTCAGCTCGATGCCGTGCAGACCGAAGCGGTCGATCGTCTTCCGGATCGACTCCAGGCCGACGATCTCGATGAGCAGGTTCGTGGCGAGGTTGCTGCTCGTCACGATCATGTGGCGGGCCAGCTCCCGGATCTGCATGGTCCGGCCGACCGCGCCCTGCACTTCGGCGTTCGCGTCCCGTGACGGCTCCACCCGGTACGGCATGCCGTCGGCCACGCTCAGGAACCGGTTGCGCACGTGCACGCGCGACTGCGGCCGCAGGTGCCCCCGTTCGATCGCGTCGAACACCCCCAGCAGCACCGGCACCTTGATCGTGCTCGCCGCGTGGAACCAGCGATCGCCGCGGTACCCCCACCCGATCCGGTGGTGGTAGTCGTAGTAGGCGACGCCGACGCCTTCGGCGCCTCGCTCGGCGCCGATCGCGCCAATCTGGTGATGCAAGCTGTGGCCGCCGGACACGTAGGGGTCGATGCGGTCTGAGTGGGGACTTCCGTCACCTCACCGAGTGCAAGGCGTGTTCCCCGCCGCACCCGCCCGCCGCCTCTTGCGGCTGCCCGGCCGACCCGGGACCATTCCCCGCATGAATCGGCAGGCCGTCCTGAGACCGAAGGCGCTGGCGCCAGGCGCTCGCGTCGCGCTCGTCGCGCCCGCGGGACCGCTCGCCCCGGAGCGCATCGACGCCTCTCTCGAGCGCTGCCGCTCGCTCGGCCTCGAACCCGTCCTGTTTCCGGGCGCCGCCGGCCGCCACCGCTTCCTCGCCGGCACCGACGAGCAGCGCCTCGCGGACCTCCAGGCGGCCTTCGACGATCCGGCGATCGACGCCATCTGGGCCCTGCGTGGCGGCTACGGCACCGTACGCGTGCTCGCGAAGCTGGATCTCGGCCGCCAGCGCACCGCACCGATCCCGTTCATCGGCTTCAGCGACAACACCACGATTCACGCGCGCCACGCCGCGCTCGGCGTCGTCTCGTTCCACGGCCCGCATCCCGGAGGCGACTTCCCGCCCGAGACGGAGAAAGCCTTCGTGCGCGTGCTGTTCAGTGCGGAACCGGCCGGTGCGCTGAACGCCCGATCCGGCGATCCCGAGCCCCGCGCGCTGACGGGCGGACGCGCGGAAGGGCGCCTGGTGGGCGGAAACCTCTCGCTCCTCGCCTCGTTGTGCGGCAGCGCGGATGCCCCGCGCGCACGCGATGCGCTGCTGTTCCTGGAGGACGTCGGCGAGCCCGCCTACCGCGTCGATCGCATGCTGCACCAGCTCGAGCGCGCGGGCGTCACCGACGGCGTCCGCGCCCTCGCCTTCGGCCGCTTCACCGAGCCACCCGACGAGGAGCTGCACCCCGTCGTCGACACGTTGCGCGAATTCGCCGAGCGACTGCGCGTTCCGGCCATCGTGGACCTGCCGTTCGGCCACGTCGAGCACAACTGCACGCTGCCGGTCGGCTGTCGCGCGCGCCTCGACGCAGACGAGGCTTCGCTTTCCATCATCGAGCCCGCCGTAAATGACGGTATCCGGTAGTCGGTATCCGGTATTCGGTATACGCTATACGGTACGCAGCATGCCCTTCGGATATCGACTACCGATTACCGCCTACTGAATACCGTCTACCGTCTGCCGACTACCGATATGCACTACCACCTGATCGGCATCGCCGGCACCGCGATGGGCTCGCTCGCCGGTCTGCTGCGCGCGAAGGGGCATCGCGTCACCGGCTCGGACAGCGGCGTATATCCGCCGATGTCGACGCAGCTCGAGCAGCTCGACATCGAGTACGCGAGCGAGTTCTCCCCCGACAACCTCGAGCCCGCGCCGGACCTCGTCGTCGTCGGCAACGCGATCAGTCGCGGCAATCCGGAGCTGGAGGCGGTGCTCGAGCGCAGACTGCGCTACACGTCGGCGGCGAACGTCATCAAGGAGGAGTTCCTGCGCGGGCGGCACGTGGTCGCGGTCGCGGGCACGCACGGCAAGACCACGACGACCTCGCTCATCGCCTGGCTGCTCGAATCCGCGGGCCTGAATCCGTCGTTCCTGATCGGCGGCATCGCCGAAAACTTCGGCGCGTCCTTCCGGCTGAACGATGCGGAGCACTTCGTCATCGAAGCCGACGAGTACGACACCGCGTACTTCGACAAGGGACCCAAGATGTGGCACTACCTGCCGTGGACGGCGGTCCTGACCAACATCGAGTTCGACCACGCGGACATATACCGCGACGACATCGCCTACCGCTTCGCCTTCGAACGCTTCGTCAACCTGGTGCCGCGCACCGGCACGCTCGTCGTCGGCTGGGACACCGCCGTGGCCCGCGAGCTGGCCGGGAAGTCCTTTGCTCCGGTCGAATCCGTCGATCTCGATTCATCCGCGCCTGTCCCGGCTACCGGAATCCGGAAGCCGGAATCCCGAATCCCGGATCCGTCCCACCCGCGCTGGCGCGCTGTCGACGTCGAGTATGGCCCCGATGGCAGCACTTTCGACGTGCTTCACGACGGAGGGTCGATGGGCTCGGTCGCGATGCCGCTCACCGGCGCGTTCAACGTACGCAACGCGCTCGCCGCGATCGCCGCGGCGCACGCGGTCGGCGCGGGATGGGACACGATCGTCGCGGGCCTGTGCACCTTCCGCAGCGTGCGCCGGCGCATGGAGATCGCGGGCGTCGCGCGCGGCGTGACCGTGATCGACGACTTCGCGCATCATCCGACCGCGGTGCGCGAGACCGTCGAGGCCGTGCGGCAGCGCTTCGCCGGCCAGCGCGTCGTGGCGATCTTCGAGCCGCGCAGCTATACGGCGCAGCGGCGCGAGTTCCAGGAGCCGTATCGGCAGGCGCTCGGCGCCGCCGACCGCGTCGTGCTCGCCGGCCTGTTCCATCCCGAGCGCTACGACGCGCAGACCGGCATGAACCCCGAGGAGCTGACCGCATCGCTCCGGAACGATGGCGTCCCGGCCGACTACATTCCGGAGGTGGATCGCATCGTGGAGACGATCGTGCCCGAGGCGCGCGACGGCGACATCCTGCTGGTCATGTCGAACGGGGGCTTCGGCGACATCCACCGCAAGCTGCTCGCTGCGCTCGAGCAAAAATGACGGCGCGATGCCTGCTCGCGCTCTCGCTCCTCGCGGGGTGCGGGGGCCAGTCGCCGGACCGCGCGGCCGACGTGACGCTCGTCGAGGAGCTCTTCGTCACGGCGGAGGAGCGCGGCTCCAACATGGATTCACCGGCTACCTGGACCGACGACGCCGGCGCTACTCGCCTCCTTACGACAGGCAAGACCACTCACCAGCTCTACGTTCACGACGCGGCGACCGGCGCGCTCGAAAGGACCGTGGGGCGACACGGGAGGAAGTTGGGCCAGTTCCGCAGGCCGAACGGGATCGCCGTCGTGGGTAACCTGGCGCTGGTGGTCGAACGGGACAACGCTCGCGTTCAGGTGCTGCGTCTGCCCGACTTCACACCCGTCGGGCACTTCGGCTGGGGCACACTGCGCAAGCCGTACGGGATCGCCGTCATCGGACGTGATGCAGTAGACACCGAAGTGTTCGTCACCGACGATTACCGCGCATTTCGCAACCGTACGCCGCCGGACCATGAGCTCGGTGAGCGCGTGAAGCGCTTCCTGCTTCGCGTTTCCGACGACGGCGTCGCGGCCCGCTACCTCGGTGCCTTCGGGGATACGGCCGGCGCGGGGCGCCTCCTCCAGGTCGAGTCGATCGCCACCGATCCGGACGTCGGTATCCTGCTCGTCGCCGACGAGGAGGCCCGCGACGTGAAGGTGTACCGGCCGGACGGCTCGTTCACGGGGCAGGCGCTCTGGAGGAACGAACTGCGCCACGAGCCGGAGGGCATCGGCCTCTACGCCTGCGGCTCCGACGACGGCTACTGGGTCGTAGCCGACCAGCATCCCGCCGACAATCGCTTTCTGGTGTTCGACCGCGCGAGCTTCCGGCCGATCGGCGCGTTCACGGGGGCCGTCGTGCAGAACACGGACGGCCTCACGCTGCTTCAGCGCCCCGTCGGTTCCATGAGGGCTGGTGCCGTGTACGCGGTACATGACGACCGCGCGGTGGGCGCTTTCTCGTGGAGCGACGTAGCCGAAGCGCTGGGACTGCGAGACGACTGCGTCGCCTGAGGTCCCGGCGGCCTGACTGGCCAGGACTCGTCAGAAGGGAACCCCGCTCTGGAAGTAGATGCGGTCGTCCTCGCCGCGCGCGTAGGCGAGGCTGAAGGCCTTGCCGAGGGACGAGAGCCAGAGGCCACCGCCGAAGCCCGCATGCCACCCGCCTTCGCTGCTGCCGTCGAACCAGACGCGACCCGCGTCCGCCAGACCGAAGAGACCCACCTCCCAGCGCAGGAACAGCGGGATCGACCCGACCGGGATCCTCAGCTCGGCCGATCCGTGCGCCGCCGCATCTCCGCTGTAGCGCTGCCATCGGTAGCCGCGCAGCGTGGTTCGGCCGCCCACCGTCGCGGCATCCTGCACGGGAAAGCCGCCGCCGCTCGCTAAAGCGCCGCCGGCGCGCACGGCGAGGTGCGCTCCGCCCGCCGGGAGCGGCAGATACGCCGAGCCGACCGCGCTCGTGGTGCCGTAGGATTCCGCGACACTCCAGATCGCCGGGTAGCTCGCGAGTCCCGCCTGGAAGCGCCAGCCGCGGGTGGGAACCGCGTCGCGGTCGGTGCGATCCAGCTTGAGGCCGAGTCTCAGTCCCACCCGGCCGAAAGGATCCCCTCCCGGCGCGTCCGCGTCCGCCAGCGGGGAGCCCGCGCGCGGGCTCGCGTCGCTCCAGTGGAGCGCAGGGCCGGCCTCGAGCCGCCCCACGAGTGGACGCACACCCGGCGCGACCGGATCGTAGCCGCGCAAGGGGTCGGCGAGCGCCTCACGTGTACGCCAGCCGATGTGCCAGACGAGCGCCGGCTCCACGGCGACATGGTCCTGCTCGACCAGCGTGAGATCGCTGTCCGCCGCAGGTGTATCGTTCCCGTAGCCGAAGAAGCGGAACGCGTCGAGCTGCGTCCCGCGCACGGCCACCGTATACGCGAGCGGTGAATTCTCCGCCCGGTAATCGATGTCGCTGATCAACCCCAGCCGCCCGTTTCCAAGACCCACGAGCAGCTTCGCGTCGGCCGCCCAGTGATGGGGCAGCCGCCGGAAGCCGTAAGCCGTCGCCTGTGGACCGAAGCCGATGATGGGTCCCGCGCCCTCGTTATAGTCGATCACGGGACTCCAGCCGACACCGCCGCCCCAGTCGGGACTCCACGGCACCCCCAGACGCAGGCCAAGCGCCGGCTCGGGGGCGTCCCACGACTGCACACTCACGCGCGTGCCGCTCGCGATGACGAACCGGTCCTCGCCGTCGGAGTCGTAAAAGAAGGTGGCGCCGCCTCCCGCGGAATCGATCAGCACGTCGTCGCCCGCGCCGCCGATCACGCGCACGGCAATCGCGTCGGACGAACTGCCGCGCACCACGGCGACGTCGTCCCCGTCGCCCAGGTACACGCGGATCTCGTTCGTCTCCGAGGGGAGGAAGGTCCGCCGGTAGAACGGATCGGCGTCCCCGGGGCCGTTCGCTTCGACCGCGGTCAGGCTCACGCCTCCGTCCGCGAGGCGTTCGACGATGACCTCGTCCGATGCGTCACCCCCCGCCAACGTCACAGTGACCGCGCCGTCGGCATGTCGCATGATCGCTGCGTACTCATCGCCGTCGGTGCCGAAGACGTCCACCTCGCCCGCGAGCTCCTCGTAGAAGTCGATCGCGATTTCGTGCAGCCCCGCGCGCCGCGCGGTCAGCACGCGTCGCAGTCGATCGGGGGCGCTCGTCCCCTCGCGCCAGCGCCGCGGCAGCTCCGCGATGACCGCTTCGATCACGTCGTCGTCGATCGCCGTCTGCACGTGCGCGGCGACCTCTTCGAAGTCCTGCCGCGTCAGCCGCTGGAGCAGTCGCCGATCCAGGGTGTGCGAGGTGTGGGTCAGACCTTCGAGGGAGTACTCGGGGACGAACTCCACCAGCTTTGGATAGAAGCGGCGAGTAACGAAACGGTTCAGCCAGCCCCGCGCATCCATGAACGCGCGGTCGCGATCCCGCGCCAAGGGACGCCAGCGATAGTCGCCTTCCTCCCCGGAGCGCGCCCAGTCGAAGTTGTCCGGCGTCCGGTCGCTGTCGTTGATCATGAAGTCGACCAGCCGCGCGGCCAGGAACTGCCGCTCGTCGAGCCGGTGCTCGCGACTGTCGTTCAGGTCGTCCAGGAAGTTGTCCGTCCCCTTGATCTTGCGGAACCCCGCGAAGCCGGGCTCGTCGCCTGGCGCTTCCTGCGGCTTCAGCTCCACGGTGCCGAGCATCCCGGCGAACGTGTCCTGGTAGACCTCCAGCCGGGGATCGTCTGGCATGACGTACAGCTCGGCGTCGACGTGCAGCACGCCGACCGCTTCCATCAGCGGCGGCACGATCAGCCCTGCGGCCGGAAACAGCGTGCTCACCTGGTCCTCCAGGATGTCGCCCGCTTGCGCCGTCCTGATCTCTTCCGGCATCGGCTGGAGTGGGAACTTGTCTACCGAGCGGAACAGGTACCCGCGCCAGCCGTCCTTCTCCTCCAGGTGCAGGGTGATGCTCTGGAACCCGCCGCCACGCCGCACCCAGCGCACACCGCCGGCGTAGCCGTCCATGTCGAACACGGGGACGTCCACCGGCGTGAGCCAGAGCTCGCGCCAGCCGTCGCCGAGGAAGAGGCGGGCGAATCCGCTGGCGCGATACTGCGGCCCCGGCACGACGGTCACCGTGTCGCCGGCCGCGCTGACCGGCGGCGCAACCTGTCCCGCAACCCGATCGAGCGGCAGCCACAGCCCCAGCGCCACGGCGGTCAGGATCAGCCGCCGTCGGCTCCTTCCCCTGGATTCCGACAGAAATCGTCCTCCCAAACGAGTTGTCAACCCGCAATTCCTCCCCGCGGCGCACGACTCGCGCCACGGTCGGATCGGGCATGAGACCTGCTCCGCGCCTCCTGACCGTGAGCCAGGCACGTCTGGCGCGGACCTGGAGTCCGTCACGCTCGCACGTCCACGCCCACGGCCTCCCACGCCCGAACAGGTCATTGTCATGAAGCAGCCAGCGGGAGGACGAGGATGAGAGCCGCCGCCGGGAGCCGACGCGCACGGGCCGCCGCCAGGCACGTGCGACGAGGGACACGCGCAGGCAGGCCGATGCTGGTGGCGCTGATCGTCGTCGCGGGTTGTCACACCGATCCGCCGCTCGCGGAGCTCGCCCCCGCCGACATCGAGACATCGCTGTTCCTGATCGGCGACGCCGGCCAGCAGGACCCGCGCGATGTCGGTGCCCCCCTGGACTCCCTCGCCATGCACGCGGCGGTGGCTCCGGAGCGTGCGATCGTCGTCTTCCTCGGTGACAACGTCTACCCGCAGGGCATCCCGGAGGAGGGCAGCGCGGAGTGGGCCGACGCGGTTCGGCGGCTGCGCGATCAGATCCGCGCGGTGCCGCACGGGGCGCGTGGCATTTTCATCCCCGGCAACCAGGACTGGGCCGGGGAGACGCCCTTCGGCCTCTACTCGATCCGATTGCAGGAGCGATTGATCGACGAGCTGGCCGACGGCCGCGACGTCCGCCTGCTGCCGGGCAACGGCTGTCCGGGTCCCGTAACGGTCGAGGAGGGCCGGCTACGGCTGATCATGCTCGACACCCAGTGGTGGCTACAGGACTACATCGTGCACGACGAGGAGTCCGACTGCGCGGGCGACACCCGCGTCGTCACGGCCGCGCTGCGCGAGCAGGTCCGGCCGGCCCGCACCAACCAGGTCGTGATCGCGGCGGGGCACCACCCACTCATGACCGGCGGTGCGCACGGCGGCTACTGCGGCATCTCCGGCCCGTTCCGCCGCTTCGGCGGCCGTACGCAGGATATCATTTCGGGCGCGAACCGGACCATGCGCGATTCCATCGAGAGCGCCTTCAGTGGCCACCCTCCGCTCGCTTACGCCGCGGGTCACGAACACAACCTCCAGGTCCTGCGCGGCGGACCCAACGTGGACTATCTGCTGGTGAGCGGCGCCGGCTCGCACTCGAAGGTGGCCTGCGGCGTGCGCCTGCGCGAGAGCTATTACGTCAGCCAGCACCGCAACGGCTTCATGCGCGTCGACATCCTTAGGGGCAGCGGCGTGCTCCTGCGCGTCTACCGTTATACGGGCGGCGGTGAGGGCGGCCTCTCATACTCCCGCTGGCTGGAGCCGCGCTGACCATGCCCTTCATGGACCCGTCCGCTCGGGCCGCGCCCCGTTCTGCATTGCTGCTGCTCGCGCTCGCGTGCGGCCTGTCGTCTCCCCGGGAAGCCCGAGCGCAGTCGGACGATGAGGCTCGAATCATTCGCCTGGGAGCGACTCCCATCGGCGCGCTGCCGCCCATCGCCATGCCGATGCCGGCGAGCCGCAACCACAACTACTGGGGTGCGCGGCTCCAGGCGGGCTACCGGCGTGACCGCGCCGGGGCGAATCTCACGGCCATCGCGGGCGGCATCGACTTCCAGTGGCTCGGCGGTTCCGTCTTCGGCGTCACGGGCGGTTACCAGATGGGTGACTGCGTCGACGCCGCCGCCGCCTGCACCGATCACGCGCTCTTCGGTGCGCGCGGTCGCTTCAACGTCATGACGGGCGGGCCGACGCTCACCGCCCTGATCGGCGATTACAGCGCGAACACCACCCTCGGCGCGGAGCTGGGCCTTGGCTGGGCGCCTGACGTGCTGCCGGAGATGGATGCCTGCGCCGTCGACTTTGGCGTGCCCATCTCCATCGCGATGCTCCAGCGCATCCGCGTCGTCACCTACGTCGCGCCCGGTGTCATGTGGGACATCGACTGCCCCGGCGGGGGGGACCATGCCACGCGCGCGAGCTGGTTCACGAGCCTCGGCATCGGCGTCCAGCAGCTCGGCGGCCGCGGACTCGACGTGTCCATCGGCTACCAGAAGATCTTCCGCGAGGGGTCCGGCGATCAGTTCGGCGTCAGCATCATGTACGTCCGCGTCCCCTGATCGCCTGGCTCGGGCCGCGGCGTCCAGGCCGACTACATTCACCAGGTCAATATCACCACGACCCGACCGTGAGCATGAAATCCGAACAGTCACCGAGCATCGGCGCATCGCTGCTGCCGGAATGGCATCAGGAAATGCTCACCACGCGCCGCGTGATCGAGCGCGTACCGAGCGACAAGGGCGAATGGCGGCCGCACCCCAAATCGTTTCCGCTGGGGCACCTGACGCAGCTCGTCGCCACCATGCCCGGCTGGATCACGCGCATGGTCGACAACGACCATATCGACCTCGCCGCGGGCGGCGGGTACTCCTACGAGACGACCGAGACCCTGCTCGCGCAGTTCGATCGCCTGGTACCTGAAGCACGCGCAGCGCTCGAGAGTGTCAGCGACGCCGACATGGCGGCTCCGTGGTCGCTCAGGATGGGAGACAAGGTGCTCCTCACCATGCCACGGGGCGACAACATCCGGCAGACGATCAACCACATCGTACACCATCGCGGCCAGCTCACGGTCTACCTGCGGCTGCTCGACGTGCCGGTGCCGCAGGTCTATGGACCCACCGCCGACGAGGGCTGGGGCTGAGCGGAGCGCTCACGTCGCTCGCGCCGGACTTCGCGAATGCCTCCGCGCTCTCGGCGCGGCCATGCCGGATGACAAGCAGTCGCATGCCGTCACGCGGCTGCAAAAAGTTCACCGCGCGAGCACATCCTCCATCAGGGCGCGCACGTGCTCGACCTCGTCCTCGTTGACCGTGTGTCCCATCCCCGGATAGATGCGCGTCGTCACTTCCGCGCCCATGCGTTCCAGCACGGCCGCCGAGTGGACCACGCGCTCACGCGGAATGTGCGGGTCCGGATCCGCGGAGCCGATGAAGACGGGCGTGCCCGCCAGCGATCCCCGGTAGTCGCGCGGCGTCCCGTCCGGACCGATCAGCCCGCCCGTCAGTCCCGCCACGCCGCCATACCGGCGTGCGTGCTGCGCGACGTACTCCAGCGTTAGACACGCGCCCTGCGAAAAGCCGAGCAGCATCAGCCGCTCGGGCGCCAGGCCCGCCCCCAGCGCCTGCTCGAGCGCGCGACCGACGAATGCCAGCGCGGACGATAGCCACGGCTCGTTCCGGTCGATCGGCGCTAGGAAGCTGTGCGGATACCACGCATTCCCCGCCGCCGCGGGCGCGAGGTAGGCGAAATCCGGCCGACCGAAGACCTCCGCCAGGGCGAGGATGCTCTCCGCCGTCGCGCCACGTCCGTGCAGCATCACCATCGCCCCGCGCGCTTCCTCGAGCGGCACCCCGCCTGTCAGGGTCGGCTGTCCGGCATGCGGATCGTTCGCGTTCACACGGATCATTTCCTCACTCGACTGGCTTTTCCTCCAACTGCATTGACCACGGCCTCTGCGCGCTCGAATACTCTACTGGCGCGTTTCGTACCGTTTCCGGTGACCCCCGTCTTTCGGGGGGACCTACCGGAGCCATGCGCCGCGGTTGGGGCGAGGAACCGATCCGGCGCATTCGGCACCTGGTCCTCCTGCTCACATTCCGATCGTTCAACTCCCGTTCCGATCGAGGCGCATGCGACTCCGCGATCTGTTGCCGCTCCCTGCGCTCCTCGCTTGCTGCAGCCCGCCGCCGCCCTCCGGCGCGGAAGACGCCGCCGTGTTCGCCGAGCGCACCGTCGTCTTCCTGCTTGCCGATTCGATCCGCATCGAGACTCTGCGTGCTGAAGTCGCGGAAGAGGAGTTTCATGGGGTGATGGACGACATGATGTGGTATCGCGCGGAGGCCTGGCGGTGGTTCGAGGAGCACGGCATCCCGGTCGTCTCGTTCGACGGCCGACCGCGTGCCGGGTGAAGGCATCCCGTGATTCGGGGCACCAGCGGAGCCACGCCTCGAAAGGAAAGCCCCGGCCGGATCCGAATCCGGTCGGGGCTCCCACTTCGATGGCGCAGCCGTTCGCCATGCAGCCAGCCTCACCTCACCTCACCTCACCTTCATCTCATCTGCTGCGTCCAGCTCCGACTCACGATCTGGCCTCGGTGGTTCCCCGCGAGGAGAGCCTTGTCGAAGTGGTAGGGCGCACCACCCGAGACATCGAGTGCGCCGACGGTCATGGCGCCGTAGAAGGCGTTGCCGCCGCTCAGCAGCATCGGGTGCAGCGGCGCGTAGACGGTGAAGTAACCTTCGTTGCCGGCGGACATGGACCAGGGCGTGGTGCTCGTGCCGCAGCCGTAGATCGACAGGTTGCTGGCGTCTTTGCTCAGGTTGTTGATCTGCGCCTGGCCGCTGACGGTCCACCCGTCCTCGATGAAGATCTCCACTTTGTGCCCGTCCGGGACGACGAACTTCGTCTGCCCGGAGAGGTCGACGCTGTGGAAGAAGTACGTCCCGGTGGTGAGCCGGATCGTGTCGCCGGTCACCGACAGGTCCCCGGTCACCTCGCTGTAGGTGATCTTCGGACCGGTCGGCACGTTCGCGGCCGGCGTGTAGCCGGTCGTCGGACAGGGCATCGTCGGGTACTCCACCGGTGCCGCGGCCTGCGTGACGGTGCCGGTCACGCCGCCGGGATTGACCACGATACCACCGACGATCGCGTCGCCCTGCACCTGGGTGCCGGCGCCCTCGATGCTGAGGCTGCCGTTGGTCATGATGTGGCCCTCCGGATACACCGGGCCCGCCCCATAGTAGCCTTCGCGTGAATCATAGGCGTCGCTGATCGCGCCACCTCGCAGGGTAACCAGACCGCCCGCGTTCACCGCTCCGAGGTGCAGGATCGGCACCGTGGTCCACACCCACAGCACGCCGCGTCCGCCCAGGGTGCCCCGGCCCTGCGCCTCCACCTTGATCGCGCGCATCTGCTGCGCCGCTCCGTCGTCGTAGCGGCGGATGACGGCGCGGTAGCGCGCACCATTCGGCAGCGTGTCCCAGCCCATGTCGAGACTGTCGCCGACGCCGATCGACACGAACTGATCCGCCGGCCAGTCGCCGAGCACGCTGTTGAGGCCCGCCTCCGCCGCGTACAGCGCCTCCGCGGAGCGCGCCATCGCCGTCGCGCCACGCTGCTCGTTGACCGCCGTCTCCAGTCCAGCGACCGCGAGCAGTCCCATGAACGCCAGCGCGAAAACCACGATCGCGGCGGCCGAGCCGTTGCGGTCCTTCGGCATTAGTACGGTTCCCATTCTGATCTCTCCCCTGATGCGCATTGGATCCGCCTCAACCACGGAGCTGGACACGCATGACGACGCTGTCCTCCTGGACATCCTGCGGCGTCCGCGGGATCTGCGACTCGGACCGCAGCACGAACTCGACGGCCCGCACGTTCGCCGGCACCGTGGTCGACGCACCGGCAGCGTCCATGTAGCGCAGCTCCAGACCATCGCCCGCCTGGAGCGGGCCGGTGAGCAGTTGATACGAGCCGTCACCCTGTCGCACGCCCAGCCACCACTTGTCGTTCCGCTGGATCATGCGGTAAGTGCGGCGGTGGAACGTCCGCAGCGGCGCGCCTACGCGCATTCCCGCCGTATCGGCGTTGGCCGAGATGCCCAGCTCCACGGCCATCTCGATCGACAGCGGCCCTGGCCATATCGCGCAGGCCGTGTTCATCAGGAAGCCGGCAGCGGTGTTCACCTGCTGGATACTGACCGTTCGCCAGACGTCATCCGCGGTTCGATTGCTGAGGATGAGGTACACGAGCGCGCTGTCCCCTGCTGCGATATCGCCGGTCGTCGAGTACAGCCCGTACTTCCCGTCCGTGACACGCTTGCGGCAGACGACCCCGGCGCCGTCGAACGAACGAACGGAGACGGAATCCGCGCCGATCGCGTAAATGTCACCGCCGGCTGCCGACAGGTGCCGCAGCTCCCAGGCGAGCAGGCTGCCGGCCGCGCGCAGCGTCTGACGCGCGTCGGCCAGTCCCTGCTGATGCCCGTACATCCGGTTCTGCGCGAACACGAGCTGGAACACCGCGCCGAGGATCATCGCCGACAGCACCACGGCCATGACCAGCTCGATCAGTGTGAAGCCCGCCCGCTCGCGCCTCGCTGCCGCACCTCGTCGGTCTGTCATGATCTCAACGGTATACGTGAAGGATTAGCGTGTCCTGCCAGGCGGCGTCGTGGGAGGTCCCCTCGAGCGCCATCGTCACGCGCTCCAGGTCCGGCGCGATCGAGTCCACGGTCCAGCTCGCCGAAATATCGCCGATCGTGTCGGCGCCGGCCGTCACGTTCCCGTGGCCGCGCACCGTCAGGCTGTCCGACCAGCGCTGTACCGTAGCCCAGCGCTGGTCCTGCCGACCCGCGATGCTCGCCTGATGCAGTGCCACCGTCGACGCCTGCGCCAGCGCGAGGAAGCCGAAGCTCAGCACCATCAGCAGAAACACCACCTCCACCAGGGTGAATCCGTCGTTGTTTTTCATCGCAGCACCTTCCCCAGCAGCGTGATTCGCGTCGTGTCCACCTGCCCCGTATGCGCCGCCGTGAAGACGAACTCGGTATTCGGCGCTTCGCAGGCGCCCGTCGCCGTCGGCAGGCCCCTCGCGTCGAAGCACACGACGGAGCGATCCGCCGTGAAGCTGATGCCCGGCTCCAGCTCGAGGATCGCCGCCACCGTGTCACGCACCCCCGTCCCGCTCGTGTCGACCTCCACCCATAGAAGCGTGGCCGCGTCGTCGATGTGCAGCTCCGCCACCCGGCCTTCCCGGATCGCCGTGATCCGCGTCAGCTCGTGGAGACGCTCCACCCGATCCATCGAGCTCGCCAGCGCCATGTTGCGCTGCCAATCCACCAGTGGCGGCACCGTCACGGTCGCTACCATGCCGATGAGCACCACGACGATGGTCATTTCGATGAGGGTAAACCCGCTGCGTCGCACGAGCTCGCTCCCGGCCGCCATCGGCCCTGGGTTTGTGAGGGTGTTACACGATGTGCCGCCCTAGAGGGCAAGCTCGGTACCGTACGGGCCCGAAGGACTCAAGTCGTGTCTACACAACGACTTGGCCATCCACAGCGAGCCGCGCGCGGCGCCTCGGATGCTACTCTATTCGCAAAATTCAGCACGAAGTTTTGCAACGAATCGTGGCATTGCGCCGCACCGGCGTAACACTGCCTCCGCCGACGTAGCCGGTATCGGGAATCCGGAAATCCGGCATCCGAAGCCGGGTGGGCACGTCCCCTGCGGGCCCGACCTCCCGACCGTAACCGGGGGAAGAGGCATGGCACGCTGTGACTCCTGCGGCAACGACTACGACAAGAGCTTCACGGTTCGCGTCGACGGGAAGGAGCACGTCTTCGACTGTTTCGAATGCGCGATCCATGCGCTGGCACCGACGTGTTCCACCTGCGGCGTACGCATCATCGGCCACGGCCTGGAAGCGGACGGCACCTTCTACTGCTGCGATCACTGTGCAGAAAAGAGCGGCGTGACGGAGCTGCGCGACCGGATCTGAGGATCAGGGACATCCCCGGGCAGCAGGATCCGCCGACGTGCTCTCTCAGAGATAGTCACGATCCTGCGACGCGGCCAGCTTTACGTGGCGGGCGCGGGAGCAGGTGCGTGGGGCGGGCCGGCGGGACGTTTCCGAACGCCACGAGGCTGGCGGCGCCGGTCGCGCGATCAGGTATCCGAGCGCTCCTCGCGCGGATGCCCGTGCGCCTGGTTCTTTCCCTTGCCGCTCTCGTCGAAGTCGCGGTCCTTCCCCGCCGTACGCGCGTTTTTCGGTCCGCCCTCGTGGCTCGGGTCCTCGTCGCGCCCCGATGCGTTGCGCCGCGCCCCCTTCGGGTTTTCCGGCTTGCCGCGACCCGCCTTCCGCCTGGTTTCGTCCGACCTGGAGCCTCCCGTTGCGCCGATCGTATTTTCGTGCGACTGCTGCACTGGGACCGGGCAAGAGATATTCCCGTGCCCGGTCACCGGGTATGCGCGTTGCCCGTTTCATTCCCGACGGTACCGACGAAAGCGCTATGAAGACGATCGGAATTCTGACAGGCGGCGGCGACGTACCGGGGCTGAACCCGGCGATCCGCGCGATCACGATCCGCGCGCTCAGGGAGGGTTACCGGGTGCTGGGCATCCGGCGCGGCTGGGCGGGGCTGGTCGAGCTGGTGCCGGAGGCCGGAGTGGACAATCGTCCGCACATTCAGGAGCTGACCGAAGAAGTCGTAAATCGGGCCGGTCGGACGGGCGGCACATTCCTGCACACGTCGCGCACGCGGCCGAGCCATCTGCCGCTCGACGTGGTGCCGGAGCATCTCCGCGGCACCTACGCCCATGACCTGAACGACGCGACCCCGACCGTCCTGTCGAACCTGGAGTGGCTCGGCATCGATACGCTGGTCGCGATCGGTGGCGACGACACGCTGAGCTACGGGCACCGTCTACATACGGAGGGGGTGAGCGTCATCGCCATCCCCAAGACGATGGACAACGATGTGCCCGGCACCGACTACTGCATCGGCTTCAGCACGTGCGTGACGCGCACGATCGAGCTGACGCATCGGCTGCGGACGAGCGCGGGCTCACACGAGCGGTTTCTGGTGATCGAGGTCTTCGGCCGATATGCCGGCTACACGGCGCTGCTGCCCACCATGGCGGGCGCGGCGGACCGTTGCGTCATTCCGGAGCACGCGTTCGACATCGATCGCCTCACCGAGCTGCTCGTGTATGATCGCAATCGCAATCCCAGCCGCTATTCCGTGGTGCTGATCTCGGAGGGCGCGCAGATGCACCAAGCGGATGGGATGGCGTTCGAGAGTGAGGAAGCCGACCAGTACGGTCACCGCAAGCTGGGCGGCATCGGAGACCGCGTCGCCGTCGAGCTGAAGGAACGCTCGGCCCGCTTCAACCACGGACGGCGCATCAACGTCGTCAACCAGCGGCTCGGCTACCTGGTGCGTAGCGGCGACCCCGACGCCATGGACTCGATCGTGCCCATGGCCTTCGGGAACCTGGCCCTCGACCTGATCCTGGCCGGCAAGTCGGGCCGACTCGTCAGCGTCCGCAACGGCGCCTACGACAACGTTCCGATCGACGTCGTCGTGGGCCGCAAGAAAGTCGTGGACGTGCATCGGCACTACAATACGGATCGCCTGCGGCCGATCTATCACACGTTTAATCGGCAGCCGGTATTCATCATGACGGGCGACGCCTGAGCAGGCCGGGCGCTCCGCGCGTTCCGCGTCGGCGAACCGGGCGACCGGCGCCGGGCTTCGCGGCTCAGGTGATCGACGCCTCGTAGATGCTCTGGATCGCCTCGTCCAGCATCGCGTTGAACTCGGCGTCGCTCTGCTTCGCGCTGAGTCCCTCCGTCAGCGCGCGCGAGAAGCTCGCCACGATGCCGTGATTCCGCGCAAGGCGGGCATTCGCCTCGTCCCGGCTGTACCCGCCCGAGAGCGCCACGACCTTGAGCACGCGCGGGTGCTCGACGAGATCGCGATAGAAGTCGTCTTTCGCGGGCAGCGTCAGCTTCAGCATGACGTGCTGGTCCTCGTCGATGTACTCGAGGCCGGCCAGCAGCCCCGCCTTGAGCAGCGCCTCGGCCTGCGCCTTGTCGGGACTGTGGATGTCGACCTCGGGCTCGAGAATCGGCACCAGGCCCGCCGCCAGAATCTGCTGTCCCACCTGGAACTGCTGCGCGACGATGGCGGCCACCCCCCTCTCGTTCGCGCGCTTGACGACGGAGCGCATCTTCGTGCCGAACGCGCCCTTCCTCACCGCTCGCGCGAGCAACGCGTCCAGGCCCGGGATCGGCTTCATGAGCTGCACCCCGTCGGCGTCGGCGGCCAGCCCCTTGTCGACCTTCAGGAAGGGCACGACCCGCTTCACCGACCACAGGTACTCCGCCGTGCCGATCCCCTCGATCTCGCGGTCCATCGTGTTCTCGAACAGGATCGCGCCGATCAGCCGGTCCCCGTCGAACGCGGGACTCGTGATGATGCGCGTGCGCATCTCGTGGATCCGGTCGAACATCTCCTGCTCGCCGGAATACGCATCCTCTCCGACGCCGTAGAGCTTCAGCGCCTTGGGCGTGCTCCCCCCGCTCTGGTCCAGCGCCGCGATGAAGCCATCACCCTCGCGAATCTTCTCGAATTGGTCCCGATTCATGCCGCTCTCCCTCGGTTGTTCGTCCACGTCTGTCCGCCAGCGGTACGCGTAGCAAGATAGGAACTAGCGTGACGATTCAGAAGGCGTGGACCCGCGCCGGAAACTCCATGGCGAGATCGCTACGCCTGCATCATCGAACACGGCCCAGGGCCGGTAGGTGAGCACGCGGCGCCACGAGCTCTTCGGTCCCCAGGTGCCCGCGCGCCGCCATTCTCGACCGCAGGCGCACGGGTTCGCCTTCTTCGCGCTCGCTGTCGCCGTGATCGCGGGAAGCGAGGCGCGACGTGCTGTGGGAGCCACGCCCGCCTGGGCGGCCTGGGTCGGCGCCGGTGCGGGCGTCGCCTCATTCTCCGGCTGGGCTCTGGGGATGTGGTTCGGAGTGGCCGTCGGAAACCTCCTCTGGGTAGTATCCTCCATCGTGCTGAGCCTCTGGACATTCTGGTTCGGAGTCGTACTGATGCGTACCCAGGCGCAGCAGCGGTAGGCGACGCACGAGCCGCCGCCACCGCCCTACGCCAGGCGGGCCGTTGACCAGCGCGGCCAGCGCGACCACCGAAAAAAAGCGCAGGATTCTGATGAGATCCGGCGTCGCCGCGCTCGCCCTCGTCCTCGCGCTCGCGCCCTTGGCGTGTGCATCCCGCAGCGCCCGCCCGGACAGCCCGCTCCGGGGGCGCACCATCGTCGTCGATGCGGGACACGGGGGCACCGCCGCCAGCGACAGCTACCGGGTCGGTCCGACGGGCGAGCGGGAGGAGTGGATCGACCTTCGGGTGGCGCTACTGCTTCGGGACATGCTGGAGGAGCGCGGCGCGCGGGTCTTCCTGACGCGGGAAAGCGACGTGGCGGTCGGGCTCCAGGCCCGGGCCGACCTGGCCCGTGACGTCGACGCGGACGTGTTCGTATCCATCCACCACAATGCCACGGCCGATCCCGAAGCCAACTTTCCCATTGTCTACTTCCACGGCTACGCATTGCAGAACCCGGCGGGGGTCGAGTTGGCGCGCCACCTGGCGAGGCGGCTGAACGAGGGGCTGTTCGGAGGTGGTGCGGATGCCACGGTCGTCTCCGATCACGTGATCTTCCCTGGCTCCGGAACGGCGGTCCTGCGGCACTCCTATGGCATTCCGGGTGTCATCGGTGAGGCCAGCTTCTTCACCAACCCCGCCGAAGAGCAGCGCCTGCGGGAGCCCGACCACAACCGCCGCGAGGCGCAGGCCTACGTGCTCGCGCTCGAGGACTTCTTCTCGCAGCCGGCGGCGGCCGTGCTGCCGAAAGAGGGGGCCGAGCCACTCGAACCGTTCAGCGCCGCACAGGAGGCCGAGCGGATGGCGGATGGCGCGCGCCGGTGGCGCGAGGACTACCTGACGGCGCGCCGCCTGGTGCTGGAGCCGGGGCAGGATCCGGAGCGCGCCTACGAGCTGCTCGCTCGAAGCGTGCGCAGCTTTCCCGACTCCCCGATCGCGCGGGAGGCTCACCTGCTCCGGGCGAGAATCCTCGAGGCGTGGGGTCGCGGCGAGGAAGCCCGCGAAACGCGGCGTCGGGTACGGGAGTTCTACCCCAACCTCAACGCTGCGCCTCGGCAGCCGAGGTAGACGGGGCTCCTGCCTTCGTGGATCCGATTTCCGCCCTCTGGTCGAGCGCCCACAGCACATGCTCCCGCACCATATGGGGCCCCGCAGTTCAGGAGTCGCGCAGCACCCGGTGCACGGCCTCGGTCAGCGACTCCACCGAGAAGGGTCTGGGCAGGATCCGGCGGCCTCCGGAGAGGGCCCTGAGTCTGTCTGCCTCCGGGGGATAGCCGGAAAGAAAGAGCACGCCGAGGCCGGGGTGGGCCGCCTGGAGGCGGTCGGCCAGCCCCTCACCGTCCAGCCCCGGAAGGCTCAGGGCGGTCACCAGCAGGACCGGGATCTTATCCGACGCATCCAGCGCGGTCAGGGCCTCCTCGGCGGAGGCGGTGGAGGCCACCGTGTACCCAAGGCCTTCCAGTATCCGACAGGTGGAACGCCGGACCATGTCGTCGCTGTCCACGACCAGAACCGACCGGACCGCCTGTACCGGGGCCCCCCGGTCGGGTGCCTTGACCGGCATCCTGTGGGCCCGGGGCAGGAGGATTCGGAACATCGTCCCCACGCCCGGCTCCGACTCGACCGTGATGAAGCCGCCGCTCTGGCGGACGATCCCGTAGGCCACGGAGAGGCCGAGGCCGGTCCCCTCGGGTGGCGGTTTCGTCGTGAAGAAGGGCTCGAAGACGCGGGCGCGGGTGATCCCATCCATCCCCGTCCCGGTATCCTGGACGATCAGCACGGCGTAGTCGCCGGGCGGCGCCACCGGATCGGCGGAAGCATCCCGCCCGGATACGGACATGTTCTCCGTGGCCAGGACGAGGGAGCCTCCCCCGGGCATGGCGTCCCGGGCGTTCACGGCGAGGTTCATGATCACCTGCTCGAGTTGGATCGCGTCGACCCGGACCGGCCAGGTGCCGGGGGCGATCCGGGTCCGGAGCTCGATTCGGCCCTCGAGGACGCGATCCAGCAGCGCCACGCTGCGCTCGACTAACTCGCCGAGGGAATGGACCTCGACACGCATGACCTGTCGCCGGCTGAAGGCCAGGAGGTGGCGGGTCAGGAGGGCCAGCCGGTTGGCGGCCGACAGTATGGCCTCGAGATCGGTCCTGGTGTCCGGATCCTCCCGGAGGTCTTCCAGCAGGAGGTTCAGGCCGCCGATGATGGCCGTAAGGGCATTGTTGAAGTCGTGGGCGACGCCCCCCGCGAGCCGGCCAACGACCTCCATCTTCTGGGCCTGCTGCAGCTCCTGCTGGATCTGGAGACGCTCCGTCACCTCGTGGATCGTGGCGATCCGCACGGGTCGCCCGTCCACGACCGTATCCCGGGACCAGACGTCGGCGCTGAACACCGATCCATCCTTCCGAACGTGCTGGACGCCGGTGGTCTTCCAGAAGCCGTGCGGGATCTCGGACATGACCCGGCGGGCATCCGCCCGGCCCTCGGGGGGCCGCACCTCGATTACGGGAAGGCCGACGAACTCCTCCCGCTCGTAGCCGTACTGCACGAGGGCCGCCTCGTTGGCGGCCAGGATACGCCATGACGCGTGATCGATGATCAGAACAGGAAGGGCCACGGCTTCATAGACCTGCCGATAGTCCTCGATGGCGAAGGGGTCCGCCGGGGTCACGCTACCCTCCTTGTTGCACCGAGCAGACGCCCTGCCCCGCGCGTGACGTCCGTGGCCCGGCCCCGGCCCCGGGGGCCACGGCGGTCCGCATGCCAGTCGCAGGGAACTCGGCCTGGAACGTGGCAAGCGCCGCGCCCAGGATTCCGTTCGACAGGATCACCGATCTTTTTCCAGGCCAATCTGAAGTAGAAGGCCAGCCTGAAGTAGGAAAGGACCCGGGCCGCCTGAATGCATGGGACCGTGCATCCACGAGGCCCCGGTTGCGTGGATGCCTCGGGGATGCCGTCTCTTTGCGAAGATGCTCGCCAGACTTCGCCCCTCAGCGACGTCTTCTCGACGGGCTTACCGGGCACAAGGTCGACAGGCGGACCGACGGCTACACGAAGATCAGCCTGAAGCCGTGGCATCGACCTGTCGGAGCGCCCACGCGGCGTGCTCTCGCACCAGGTCGCTCTCGTCCTCGAGAGCATGCCGCAGC
The DNA here is from genome assembly GCA_035512635.1 of Longimicrobiales bacterium. GTDB lineage: Bacteria > Gemmatimonadota > Gemmatimonadetes > Longimicrobiales > RSA9 > DATKDR01. Next base: position 9,663 of record DATKDR010000097.1, on the reverse strand, counting down.
GCCGCGACCGCAGCCTCGGACGGATCAACCACGGAAGCCAGCCAGTTCCCCATCGCCACCGCCACATTGCGCTTGAACCCGGCGTAGCCTGCCCGGCGGATCGCCGACCCCCGCGTCCACACGTCCCACTCTTCACGGGTCATGGCCATGAGCTCGATCAGCGACGGCGACCCCGTCCCCGGCAGATCCCGCGGCGCCTCCGGCCGATCCGTGGCCGCCCGCCAATCCGCCCGATAGTCCCGCTCGCTCGTGAGCTGCACGAACTTCGGCGCATTCCACGGACACGCTTCCTGACAGATGTCGCAGCCGTAGATGCGGTTGCCGACCAGAGGGCGCAGCTCCCGCGGAATCGGCCCGCGCTGCTCGATCGTCAGGTAGGAGATGCAGCGCGTCGCGTCCATCACCGGCGCCCCGCTCTCGTCGCGGCCGAGCAGCGCCCCCGTCGGACACGCATCGACGCAGCGCGTACACGTGCCGCAGCGGTCGTGGGCGAATGGCGCGTTGGGCTCCAGCTCCGTCTCGAGCAGCAGCGCGGCCAGGAAGAAGTACGAGCCGAGCCCCGGATTGATGAGCATCGTGTTGCGACCGTACCAGCCGAGCCCGGCCCTCTGCGCCAGCTCCCGCTCCAACACCGGTCCTGTGTCGACGTAGGCGCGCGCCGCCGGCTGCTCGCGGCCGGTCTCCGCCTCCACGAAGCGCAGCAGCGCCATGACCTTCGCCTTGAGCACGCGATGGTAGTCCCTGCCTCTCGCGTACCGGGCGATGATCCCAGCGCTCGGGCTCGGGCTCGGCTCGTCGCCCTGCCCATAGACCATCCCCATCACAATCGCGGACCTCAGTTCCGGCCACGCCTGGGCCGGACGCAGCCGCTTCGCCACCGCGTCCTCGCGCTCGAGGTAGCCCATGTCGCCGTGGAGCCCGCGCTCGAGCCACGCGCGATAGAACTCGGCGTGGGCACTGCCGCGCACATCGGTGACGCCGACCAGGTCGAACCCCAGCCGCCGTGCCTCGGCCTTCACGCGGGAGGTGAGCGAGCCCGTCGAACCGGAAACCCGATCGACGTCGCCGCGCTTCGCGGTGATTCCGCTCGTGGATTTGGGAAGATCGGTCATCGCGGCGTCCCTTACCCCTCGGCCCGCCTCACGATTCCCTCGCCGTTCTCCGCCTCTCTACCCCCGCGCCTGCCCCCGCGCCCGCGCCTGCCCCTGTTCTCGCAGCTCTCGAGGCAGACGCGAGCGCGGGGGGGCAGGGGCGGGGGAGGTCATCGTCGACACGGGCAAGCGCGGGCGCGGGGGCAGGCGCGGGGGAGGTCATCGTGGACAGGGGCAGGCGCGGGCGCGGGGGCAGGCGCGGGGGTGCTACATCCGATAATTCCGCCCTTTCCACGTGACCCTCCGGCCCCTCATCGCGCTGCGCGTCACGATGACCGCCGCGACCACGGCGCCGACCGGGTAGATGAGCGAGTACAGCGGCGGCACGCGCATGCGCAGGTTGACGAGCATCCAGAAGGCGAGCGACAGGATGGTCGCGCCGAGGGACCACAGCACCAGCCGATCCGACACCGGCGCGAACAGGTCGGTGATCATCACGGCGGGTGGAAACACCCAGGCCACGAGCAGGAACGCGACGATGAGCCAGGTCACGAACGGGCGCAGCGCGCCTCCCACCGAGTAGCGGCTGCCGATCGCGACGTTCTTGGACCAGCCTTCGACGATGCCGCTCAGCGACCGGTACATGCGCGTCTGCATGAACTCCTCGGCGTGAACGACGAACAGCCTGCGGCCGGACTCGACCACGCGCTGGGCGAGGCGCAGATCCTCGACCACCTCGCGCTTCAGCGCCTCGTGTCCGCCGATCGCCTCGTACGACGCGCGCGGCATCATGATGTACTGGCCGTTCGCCACCACGTGGAGCGGATTGCGCGTCCGGTTGACCAACGACGCGCGGTAGCGCACTCCCAGCATGAACAGCATGTGCGGCATGACGCTGCGTTCCCAGAAGGTGAGCAGCGTCTGCTCCGGCAGCACCGTGAGCAGGTCTACCTGTTCCTCCTCCAGCGCGCTCAGCGTGCGCGCGAGCAGCTCCGTCTCATGGCGCGTGTCCGCGTCCGTGAACAGCAGCACGCCGCCGCTCGCCGCCCGGTAGCCCTGCCAGCATGCCCACGGCTTGCCGCACCACCCCTGCGGCACCTCCTCTCCCTCGACCAGCCGGATGGACTCCTCGCTCCTCGCCTCGAGCGCCCGCACGATGTCCCCGGTGCCGTCCGTGCTGCGATCGTCCACCACGATGATCTCGCGGTTCGTATACGACGACGACATCAGCGCGCCCAGGCAGGCGCTGATGTTTCCCGCCTCGTTCCGCGCCGGCACGATCACCGACACGCGCGGCCCTTCCTGCGCGCACCGGTACCGGCGCAGCCGCGGCCAGCGCAGCAGCGAGCCCGCGCCCAGCAGCGCGAGCAGCATCCAGGGCGTCAGCCCGATCAGTTCCAGGGACATGGCCGCAAACTTACGCGCGCACCTGCTCTTTCTACTACTTCCGTGGATTCACGAGGGGCGAGGCCATGGGAAGCGGCGCTGGAAACCGGGGGCACCGCCCGGTAGCTTCGCCGCATGCCTGATGCAAAGGACAGCGAGCTCACCCTCGCCGCCGCCCAGCGGGCGGTGGACGCGTGGGTCTCGCAGTTCCCGGTCGGCTACTGGCCGCCGCTGTCCAACCTCGCCCGCCTGATCGAAGAGGTCGGCGAGCTGGCGCGCGAGCTGAACCACCGGTACGGGCACAAGCCGAAAAAAGCAGGCGAGCCCGAGCAGGACCTCGCGCTCGAGCTCGCCGACATCCTCTTCGTCCTCATCGCCCTCGCCAATCAGCAGGGCATCGACCTGGACGACGCCTTCCGTCGCACGCTCGCCAAGTACGCGAGGCGCGACGCGACCCGCTGGTCGTCGTCAGAGTATGAAGTTCAGGACGATGAGGATGATCGCTATGACCAGAATCCACCAGGCCGCGGTTCGTAGCGCCGCCCACACCCCGCTGAAACCGAGCAGCGAGAGCAGGATCAGCACGATCGCGATAATCAGAAGGACATCCATCGCTTCCCCTCCTTGGCCCCTGTCCGGTCCGGCAGCGCCCTGCCGCCGTCCCCCCACGATGTTCGCCCTCCCGGTGGCATCTTTCGTTCCACTTCGCCACCCTGTGCGTGTGCCTGTGCGTGTGCCCGCCGGTACCCGCCTTCAGCCGCCGTTCACGGCACCAGCACGACCTTGCCGAGCGCCGCCCCTTCCTCGAGCCGGGCGTGCGCGTCCGCGGCCCGCTCCAGGGGCCACACCACGTCGACCACGGGCTCGAGCGCGCCGCCGAAGACGAGGTCCATGACCTCGCGGAACTCCACGTCGTTCGACATCGTCGAGCCGAGGATCTCGAGCTGCTTCCAGAAGACGAGCCGCAGGTCGGTCTCGACGGCGGGCCCCGTCGTGGCGCCGTAGACGACGAGGCGGCCGGCGCGGGAGAGGGACCGGACGTTCGTAGTCCAGGTCGCCGCGCCGACGGAGTCGAGGACGACGTCGACTCCCCGCTTGCCGGTGTCCTTCCACAGCTCGCGACCGTAGTCGACGGCGAGGCGGTCGTAGACGACGTCCGCCCCCAGGCCGCGCACGCGCTCCACGTGTCCCGTCGAGGTGACCGCGAACACCCGCGCGCCGGCGTGCTTCGCGATCTGGATGGCGGCCGTCGCCACGCCTCCCGACGCCCCCGTCACGAGCACGCTCTCGCCCGACTTCAGCCGGGCCCGGGTCGTGAGCGCGCGCCAGGCGGTCAGGAACGCGAGCGGCGCGGCCGCCGCCTTCTCGAACGGGTAGTCGTCCGGAATGGGGTACAGGTCGCGCGCGGGCGCCACCGCGAACTCGGCGAAGCCGCCCTGCGTGTGCTCGCCCAGGATACGGTACGTCTCGCACAGCGGCTGCTCCCCGGCGCGGCACCACTCGCAGCGACCGCACGAGATGGACGGATTCACCACCACGCGCTGCCCCACGGCATGGCCCGCCGCTTCCGCTCCCGCCCCGAGCGCCGCCACCACGCCGGCCACGTCCGACCCGCCGATGTGCGGCATGGTCGTCTCGATCGGCAGCCCGCGCCTGACCCACAGGTCCAGGTGATTCAGGGCCGCCGCACGCACCTCGATCAGCGCCTCGCCCTCTCCCGGCTCCGGCCGCGCGACATCCTCGATCCGCACCACCTCCGGCCCGCCATGCTCATGAAAGATCGCCGCTCTCATCATCATTCCCCCACGCTAGCGCCTGCCGCCGCCCTCCGCACGCAGCCGCGCGCCCCGCCCCCTACGTACACCTACACGTGCACGTGCTCGTGCTCGGCCTTCCACCCCCACCCGCAGTCCAAGTCGCCTTTCTTTCTTACCGCCCCTAGCTTCCGCGCATGCACGACGATGACGAATCCTTCGACCTGATCGAGGCGCTGCGGGCCCCGGCCGATCCCCTGCCCGACGCCACGCTGGGCGGCTATATGGCGCGCCACGAGCGTCCCGTGGCGCTGGAAGGCGCGGACGGCGAGGCGTACACGGTCGACATCGAGATCGAGGAGCTGGGCGACGGCACTGGCTTCGCATCCTTCCTCGTCTTCGTGCGCTGGGCCGCCACCGGAGGCGGCATCATGGACCACAGGGAGTCCGACGACATCGTGGTGGCGCCGACGGAGCAGGCCGCGCGCGACGCGGCCCAGGCCCTGCCGCTGGAGCGAGTGAAGGAGCTGCTGGACGACGCGATCCGCCGCAGACGGGACGACGAGGAAGGGCTGGAGGAAGACTAGATGCTCCGTGCGACGCTGCTGAAGCTGAGCGAGAGCGGCATCGCGCGGCGGGTCGCCACGCGCGCACCGCTCGCCAGCACCTTCGCGCACCGTTTCGTCGCCGGCGACACGGTGGACGACGCCGTCGCGGCAACGCGCGCGCTGAATCGCGCCGGCATGTCGGTTACCCTCGACTACCTCGGCGAGTCCGTCTCCAGCCGCGAGGAGGCGCGCGCCGCGGCCGATACCTACCTCGCCGTCCTCGACCACATCGCCGCCGAAGGCCTCGACGCCAACGTCTCGCTCAAGCTCACCGCGATGGGGCAGGACATCGACGAGGAGTTCCTGCGCGAGAACGTCGGCCGTGTGATCGAGCGCGCCGCCGCCCACGACATCCTCGTGCGCTTCGACATGGAGGGCAGCGACTACACGCAGCCCACGCTCGATTTCTTCCGCCGCCTCTGGAACGAGGGCGTCCGCAACATCGGCCCGGTCATCCAGTCGTACCTCTACCGGAGCTCCGACGACATCGCCTGGCTCAATTCGATCGGCGCGCGCGTGCGGCTGTGTAAGGGCGCGTACCAGGAGCCGGCGACCGTCGCGTTTCCCGAGAAGTCCGAGGTCGACGCCGCATTCGTGCGGCTCGCCAAGGCCCTGCTCGACGACGGCAACTATCCCGGAATCGCCACACACGATCTCGCGATGATCAACGCGACCATCGAGCACGTGAAGCGTCGCGGCTATTCAGCCGATCGCTTCGAGTTCCAGATGCTCTACGGCGTGCGGCGGGATTTTCAGAGCAGCCTCGTCGAGCAGGGGATGCGCCTCCGCGTCTACGTGCCCTTCGGCGAGGCCTGGTACCCGTACCTGATGCGCAGGATGGCCGAGCGGCCCGCCAACCTCTTTTTCATCGCCGGCAGTGTGCTGAAGGAGGCCCTCCCGGGGCGGTGATCGTCTGAAGGCGGACGTCCTCGGGAGGGAGGGCGCTTCGCGCGGGAGGCAGCTGCGCGGGGGAGGGCTTCGCAGGGAGGGCTCCGCGGGGGAGGCTGCTGCGAGAAGGAGGCGCTTCGCGAGAGGGAGAGCGGCATGGTGACGAGGCCCATGCGGCAGCCCTCCCTGCGCCAGCCCTCCCCGCGCAGCCCACCCCGGAGCGAAGCGACGCCTCCCTGTACACAGCAGCCCTCCCCGGAGCGAAGCGACGCTTCCCGGGTAGGAAACGGCTTCGAGCATTAACAGGCAGCCACGGTCGAGAGCGTCGGTGAGTACAGCGAACCCCTACCTCCGCGTCACGGAAATCTTTCACTCGATCCAGGGCGAGAGCACCTGGGCCGGAGTGCCGTGCACGTTCGTGCGACTGACGGGCTGCCCGCTCCGCTGTTCGTGGTGCGATACCGAGTACTCGTTCCACGGCGGCGAGAAGATGATGCTCGACGACATCGTCGAGCGGGTGGACGCGATTGGCACGCGCGTCGTCGAGATCACGGGCGGCGAGCCGCTGGTCCACCGCAATGCCTTCGTGCTGGTGGAGAGACTGCTGGAGAAAGGCTACACGGTCCTGGTCGAGACGTCCGGCGCAATCGACGTGTCACCGCTCGATCGCCGCGCGCACAAGATCATGGACCTGAAGTGCCCGGGTTCGGGCGAGGTGGAGAAGAACCTCTGGTCGAATCTCGATCACCTCACGGAGCGCGACGAGCTCAAGTTCGTGATCGCGAACCGCGAGGACTACGAGTGGGCGCGCGAGGTCGTGCGGAGCCGCGGACTCGATCGCCGCGTCGAGGAAGGCTCGCTGCGCGCGATCCTCTTCTCGCCCGTCTGGGATTCCGTCGATTTCCGCGAGCTGGCCGAGTGGGTCCTCGAGGACAGGCTACCCGTCCGCTACCAGATCCAGATGCACAAGGTGATCTGGGGACCTGCGGTCAAAGGCGTCTAATAGGCGACGGCTATCCGTATACGGCATACGGCATAGGCCGCCTAGCCGCACTCCGGCCCCACCACCGGCTCGAACCACCCTCCCCTCTGGATCGGCCGCACCGCCACCGCGTCGTTCGCGGCTTCGACGAGCGCTCTCACCAGACCCGCGTGCGCCGGATCGACCGGCGTCGACCACGGTCCCTGCTCCAGCCGCTCGACGAGCGCCGCCTCGCCGTTCCGGCCGAGTGCACGGGCGGCGTATTCGCGTGCGAGGCCGCGGGCACGCGCGCGCGTCGCGGCGCGGATCAGATCGGCGCGGGCACCCGCGCCCACGGGGTCGAGCGAGTGTGACGGCGCGCGGCATACGCCGACGGCCATCGCGTCGGCGGCAGTCGCCCGCAGGTGCCCGATCGATTCGACGAGCACGGCCTCGGAGCCGCTGACCGGCCACGGCAGTGTTTCGGCATTGCGCGATTGTGGATTCGTCGCGGCGGTAACTTCGGCGATCATGCGGACGAGATCGACGGCCGACAGCTCGCGGCCGAGCCCGTAGGCGGAGAGGTACCACGACCGAGTTTCGGTGCGCATCGGCGCGACTTCGTCCAGGATGTTGATCAGCGCGGCGGCGACGCGGCCGTTGACGTCGGGCGCGACCGCCGTGCCGTAGCCCGTCAGGAGCGGGTCCTGGATCGACGTCAGGTAGCCGTTCATCCGCCCGTTGCGCGCGAGCGAAGCCGCCACCAGCCAGTCGATGCTGCGCGCGAAGATCTCCGCGGGACGCGTATGATGCGGCCGGTCGATCGTGGTGCCGGCCGCGTCGACCAGTGCGGCGCCCGTGAGGCCGAGGTAGGTCGCGGCCAGCCGGTCCCGCCGGCCACCCCGTGACGCGATGTCCGAGCCGTAGTCGCCACGAACCCGATAACGCTTGCGAGCCACCTGCCAGTCCAGATCGTGCGCGATCTCGTGTGCGATGGTTCCCGCGCCCGTCGCCGGTGGCAGGTAGATCGTGCGCTGACCGGGGCTGTGTAGTGCCAGTGCACCGCCGGAAGGAACCGGTCCGATGACCAGCCGCAGACCGCGCACGTCCAGCGCCGGCAGCACCCGCTGGAGGTCGAGCAGCGCCGAGTGGATCATGCGACGGTAGTAGCGTCGCGATTCGCCCGGGATGTCGTCGTCGAAGACGATGTCGTCCAGCCCGAACTGCGCGACCAGCTCGCGCGTCGAGGGCGCGGGCATTCCCGGCCGCCAGACTTCCTCCTGTCCGTATGCCCGCAGGGCGGACGCCGCGGCGAGCGTCGCGCGCGCGAGCACGGGTCGCAGCTCCGGCCGATGCTCGAGCAGGACCACCCGCTGAAGCGCCAGCCGTTCCTCGTCCGGCATGCGCCGGCGCAGCTCCGCCGACAGCGAGTCCGGATCGACGCCGTACGACGCGGCGAACATCCTGCCGGCGACGCCGACCGCCACGGCGACGGGCGCCTGCGGGGGCATTGGTGGGAGCGCGCGGGTCAGTGCGCTCGCGGTCGCGGCATTGAGCAGGGACGCCGGCGGGGCTCGTCGCAGCGCCGGTCGCTCGTCGCCGGACTCCAGCTGGCGGACCGCCTGGTGGAGGCGCGGCGCCAGCGCGATCGCGAGCCGCTCCGAGGCCGGATCGAGCCTGTCGAGCAGGGGCGACTCGACCTGGAAGCGCCGCTCCGCGCGCCATTCGCGGACCAGGTCCAGCGGGTCGCGGCCGGCTCGAGAGGCTTCGCGGATCAGAGCAAGCGCGTCGCGTTGCGAGGTGACGCGGTCGCGGATCATCGCGGCGGCGTGAGCCAGGCCGCGCACCAGCACCGGATCCGTCAGCCCCTCTGCCTGCGCCAGCAGATAGGCCAGGCGCACCGCCTCCTCGCCCACGCGCGGATCCGACGCTTCGGCCACCGCGTCGCTCACCAGGCGCAGGTGGTCCGGGCCGAGATCCGGCTCCATCCGCCCGCGCGGACCCGCGATGCCCGCCGGATCGATCGCGTAGCTGCGCCCCTGGTACGTCATGGCCAGCAGCGCCTCGCCCAGCCGGCGGCGGCGCTCCGGCTCCAGTCGCTCGTCCAGCAGGGCCTGCTCGATCAGTCGAAACGGGCTGCCCATGCCGAGACGCAGCCGCTCGAGGTAGAGCACCTCGACCGCCACGGGCCCTTCCACCAGCGGAGAGCGCCGCGCCAGGTCGATCAGGTCGGCGGCGCGCTGCTCGCCGCGCTCCAGCGCCCCGCCTGCATCCACACGACCGGAAGGGCCGCCGCCCGAGCAGGCCAGCAGCGGCAGGAGCAGCAGGGGGAGGAACGGAGGGATTATGCGGCGTCGCATGTCTTTCAGAACCCTCCGGTGGCGGCCGGGTTCCTCGTTGCCGTCCGCGAGGGCGGGTTCTACTCTGGCCCCGTGACCCCTTCCGCCCAGGATCCGCTCGCCGATGCGCGCCTGGCTGCGCTACGGCGCGCCCTGGCGCGGCTCGCGCCGCCACCGGCCCCGCCGCGCGAGCTGGAAGCGGCCGTCGCTCTGCTCCTGCGACCCGGAACGGACCTGGACGTGCTGCTCATCCGGCGCGCCCGGCACGACAGCGATCCCTGGTCCGGCCACGTCGCGCTGCCGGGCGGCCGCCGCGACCCAGCCGACACGGATCTATCGGCGACCGCGCGGCGCGAGACGCTCGAAGAGGTGGGGCTCGATCTCGATCGCATCGGTCGACAGCTCGGGCGATTGCAGCCGGTGGCACCCGCCAGCCCGCGTCTGCCGTCACTCTCCATCACGCCGTACGTCTTCGCCGTCGAGCCCGGGCACGAGCTCACCCTCGACGAGCGCGAGGTCGATGCCGCCGTCTGGGTTCCTCTCGCCGAGCTGCACGACGAGCGCGCCGCCGGCGAGATCCTGATCGAGATCGAGGGAGGTGCGCACCGCTTCCCCTCCCTCACATACGGGGATTAC
>DATKDR010000096.1:0-79514 GCA_035512635.1 Longimicrobiales bacterium | reverse complement strand
GACGTCGTCGCACTGTCCATCCTGAGCGGGGCGCACATGACGCTGTTCCCGCGCGTGAAGCGTCTGCTGGAGGCGGAAGGACTCGGGCACGTGCTGGTCACGGGCGGCGGCATCATCCCGGACGAGGACATGCAGGCGCTCCGGGAGCAGGGCGTCGGCAAGCTGTTCGGTCCGGGCACCCCCACCAGCGAAGCCGTCGACTACATCCGCACGTGGTTCGCCGAGCATGGCGCGGCCGACGTCGCCTAGCTCCGCGGGCTCCGGCCGCGCCTCAGCGGGCGCACCAGCGCCGGACTCCTCCCGTTTCCATCGACTGGCCAGCGAGCTGAAGGAGCTGCGCGAGCGGCTGCGCGAGGGTGGCGGTCCCGACAAGATCGAGAAGCAGCACTCGCAGGGTAAGCTGACCGCGCGCGAGCGCATCGATCTGCTGCTCGACCCGCGCACCGCGTTCCACGAGATCGGCCTGCTCGTCGCCTGGGACCAGTACGATGGCCAGGCGCCCGGCGCGGGCGTCGTGACCGGGCTGGGCGAGGTCGCGGGGCGCCCCGTCGTCGTCGTCGCGAACGACGCCACCGTGAAGGCGGGCTCGTGGTGGCCGGAGACGATCAAGAAGATGCTGCGCGCGCAGGAAGTCGCGATGCGCTGCCGCGTCCCCATCGTCTACCTCGTCGACTCCGCGGGCGTGAACCTGCCGTACCAGGGCGGCGTGTTCCCGGGGCAGTACGGCGCCAGCCGCATCTTCCACTACAACTCGATCATGCGGCGCTACCTGCGCGTGCCGCAGATCGCCGCGGTCATGGGGCCGTGCATCGCGGGCGGCGCCTACCTGCCCGCGCTGTCCGACGTAATCCTGATGGTCGAGGGCACGAGCTTCATGGGCCTCGGCGGGCCGAACCTGGTGAAGGGCGCGACGGGGCAGGTCGTCGAGTCGGAGGAGCTGGGCGGCGCGTGGACGCACAATGCGGTGAGCGGCGTCGCGCACTACCGGGTGCCGGACGATCGCGCGTGCATCGCGCGCATCCGCGAGCTGATCGAGGAGCTGCCGTACGACCCGCCACGCGCCGCCGCGGCTGCGTCCGCAGCCGGCACCGCCAAGCCGCCGAAGCGCGAGCCGTCCGAAGCGTACGCGATCATGCCGGACGACCACCGGCAGCCGTACGAGACGCGCGAGTTGCTCGAGTGCATCCTCGACCGCGGCCACTTCGACGAGTTCCAGGCCGACTACGCGCCCGAGATGATCTGCGGCACCGCGCGCCTCGAGGGCATCGCCATCGGCGTCATCGCGAACGCCCGCGGCATGATCAAGGCACCGTCGGGCGGCGCGCCGAAGTTCGGTGGCATCGTCTATTCCGAGTCCGCGGAGAAGGTCGCCTTCTTCATCGAGACGATGAACCGCCACGGCACGCCGCTCCTCTTCGTGCAGGACGTGAGCGGCTTCATGGTCGGCACCGACGCCGAGCACTCCGGCATCATCCGGGCGGGCGCCCGGCTGGTCGAGGCGATGTCGACCGCGCTCGTGCCGAAGCTCGTGCTCACGGTGAATCACGCGTCGGGCGCCGGCTACTACGCGATGGCGGGGCAGGGCTTCGACCCCGACTTCATCTTCACGTGGCCCACCGGCCGCATGGGCGTCATGGAGGGCGACAGCGCGGTCATGGCGCTCTTCAGCGGCATGCTGGACCAGCTCAAGCGGAAGGGGGAGGAGCCGTCCGAGGAGTTGAAGCAGAAGATGGATGCCGTGCGCGCCGACTACGAGCAGCAGCTCGACGCCCGCTACGGCGCGGCGCGCGGGTTCGTCGATGACGTTATCCTGCCGGAAGAGTCGCGCGATCGTCTCGCCTTCGCACTACGGTGCGCGCTGCATTATGCCGGCCCTCATCTGGGACCCTGGGGCGAGCTGGGGAGTCAGCCAGGCCGGTAACGTCAGGGCGCAGCATTCAGTAATTGGACAGCCGCTTCTGCGGGGCCGCCGCGAAGCTTTCAGTTGACGCGGCCCCACTTCCTCGGGATGCGGCATGAGAGGAAGGAGCTCCGCACCGCAGCCGCCGATCTGCTGATGCTGAATGCGGGCGCTTTACCGTGCAGAAGCGGCTGCCTGACAACTGAATGCGGCCCCTCGATCTGCAGAAGCAGCTGCCTGACAACTGAGTGCTGCCCCTCGACCCCGGCCGAACCGCTTGGCCTGCTGGTTGCTGAGGGCCCGACGGGCAGGTTGTCGGCAAGCTGACCGGGAGGGCACATGCACTGGCTGGACTGGATCGTCCTCGCTCTCTACGTCGCTACGATGGTGGGGATCGGCGCCTGGGCGAACCGTCGGCAGACCGGCACCGAGGCCTACTTCGTCGGCAACCGCAGCATTCCGTGGTGGGCGGCCGGCCTCTCGATCATCGCCACGTCCTTCTCGGCCGCGTCGATCCTGGGCGTGCCCGGCTACGCCTACGCCACCGACATGTGGTACCTGCAGTACCAGCTCGGCGACATCGCCGGCGCGCTGATCGTGGTCGTGCTGTTCATCCCGTTCTTCCATCGCGTGAAGGGCCTCACCACGGCCTACGAGTACCTCGAGGCGCGCTTCGACCTGAAGACGCGGCTGCTGGGCTCGACGCTGTTCTCGCTGACCGTTCTGCTGCGCGCGGGGACGCTGGTGTACGGGGCGGCGCTGCTGTTCTCCGCGGTCGCGCCGACCGACTGGATCCCGGGTCTCGACGGCGTCGAGGAGGCCGTCGTCGTGTTCGGTGTCATCGCCATCATCTACACCGTCATGGGCGGCATCTCGGCCGTCATCTGGACCGACGTGATCCAGTTCGGGATCATGGCGTTCGGCATCGTGGCCTCGATGGCGGTCGTGGTGCTGGGCACGCCCGGCGGCTGGGGGGTGGCGTTCGCGGAGGCGGATCAGCTCGGCAAGCTCGACATCTTCCACATGGAGGAACCGCTCGGCGGCCAGGGGCTGCTAACGGCGATCTTCGGCTACGGTCTCCTCGCGCTGTCGCTGTTCGGCACCAACCAGCAACCCGTGCAGCGCTACATGACCGTGAAGAACCCGCGCGAGGCGCAGCAGGCGCTCCTGCTCGGTGTCGGAGCGGGCGTCATCGGCGTCACGCTGTCGCTGCTGCTCGGCGTGTTCATGTTCATCTTCTATCAGCATTTCCCCGGCCTGATACCGGCCGATTTCAGCCCCGATCAGGTCATGCCGCACTTCGTGCAGACGCAGGTGCCCGCGATTCTCACGGGCGCGCTGGTCGCGGCCGTGTTCGCCGCCGCCATGTCGTCGCTCGATTCCGCGCTCAACTCGCTCGCGGCCGCGCTCACCGTCGACTTCCTCGCCCGTTTCAAGCGGGACCTGCCGGACCGGACGCGGCTGACGTTCGCGAAGTTCGTGGTCGTGACGGCCGGAATCCTCGGCATCGGCATCGGCATCTACTCCGCGCGGACCGAGATACTTCTGATCACCCTGATCCTCACCTTCATGGGCTACTTCGCGGGCGGGCTGCTGGGGCTGTTCCTGCTCGGCATGCTGACCAGGCGCGCGAACGGCACCGGCGCGTTCACCGGCGCGATCGTTGGCACGTTCGTCGTGCTCATGATGACGGAGAACGACTTCCCGCTGCCGCGCATCTACGACCTGTGGGGTGGCGAGCCGATCCCGTTCATCTGGTCGACCGCGCTCGGGCTCGCCGTGACCATGGGCCTCGGCTACGTCGTCTCCCTCTTCGGACCGCCGGTCCCCGAGGAGCAGCTCACGAATACCAGCCTCGCCGCTCGGAAGGCCTGAGCCCCTGTATCAGCCGCGCGGTACGGGCTAGAATGGCCCGCATGGCTGAAAAGGGAAGGGGCGGGGAGGCGCAGGTCATCCGCATCGCCAGTGGCCAGGGCTTCTGGGGCGACCTGCTGAGCGCGCCCGTCGACCAGGTGCGCCGCGGCGACATCGACTACCTCATGCTCGACTACCTGGCCGAGGTGACGATGTCGATTCTCCAGAAGCAGAAGTCGCGCGACCCGTCGCAGGGCTACGCGCGCGACTTCGTGCCGCTCATGGGCGAGATCCTGCGCGACTGCGCGGACAACGGAATCCGCGTCGTCGCCAACGCGGGCGGCGTGAACGTGTCCGGCTGCCGCGACGCGGTACTGGCGGAGGCGAGAAAGGCCAGGCTCCAGGGACGCGTGCGCATCGCCGCGGTCACGGGCGACGACCTGCTCGATCGGCTCGACGCGCTCATCGACGCGGGCCACGAGCTGCGCAACATGGAGACGGGCGAGGCGCTGTCGACGGTGCGTGACCGCGTGCTCAGCGCCAACGCGTACATCGGCGCGGCGCCGATCATCGAGGCGCTGCGCCGCGACGCGACGGTCGTCATCACCGGACGCTCGACCGATACCGCGCTCACGTACGCGCCCATGATGCACGAGTTCGGCTGGAGCGTCGACGACATCGATCGCCTCGCCGCGGGCGTCGTCGCGGGTCACATCAACGAATGCGGCGCGCAGGCGTCGGGCGGCAACTGCTTGCACGACTGGCGCTCGATGCCGAACCTGGCGGACGTCGGCTTCCCGATCATCGAGGCGCACGACGACGGCAGCTTCGTCGTGACGAAGCACGCGGGCACTGGCGGCCGGGTGTCGGTTCCGACGGTGAAGGAGCAGCTCCTTTATGAGATGGGCGATCCGCACGAATACATCACGCCCGACGTCATCGCGGATTTCACGACGATCCGCCTCGAGCAGGAGGGCGCGGACCGCGTGCGCGTGAGCGGCGTGAAGGGCAGGGGCGCGACCGACCGGCTCAAGGTGTCGATTGCCTACGAGTCCGGCTGGAAGGCGGTGGGCACGCTCGTCTACGGCTGGCCCGACGCCGTCGACAAGGCGCGCGCCGGCGATCGCATCCTGCGCGAGCGACTCGATCGGCTGGGCCTCGAGTTCGACGAGATCCGCACCGAGTTCGTCGGCTGGAACTCGATCCACGGTCCGCTCGCCGGTCCGCCGCCCGCCGACCTCGCCGAGGTGCAGCTCCGCATCGCCGTGCGCGCCGCCGAGCGCGAGCCGGTCGAGCGCTTCGGCCGCGAGATCGCCCCGCTGATCCTCACCGGCCCGCCGACGGTGACCGGCTTCGCCGGCGGCCGCCCGCGTGCCGAGCAGATCGTGGCATACTGGCCCGCGTTGATCGATCGTACGCAGGTGGAGCCGCACCTGAAGGTGGAGGTCACGGAAGCGTGAAAATCCAGCTCCGGCACCTGGCGCATGCGCGCAGCGGTGACAAGGGCGACACCGTGAACGTCGGCGTCATCGCCTACGAGCCCGAGTTCTACAGTGTGCTCGTCGAGAAGGTCACGGAGGCGGCGGTGAAGAAGCATTTTGGTGAGCTGGTGCAGGGCGAGGTGGAGCGTTTCGAGCTGCCCAACCTCGGCGCGCTCAACTTCCTGCTGCACAACGCGCTCGACGGCGGCGGCACGATGTCGCTCATGACCGACGCGCAGGGAAAAACCTTCTCGACGGCGATGCTGCGCATGGAGATCGACGTGGACGACGCGATCGCGGGCCGCGCCATCGAACGGACGAAGGCGACGACATGAAGCCGCCGAAATGGGAGCTGATCCGGTACGAGGAGGACGGCGGCGTGCGCGTCGTCTCGCTTGCCCGACCGGAAAAGCGGAACGCGCTGAACGAACAGCTGCTGGATGAGCTGTTCGGCGCGCTGCTCGAGGCGCAGCAGGATGAGGCGGCGCGGGTGGTTCTGCTGCGCGCCGACGGCCCCGACTTCTGCTCGGGCGCCGACCTGTCGCAGCTCGAGCAGGTGGCGAGCGGCGCGAGTCCGATGGAGAACCTCCTCGACGCGCATCAGATCGGAGACCTGCTGGTGGCGATCCGCGCGGCCCGCTTTCCGGTCATCGCCGCCGTGCAGGGGCGCGCGTGGGCCGGAGGCGCCGGCCTCGCCACCGCCTGCGACATGGTCCTCGCCGCGGAAGACGCGTCGCTTGCGTGGACGGAGATCCGGCTCGGCTTCGTCCCCGCCATGGTGATGGCCGTGCTCCGGCGGGTGGTCGGTGAAAAGGTCGCCTTCGAGCTGATCGCCACGGGCGAGCCGATCGACGCGCAGCGCGCGCGCGAGCTCGGCCTGGTGAATCGCGTGCTGCCGAACGAGGGCTTCGACGACGCGGCGCGGGCGTTCGCGCGCGACATCGCGACACGCTCGCCGAGCGGGCTCGAGCTTTCGAAGCGCCTGTTCTACGGCAGCGAGGGCCTCTCCTTCGAGAACGCCATCGCGCGCGGGGCCGAGGTCAACGCGCTTGCACGCATGACGCCCGACACGCGCGAAGGGGTGCGCGCGTTCCTCGAGAAGAAGCGGAAGGGCTGACGTGTCCCGCGCCGCCGCCTGACCCGTGGGCATCCTCGGACCCAGCCGCGAGCCGCGCGGCCCCGACCCGCACCTGGACGTCAAGATCTTCCTGTTCCTCGCCGGCGCCGCGCTCGCCGTCGCGGGCATGGCGACGGGCATTTCGCTGCTCGTCTGGCTCGCGTTCGTGCCGCTCGCGATCGCGTTCGTGGTGCGCTTCTTCCTACCGAAGCCGTAGTCGACGCGCCTCGACCCGCGCGCCACCGAGGCGCGTTCCGCCATTCCATCGCCCCTTCGTTCGCGGCATCGTCGCGCGTGGCTACTCTCGACGAGGCGCGCGCGGCGCTCCGCCGGCATTTCGGTTACGACGACTTCCGCGGCGTGCAGCCCCGCGCGGTCATGGCGGCGCTCGCGGGCCGCGACGTGCTCGTGCTCATGCCGACCGGGGGCGGGAAGAGCATCTGCTTTCAGATTCCGGCGCTCGTGCGGCCGGGCATGGGTCTCGTCGTGAGTCCGCTGATCAGTCTGATGAAGGATCAGGTCGACCGGCTGAGCCGGCAGGGTTTCCGCGCGTCGTTCATCAATTCGGCGATCGGCGAGGCGGAGTCGGCGCGGCGACTCGACGCGGCGGTCGCGGGCGAGCTGGACCTGCTCTACGTCGCGCCGGAGCGATTCGACGCGCGCCGCTTCCGCGAGCGGATGCCGGAGCTGCGCGTGGGACTGTTCGTCGTCGACGAGGCGCACTGCGCATCGCAGTGGGGACACGATTTCCGACCGAGCTTCCTGCGGCTGGGCGCCGTGCGCGAGTCGTTCGACTGCCCGGCGATGGCGCTCACGGCGACGGCGACGCCCGAGGTGCGCACCGACGTGGTGCGCCTGCTCCGGCTGAAGCAGCCGGAGGTGATCGCGGGCGGCTTCGACCGGCCGAACCTGTCGTGGCGCGTCTCTCGCGCGCACACCGGCGGCGGCAAGGAGAAGCGCATGGTGACGGCGCTGCGGGAGCTGAAGCGCAGCGGCGGCACGGGCATCGTTTACGCGTCGACGCGACGTTCCGTCGAGCGCGTTGCCGATCGACTCAATCGCTCGGGACTGACGGCCGCCGCCTACCACGGCGGCATGCGCGGCCGCGACCGCGTCGAGATCCAGGAGCGTTTCCTCTCCGACCGTGTCCGCGTGGTCGTGGCGACGTCGGCGTTCGGCATGGGCATCGACAAGCCCGACGTGCGCCTCGTCGTCCACTACGAGACACCGGGCTCGCTCGAGGCCTACTACCAGGAGGGCGGCCGCGGGGGACGCGACGGCGCGCACGCTGCGTGCCTGCTGCTGCACGGCAGCCGCGATCGCGCGGTACACGAGTTCCTGATCGAGCAGTCTCACCCGCAGGACGCGTTCGTTCAGGCCGTATACACGATCATCCGCGGCGCGGCCGATCAGGATCGCGTATGCACGCTCCAGGCGGCCGGGATCGCGCGGGTCACCGGCGGCAGCCCCGCGTCCGTCGAAGCGTCGATCCGGATCCTGAGGCAGCTCGAGATCGCGCGGCCGCTGCTGCGACCGACCGGCCCCGCCTGGTGCCGGCTCATCGCGAGTCCCGCGCGCATCCAACGGGAGCTCGAGGCGCCCGGGCGCGAGCCGGAGCTGAGCTATCTCCGGGGGCTGCTCGACGAGGCCGACGCCGACGTCTGGTACCGCGGCCAGCCGCTCGGCCGCGAGCTGGTCGCCGCCGCCGCGGCCGACGACGGCGCGTCGCTGCTCGACGTCCTCCAGGAGGAGGGCTTCCTGGAGTGGCGCCGCTGGCCCGCCGACTCGCACGGCCTCCAGCTCCTGGCCGAGCCCGAGCCCGATCACCTGCCGCTCGCCGAGGCGAACCTGCCCGGCCGCAAGCGGAAGGAGCTCGGCCGCCTGAACGCCATGACCCGCTATGCCGTCGAGCGTGGCTGCCGGCGCCGCTTCCTGCTCCGCTATTTCGGCGAGAAGGCGCCGTCTCGCTGTGACTCCTGCGACCGGTGTGTTGCGGCGCTGAAGGCTTGAAGCGGCCCGGGCTTTCGAGCGTGCCAGCCTTTTTCTACATTTTCGTCCGCATGCAGAATCCAATGGACGTCTACCTGTCGCCCGAGCACGAGGCGCTGCGCGGCCGGGTGCGGGAATTCGCCGACGCCGAGATCGCTCCCGTCGCGCGCGAGCTCGACGAGTCCAGCCGCTTCCCGTGGGACAACGTGCGCCGCATGGCCGACATGGGCCTGTTCGGCGTGAGCGCTCCGCGCGAGCTGGGCGGCCAGGGGCTCGATTACTTGAGCTACATCCTCGTCATCGAGGAGCTGGCGCGCGTCGACGCGAGTCACTCGATCACGATCAGCGCCCACAGCACGCTCGGCACCTCGCCCATCCTCGCCTTCGGCACCGAGGAGCAGCAGCGGCGCTACGTGCCACTGCTCGCGACCGGGCGGGTGCTCGGCGGCTTCGGCCTCACCGAGCCGGGCGCCGGCTCGGACGCCGGCGGCACGGCGACCGTCGCGGTCCGCGAGAACGGCGGCTACCGGCTGAGCGGCAGCAAGATCTTCATCACGCACGCGGGTGTCGGCGAGATCTTCGTCGTCACCGCGGCCACGGACCGGTCGAAGGGCACGAAGGGCATCACCGCCTTCATCGTCACGAAGGAGACTACGGACCGCGCGGAGGCAGAGCGTGTCGGCGTGGGACATGCACCCGAGCTGGAGCCGTTCACGCAGGGCGTGCGGGCCGCGAAGAAGGAGGACAAGATGGGCTGGCGCGCGTCGGACACGCGCGAGCTCGTCCTGGACAACGCGTTCGTGCCCGAGGAGAACCGGCTGGGTGCGGAGGGCGAAGGCTTCATCGATTTCATGAAGACGCTCGATGCCGGCCGCATCGGACTGGGCGCCCTGGCGCTGGGCCTCGCGCAGGGCGCCTTCGAGCAGGCGCTCGCGTTCACGTCGGGCCGGGAGCAGTTCGGCAGGGCGCTGCGCGACTTCCAGGGCGTCGCCTTCCCGCTCGCCGACATGGCCACCGAGATTGCGGCGGCGCGCCACCTGGTCTATCACGCGGCCTGGCTGAAGCAGCACGGGCGACCGTTCACGCGCGAGGCGGCGATGGCGAAGCTGTACGCCAGCGAGCTCGCCATGCGCGCGACCACGCGCGCCATCCAGCTCATGGGCGGCTACGGCTACACCTCCGATTATCCGGTGGAGCGCATGTTCCGCGACGCGAAGATCTGCGAGATCGGTGAGGGCACGAGCGAGGTGCAGAGGCTCGTCGTCTCCCGGGATATTTTCCGGGCTTACGACCGGCTTGCCGGGCGCGTGATTCCGGATTCGGAGTCCCGGATTCCGGATGAGAGCGGGGACGGCTCATCGCCTACATCCGTAAACCGGAATCCGGAAACCGGAATCAGTGAGTCGGCCCCCCGGAGCCGGAAGAGGACCCGCGCATGAAACGCGAGATCCTGATCTCCGCGACGACCCGGGAAACCCGCGTCGCCATCGTCGAGGACGACGTCCTCGTCGAATTCATGATCGACAGTCCCGAAACGGGGCGTCTCCTCGGCGACATCTACCTCGGTCGCGTCGAGGCCGTGCTGCCCGGCATCCAGGCCGCGTTCATCGACATCGGCACCGAGAAGGCCGCCTTCCTCCACGCCTCGGACGTCATCAGCGACGAGGAGGACGAAGACGAGGAGGGCAACGGCGAGCGGGAGGGGAAGAAGGCGCCGCCCATCCAGGACATGGTCGCGAAGGGCGAGAAGGTCCTGGTCCAGGTGACGAAGGAGCCGATGAGCACGAAGGGTCCCCGCGTCACGACGCAGATCTCGCTGCCCGGCCGTTTCCTCGTCTACATGCCGCATTCGGCGCACGTCGGCGTGAGCCGCAAGATCGAGGATCGCGAGGAGCGGTCGCGCCTGCGCAAGCTCGCCAAGGAGATCCTGCCTGAGGACGCCGGCGGCCTGATCATCCGCACGGTCGGCGAGGAGCTGACGCGCGAGACCTTCCAGCGCGAGCTCAAGACGCTGCTCAAGACCTGGAAGGAGATCCAGAAGAAGTCGAAGGGCGCGCGGCCGCCGCAACTCGTGCATCGCGAAGCGAAGCTGACCAGCGGCATCATCCGGGACGTGTTTTCCGAAAAGGTCGATTCGCTCGTGATCGACAGCCCGCAGGTGCACCGGGAGGTAAAGCACTACCTCGATCGCGTCGCACCCGAGCTGATGGACCGCGTGCAGCTCTACGACGACAATGTCCCGCTCTTCGACAAGTACGGCGTCGAGGAGGCGATGCGCGAGGCCTTCAATCGTCGCGTCAACCTGCCGTCCGGCGGCTACATCATCGTCGAGCCGACGGAAGCGCTCGTCTCCATCGACGTGAACACGGGACGCTACACGGGGAAGAAGGATCCGGAGAAGACCATTCTCCGCACGAACATGGACGCCGCGCGCGAAGTCGCGCGCCAGCTCCGACTGCGCGACATCGGCGGCATCATCGTCGTCGACTTCATCGACATGGAGTCGAAGGCGAACCAGGAGCGCGTGCTCCAGGAGCTGCGCACGCACCTGAATCGCGACCGGGCGCGCACGCGCGCCTTCGACGTCTCCGATCTGGGCCTCATCGAGATGACGCGGCAGCGCGTGCGCCCGTCGCTCTACCAGACCCTGACCGAGCCATGCGTCCACTGCGGCGGCTCCGGACGCGTCTACACGCCCGAGACCGTCATCCGACGGATCGAGCGCGCCATCCGCCGCGCGGGGATCGAGAACGGCAAGAAGCCGCTCACCATCCGCGTCCATCCCGAGGTCGCGCTCTACGTGCTCGAGAGCGAGCCCAATTTCCTGCGCCGCCTCGAGCAGAGCCACAAGGTCGAGCTCGACATCCGCGACGACCCGCTCATGCGGCAGGACGAGTTCCGATTGCTGGAGGCGCCGGCGGATACGGACGTGACTTCGAGGTATGCTCTAGGGTAGGGACCGGCTTCCTCTGAAGGTCGGCGCCCTCTGAAAGTCGTCGGACAGCCGCTTCCGCGGGGCTGCCGCGAAGCATTCGGTCATCAAACAGCCGTTTTTGCGGGGCTGCCGCGACGCATTCGGTAAAACCAGAGGCTGGCGGCGCGCCGTTCTCACGCGGGACCGCGTGTGTCCGAATGCAGCCCCGCCGACCCACCCAGTCGGCTGACTGATGACCGAATGCAGCCCGCCGACCCGCCCGGGCGGCTGTCTGACAACTGGCCTGACGCAGCAGAAGCGGCAGCCCCGCCAACCTCTTGACGTAACCCGCCTATCGAGCGATACTTCCCGGTCTTTACAGCGAACTTTTCCAGCGCACCCAGCATGTACGCAATCATCCGCACGGGCGACAAGCAGTTCCGGGCCGAGCCGGGCTCGACGATCCTCATTCCTTCACTGGATGCGGAGGTCGGCTCGACGGTGACGTTCGACGAGGTGCTCCTGGCTTCGACGGACGACGGCGTACAAGTGGGCGCTCCGACGGTGGCGAAGGCGAGCGTGACGGCCGAGGTGCTCGAGCACGGCAAGGGCCCCAAGATCGTCATCTTCAAGTGGAAGCGGCGGAAGAACTACCGGAAGAAGCAGGGACACCGGCAGGGCTACACCGCCGTCCGCATCGCGGACATCAAGGTCGGCAAGGCAGGCTAGCATGGCACACAAGAAAGGCGTCGGCTCGACCCGCAACGGTCGTGACTCGAACCCACAGTATCTGGGCGTGAAGCGTTACGGCGGCGAGAACGTGGCGGCGGGGAACATCCTCGTGCGGCAGCGCGGCACGAAGTTCCATCCGGGTCGCAACGTCGGCATCGGCCGCGACGACACGCTGTTCGCCCTCGTGGCGGGCGTCGTCAAGTTCGAGCGCAAGGGTCGCGACCGGAAGCTGATCTCGGTCTACCCGGCCTCGTAGCGCGGTCGGCCCACGGCTGGCGCATCGCGCCGACCCGGGCGGGTGATACACGAAGCCCCGCCCCCTCGTCCGGGGGCGGGGCTTTCTGTCTTGGTCCCTTTCCTGCAATCGCGCCGCCCGGTGGCAGGTGGCGAACACCGGGGGGACGAGGCATGGCGGAAGAACACGACGAAGTAGTCGAGAACGGGCTGGACGAGGAAGGCAAACCGCGTTCGGCACGTGCGGCGGCGATACGTGAGGAGGACATCGAGCCCTATACGGCGCTTCGCTGGGTCAGCACGCTGTTCAAGGCGGCGGCCATCTTTCTGGTCGTCGCGCTGATCGGCGAGTCGATCGCCGGCCTCAAGGTCGCCGGCACCCAGGCGATACCGCTGCTGCTCGGCGAGATGGCGCGCACCGTCGTCTTCATCGTGGTGCTCTGGGGGGCGGGCGATCTGGTGCGCCTCATGATCGACCTGGGACACGACATCCGCGCCCAGCGCGTCCTGCTCGCTCGACTCGCCTATCGCGTCCGGGATCCGATGCATCCGGGCGTGCGCGGCGAAGTGCCGATCGAGGATCAGGAAGTCCCCGCCGTCCCGCGCCGTCGGAATTGATCGCTGGCCGCTGAAACCTGATCGCCGCCCTTATGCCCGCTCCGCCAGCAGCCGGGTGACGGCGTCGATGTCGGCGGCCAGCTCATCGAGGAGCTGGCGCATGTCGATCCCGGTCATCCCCTCCGCCCCGACGCGCGCGCGCAAGCCGCGCAGGCGGGCAGGGGCGCCCTCGAGTCGACGCATCGGGTCCAGACCTTCGTCCTCGCCGAACGGATTGGGTCTGGACGGCCGGACTGGGTCGTCGCCGAACGGATTCGTGGTCATGCTCACCTACCCTTGAATTCGGGTGAGCGCTTTTCGAGGAACGCGGCCACGCCTTCGGTGCGGTCCTCGCTCGAGAATGCCGTCACGAAGAGCTCCCTTTCGTGGCGGAGCCCTGCGGACAGCGGCGCATCCATCGCGCTGCGCACCGCCTCCTTGATCAGACGCAGTGCGACCGGCGAGTGAGCGGCGATCGCGAGCGCGAGCTCGCGCGTGCGGGTACGCAGCAGGTCGTCGTCCACCACCTCGTCGACCAGGCCGGCGGCGAATGCGGCTTCGGCGTCGATCATCTCGCCGGTGAGCATGAGGCGGAGCGCGCGGCCGACGCCGACGAGGCGCGGCAGACGCTGGGTGCCGCCGCCGCCGGGCAGGATGCCGAGCCGGACTTCCGGCTGACCCAGACGGGCGGAGCGCGCGGCGATGCGCGTGTCGCACGCCATCGCGAGCTCGCAGCCGCCACCGAGCGCGAAGCCGTTGATGCTCGCGATGGTGGGCTTGGGGCAGTCCGCTATCACGTCGAAGACGCGCGGCGGCTCCATCGCCGCCCGCTGGTCGAGGGGCGTGCGGCCCGCGAACTCCCCGATGTCGGCGCCGGCGACGAACGCCTTGTCGCCCGCGCCCGTGAGGACGATGACGCGCACGTCGTCGTCGTCGATGAGACGCGTGACGGCGGCGATCAGGTCGGCGCGCACGGTGGCGCTCAGCGCGTTGCGCTTGTCCGGCCGGTTGATGGTGACCGTGGCGACGCGTGCGTCGATGCCGACGAGCAGTGTCTCGAACCCGTATCTCAAGCGCTCTCTCCGTCCCAGTCGTAGAACCCGTGCCCCGTCTTCTTCCCGAGCTTCCCCTGGGCCACCAGCCGTTCGAGGATGGCGGGCGGCCGGAAGCGCTCGCCGCCGAGCTTCTCGTGCAGGTAGCGCGCGATGTCGAGCCGCACGTCGAGGCCGACCAGGTCGGTCAGACGGAGCGGACCCATCGGGTGGCGGTAGCCCAGCTCCATCGCCTTGTCGATGTCGGCGGGGCTCGCGACGCCCTCCTCGACCATGCGCATGGCTTCGAGGCCGAGCGCGATGCCGAGCCGCGATGACGCGAACCCGGGCGCATCGTTCACCACGATCGGCTCGCGAGCCAGCGCGCCGCAGAACGCGACGCCCGCGTCGACCACCTCGTCGTCCGTCGCCCGCCCGCGCACCACCTCGATGAGCTGCATGATGTGCACGGGATTGAAGAAGTGCAGACCCAGCATGCGGCCGGGCTTCGCCAGCCGCTGCTGCAGGTCCGTGACGCTCAGACTGGACGTGTTGGTGGCGATGATGGCGCCGGCCGGAGCGGCCGCTTCGACGCGGTCGAAGAGCGCGGCCTTGAGGTCGAATCGCTCCGGTACGGCTTCGATGACGAGCGCCGCGTCGCGCACGGCCGCCTCCAGATTGTCGGAGCCGGTGAGCCGGCCGAGCGTCGCATCGCGTACGTCGAGGGTGAGCTTCCCGCGATCGATGCCGCCCTGGAGGTTGGAGCGGATGCGCTCGAGCCCGCGGTCGACCAGCTCCCGCGAGGTATCGACCAGGGTGACGGCGAAGCCGGAGGCCGCCACCACCTGCGCGATCCCGTGGCCCATCGTGCCGGCACCGATGACGACCACTCTGGCGCCGGGTGCCAGGCGATCCGGCTTCGTCATTCGGTGATCGCGGGGAACTGGCTCTCCATGCCGAGCAGCATGCCCTGCATTTCCGGTCCGGTCCGAGCCCACCAGCCGTCCCGCCCGCGTCTCATGCTGATCAGCTCCGCGGTCGAGAGCGCGCGACCCTCGAAGCGCAGGTCCTGCCGGAGGACGGCATGTGCCATGTCAGGCTCCTCCCGCACGACCCCGAGCAGCGTGCTGGCGACGAATTCGACGCCGAACGCGTCCGCGCTACCGATGCGCAGGAACGTGGTCAGGATGGAGCGGGGGTCCAGCGCGAGGAATCCGGCCACGTCGGCGACGCCGAACAGCTGGAGGCTGGCCGGGTCCGGATCGAGCTGCAGGAGACGGCCGAAGGTGGCCCTGAGCCGTTCCAGCTCGACGGGATCGGTGAGATTCGCGACCGCCTCCCAGTTCTGCTGGCCGGCCTGGCGAGCGACCTCGACGGCGAGCAGCTCCGGACTCGAGCGCACCTCCTGCGCCGAAAGCGGCGTCGCGCAGGCGACGAGGAGCAGCGCGAGGAGCAGCGCCCTCATACACGTTCCTTCACGCGGGCGGGCACGGCCTGCCCGTTCGCGTTCCTGCCGAAGCGCGGCGCGCGCTTGTCGATGAACGCGTGTACGCCTTCCTGGAAGTCGTCCGAGTCGAACGCGGCGAGCTGCGCCGCCCGCTCGAGCAGGAGCTGCTCGCGCAGCGTGCCGTGCAGCGCTCCGCGGAGCGCGTGCTTCGCATGGGTGATGACGAGGCGTGGTGCGTGCGCGATCTCGCCCGCGAAGGCGCGCGCGGCGCCTTCCAGCTGCGCTGCGGGCACAACACGGTTGAAGAGACCGAGCCGCTCCGCGCGCTCGGCGCCGATCATGCCGCCCGTATAGATCATCTCGGCGGCGAGCGCGGGACCGATGAGCCGCGGCAGGAAGTAGGTGCCGCCCCAGTCGGGATGCATCCCGACGCGCACGAAGGTGAAGCCGATGGACGCGGCTTCGCTCGCGATGCGCAGGTCGCACGCGAGGGCAAGGCAGGCGCCGGCGCCCGCAGCGGGGCCGTTCACCACCGCGATCACGGGCTTCTCCATCTCGTCGATGAGCGTCACGACGCGCTCGCCGGCCACGACCAGCTCGTGGAACGCTTCCGTGTCCCGCTCCTCGGCGAGGTCTCTCATCACCTGGATGTCGCCGCCGGTCGAAAAGGCACGACCGACCCCGGTGACCATCACCACGCGCACGTCGTCGTCTTCGTCCAGCTCGCGCAGCCCCGCTTCGATGCGCTGACGCATGTCGCCGGAGAACGCGTTCAGACGATCGGGTCGATTGATGCGGATCCAGCCCAGCGCGCCGTCGCGCTCGATCAGGATGGCGTCCTCGCTCATGCCTGCACCTCCACGATGGTGGCGATTCCCTGGCCGACGCCGATGCACATCGTCGCGAGGCCATAGCCGCCCCCGCGCCGTTTCAGCTCGTGCACCAGCGTGGTCAGGATGCGCGCGCCCGAGCACCCCAGGGGGTGGCCGAGCGCGATCGCGCCGCCGTTGACGTTCACGATTTCAGGATCGAGGCCCAGCTCCCGCACGCAGGGAACCGCCTGCGCGGCGAAGGCCTCGTTGATCTCGGCGAGCTTCAGCTCGCCGACCGTCAGTCCCGCGCGCTCGAGCGCCACGCGCGACGCCGGCACCGGGCCCATCCCCATCAGGTGCGGCTCGACGCCCGCCACCGCGCTGGTCACGATGCGCGCGATCGGCTCGAGGCCGGCCGCGCGCGCCGCCCCGCCCGCCATCACGAGCAGCGCTGCGGCGCCATCGTTCAGTCCCGACGAGTTGCCGGCGGTCACCGTGCCGCCCCGCCGGAACGCGGGCGACAGCTTGGCGAGCGTCGCGTCCGTCGTTTCCGGTCGCGGATGCTCGTCGCGATCCACCACCACCGCCTCGCCTTTCCGGCGCGGCACCGCCACGGGCACCAGCTCGCGATCGAACCGCCCGGTTTCCATGGCCGCCGCGGCACGCCGCTGGCTCTCGAGCGCGAACGCGTCCTGCTCCTCCCGCGTCACCGAGTACCGTTCCGCGACCAGCTCCGCAGTCTCGCCGAGTGACACCACCCACTGCTCCGAAAAGCGGGGGTTCACGAAGCGCCAGCCGAGCACGCTGTCCGCCACTTCCGGCACGCCCCGCGGGAAGCCCGTTTCCGGCTTGAGCATCACGAAGGGCGCGCGGCTCATCGATTCCGTGCCGCCCGCGACCAGTGTCGAGCCCTCGCCCGCGGCGATCGCCTGGTGCGCCGCGTTCACGGCCTGGAGTCCGGAGCCGCACAGCCGGTTCACCGTCTGTCCCGGCACCGACACGGGCAGTCCCGCGAGCAGCGCCGACATGCGCGCGACGTTCCGGTTGTCCTCCCCCGCCTGGTTCGCACAGCCGAGGATGACGTCCTCGATCGACGAAGGGTCGATGCCCGTGCGCTCGACGAGGGCACGGATCGCGCCCGCGCCCAGATCATCCGGCCGCACGGACGACAGCGCGCCGGCGTGGCGTCCCACGGGAGTCCGGACCGCGTCGATGATGTAGCTCTCGTTCATGAGGCTCTAGGCTTTAGGCTCTAGGCTCTAGGAACTGCGGCTCCGGGTTTGCTAGAGCCTAGCGCCTAGTGCCTAGGGACTTCAGTTCTCAGTTCAAATCCACCCACACGCTCTTGATCTGCGTGTACAGATCGAGCGCGTGCCGGCCCAGCTCGCGACCGATGCCCGACTGCTTGTAGCCCCCGAACGGGGACGCCGGGTCGAGCGGGTGATAGGTGTTGATCCAGATGGTGCCCGCCTGGATGCGCTGCGCGAGCCGGTGCGCGCGCTTCACGTCGCGCGTCCAGACGGCGCCGGCCAGACCGTACACGCTCTCGTTGGCGATTCGGACCGCTTCCTCCTCGTCCTCGAACGTCATGACGGCCAGAACGGGGCCGAAGATCTCTTCGCGGCCGATCGTGCAACCCGGATCGACGCCGTCGAAGATCGTGGGCTGGATCCAGTAGCCGCGCTCGCCGATGCGCTCGCCGCCGGTCACCAGCGTGCCGCCCTCGGCGCGACCCTTGTCGATGTAGCTGAGCACACGCTCCATCTGCTCCTGCGAGACGACGGGACCGAAGCGGCGCTTCGGGTCGAGCGGCTCGCCCGGCTCGAGCTTCGACGCGCGCTCGCGGATGTAGTCGACGAGCTGGTCCTTCACCGACTCGTGCACGATCAGGCGCGAGCCCGCCGTGCAGCACTGGCCGGTGTTGTAGAAGATGCCGGAGAAGGCGCCGCGCGCGGCCGCGTCGAGGTCCGCGTCCTCGAAGACGATGTTGGGCGACTTGCCGCCCAGCTCGAGCGATACGCGCTTCAGCGTGTCGGCCGCGGACTTCATGATGACGCGGCCGACGGCGGTGGAGCCGGTGAACGCGATCTTGTCGACGTCGGCATGCGCGACCAGCGCCGCGCCCGCGTCCGCGCCGCGCCCGACGACGACGTTCAGGATGCCCCGAGGCAGGCCGGCTTCGTCCGCGATCGCAGCCAGCTCGAGCGCGCTGAGTGGAGTCTGCTCGGCCGGCTTCAGCACCATCGCGTTTCCGCACGCGAGCGCCGGCGCGACCTTGTAGGCCGCCATGAGCAGCGGGAAGTTCCACGGCACGATGCCGCCGACGACGCCGACCGGCTCGCGCAGCGTGTAGTTCAGGACGTTGCCCCGCACCGGGATCGTCTCGCCCTCGAGCTTGGTCGCCCAGCCGGCATAGTAGCGGAAGGTGTCGACGGTCATCCTGATGTCGATGGCCGCTTCACGGACCGGCTTGCCGTTGTCGAGCGCCTCGAGCTGCGCCAGCTCGTTCGAGCGCGCCTCGATGCCGTCGGCGAGCTTCCACAGCAGCGTCCCGCGATCGGCGGCGTCCATCCGGCGCCACGCGTCCTGCTCGAACGCCGTGCGTGCGGCGCGCACCGCCGCGTCGATGTCCCCCTTGCCCGCCGCCGCGACTTCCGTCATCACCTCGCCGGTCGACGGATTCTCGACCGCGAGCGTCGACTCGCCCTCCAGCCACTCGCCGCCGACGTAGTTCCGATCGGGCGCCTTTCGATCCACCGGGAAGCTGGTGGTAGTCATCTCCACTCCTTCGTATTCGGCATTCGTATCCGGTATCCGGCGTCCGGTATCCGGCGTCGCAGCGCGTTGCCCGCCGCAGCGCCGGGATTCGCAGACGGCCTACCGTCTACCGTCCACGCGAAAAAGGGGCGACGCACTTCGCGCCGCCCCGCAGTCCGACCGAGGCCGCGACGATCGGCGGCGTCGGCATCTACTTGCCCGTAAAGGCCGGCTTGCGCTTCTCGATGTAGGCGGCCAGGCCTTCCTTCGCGTCCCGGCTCTTGAAGAGCAGGCTCTGGAGCTCGCGCTCGATCGCGAGGCCGTCCTGGAGCGGGAGCTCCGCGCCCGTCTGGACCGATCGCTTGATATGGCCGATCGCCATCGACGCCATGTTGGGCGGCGCGAACTGCTGCGCGTATTCGATGATGGCGTCCATGAACGCGTCGGCATCGGCGGCGTCCCACACGTCGTTGACGATGCCGAGGTCCTTCGCCTCGTCCATGCCGAACGTCCGTCCGGTGACCATGAGCTCGATCGCCTTCGATTTGCCGACCAGGCGGGCGAGACGCTGGGTGCCGCCGGTGCCGGGGAGCACGCCCAGGTTCACTTCCGGCAGGCCGACCTTTCCGCCGCCGCGACGGCCGATCCGAATGTCGGCGGCCATGGCGATCTCCAGGCCGCCCCCGACGGTGTGGCCGTTGAGCGCGGCGATGACGAGCTTGGGCGTCTGCTCGAACCGGTTCAGCGTCTCGTTCGCGTGCAGGCAGAACTCGTACTTGAACTCGGGTGTGACCGTGTTCAGCATCTGGATGCTCGCGCCGGCACAGAAGAACTTCTCGCCGGCTCCCGTCAGCACGATGACGTGAACCGCATCGTCGAAGCGGGCGCGCACGATCGCCTGATCGAGCTGCGTCATCATCTCGTGCGTATAGGTATTCGCGGGTGCATCCTCGAGCGTAAGGATCGCTACCGCCCCTCTGGTGTCATAGCGGACCAGGGTCTTGCTGCCCGCCGAGATCTGCTCGTCCACTTTCGTCGCCATTTAACCTGCTCCTGATGGTTGATGTGCCGCTTCGTCTCAGCGCCGCCAGATCGAGGGCCGCGTGTCACCCGGTGCTGCTTCGGCGGCACCGGGCGGCATGTCGGCGTCCTCGCGTCCGATGAATCCGCGCAGGAAAAGCCGATGGATGTCCTCCGCCAGCTCCTCCACCGCGACGTCCAGGTCCGGGTGGTACCAGTTGTAGATCCAGTTCATCATGCCGAAGAGCGAGTAGGTCGCGACCCGCAGGTCGATGGCCGGCTCGCCCGCCGACAGCTCCGCCAGAATTTCCTTGGCGATGCGCGAATAGCTCCGCTTCATCGCGTCGACCGCCTCCCGCATGTCGCCCGTAAGCGATTCCGCTTCGTGCGACAACACCTTCATCTCCTTCATGTTGCCGACGAAGTAGCGGAGGTGGTTCTCGACCAGCAGCCGCAGCTTCCGGTGCGGGTCGGTCACGCCCGCGAGCAGCTCGTCCAGGTTGGCCAGCAGCGTGCCAAAGCCGTGCTCCTGGATCCGGTAGAGCAGCTCCTCCTTGCTGTCGACGTAGTAGTACAGCCCCGAGAGGCTGACGCCCGTCGCCCGACTGATGTCCCGGATGCTGGCCCGGTGATACCCCTTCTCCGAGAAAACCTCCGCGGCGATCCGCAGGATCCTCTCGAGCTTGTCGTCGTAGGCGATGCGAGCGGTGCTCATCGCGGGCTCCCGGGGCGGTGCGGAACGTCGAAAAAGCAGCCTCCGCGCCCGTTTCGAACAACTGTCCGAACGGCGCCGGGGAAGCTAGGCCGGCCCTCCGGGCCCTGCAAGTCGGCGCCGGCCGCGCAGTTGCCGTTCGTCCTTCTGGCGCATACGTTTGCGGTAGCCGACCCCTACTTTCCGCTTACAGAATGAGCCGTATTCCTCTCCGGGCTGCCGCATCGATCGCGGTGCTCCTCGCCGCAGCCTGCGGCGACGCACCCACGGAACCCGCTGCGTTCATCGTCGCCGAGCACGCGCGCGCGGCGCTCGAGGTATCGGTGCCGCTGCCCTCCCTGGCCGGCGCCGAAGCCATGGACGAGGTCGCCTTCCGCTCGGTGCTCGGCGATCTGGCCCTCTGGCTCGACGCGGCGGAGGTTCGCCTGGCCAGCGAGCCGTCCTCACTTGCCGGACTGCCTGCGCTGCGTGCCGAGGTCGCCGCCGGTCGGGCGTCGCTCGAGGACGCAGCGCGGCTGGAGGCGGCCGGCGAGCGCGGCGCGGCCGTGGCAGCGCTGATCGCCGCGCGGGCGCACCTGATGCGCACGACCGGACTGGCGGTCGCGGAGCGTCGCATCGCCGCCGCAGCAGCCGCGGAGGCACGCTGCGGAAGGACGGATGGATCGGCCGGTGCCGGCGCCATCATCGCGATCGATCGCGGCCGGCGCCTGCTGATGCACGCGCGCGACGCGTTTGCCGACGGCGACTTCGAGCGCGCGCTCCAGCGGGCCCACTACGCCGAGGCGCTGCTCGCCGGCGAGTGTCCGGGCACGGAGCGGCCGGTGGAGGACGGGCGATGAGGATCGTGCGCGGACTCGGCAGCCTCGCGCTGCTCGGCCTCGGTGCGAGCCTGATGCTGGGTGCATGCGACGGTGGCGCGGACCCGGACGAGCGCCCCATCGACGGCGACCCGCTGGTCTACCGCGTGCCGGTCACCGGCGTCGTCGAGCTGGGCCTGGCCCCCTTCATCGAGCGCAGCATTCTCGAAGCGGAAGCGGCGGGCGCCGACGCGGTGGTGCTGGACATCGAGACGCCGGGCGGACGCGTGGACGCGGCGCAGCGCATCGCGAACGCGCTGGAAGATGCGCCGCTCCCGGTCTACGCGTACGTGAACCGCCGCGCGTACTCCGCCGGTGCGCTCATCGCGCTCGCCACGCAGCGCGTCTACATGCGGCAGGGCGCCGTGATGGGCGCCGCGACGCCGATTACGGGGACGGGGGAGACTGCGCCCGAAAAGATCGTCAGCGCGATGCGCAGCGAGATGCGCACGCTCGCGGAGCAGCGGGGCCTCGACCCGCGCGTCGCCGAGGCGATGGTGGACGAAGAGATCGAAATCGAAGGCGTCACGGAGCGCGGCCGTCTGCTCACGCTGACGACTGCCGAGGCGGTGGGGCTCAACTACGCCGTCGCGGTGGAGGACTGGGACGACCTGCTCGAGAAGATCGGCCTCCCGGACGCGCGCACGGTCTCGACCGACGAGAACTGGGCCGAGCAGCTGGTGCGCTTCTTCACGCATCCCATCGTCGCGCCGTTCCTGCTGTCGATCGGATTCCTCGGCCTGATCATCGAGATCAAGACGGCGGGCTTCGGCCTGGCCGGCGCCGCGGGTCTCGTCTCGCTCGCGCTCTTCTTCGGGGCGCACATGATCGTGGGGCTCGCCGGCTGGGAGGAGGTCATCCTCCTGGTCGTGGGGCTCGCCCTGATCCTGGTGGAGGTCCTCGTCGTGCCCGGCTTCGGATTCGTCGGCATCGGCGGCATCCTCGCCGTGCTGGCCGCCATCTACCTGAGTCTCATCGGCCATCTGCCGACCGCCGAGGATTACAGCCAGGCCGCGCTCGTGCTCTCGATCACGGGCGTCATGCTGGTGGGCGGCGCCTGGGCGCTGCTGCGCGCGCTGCCGAAGAGCACGCGGCTCGCGCGCTCGGGCGTGCTGCTGCGCGACGAGCTGGGACGCGACATCGGCTACCTGTCCGCGCCCGCGCGGCGCGAGCTGCTGGGGGCGATCGGTGTCGCCGCGACGGATCTGCGGCCCGCCGGCGCCGGCGTCTTCGGCGACGAGCGGCTGGACGTGGTCGCCGAGGCGGGCTTCATTCCGGCGGGCACGCGCATCAGCATCATCAGCTCCGAAGGCTATCGGCTGGTCGTACGACCACAGGCCTAGGGCGGCGGGCGGCGCGCATCGCGTCGCACGCCGAAGAACTGAACTCACTCGAACGACGGAATATCCAATGGAAGGGTTGAACGCTTTTCCGCCGCTGCTTCTGATTCTCGTCGCGGTCATCGTGCTGATCGTCGTCTGGGCGGTGCCGGTGCGTCTGTGGATCGAGGCGATCTCCGCCGGCGTCCGCGTCGGCATCGGCGACCTCGTCGGCATGCGCCTGCGCAAGGTGAGCCCGGCGGCGGTGGTCCGTCCGCTGATCGCGGCCACCAAGGCCGGCATCGAGCTGACCACTAAGCAGCTCGAGGGTCACTACCTGGCCGGCGGCCATGTCGACCGCGTGGTGAAGGCGCTCATCTCGGCCGACAAGGCGAACATCCAGCTGCCGTTCCAGCAGGCGGCCGCCATCGACCTGGCCGGCCGCGACGTGCTCGAGGCGGTCAAGGTCTCGGTCAACCCGAAGGTGATCAACACGCCGCGCGTCGCCGCGATGGCAAAGGACGGCATCCAGCTCATCGCGCTCGCGCGAGTTACCGTGCGCGCGAACATCAACCGGCTGGTCGGCGGCGCGGGCGAGGACACGATTCTCGCGCGCGTCGGCGAGGGCATCGTCTCGACCATCGGTTCGGCGGCCTCCCACAAGGCGGTGCTCGCGGACCCCGACAACATCTCCAAGACGGTGCTCGCGAAGGGCCTGGACGCGGGCACGGCGTTCGAGATCCTGTCGATCGACATCGCCGACGTCGACGTCGGCAAGAACATCGGCGCCGAGCTCCAGACGGATCAGGCCGAGGCGGACAAGCGCATCGCGCAGGCGAAGGCCGAGGAGCGACGCGCCATGGCGGTCGCGCACGAGCAGGAGATGAGGGCGCGCGTGCAGGAGATGCGCGCGCGGGTCGTCGAGGCCGAGGCGCAGGTGCCGCTCGCGATGGCCGAAGCGTTCCGTTCGGGCAACCTCGGCATCATGGATTACGCGCGTTATCGCAACATGGTCGCCGACACCGACATGCGGGAATCGATCGCCGGCGGGGAGAACGACACGATGCCGCGGCGCGAGGAGTAGCGACTCGTGGACGGCTTCGAGCTCATCCCGTTAATCCTCATCATCCTCTGGTCGATTTTCGGCGCGAAATCGGCGAAGCGGAAGCAGGAGGAGCAGCGGCGCCGCGCGGAAGAGCAGCGGCGCGCGAACGAAGCGAAGCAGCGGGCGGGCGGCGTCGAGACCCGGGAGAGCGGCGGATCCGTCGGCGCCGGCACACGGGCCGGCACGCGGACCACGGCCGGGACGCCGACCACCGCATCGACGGGGCGCGACAGCGCCGCCGACATGGTACCCGACGACCTGTGGGCGATTCTGACCGGCGGCACGCCCCCGCCGCGTCCGCAGCCGCCCGCTCGCGTGCCGCCGCTCCCCGAGCCGGAATACGAAGAGGACCCCGCGCCCGCGGAGCCCGGCGGCTGGGTCACCTCGCCGCCCTGGGACGAGGAAGACGCCGTCGACTCGATCGAGGGCGTCAGCTACGAAAACGTCGGCCGCGAGACGATCGGTTACGACGACGCCGCGGAGGGCATTGCGCGCGCCCGCTACGAGGACCTGCGCGACTGGTCGTGGGACGAGGCGCCCCGGGCCGAAGCGAGCTCGTTCGCCTCGGACGAGACCAGCGAGCGGCGGCACGTCGCCTTCCACACGCGGCTGCGCGATCGCGACATCGAGATCGGGTCGGAGGCGGAAGCCGCGCGCGTACCGAGCCTCCAGCAGCGGCTCGGCATCGGCGATCTCGGCCAGGTGCGCCGCGCCATCGTCCTCGCCGAAGTCCTCGGACCGCCCAAATCGCTCCAGTAGACCGGAGAGACAAAGCCCTTCTGCGGGTAGAAGAGCGCGCCCGTTTCCGCTATCTTTAAAGGCTTGGCCGCCCGGGTGGCGAAATGGCAAACGCAGCGGACTCAAAATCCGTTGCCGGCAACGGCTTGAGGGTTCGACTCCCTCCCCGGGCATCGAGCGAGCGCCGCAGCGAATCATCGACTGCGGCGCTCGTCGTTTCGCCGATCCTTTCACGCGGGAGTCAACTCGACGAAGGTCGCCTTCAGACGCCTCCGTCGCGGGGGTACGCCGCCTGAACCCTGACGGCGGGCCTTGCCCGCGCGGCGCGGGCACCCTCTTATCGCACGCATGCCCGAGAAAATCCTGGTCACGGGCGCCACGGGTAAGCTCGGCGGAGAGCTGATCCGCCGGCTGCTCAAGCGGGGCGTCGAGGTGAAGGCGGGGACGCGCAGTCCGGAGCGCTGCGCAAAGCTGTTCGCGGACGCCGTCGAGGTGGTGCATCTCGACTACGACGTCACCGAGTCGTGGGACGCCGCGGTGCAGTGGGCGGACAGGCTGTTCCTGGTCCCACCGCCGTTCGACCCCGACGCCGACGAGCGGCTCGTGCCGTTCATCGACTGGATCGTGCAGTCCGGCTCGCGCCACGTCGTGCTGGTGTCGGCCATGGGCGCCGAGGTGCGCGAGCAGCTCGCGCTGCACCGCGTGGAGCGCCACATCATAGACACGGGCGTCGCCTGGACGCTGCTCCGCCCCAACATCTACATGCAGAACTTCGCGCGCGGCTTCGTGGCCGCGTCCATCCGCTCGAGCGGCGTGTTCCGCCTGTCGGCGGGCGACGGGCGCGTCAGCTTCGTGGACGTCCGCGACGTCGCCGAGATCGCGAGCATCGTGCTGGGGCGCGACGACGACTTCGGCGCCGCTTACATGCTCACGGGCCCGGCCGCGCTGAGCCACGACGAGGTCGCCGCCGCGATCGCGGCCGCCGCCGGCAAGCCGGTTCGCTACGAGCAGATCGATGACGAGCGCATGCGCGGCCTCCTGCTCGCCGACGACTGGAGCGCGCAACAGGCCGCGACCTTCGTCGGCCTGCTCGAGGCAATTCGCGGCGGCGAGCGCGCCGCCGTCTCGGAGGAGACGCGCGCTCTGCTCGGTCGCGCGCCCACCTCGTTCGACACGTTCGCGCGCGATCACGCGGAGGGCTGGCGATGAGGAACACGTTGCGCCTCGTCGCGCTCGTGGCCGTGCTCGGGTGCGCGCACGGCGCGGGCGATGGATCGGAGGCCACGGACGCCACGGACGCCACGGACGAGAGAGACGCTGAACCGATGACCAGCAGGGAAGCCGCTTCCATCGCGCCGACGCCCGCGCCGGCCGTCCCGTCGGGCCTGCGCGACGCGCACGCGGCCGTGCGCGTGCCCGGCCTCGAGCTGCGCACGTTCGACCACGCGGAGCTGTGGTCGGCGCTGCCCCCAATCCTGGAAGGCTCGACCCGCCTGCGCGTCGAGGAGGTCGGTCGCAGCGTCGAGAACCGGCCGATCCGCAGCGTGAGCTTCGGCGAGGGTCCGGTGCGCGTGCTGATGTGGTCGCAGATGCACGGCGACGAGTCGACCGCGACCATGGCGCTGGCCGACATCTACGCGTTCGTCGAGCGCGAGGCCGACCATCCGGTCGCGCGCGCGATCCTCGAGAACCTGACGGTCACCACCATCCCGATGCTGAATCCGGACGGTGCGCAGCGGTTCCAGCGGCGGAACGCGTACGGCATCGACATCAATCGCGACGCGCGCGCGCTCGCGACTCCGGAAGGCCGCACGCTGAAGCGCGTGTACGACGAGATGCGGCCGCAGTTCGCGTTCAACCTGCACGATCAGGACGTGGGCACGCGCGTCGGGCGTACCGACGCCGGCGTCGCGATCGCGCTGCTGTCGCCGGCATTCGACGAGTCTCGCGAGGTGAACGACGTGCGCCTGGGCGCGATGCGTGTCGCGGCCGCGTTCCGGCAGGCCGTCGAGCCACTGGTCGGCGGTCACATCGCCCGCTACGACGACAGCTTCAACCCGCGCGCGTTCGGGGATCTCACCACGACATGGGGCGCGAGCGCGGTGCTGGTCGAGTCGGGCGGCTGGCGCGACGATCCGGAGAAGCAGTACCTGCGCATGGTCAACTTCGTCGGCCTGCTCGCCGCGCTGAATGCCATCGCCGACGGCAGCTACACGCGCTTCGACGAGCGTCTGTACAGCGAGCTGCCCTCCAACGGCCGCACGCTGCCGGATCTGCTCGTGCGCGGCGGGTACCTCGTCGTGCCGGGTCTGGAGCCCGTGCGCGCGGACCTCATGATCGAGTACCGCGATCCCGTGCGTCGGCGCGACGGCTTCATCATCGAGGTGGGCGACCTCGGAGGACGCGATGCCATCGACACGCTCGACGTCGACGGCCTTTACGTCGTGGCGGCGGCCGAAGCGCTCGAGCTCTCGCATGGGCCGCAGGTCGGGCCGGGCTCGCCCGCGCGCTTCCACGTCGCCCGCACGACGGATGGCCCCGCGCTCTGGAGCTTCGAAGGCGGCCCGCCGCCGGAGTGACCCGCCGCTTTCACGCGGCGCCCCGCTCGCGCCCGGATCCGCTGCCGACCGGCACGGACGATGCACCCGGGCGGGTCGATGAAGGCGACGACGAAAGCGAAGGCGAAGGCGAGGAAGGTGCTCTCGTAGCCTACGAGATGGAGTACCGTTGCGTCGCGTGTGACCGCGGCGTGTGTGCCTGCTGCGTCGTGGTGCGCGAGCGGGACCTCCTCTTCTGTCCGGAGTGCGACCGCTGATGGCCGCGCGCGCGATCTGGAAGGCGCAGATCGACCTGGGCGAGATCAGCGTGCCGGTGAAGCTGTACTCGGCGGTCTCGGACCGCACGGTCCACTTCCGCCTGCTCGATCCGGACACCCTGACGCCGATCAGCCAGCGCATGGTCGATTCGGAGTCGGGGGAGGCGATCCGGCGGTCCGCCTGAGCTCCGGGACCGCATGAGCGGCGTCGTAACATCACCCTCTCCGGCGCCCGAAAACCCGTGGCGAGCATCGCTTGCAGGGCCTGACGGCCGGGCCTATGCTTCCGCCCGCCGCGAACCCTGCGAGGAGGCGCGCCCATCGAATTTCGTGCGGAGAACGGATGACGAGTAAAGGTCTGGAGGGAGTCGTCGCAGCCGAGACGACGCTGAGCAAGGTATTCGGCGAGGAGGGCCGTCTCGTCTACGCCGGCTACGAGATCGAGGACCTCGCAGCCAACGCGTCCTTCGAGGAGGTCTGCTGGCTGCTCTGGAACGGCGAGCTGCCGACCACCGAGCAGCTCGAGCAGCTGAGCGCCGAGCTGAGCGCGGCGGCGTCCATCGACGACCGCATCATCGACATCCTGCGGCTCGCGCCCGCGGACACGCATCCGATGGCGACGCTGCGCACCGCCGCGTCGGCGCTCGGCTTCTACGATCCGGAAGCCGAGGACATGTCGGACGCCGCCAACCGGCGCAAGGCCGTGCGCATCACCGCGCGGATTCCGACGATCACCGCCGCGATCGACCGCGTGCGCAAGGGGCTCGAGCCGATCGAGCCCGACCCGTCGCTGCGGCTGGGCGGCAACTTCCTGTACATGCTGACGGGCCAGGCGCCCGACGGGCTGGGCGCGCGCATCGTCGACGCCGCGCTCACACTGCACGCCGAGCACGGTCTGAACGCGTCCACGTTCGCGGCGCGCGTCACGGCGGCGACGCTCGCCGACATGCACTCCGCGGTGACGTCCGCGATCGGCGCGCTCAAGGGGCCGCTGCACGGAGGCGCGAACGAGCGCGTGATGGAGATGCTGCAGAAGATCGGCAGCGCGGATCAGGCCGAGCAATGGATCACGGCCGCGCTGGAGCGGAAGGAAAAGATCATGGGCTTCGGTCACCGGGTGTACCGTACGACGGACCCGCGCGCGCCGATCCTGCGCGATCTGTCGGGTCGCCTGGGAAGCGGCGCGGACGAGACGCCGTGGCTCGACATCTCCGAGAAGGTGGTCGAGGTCATGCGCCGCGAGATGGACGCGCGCGGCAAGAAGATCTACCCGAACGTCGATTTCTTCAGCGCTTCCGTCTATTACACGATCGGCATCCCGACGGACCTGTTCACGAACGTGTTCGCGATGGCGCGCGCCGCCGGCTGGACCGCCCACGTGATCGAGCAGCTCGCGGATAACCGCCTGATCCGTCCGAAGGCGGAGTACAAGGGTCCACTCGGAAAGAAGGTTGTCCCGATCGCCGACCGCGGCTGAGCGGAAGAGAGACCCCCATGGCCGACCTGCGCATCACGGTAACCGACCAGTCCGCTGAATCGCTCGATTCGCCGCTGCTCGTGCTCCAGCAGTTCGAGCGCGACGCCGAGCCGAAGGGGGCCGCGGGCGACGTCGATCGCGTCCTGGGCGGCTCGATCAGTCGGATCGTGAGCCAGGGCGACTTCCACGGGCGCAAGGACGAGGCGCTCGTCGTCTACGCGGGGGGCGAGCGGACGGGTCCGCAGCGCGTGATGCTCGTCGGGGCCGGCAAGCGCGAGGACTACACGCTGGAGACGCTGCGTCGCTCGATCGGCGTCGCGATGCGCGAAGCGGTCAAGCTGGGCGTCGACTCGATGGCGCTGAGCCTCGCCCACATCCACCAGATGAGTGAGCATCTCGGCAGCCACATGGCCGCGCGCAGCGCCGCCGAGGCCGCCCTGCTCGCCGCGTGGAAGTTCGACGAGCTGCGCACGGACCGGCGGGATGATTCGGCGGCGGACCGGGGCATCAGGGAGCTGGTCTTCATCGCGCCGGAAGGGAAGGTCGAGGGAGTGCGGCAGGCGGCGCTCGAGGGCGAGGTGGTCGGCCGCGCCGCGAACCTCGCGCGCACGCTGGCGACACGGCCCGGCAACCTGGCGACGCCGTCGCACCTGGCGGACGAGGCGCGCCAGCTGGCCGACCGCCACGAGCTCGAGCTGACGGTCCTCGAGCGCGACGACATGGAGAAGGAAGGCATGGGCGCGCTGCTCGCGGTGGCGCAGGGCAGCGAGGAGCCGCCGTGCTTCATCGTGCTGCGCTACAGCGGTGGCGACGAGGGCGAGCGTCCGCTCGTGCTGGTGGGGAAGGGCGTGACCTTCGATTCGGGCGGCATCTCGATCAAGCCGTCCGAGCGCATGGAGGAGATGAAGTACGACATGTCGGGTGCCGCGGCAGTGCTGTCGGCGCTCGGCGCGGTCGCCGAGCTGAAGCTGGAGGCGAACGTGATCGGCATCCTGCCGTGCACGGAGAACCTGCCGTCGGGCAGCGCGATGAAGCCCGGCGACGTGATCCGCAGCATGTCGGGCAAGACGATCGAGATCGTGAACACGGACGCCGAGGGCCGGCTGATCCTGGCGGACGCCCTCACCTACGCGGCGCGCTTCGATCCCGCGGCGATCGTCGACTGCGCGACGCTGACGGGCTCGGTCGTCATCGCGCTCGGCAACGCGGCCATCGGCCTCATGGGCAACAACGGCGACCTGATCGACGAGTTGCGCGCGGCGGGACTGCGCACCGGCGACAAGTGCTGGCCACTGCCGCTCTGGGACGAGTACCGCAAGCTGATCGACAGCCCGGTCGCCGACATCAAGAATTCGGGCGGCCGCGCGGCCGGCACCATCACTGCCGGCTGGTTCCTCAAGGAGTTCGTGGGCGAGGTGCCGTGGGCGCACCTGGACATCGCGGGCACCGCGTGGACCCAGGAGGACAAGCCGCCGATCGCCAAGGGCGCGACCGGCGTGCCCACACGACTGCTCGTCGAATGGGTGCGCTCCAGGGCCGAGGCGTGAGCGACAGGCGGCTGAAGCGCCCCCGGCCGGAGCCGGGGGCGTTTTTTTTCAGGTGGATGCGCGGCGCGGGGCTCGGCCTCGCGCTCGCGCTGGGTCTGGTGCTCGCGCCGGCGACGCTTGGCGCGCAGGAGACCGACACGGTGCGGCTGGGAGCGCCCGACACGGTCGCTCCCGCTCCCGCGGACAGCTTCATGCTGGTCGATTCGATCATCGAGCCGGACGACACGGTCACGGTCGAGCGCGACGTGGAGGACAGCCTGGCGGCGGAGCCGCCGCCGCGGCTCGTACCGCTCCCGCTGCCGCCGCCGGTGGAGCCGGGCTTCGCCGAGGGCGTTTGGGTGTGGCAGCGCGCGGCCCTGCTGCGCAGCACCGCCCTGAGCCTGGGCGACCTGCTGGAGCGGGTGCCGTCGCTCACGCGCGTGCGGGCGGGCTACTACACGCAGCCGGAGCTGGTGGTCTCGCCGGTGGCGCTGTCCGGCGACATCGAGGTCCTTCTGGACGGCTTTCCGCTCGATCCGCTGACGAGCACCACGATCGACCTGAGCCGCATCGGACTCACGGACCTGGAGCGCGTGCGCGTGGAGCGGCGCGGCGGCCGTCTGCGCATCGAGCTGTTCTCGCTCGAGCATCCGTTTCCGCGCGGCGGCTTCGGCACGCCCGGCGATTCCGGCTCGGCGTACACGCGCGTGGAGATCGCGACCGGCGATCTGGATACCGACGGCCTGGCCGGCGCATTCATGGCGCCTCGCTTCCTGTTCGGCCCGTTCGCCGTCGCGATCTCGCGCCTGGATTCGGATGGCGTGCTTCGGCGCGAGCCCGGCCGCTCGTCTTCCGCATGGATCCGCTGGGGCCTGCTGCGTCCGAGCTGGGGCGTACACGCGGAGTATCGTCGAGCGAGCGTCGAGCGGGAGGAAGGCTCCGCGTTTCCCGGCGAGGCCATGCGCGAGGACATCGTGGTGCGCGCACGGGCGCGTCCGTTCGAGTTCCTGACCGCCGAGCTGTACGGCGGCCATTCCGAAGTCGACGACGTCTTCCTGGACTCGCCCTCCACCGAGCTCGCGATCACCCACTTCGGCCTGCGCACCGCCTACGATCGCGGCCCGATCGGCACGCGGGCGGCGCTGCGCTTCCGGAACGGGGACACCCGCCTCGACATGGCGGGGGAGATCGCGGCCGACGTGCGGCCGGTTTCCTGGGCCGGCGTCGCCGGCGAGCTGCGGTACGAGGACTGGGAGGGCGCCTCGTTCTCCTCGTGGGTCGCATCGGGGCGGCTCGGCCCCTGGCTCGGGGCGCGGCTGTTCGCCGAGGTCACCGACGGCGCGCACGGCCTCGCCTGGCTGGTCCGGCCCGAGGGCACGCCGGGAGTAGAGCGCGCGCTCCAGCGGGCGGGCGTCGACTGGGTGCTGGGCGGCTGGCGTCTCGGGGTGGCCGCGTTCCGTGCGGAAGGCGACAGCGTCGCGCCGGCCGCGCTGCCCGGCATCGGACCCTCCGGCTCCGGCTCGCGCGTGCTGTCGCTCTATCCGGGCTTCGAGGTGGGAGGCGTCGAGGCGATGTTTCGCGTGCCGCTCGGCTTCGATCCCGTCGGCCTGGAAGGCAGCTATACGCGTCTGAGCGCGGGGGACGACGGCGTCCATGCGCTCTTTCAGCCGGTCGAGCAGGCCCGCGCCGCCGTCGTCTACCACGACCTGCCGCTGGACAGCGATCAGCTCGAGATCGAGCTGCGCCTGGAAGGCGAGTACCGCGGCGAGATGCGGGCGCCGGGCGCGGAGCCGGGATCCGTGCAGACGATCGAGCCGATCAACCGCCTCAACTTCGACCTCTCCATCCGCGTGCTCGACGTCCACGCCTATGTGAGCTGGCAGAACATCCTGAACTGGCAGGATCTGAACGATCTCCCCGGGCGAACCATGCCCGGCCAGACCGCGTATTTCGGCGTGAAATGGGAGATGTGGAATTGACCGCGCCGGTCGGCGCCGGTAGCTTCGGCCGCCCTCGGGAGGCGAAATGATCCGTAGCATGACCGGGTTCGGCGAGGCGGAGCGCGAGACGGAGGCCGGCCGCCTGCGCTCGGAGGTCCGCACCGTCAACCATCGTTTCTTCAGCTCCAATCTCAGGCTGCCGCCGGCATTCGAGCGCTACGAGCCATCGATCCGCGACTGGCTGCGGCAGGAGCTCCAGCGCGGCCACATCAACTGCTCGCTGCGGCTCGAGACTGCGGAGGGCGGCACGGACGAGCCGCGCTTCCAGCTCAACGAGGCGCGCGCGCGGCAGTACCATCGCATCCTGAGCGAGCTGAAGACGACGCTGGATCTGCCCGGCGAAATCGACGTCGCCCTGCTCGCGCGCTACAACGACCTGATCGAGCGCGAGGACGTCGATCGGGTCGACGTGCCCGAGGACGCGATCCGCGAGGTCACGATCGAGGCCGCACGCGCCGTCGTCCGCATGCGCGAGGTCGAGGGCCGTCGCCTGCACGACGACCTCGAGGAGCGGCTGAACGCGATCGAAGTCGCCATGGAGCGCGTGCGCGCGAAGGCGCCCGCGCGCCTGCTCGCCGAGCGCGATCGCCTGCGCAACGCGGTGCGCGAGCTGTCCGAGGGCGTCGGCATCGACGACGAGCGCATCGCGCGCGAAGTCGCGATGCTCGCGGAGCGCTGGGACATCAGCGAGGAGCTGGTCCGGCTGCGTGCGCACATCGACCTGTTCCGCTCGCTGCTCGATGCCGACAGCGCGGAGCC
This sequence comes from Longimicrobiales bacterium, assembly GCA_035512635.1. Lineage (GTDB taxonomy): Bacteria > Gemmatimonadota > Gemmatimonadetes > Longimicrobiales > RSA9 > DATKDR01. The sequence goes on along the minus strand of DATKDR010000096.1, from coordinate 46,321 downwards.
CGTCGGCAAGCGGCTGTCGTTCGTCGTCCAGGAAATGCTGCGCGAGACGAACACCGTCGGCTCCAAGGCGAACGACGCCGCCATCGAGCACGAGGTCGTCGGCATCAAGAACGAAATCGAGCGCCTGCGCGAGCAGGCCGACAACGTCGAGTGATGCCGCTCGGGCAGCCGTTCCCCCTGGTGATCGCGGCGCCCAGCGGCACGGGCAAGACCTCGCTCGCACATGCGCTGGTCGGCGCCGAGCGCAACGCCGTCTTCTCCGTCTCGGCCACCACGCGCAGGCCGCGCGCAGGCGAGCGGGACGGCGTCGACTACCATTTCGTGAGCGAGGCGGACTTCGATCGCATGATCGGGGAAGGCGAGCTGGTCGAGTGGGCGACGGTACACGGCCATCGCTACGGCACGCCCTGGTCGGCGGTCCGGGACGGTCTCGCGAACGGACACACCGTCGTCCTCGACATCGATATCCAGGGCGCTCGCCACGTGCGCGCCGCCTTCGACGAAGCCGTGCTGGTCTTCATCCTCCCGCCCAACGCGGACGAGCTGCGCCGCCGGCTCGCGGGCCGCAACACCGAGGGCGAGGAGGATCTGCGCAGGCGGCTGAGCGGCGCCCTGAACGAGCTGGACGCGGTGGCGGAGTTTGATTACGTGGTCGTGAACGACGACTTCGAGCGCGCGCTCCAGTCCCTCGAGGCTATATTCCACGCCGAGCGCCACGCCGTGCCGCGCGTGTCGGACCTGACCGAGCGGGTCAGGGTAATCAAGGACCGTATTCGCGATATTCTCGCACAGGAGATGCACCCATGAAGGTCGTCACCCCGATGGAGCTGGCCGATCGCGCCACCAGCAAGTACCTGGGCGTGCTCGTCGCCGCCCGCTACGCGCGTGAGCTGAACGCCCTGCCGAAGGACGCCGTCCCGACCTCCGCCGAGGCGAAGAAGCTGACCACCCGCTCGCTCGAGGCCCTGGCCGACGGCGCGCTCGAGTTCCGCGTCGTGCAGCGCCGCCGTCGGTCTTTGGGGCTCTAGGCTCTAGGCTCTAGGCTCTAGGCTCTGGGCTCTGGGCTCTGGGCTCTGGGCTCTAGGCTCTAGGCTATGGGCTCTAGGCTTTAGGCTCGGGCGCTTCGATTCGATCTGAAAAACAATCGCAGTTACCTAGTGCCTAGAGCCTAGGGCCTAGCGCCTAAACACCATGCTCACCCCGCGCACTCCCTGGAAGGGCCGTCGCGTCGTGCTTTGCGTCGGCGGTGGCGTCGCGGCGTACAAGACGGCGCAGCTCGCGCGTGACCTGACGCAGCTCGGCGCGCGCGTCGAAGTCGTGCTCAGCCGTTCCGCGCAGGAGTTCGTCACGCCGCTCACGTACGAGGCGCTGACCGGCCGGCCCGCGCACCACGATCCTTTTCGCGTAGGCGGCGCCGCAGTCCACATCGACATCGCGCGCGAAGCGGACGTCGTGTGCGTGGCGCCCGCGACCGCCGACCTCATCGCCCGTCACGCCGCCGGCATGGCCGACGACCTCGTCGCTTCCGTGCTGCTCGCCACGCGCGCGCCCGTGCTCATATGCCCGGCGATGAATCCGCGCATGTGGACGCACCCCGCGACCGTGCGCAACGTCTCCGTGCTGCGCGACGAGTTCGGGCACGGGATCGTCGGCCCGGACGAGGGCGCGCTGGGCTACGGCGAGCGGTCGGGCGTCGGCCGCATGGTGGAGCCCGCGGTCATCCTCCAGCACGTCGGCCGCGCGCTCGCTCGCGGCGGCGCGCTCGACGGCCGGCGCGTCGTCGTCACCGCCGGACCGACACGCGAGCCGGTCGACGCCGTGCGTGTGCTGTCCAATCGCTCGTCGGGCCGCATGGGCTACGCGATCGCCGCGGAATCCTGGCGTCGCGGCGCACTCGTCACGCTGATCAGCGGACCGAGCGACGTCGAGCCGCCGGCCGGTCCCGAGTTGATCCGCGTCGAGACGGCGGAGGAGATGCGCACGGCGGTGCGCGAGGCGATTCGCGGCGCCGACGCGCTGGTGATGAGCGCCGCGGTCGCCGACTTCCGACCGTCGTCTCCCGGGTCGAAGAAGATCAAGAAGTCCGAAGGACCGCGTCCCATCGAGCTCGAAGCCGCGCCCGACATCCTGACCTCGACGATCGGCGATCGAGCACCGGGAATGGTGGTGGTCGGCTTCGCGCTCGAGACCGACGACGCGCGTGCGAACGCGCGTCGCAAGCTCGACGAGAAGAAGCTCGACCTCATCGTGCTCAACCAGCCCGACGCGAGCGCCGGTTCGGGCTTCGAGGTCGACACGAATCGCGTCACGCTGATCGGCCGCGACGACTCGATCGAGGAGCTGCCGCTGCTCAGCAAGGACGACGTCGCCGCCACCCTGCTCGACCGCGTCGCCCGACTGGTCGCCGGGGAGCGCGACCGCGGACGATGAGCCTCGACCGCGCCCTCCTCGCCGCCTACCTGCGCCAGCGCGCAGAGCTCGGCGAGCGCCAGGTCTTTCTCGATGGGCTCGATCGGCTGGAGGCCGTCCGGCTCCTTTCCGCCGCCCGGCGGCCGACGACGGGAGGCGACCCGCTTTCAGCTATCAGCCGCGAGCTGTCCGCACCCGCTCCCGCACCCGCTCCCGCACCCGCTCCAGAGGTCCGCGAGCGCGCACCCGCCCTCGACCACGCACGTGCGCTGAAGGTCCTCGGCGACGATGCATCCGCGTGCGTGCGCTGCGGCCTCTCGCGTACGCGCACGCAGGTCGTGTTCGGTACGGGCACAGCGCAGGCGGAAGTCGTGGTGGTGGGCGAGGCGCCGGGCGCGGACGAGGACCGGACGGGCGTACCGTTCGTCGGCAAAGCGGGCAGAATGCTCGACCTGCTGCTCGAGTCGGTCGGCTTCCCGCGCGAGCGCGTCTACATCTGCAACGTGCTCAAGTGTCGCCCGCCCGGAAACCGCGATCCCTTGCCCGAGGAAGTCGCGCAGTGCACGCCGTGGCTCAAGCGCCAGATCGAGCTGATCCAGCCGCGCGTGCTGCTCGCCGTCGGCCGCTTCGCCGCGCAGTCGCTCACCGGCACGGACGCGCCCATGGCGCGTCTGCGCGGCCGCGTACACGCCTACGAAGGCGTGCCCGTCGTCGCGACGTATCATCCGGCCTACCTGCTGCGCAGCCCGGACCAGGTGCGGAAATGCTGGGACGACCTGCAGCTGCTGCGTCGGGTCTTCGACGGGCCGCGGTAGCAGCGCTCTCGACGACCCGTGGTGGGCGGTCGGGGGTTTGACGGCCGCGCCGATCGAAGTCTAGTCTTCCCGTTCCTTCCCACGCACCGGCGCCCGCCCGCTGCGCCGCAGCATCAGACGGAGGCGCGCGTGTCGCTCGCCCCAGGCACCCGACTCGACTCGTACGAGATCCTCGGACCCATCGGCGCCGGGGGCATGGGTGAGGTGTACCGCGCCCGACACCTGAAGCTGGGCCGGGACGTGGCGATCAAGGTGCTGCCGACCGACGTCGCTGCCGACCGCGTTCGCCTGGCCCGCTTCGAACGGGAAGCGCGGACCGCGTCCGCACTCAACGACCGCAATATCGTCACGATCCACGACATCTCCGATCACGGCGGGATGACGTGGATCGCAATGGAGCTGGTGGAGGGTCGCACCCTGGCCGAGCTCATTGCGGACGGCCCGCTGCCCGTGGACCGGATCCTGGACATCGCGACGCAGGTCGCGGAAGGGATCGCGGCGGCGCACGCCGCGGGCATCGTCCACCGCGACATCAAGCCGGCCAACGTGATGGTCACGGCGGATGGACTGGTGAAGATCCTGGACTTCGGGCTGGCGAAGCCGTTGAGCCTGCCGGAGGGCGCGAGCCTCGTGGCACCGGAGCTGACGGCGACGCGGGAAGGCGAGATCGTCGGCACACCCCACTACATGTCGCCCGAGCAGCTCACGGGAGCCGACGTCGATCATCGCTCCGATCAGTTCGCGATCGGCGTCGTGCTTTACGAGATGGCCGCCGGCAAGCCGCCCTTCGACGGCGCTTCGCTCGGCGCCGTCCTCGGTGCGATCCTCGCCCGGGCTCCGCAACCACTCGGAGATCTGCGTCCCGACGTGCCGTCGGACCTGCAGCGCATCGTCCATCGCTGCGTGGAGAAGGACCCGGCGAAGCGGTTCCCCTCGTCGACGGACCTGCGAGCCGCGCTCGCGCGCTGCGCTCGGCGTCGCGCGCGCGCGGCATTTGTGCGTCGGCCGGTCGTAGCGGGGCCGATCGCGGCCACCCTCCTCGCACTGCTCGCGGCGGGAACGGTGTGGGTGCGCGGCGCCGACCGCCGCTGGGCCGAGAACCACGCCCGCGACGAGATCGGGGCGCTGATCGAGGATGGCGCCCTCTTCGAGGCGTACCGCACCGGTCTCCGGGCGCAGCGCCATCTCGGCAACGACCCGGAGCTGCAGAGGCTGGTGGAGCGTATCAGCTTCGCCACGTCCGTGAACACGGAGCCGCAGGGTGCGGAGGTCTTTGTGAAGGGATACGACACGCCGGAGGCGGATTGGCACCGCGTCGGCGTCACGCCGCTGTCCATGCGGGTGCCGTACGCCGGCATGCGCTGGCGTATCACGAAGGAGGGATACGAGCCGTATGAGGCCGCACCCTTCAGCGCGGCTTCGATGGGCCAGCTCAGGCAGGGCCTGGTCCTCGATCCCACGGGAAGTCTGCCGGAAGGCACCGTCCGGATCCCGGGGGGGCCGGTCGCTGGCAGCAGCAGCATGGTGAACAAGCTCGAGCAGACCGGGGCACCGCCCGTGGTCCGCACCTTCTTCCTCGATCGACACGAGGTGACGAAGCGCGAGTACCTCGAGTTCGTGGAGGCGGGCGGCTACGGCGATCCGGCTTCCTGGCCCTCGCCCCTCGAGCGGAGCGGCGCGGTCGTGTCGTGGGGGCAGGCGATGAGGGGGCTCGTCGACGTCACCGGCCGCCCGGGCCCCGCCGGCTGGGAGCTCGGTCGTTATCCCGAGGGGGAGGACGACTACCCGGTCGGCGGCATCAGTTGGTTCGAGGCGGCGGCGTACTGCGCCTGGCGCGGCCGCTCGCTGCCCACCATCTACCACTGGTCCCTCGCCGTGGGGCAGCACCAGCTCTCGGCGCTCCTGGTCATGAGCAACACCTCCGGCGATGGTCCCGCCCCCGTCGGCAGCTTCGACGGGCTCGCCGGCTTCGGCAACGAGGACATGGCCGGCAATGTCCGGGAATGGGTCTGGAACGCGTCGGGCGAGTTGCGCTACCTGCTCGGCGGCGCCTGGAACGAGGCTGGCTACGTCTTCCTGCACCCCTTCGCGGTCGACCCGTGGCAGCGCGGTCCGACGAACGGGGTACGCTGCGCCGTGTATCCGGAGCCGCCGGCGGAGCGGCTGCTGGCGCCCGTCGCGCCGCGCCGGGAGTACCCGCTGCCCGAGCCGATGGACGAGCAGGCCTTCGAGCTGGTGCGCGGCATGTACGCCTACGACCGGGGATCGCTGGACGCCCGCGTCGAGCGCGTGAACGACACCCTGCCCGGCTGGCGTCGGGAGACGGTCTCGATGCGCACGGCGTACGGCGAGGAGCGCATGGAGGTCCATCTCCACATACCGCGCGACGTGGAGCCGCCCTACCAGTCGGTGATCTGGTTCCCGGGCGGGGATGTGTACGGGTTGCGCTCCAGCGACCAGCTGTCGTCCGCCTTCCTCGTCGACTTCCTGCCCCGCGCCGGTCGCGTCCTGGTCCAGCCCGTCTACTACGGCATGTACGAGCGCTTCGAGCAGCTGCGCTGGGACTCGCCCGCCTACCTGCGCGACGTCGTCATCCGCTGGGCGCAGGACCTCGGCCGTGTCATCGACTACCTCGAGACGCGTCCCGACTTCGACAGCGAGCGCATCGGCTTCTACGGCTTCAGCAACGGCGCTTCCTTCGCGCCCATCTTCACCGCCATCGAGCCGCGCATCGCCACGGCGATCCTGCTCGGCGCCGGCCTGCTCCCCGTGCCCTTCCGGCCGGAGGCGCACCCGGCCACCTTCGCGCCGCGGTCACGCACGCCCACGCTCATGGTCAACGGCCACGACGATTTCATGCTGCCCTACGACCTGTCGCAGCGGGCGCTGCTCGACATGCTCGGCGCTCCGGACAGCGCGAAGCGGCTGGCTCGCCTCGAGGGCGGCCACATCCCGTCCGACCGGCGTGACGTCATGCGCGAGGTGCTGGACTGGCTCGACCAGCAGCTGGGGCCGGTGGTGCGGCGCACGGCCTCTCCGACGGACTGAGCAGGGTGCCGCGTCCCGGGGCGGAGCGCGATCCTCCAACCGCGCCTCGCCCGCGAGCTGACTCCAACCCGGCCAGGGGCGTCGCCTGGCGAGCCCGTGAAGCTGACAGCTCCGTTCGGCGCTGGTCGCGGCGCAGGCCGCGCACTCCGTCGAGGAGTATGTCGGTCGCCTCTGGGAATCGTTTCCGCCGGCGACATTCCTGACGCGTTTCATCTCGGCTGACCGGGAGCTCGGCTTCATCGTCCTGAACGGCGCCCTCGTCGCGTTCGGCTTGTGGTGTCTGCTGTGGCCCGTGCGGCGGGAATGGCAGTCCGCCGCGGCCTTCGCCTGGCTCTGGGTCGGAGTCGAAACGATCAACGGCGTCGTGCATCCCGCCTGGACGATCCTCCAGGGCGGCTACCCGCCGGGCGTTCTGACCGCGTCCCTGCTGCTGGTGCTCGCGCTACACCTGGCGTCTCGACTGAGGCGTGCTGCTCGTCCCGCTGCCGCTGGCGAATTTCGGGCATGAGCTCGACCCGCATCACACGTCGCGTGACCGCACCCCGCGCGACCGTGTATCGCGCGCTGGTGGACGAGGACTCGGTCCGGAGATGGATGGTGCCGACCGGCATGACCAGCCAAGTGCACGAGTTCGAGCCGCGGGAAGGCGGCGCGTTCCGAATCTCCCTCACGTACGACGCACCGACCGGGACCGGCAAGACCAGAGCACATACCGACACGTACCACGGCCGCTTCGTGAAGCTCGTGCCGAACGAGCAGGTCGTCGAAGTGGTCGAGTTCGAGACGACGGATCCTGCACTCCAGGGTGAGATGACGATCACGATCTCGCTCCTCGACGCAGACGGCGGCACCGACGTCCTCGCCGTGCACGACGGGCTGCCGCCCGGCCTGTCGGCGGCGGACAACGAAGCAGGCTGGAAGTCTTCACTCGAGAAGCTCGCGGCGCTGGTCGAGGGGCGTTAGGGCGGGGAGCCGAGGCCAAAGCGGAGGAAGAAAAAGGAGGGTCATCGTGATGGCTCGGAAATATAATTCCGTGCCATACCGACACCGCTCCTCGCGTCGCCGCTGATCGCGCATCGGGGTCACGAAGTAACGCCAACTTCCGCGTCAAGTGCTTGACGTCCCGGGACGCACCCGACAACGTCCCGGCCGGGTTCCGCAGCACACCGCATCGGTCGCGATGACGCCCACGAAGCGACCAGCTTGTCGGACCCCGTCGCCATCATTCTCGAGTGCCAGAGAACCAGCTGATGCAGAACGTCCGCATGTCCTCCCGCGGCAACGCGGTCGCGTCCATCCCCTTCGTGGATCGTCCGGCGCCGTACGCGGCCGAGGCCGAAGTATCGGTCCTGGGCGGCATGCTGATCGACAACGACGCGGTCGCCAAGGCGCTGGAGATCCTGAGCGACGACGGCATGTTCTACCGCGAGGGGCACCGGCGGATTTTCCGCTCGATGACCCGTCTGTTCCAGAAGGGCGCGGTGGTGGACCCGGTGACGCTGTCGGAGGAGCTGACGCAGACCGGGGAGCTCGAGGGCATCGGCGGCGTGCAGTACCTGGCGGAGCTGATGGACGCGGTGCCGACGGCGGCGAACGTCGAGTACCACGCGAAGATCGTCCGCGAGCGCGCGCTGCTGCGGCGGCTGATCGAGGCGGCTACGCAGATCGTGCAGGACGGCTACGACGTGGGCGAGCGCAGCGTCGACGAGCTGCTCGACCTGGCGGAGCAGCGCATCTTCCAGGTGGCGCAGTCGCATGATCGCCAGGGCTTCGTCTGGCTGAAGCAGATCCTCTACTCGACGTTCGAGCGCATCGAGCAGCTCCAGGCGGCGAAGGGCGGCGTGACGGGAGTGCCGACCGGCTTCACGGACCTGGATCGCAAGACGGGCGGGTGGCAGAAGGGCGATCTCGTCATCATCGCCTCGCGTCCGTCCATGGGAAAGACGGCGTTCGTCGTCGGCAGCGCGCTCCAGTCGGCAATCGTGCACCGCGTGCCGGTCGCGATCTTCTCGCTGGAAATGTCAAAGGAATCCCTGGTTCAGCGCATGCTCTGCCACGAGGCGCTGGTCGATCTGTCGCGGCTGCTGCGCGGCCGTCTCTCCGACGACGACTACACGCGGCTCGCGCAGGCGGCCGGTCACCTGAACACGGCGCCCATCTGGATCGACGACTCGGGCATGATGGGCCCGCTCGAGCTGCGCGCGAAGGCGCGGCGGCTGAAGGCGGACCAGCCGGAGCTGGGGCTCATCATCGTCGACTACCTCCAGCTCATGGAGTCGAGCGGCAACCACGAGAGCCGCCAGCAGGAGGTCAGCCAGATCAGCCGGAGCCTGAAGGGGCTCGCGAAGGAGCTCCAGGTGCCGATTCTCGCGCTGTCGCAGCTCTCGCGCGCGCCGGAACAGCGCTCGGACCACCGCCCGCAGCTCTCCGACCTGCGCGAGTCCGGATCGCTCGAGCAGGATGCCGACGTCGTCGCCTTCCTCTATCGCCCCGAGTACTACATGAACGAGATGGAGGCGGAGGAGCAGGGTCTGCGCGGCCGCGCCGAGCTGATCATCGGCAAGCAGCGCAACGGGCCGACCGGCATGGTCGAGCTGTACTTCCGTCACGAGTTCACGCGCTTCGAGTCGGTGACCCGCGTGGAACAGCCGCAGTACGCGGAAGCGAACTACTAGCTGAGGCGCCTCACCCCACCCCACCTCACCTCACCTCACCTCACCTCACCTTCAAGGGGCCGATGGCGCGCGCGAAGACCCGAAAGGCGCAGAAGACGCTCTTCTACTGCACCGAGTGCGGCGGCGAGTCCGCCCGCTGGGAAGGGCAGTGCCCCGCGTGCCGCGAGTGGAATACGCTGGTCGAGGCGCCAAGGGCGGCGTCAGGCGTAAGGCGTCAGGGTTCAGAATCCGCGGTCGGGCTTTCGTTCGGGGATTCCGAGCCGATCGCTCTCGCCTCCGTCACGCGTGAGTCTTCCGATCGTCTGTCTACGGGCATCGGCGAAATCGACTTCGTTCTCGGCGGCGGGCTCGTGCCCGGCTCCATCGTGCTGCTCGGCGGCGAGCCGGGCATCGGCAAGAGCACGCTGCTGCTCCAGGTGGCGGCGAGCGCGCGCGCCGCGCGGCACGACGTCCTCTACGTCTCGGGCGAGGAGTCCGCGGGACAGGTGCGCATGCGGGCGGACCGACTCGCCCCCGGTGCGGGGGAGGTGCTCTTCCTGTGCGAGACCTCGATCGAGCGCGTGCTGCGCGCGATCGAGGAGCAGCGTCCCGCGATCGCGGTCATCGACTCCATCCAGACGATGTACGATCCGCAGCTCGATTCCGCGGCCGGCAGCGTGACGCAGGTGCGCGAGTGCGCGGCCCGTCTCCAGCGGCTCGCGAAGGAAAGCGGCACGACGATCTTCCTCGTCGGCCACGTCACGAAGGAAGGCGTCGTGGCGGGACCGCGCACGCTCGAGCACATGGTGGACACGGTGCTCTACTTCGAGAGCGGACCGCGGCTCGATCATCGCGTGCTGCGCGCGACCAAGAACCGCTTCGGCGGTGTCGACGAGATCGGCGTGTTCCGCATGGTGGCCGAGGGGCTCCAGCCGGTCGCCAATCCCTCCGAGCTGTTCCTCGACGAGCGCTCCGCGGGCGCGGGCGGGTCGGCCGTGTTCCCTGCGATCGAGGGCACGCGACCGCTGCTCGTCGAAGTACAGGCGCTGGTCAGCAAGAGCGCGTACGGCGCGCCGCAGCGCGTCGCGCAGGGTTTCGACCGCCAGCGGCTGTCGCTGCTGCTGGCGGTTCTGGAGAAGCGGTCGGGCCTCGCCTTCGGCGATCGCGACGTGTTCGTGAACGTCGTCGGCGGACTGCGACTCGCCGAGACGGCCGCGGACCTCGCCGTCGTCGCGGCGGTCGCGTCCAGCGCGCTCGATCGCGCGCTGCCGGACGACGCCGTGTTCCTGGGGGAGGTCGGATTGAGCGGCGAGGTGCGCAGCATCGCGCAGGTCGAGCGGCGCCTGGCCGAGGCGCGGCGGCTCGGCTTCTCGAGCGCGTTCGTCCCGTCGCGCGCGGTGCCGTCGTCCGCACCCGACGGTCTGCGCGTCGTCGGCATCGAGAACGTGAACCGCATGATGGAGCGGCTGTTCCGTTGAGCGCGCCCGGCCCGACCGTGGCCGTGGTGATTCCCGCGGCGGGATCCGGCCGGCGCATGGGCAGCGTGCGCAAGCAGTACCTCGAGCTGGCGGGCGAGCCCGTCCTGCTGCGCACGCTGCGGCCTTTCCTCGCCCACCCGTCCGTCCGCTGGATCGTGGTCGCGCTGCCGGAGGCGGATGTGGCGGAGCCGCCCGCGTGGCTGCGCGACCTGGATGCGCGCGTGACGCTGATCGCGGGCGGCGACGAGCGGGCAGAGTCGGTGCGCCGGGCGCTGGACTCCGTCCCGGAGGAGGCGGACGTCGTGGTCGTGCACGACGCCGCGCGCCCGCTGGTGACACGCACACTCATCGACCGCACGCTCGCGTCGGTCACGAAAGAGCAGGGCGCGATCGCAGCCCTGCCGATCGGCGACACCGTGAAGCGGGTGGGGAAGGACGGCGTGATCGAGGGGACGCCGGACCGCGGACGGCTGTGGCGCGCGCAGACGCCGCAGGCGTTTCCGCGCGCGCTGCTGCTCGAGGCGTACCGGGCGGCGGCCGCGGTGGGCACGATCGAAGCCACCGACGATGCGGCCGTGGTCGAGCGGAACGGCGGTCGCGTCGTCGTCGTCGACGGCGATCCGGAGAACCTGAAGGTGACGGAGCCGGCGGACGTCATCATCGCGACGGCGCTGCTGGGCCGACGCGGCGAGCGCTGATCGTGGTCGTGCCGTTCGGCGACGAGGCGGCGCAGCGCGCGGCGGCGCCGCGCGTCGTGGAGCACCTGCGCGCGGGCGGCCTCATCCTCTATCCTACCGAAACCGTGTTCGGGCTCGGCGGACTGACCGAGCGCGCGCCGCTCGAGCGACTGTCGACGCTCAAGTCGCGCGCGGAGGAGAAGCCGTTCCTCCTGCTGGTGAGCGAGCTCGCGCAGGCACCCGGCCTGCATTGGACGACGGCGGCGCGCGTGCTGGCCGACGTCTTCTGGCCGGGACCGCTCACGCTCGTGCTGCGCGACACGGAGCGGCGCTACCCGCCGGGCGTGGCATCGAGCAGCGGCGGCGTCGCGCTGCGTCGGACCCCGCACGCGGGCATGCGCATCCTGCTGGACACGCTCGGCGCGCCGGTCACCTCGACCAGCGCCAATGCGCCCGGCGTCGAGCCCGCCCGCACGGCGGCGGAGGCGCACGCATTGCTGAACGAGCTGCCGGCCGAGTCCGGCGTGTGGCTGCTGGAGGGCGCCGCGGGCGGCGCAGCGCCGTCGACCGTGCTGGACTGCACGCGCGAGCGCCCGCGGCTCGTGCGCGCGGGCGCCGTATCGCTCGAGAGGATCAGGGAGGTCGTGCATGACGTCGAAGCCTGAAGAGCACCCGCGCCGCGGTCAGGCGGAGGCGCCGACGACGTACAACCTCCTCTTCGTCTGCACGGGCAACACGTGCCGGAGCCCGATGGCCGCTGCGATCACCGAGGATCAGGTCGAACGCCGCGGCTGGCACCACGTCAGCGTGCAGTCGGCGGGTGTCTCCGCCGGCGCCGGCTCGCCCGCCGCCGCGGCCGCGATCGAGGTGGCGGCGGAGAATGGCGTGGACCTGAGCGCGCACCGCTCGAGGCCGCTCACGGCCGAGCTGGTCGAGTGGGCCGACGCCATCGTCGCCATGAGCGAATGGCACGCGGACCGCGTCGTCGAGCTCGGAGGCGGCGCCAAGGTGTCCCTGGCGACGGACTTCCTCGACGACGGCGATCCCGCGGTGGGCATCCCGGACCCGATCGGCATGGAGGCCGCGGTGTACCGCGAGACGTGGACGGTGCTCGGGGACGTCGTCGACGGCGTGCTCGACCGGCTCGAGGCGATCCTTGCCCCGTGAGTCGCGCCGCGCGGACGCGGACGCAGCGGGCGGCCATGCCGCCGCGCTCGGCGCGGTGGCGATCCGCGCTTCGACCCGTGTCTTCGCGCTGCTCGGCGATCCCGTCGCGCATTCGCTCTCGCCTCTGATCCAGAACGCCGCCTTCCGGGCGGCAGAGCTCGACGCCGTCTACGTGGCGCTGCGCTGCGGGACCGATGACGTCCGCGCGCTGATGCACGCGCTCGCGCGCGCCGGCGGCGGCGGCAACGTCACGGTGCCGCACAAGCAGGTCGCAGCGGCCGCGCTCGAGTCGAAGAGCGATGCCGTTCGTCGTACGGGCGCCTGCAACACGTTCTGGCTCGAGAATGAGCGGCTGGTCGGCGACAACACCGACGTCGAGGGATTCCACCGGGCCATCCGCGCCTTCCTCCAGGATCCGCGCGGGGCGCGCGTGCTCGTGCTCGGGGCCGGCGGGGCCGCGGCGGCCGCGCTGGTCGCGCTGCTGGATGCCGGCATCGACAGCGCGGTGCTCGTGAATCGCACGATGCCGCGCGCCGAGCAGCTAGCGGCGCGCGCCGGCGCCCCGGGTGACGATCGGATTCGCGTCGCGCCGACCGTCGCCACGCTCCGCGACCAGCGCTTCGACCTCGCCGTCAACGCAACGGCCCTCGGCATGCGCGCCGACGATCCGCAGCCCGTGGCGATCGCCGATGCCTCGTTCGCCGCCGCGTTCGACATGGTATACGCCCCCGGCGGGACCGCGTGGGTCCGCGCCGCCCGCGCCGCCGGCCTCCCCGCCGTCGACGGCCATGAGATGCTGCTCCACCAGGCCGCCGCCGCCTTCCAGCGCTGGTGGCAGCGGCCTGCGCCGGAGTCGGCCATGCGCGCCGCCCTCCTGCCGGGGGCTGCCGAGGCAGACCCGTCCACGCATTGAGGCGCCCCTCGCGTTAGGACATGGTGGACGGGTTACCGGATTCCGGATTCCGGATTCCGGATGTGTGCGACCGGAAACCAGAAACCGGAAACCCAAAATCCCTGACCCCAATCCCGAATCCTTACAGCGGCGTCCTCCTCGACCTGCTGTTCGCCCCGATCTGCCTGGGCTGCGACGGGCCGATCGCGACGGGCGACGGGGCCCGGCTGGTCTGCCGGGCCTGCCGCGCGCGGCTGCGCACGCCGGACTCGCCGCTGTGTCCGCGCTGCGGCGCGCCCGCGCGGCTGACGGGCAGCCCCGGCGGAGCCACCTGCCGCGAGTGCGCGGAATGGCCGGCGGCGATCCGGGCTGCGCGCGCGGCGTGCCTGCTTCGGCCGCCCGCGGATCGTCTCGTGCATCAGCTCAAGTACCGGGGCTGGCGCGGGCTGGCGGAGCCGATGGCCGCGCTGATGTCACGGGTGCGGCTGCCGGAGGACGCGGCGACGGAAGCGAGCGTCGTCGTACCGGTTCCGACCACGCGCAAACGCCGCCGGCGGCGCGGCTACAACCAGGCGGAGCTGCTCGCGCGGGCGTTCGCGTGGCGCACCGGCCGCCGCTGTCTGCCGCTGCTCGTGCGACGCGGCGAGGCGGGCACCCAGACCAGCTTGCAGCCCCTGGAACGTGCGGCTAACGTGGCCGATGCCTTCGCGCTCGCGCCGGATGCGCGGCCGGACGTGCTGGCGCAGCACCTGCTTCTGGTCGACGACGTCATGACGACCGGCGCCACGGCGGGCGAGTGCGCGCGGGTGCTTGTGGAGCAGGGGGCTCGCTGCGTCTCGGTGGTGACGTTCGCGCGGGCGATCGAGTGAGCCGCCCATCAAAACGAATCGATCAGGAGTCATACGATGGCCAAGCAGGATAGCAGGCCGCTGCGGGTCGCGATCAACGGATTCGGTCGAATCGGCCGCAACATTCTCCGCGCGGCGAAGACCCGCGGCGCCAACCTCGACTTCGTCGCGGTCAACGACCTGACCGACAACCAGACGCTGGCGCACCTGCTGAAGTACGACTCGGTGCATCGCCGCTATCCCGGGACGGTCGAGCCGTCGAACGGCGGGCTGACGGTCGATGGGGACGAGCTGCGCGTCTTCGCCGAGAAGGAGCCGGGCAAGCTGCCGTGGGACGACCTCGGCGTCGACATCGTCTTCGAGTCGACCGGCCGCTTCACCGACCGCGACAAGGCCGCCGCCCACCTCGAGGCTGGCGCCAGGAAGGTGATCATCACCGCGCCGGCGAAGCAGGAGGACATCACCATCGTCATGGGCGTCAACCACGGGAAGTACGACGCGGAGTCCCACGACGTCATCAGCAACGCGAGCTGCACCACCAACTGCCTGGTGCCGGTGGTGAAGGTCGTGCTCGACAACTTCGGCTTCGTGCGCGGCCTCATGACCACCGTGCACTCCTACACGAATGACCAGCAGATCCTCGACCTGCCGCACAAGGACCTGCGGCGGGCGCGCGCGGCCGCTCTCTCGATCATTCCGACGACCACGGGCGCGGCCAGGGCCACCTCGCTCGTCCTGCCCGAGCTGAAGGGGAAGATCGACGGGCTGTCGATGCGCGTGCCCACGCCGGACGCCTCGATCGTCGATCTGGTCGCCGAGGTCGAGCGCGACGTCACCGTCGAGGAGATCAACCAGGCGTTCCGCGATGCCGCAGCCGACGGCGATCTCGAGGGCATCCTGGACGTGTCGGAGGAGCCGCTGGTCAGCGTCGACTACATCGGCAATCCGTACAGCTCGATCGTCGATCTGCTCTCCACGGCCGTCATCGGCGGGCGCATGATCAAGGTCATGAGCTGGTACGACAACGAATGGGGCTACTCCTGCCGCTGTGTGGATCTGGCGCTCTATGTCGGAGAGCGTATGGGCGCCTCGCAGAAGAAGTTGCAGTCGGTCGGCTGAGCGATCGCGCGAAGCCGGGCCGGACGCGTTCTCATTGACTCGGAAGGCCGCGCAGACCTACCGTTCGGGGATGGGTGCGGCGATGGCGCGGCGCGCGATCGTTGCGCGTGGCGCTCGCCACACCCTTCGTGCAGGTGACCCGGCTGGCGTCGAAGTTGCGACCCGGTGGAAGACATCCCGCGCGAAGCTCTGCTGGAGGAGTCGATGGCCGGAAAGAGGGAGATGCGTTTCGGCACCTACCGCTGCCCGGTATGCGGCCACAAGGACGGCACGGAGATCGACGTGTCGAAGGAGTCGGTCGTGCTTCCGTGCAGCTATTGCGACACGCCGCTGGAGCTCAGCTCCCGCGGCCCGGATAGCGTGCGCTTCTCGGTTCTGGTAGCGGAGCAGCCGGCTCAATAGGGTTTCCGGATTCCGGTTCCAGGTTTCCGGATTTGCAGCGGTCGTGACGGTCACTGGCGTCACGGCCGCTTTTTTCGTCCCTGCCTCGAACGGGAGGGCGTCATCCACGGTCGTGGCCTCGCGGCATCCATCACGCAGGCCCATACTGACGGCCGAACCGAAACGTGCGGGGGATGATGAACAGGAAGACGATCCACGACCTGACCTCCGGCGAGCTGAAGAATCGCCGCGTGCTCGTGCGCGTCGATTACAACGTGCCGCTGGAGGACGGGGCCGTGACCGACGACACCCGCATCCGGGGCACGCTGCCGACGCTGCGCTATCTGGTGGGCCACGGGGCGCGGGTGATCCTGACGTCGCATCTGGGGCGGCCGCAGGGGAAGCCGAGCGCGGAATTCTCGCTGAAGCCGGCAGCCGACCGGCTTTCGGAGCTGATCGACGCGCCGGTTCGCTTCCTGGACGACGTCGCGGGCGAGGCGGCGCGGGCGGCGGCCGAGGCGCTCCAGCCGGGCCAGATCCTGGTGCTGGAGAACTCGCGCTTCCTGCCGGGCGAGGAGAAGAACGATCCGGAGCTGGCGGCGCGCTTCGCGGACCTGGCCGACGTCTATGTGAACGACGCATTCGGCGCGGCGCATCGGGCGCACGCGAGCACGGCCGGCGTCGCGGAAGTGATGCGTGAGCGGGGGCTGCCCGCGGTCGCGGGTCTGCTGATGGCGGACGAGCTGCGCTACCTCGGCGCGGCGCTCGAGTCGCCCGAGCGGCCGCTGGTGGCGATCCTCGGCGGCGCCAAGATCTCGGGGAAGATCGACGTCATCGAGAACCTGCTGCCGCGCGCGGATCACGTGCTGATCGGCGGCGCGATGGCCAACACGTTCTTCAAGGCGATGGGACTGGAGACCGGCCTCTCGCTCGTCGAGGAAGACCGCGTCGACATGGCGGGCGAGCTGCTCGACCGCGCGGGCGACAAGCTGGTGCTGCCGGTCGACTGCGTGGTCGCGCCGGAAGCGACGGAGGACGCCCGCATCGCCGAAGTCGATCGCACCGAGGTGCACCCCGACGCGCGCATCCTCGACATCGGGCCGCGCTCCGTCGCCGTCTTCGGCGAGCTCATCGCGCAGGCGCGCACCATCGTCTGGAACGGGCCCATGGGCATGTTCGAGATGGAGCCGTTCACGCGCGGCACGGAGAGCGTGGCGGAGTGGGTCGCCGAGGCGACCGAGCGCGGCGCCACCACGATTCTGGGCGGCGGCGATACGGGCGCGGCCGCGGCGAAGGCGGGCGTCGTCGAGCGCATGACGCACGTCTCGACCGGCGGCGGCGCCTCGCTCGAGTTCCTGGAGGGGAAGACGCTGCCGGGCGTCGCCGCGCTCGACCCGCTGGAAGGAAGCTGACGATGGCGCGGCTGAAGCGGCCCGTGATCGCGGGCAACTGGAAGATGCACAAGGGGCCCGCCGAAGCGCGCGCGTTCGCCGACGCGTTCCTCGAGGCGTGTCCACCGGGCGCCCGCTCGATCGTGCTGTTTCCGCCGGCGGTCGCGATCGCGGCCGTCGCCGAGGCGATGCGCGGGCGCGACGACGTGCTCGTCGGCGTACAGAACATCCACTGGGAAGCGAAGGGCGCGTTCACCGGCGAGACGTCGGCGTCGATGGCGCGGGAAACCGGCGCGAGACTGGCGCTCATCGGCCACTCGGAGCGGCGCCACGTCTTCGGCGAGACGGACCAGGAAGTCGCGCGCAAGGTGCGCGCGGCGCTGGCGCAGGGCCTCGAGGCGATGGTGTGCGTGGGCGAGACGATCGAGGAGCGGCGCGCCGGCCGGGTCGACGAGGTCATCCTGCGTCAGCTCGATGCCGCGCTCGAGGCGGTACCCGGCGACGCGATCGCCCGCCTGCTCATCGCCTACGAGCCGGTCTGGGCGATCGGCACGGGCGAGACCGCGACGCCCGCCGACGCCGCGGCGGCCCATGGCACCCTGCGCCGCCGTCTGGCCGAGCGCCTCGGTGCCGCGGAGGGCGCCGCGGTGCCCATCCTCTACGGCGGCAGCGTGAAGCCCGACAATGCCGCCGAGCTGCTCGCGGCATCCGACGTCGACGGCGTGCTGGTCGGGGGGGCCAGCCTCGAAGCCGCCAGCTTCGCCGCGATCGCCGCCGCTTCCGGTTGACAGCCCTGGCCAAAATGTCGAGATTTCGCGGCTTGCAACCCAGTCGATTTACAGAGGATCCGTGATCACTTTTCTGGTAATTCTGCTCCTTCTGGACGGCCTGTTCCTGATGGGCGTCATCCTTCTCCAGGCCGGCAAGGGCGGCGGCCTCGCCGCCGTCGGCGGCGGCGCCAGCACCGACACGTTCATCGGCGGCCGCCAGGCCGCGACGCTGCTCACCCGCTCGACCTGGGTGTCGGCCGCGATCTTTCTCGGGCTGTCGCTCGTTCTGGCCGTCGTCTCGTCGCGCGGCGGAACGGCGCCGGAGTCGATTCTCCAGCGCGAGTTCCAGCAGGGGCCGGCCGCGGCGCCGCAGCCGCTCGAGCTGCCGGGCACCGAGGGCGGCTTCGAAGGAGAGGAGCCCGCGGCGGTGCCGGGCGCGAATCCCGCCGCCGGTCAGTCGGGCGAAGGCGCGCCCACTCAGCCCTGATCGTCCCAGCGGACGGAATGGCGCAAAGCAGCCGGGTCGCGGGTGACACGCTCGTCACCGATCTCACCCGCGACCAACTCCATGAGATGTACCGCTACCTGCGGCTGACGCGTCAGCTCGAGCAGGTCCTCACCAATCTCTACCGTCAGAACAAGATCATCGGCGGGCTGTACGGCTCGCTGGGCCAGGAGGGCTCGGCGATCGGCAGCGCCTATGCCATGAACCGCCGCGATGACGGCACCGGCGATATTCTCGCGCCGGCCATCCGCAACATGGGCTCGCTGCTGCTGATGGGCGCGCGTCCCGTCGATTTCCTGCGGCAGTACATGGCGCGGGCGGACTCGCCGACCGGCGGCCGCGAGCAGAACGTCCACTTCACCGATTACCGGCGCGGCTTCATCGGTCTGATCTCGCACCTCGGCGTCATGATCGAGGTCATGGCCGGCGTCGCGATGACCTTCAAGCTGCGCGGCGAGCCGCGCGTCGCCATCGCCTACTGCGGCGACGGCATGACGTCAACGGGGGCGTTCCACGAGGGCTTCAACCTCGCGGCCGTCCAGCGCGCGCCGCTGATCGTCATCGTCGAGAAGAACGGCTACGCCTACTCGACGCCCACGTCGCAGCAGACCGCGTGCGTGTCCTTCACCGACAAGGCGCCCGGCTACGGCGTCCACGGCGAGAGCTGCGACGGCAACGACGTGCTCGCGGTCTACGAGATGACGAAGCGCGCCGTCGAGCACGCGCGCTCGGGGCGGGGCGCGGCGCTGCTCGAGGTGGTGACCTACCGTCGGAAGGGTCACGCCGAGCACGACTCGCAGAGCTACGTGCCCGCGGGCGAGATCGACGGCTGGGTGAAGCTGGACCCGGTGGACCGCTTCCGCTCCCGCCTGCTGGACGAGGGCTGGGCGACGCGGGCGGAGCTGGACGCGATCGACGCCGAGGTGGCCGCGCAGATCGACGAAGCTCGCGAGCAGGCGGAGGCGTCCGGTCTCCCGGAGCCCGAGGCCGCGCTCGGCGACGTGTACGCGGGGTCGATCGCCGCGCGCCCCTGGACCCGCCTCGAGCCGCTCGACCCACACCTGGCCTGACTCCCATGGCGAAGACGACGAGCAGGAAGGGGAAGAACGGAGCCGCGCCGGACAGGGCTGCCGAGCAGGAGAAGGCGGGCGCGCGGGAGAAGCCGGATCACGTCCGGCAGACCGAGCGCGGCGAGCCGGTCACGTTCCTGGAGGCGATCCGGGAGGCGCTATGGGAGGAGATGGAGCGCGACCCGAACGTCTTCATGATGGGCGAGGACATCGGCACCTACGGCGGCGCTTTCAAGATGACCGACGGCTTCATCGGCTACTTCGGCGAGCAGCGTGTCGTCGACACGCCCATCGCGGAGGCCGGTTTCACGGGCGCCGCGGCGGGCGCGGCCCACATGGGCATGCGACCCGTCGTCGAGATGCAGTTCATGGACTTCGTGTCCTGCGCCTACGAGCCGCTCACCAACTACATCGCGACCTCGCGCTGGCGCGGCAGCGGCGGCGTGCCGATGGTCGTGCGCGGCCCGGTCGGCGGCGGCGTCCGCGGCGGCCCCTTCCACTCGCAGAACCCCGAGATGGCGTTCTTCCACACGCCCGGGCTCAAGATCGTCTACCCCTGCACCGCGCGGGACGCGAAGGGCCTGATGAAGGCCGCGATCCGCGACGAGGATCCCGTCCTCTTCTTCGAGCACAAGAAGATGTACCGGGCCCCCGCCTTGCGTGAGGTTCTGCCGCAGGAGGACTATGTGGTGCCGCTGGGCGAGGCGCGCGTTCATCGGCAGGGCCGCGACGTGACCATCGTCACGTACGGCATGATGGTGCACGAGTGCCAGAAGGCGGCGGAGCGGCTGGCCGAGGAGGGCGTCGACGTCGAGATCCTGGACCTCCGCACGCTGCTCCCGTTCGACGAGGACGCCATCATCGCCAGCGTGAAGAAGACGAATCGCGTCCTGATCGTGCACGAGGACACGCGCACGGGAGGCATCGCGGGCGAGATCTCCATGCGCGTGAGCGAAAAGGCGTTCGAGTGGCTCGACGCGCCCATCCTGCGCGTCACGGCGATCGATACGCCGGTGCCCTACTCGCCGCCGCTGGAGGATTACTTCCTGCCCGGCGTTGAGGACGTCGTCACCGCAAGCAGGTATCTGGCGAAGTACTGACGTAGCCCGTAGACGGTCGTCCGTATACCGTATGCCGTATACGGGAGCGTCTACCGGTTACGGTTTACTGACTACAGACTACGGAATTTATGGCTCGCGTCGAAGTTCCCATGCCCCAGATGGGCGAATCGATCGCCGAGGGCACCGTCTCCAAGTGGCTCAAGAACGTGGGCGACAGCGTCGATCGCGACGAGCCGCTCCTGGAGATCTCGACCGACAAGGTCGACGCCGAGATCCCGGCGCCTGCCGCGGGCACGATCGCCGAAGTCGTGGTCAAGGAAGGCGATACCGTCGAGGTCGGCACCATCATCGCCTACATCGAGACCGACAAGAACGCCGCGCCGAGCGGTGACGGAGGCAAGGCCGCACCCGAGGCGAAGGGCGGCAAGCCCGCTGAGGCCGTGGCACCGGAGGCCGAGGAAGCGCCCGCGCCCCCGAAGGCGCAGCGGCAGGGCGACGGCGACGACGCCGCCATCGCCGCGGCGGACGCCCCGTCGGGCGAGGGGATCGACGAGGAAGAGGAAGCCGACGAGGGGCACGCCGACGAGACCGCGGACGAGCGGCTGAAGCGCCGCTCCACGCCGCTCGTGCGCCGCATCGCCGCCGAGCATTCGATCGACCTGCGCGAGGTCGGGGGCACCGGCCGCGCGGGACGCGTGACCAAGCAGGACATCATGTCCTACCTGGAGACGCGCGAGCAGCAGCCGGCCGCGGCGGCGGGCAAGGCCGCGGCGCCCGGCAAGGCTGCCGTTGCGGCGCCCACCCGACCGGCGGCCGCGGGCGCGCCTTCCGGCCCCTTCGACGCCGACCAGTTCTGGCGGATCTTCCACACGCAGGTGCGGCACCCGGAGTTCCCGGCGCGCGAGAACGATCGTGTCGAGGGCATGACGCGCATCCGCCAGCTCACCGCGGACCACATGGTGCGCGCGAAGCGCATCGCGCCGCACGTGCACTCGTTCATCGAGATCGACTTCACGGCGATCGACCGCGTGCGCGCGTCCAGCAAGGCCAAGTGGGCGGAGCAGGGCGTGAAGGTGAGCTATACGGGGTTCGTCGCCTGGGCGGTCGCGCGCGTGCTGCCCGAGTTCCCCATGGTGAACGGCACGATCTCCGGCGAGAGCATCATCTACCGCGCCGACATCAATCTGGGCATGGCGGTCGACCTCAACCCGGGCCTCATCGTGCCGGTGGTCAGGAATGCCGATGAGCTGACGCTGGTCGGCGTGTCCAAGCGCATCAACGACCTCGCCGTGCGCGCCCGCGCCCGCAAGCTCAAGCCCGACGAGGTGCAGGGCGCGACGTTCAGCATCACCAATCCCGGCGTCCTCGGCACGATGGTCGGCATGCCCGTCATTCCCGAAGGCACGTCCGCCATCCTCGGCACCGGCGCCATCGAGAAGCGCGCCGTCGTCGTCGAAGTCGACGGCTCCGACTCGATCGCCGTCCGCAAGCGCTCCTACTTCTCGCTCGGCTACGACCACCGCCTGGTCGACGGCGCAGACGCCGCGCGCTTCCTGGCGAAGCTCAAGGAAGTGCTCGAGAGCTTCCCGGAGACGGCATGAAGAGGCGCTAGGCTCTAGGCTCTGGGCTCTGGGCCCTGTGGCCGGGCCTGTGGATGAGTGGCTCTGACTTGCTGGAGGATGAGATGGTGGAAACGGTTTCGAGTGGCGAGCTTCAGGTCCGTCGACTCGGGACCGTTTCGTATGGCGAGGCGCTCGAGCTTCAGGCGCGCCTCGTCGCCAAGCGGCGCGCGGGTGCGATTCCCGACCAGCTCCTCCTCCTCGAGCATCCGCACGTCATCACGCTGGGCACGTCGTCGCACAGCGATCACGTGCTGCTCGACGAGTCGGAGCGACGCCTGCTGGGCATCGAGCTGTTCGAGACGGGGCGGGGTGGCGACGTCACGTACCACGGTCCCGGTCAGCTCGTCGGCTACCCCATCCTCGACCTCAAGCCGGATCGCTGCGATCTACACCGCTACGTGCGCGACCTCGAGGGTGCGCTGATCGAAGCGCTCGCCCATTTCGGCATCGGGGCGGAACGACGGGAGGGGTTGACGGGGGCATGGGTGGGCGAGGCGAAGGTCGCGGCAATCGGCGTGCGCGTGTCGAGCGGCTGGATCACCTCGCACGGCTTCGCGCTGAACGTGGGCACCGACCTCGGTTTCTTCGATGCCATCATCCCATGTGGCATCCGCGACCACGGCGTAACGTCGATCGAGCGCCTTCTCGGCCGGCAAGTGGCGATGGAGGAGGTCGAAACCGCCGTAGCTGAAGCCTTCGCCCCGGTCTTCGCCCGACGAATCATCGAAGAAACGCTCGAAGCCCAGAGCCCAGAGCCCAGAGCCTAAAGCCTAAAGCCTAAAGCCTAGAGCCTAGAGCCTAGAGCCTAGCGCCTGGAGCCTAGAGCCTAGAGCGGCGGCGTCTCGGCCGGCCTGAACGTGTGCGGCTCGGGCGCAGCGTGCTCGATGTACTCGATGTAGCGCTCGTAGCGGTCGCGCTCCTCGGAGAGCCAGGCCTCGAAGCCCGACGGCAGCGCGCCGTTGCTCGAGTCCTGTTTCTTCGCAGCGCGCGTGGCGAGGTGGTTGGCGTACTCGTTCTGGGGATGTCCCGCGTGGCCGCGGACCCAGCGCCACTCGATGCGATGCTGCGCGGCCGCGCGGCACAGCTCCTTCCAGAGCTCGGCGTTCTCTACCGCCCCCGTCTTCCGCTTCCAGCCGCGCCGGGCCCAGCCGTGGATCCACTGGCTCATGCCATTCACGAGGTAGCTCGAGTCCGAAGTGAAGACGACGCGCGACGGCCGCTTGAGCGCCGCGAGCCCGATGATCCCGCTGCGGATGGCCATGCAGTTGTTCGTCGTCGCGGGCTCGCTCAGCCAGGCATCGCGCCGCTCCCAGCCGTCACCGCGCCAGTGCTCGAGCAGCACGCCGGCGCCGCCGGGCGAATCGCGGCCGACGTTCTGGTTGCCGAGGCAGGATTCGTCGGCGTAGAGGAAGACGAGAGGCTCCATGCGCGCGAAGCTGCGCTCGCGCGGCCGCCGGGCGCAAGCTTGACGCGCGCGGCCGCGGCCGTAAGTTGTGTCCGCCGCTGCAATTGCGGCTTCCTTCGCGCCGGCTCCGGCGCAGTCACCGAGCGTCGGCTACCAACCAGGCCAGAGATCGTGAACGAAGCGGGGTACCTGCTCCTCGAGGACGGGCGTGTGTTCGAAGGCGTATGCGCGGGCGCGGACGGCGTCGCGCTGGGGGAAGCGGTCTTCAACACGTCGATGAGCGGCTATCAGGAGGTGCTCACCGATCCGTCGTACGCGGGTCAGATCATTACCATGACCGCGCCCATGATCGGCAACTACGGCGTCGCGTCGGCGGACGAGGAGTCGCGCAGGCCGCAGGTCGCGGGCTTCGTCGTGCGCGAGCTGTCGCGCGCGTACTCGGGCTGGCGCGCGGAGGACGGGCTCGATTCCTACCTGCGCCGGCACGGCGTGGTGGCGCTGACCGAAGTCGACACGCGCGCGCTGACGCGGCACATCCGTTCGGTCGGTGCGATGCGCGCCGTGATCGCGCCCGCGAGTCTCGACCACGCGGCAGCCGCCGCTCGCATCGCCGGGCACCCGCGGATGGAGGGGCTCGACCTCACGGGCGCCGTCTCCACGCCGATGGCCTACGACGTGCCCGCGGTCGGCGTTGAGCGGTTCCACGTGCTCGCGTACGACTTCGGCGTGAAGCGTCACTCGCAGATTCTGCTCGCGGAGCGGGGCTGTCGCGTGACGACGCTGCCGCGCGACACGACGGCGGACCAGATCCTGGAGCAGGAGCCGGACGGCCTGTTCATCTCGAACGGACCGGGCGATCCGGAGGCGGTCGGCAACGCGCTCGAGGCCGTGCGTCGCCTGGGCGAGCGCGGCACGCCCATCTTCGGCATCTGCCTCGGGCACCAGCTCATCGGCCGCGCGTACGGCGGCGAGACCTTCAAGCTCAAGTACGGCCACCGCGGCGGGAACCACCCGGTGCGACGCATCGAAGACGGCGCCGTCGAGATCACCGCGCAGAACCACGGCTTCGCGGTGCGCGGCACGGAGCAGGGCGGCATCCCGGGCGCGCCCGACCTGCGGGTCACGCACGTGAACCTGAACGACCGGACGGTCGAAGGGCTCGAGCACCGGGAGCTGCCGATCTACTCCGTGCAGTACCATCCGGAGGCGGCGCCGGGGCCGCACGATTCGCGCTACCTGTTCGATCGCTTCGTTCGGCTGATGGGCGGAGATCGTGAAAACACTTGACGTTAGCGGGGTTACGGTACTAACCTTTCGAGCCGTTCCCGACCCGCTCGCCCCGCGGATACCGAGCCACTCCACGTGAATCGAAGGTCGCTCCTCCTCGTCATTTTCGGCGGCGTGTTCCTGCTGGTCACCGTCGCGGGCATCGCCCTGGCCGTCCTCTCGGTAGGACGCGGCGCCAGCCTCGGCCTCGGCGGCCGCGTCGCGCTGGTCGAGATCGACGGCCTCCTGCTGGACGACGAGGAGCTGCTCGAGCAGCTTCGCTGGCTGCGCCAGGATCCGACCGTGCGCGGCTTCGTGGTGGCGATCAATTCGCCGGGCGGCGTCGTCGCGCCCTCGCAGAGCATCTACCGGACGCTGCGCGAGATCCGCGACGAGGACCGGCTGCCCGTCATCGCCTCGATCGGCAGCGTGGGCGCCTCCGGCGGCTACTACGTCGCCCTCGGAGCGGACTCGATCTACGTGCTGCCCGGTTCGATCACGGGCTCGATCGGCGTGATCATGGAGTTTCCGAACGCCAGCGAGCTGCTGGACCGCATCGGCTTCCACATGGAGACCGTGCAGAGCAGCGAGCACAAGGACATCGGCTCGCCGTTCCGGGACATGACCGAGGAGGACCGTGCGCTGCTCGCGTCGCTCGTCGACGACGTCTACGGGCAGTTCGTCGACGCGGTCGCGGCGGAGCGGGACATGCCGCGCGAGCGCGTGCTCGAGATGGCCGATGGCCGGCTCTTTTCCGGACGGCAGGCGGTCGGCAACGGCCTGGCCGACGCGGAGGGCAACATCGATGACGCGATCGCCGCCGTCGGCCGCATGGCCGACCTGGGCGAGGATCCGTACGTGATCCGGCCGCCCAAACCGCGCCTGGGACTGCTCGGGCTGCTGCTGGGCGGCCGCGCCGGCGTCCTCGCACGGCTCGTCGGCGCGAGGGAGCCGATCGTCGGACCGTCGATCAAGTACGTGCCGGCGTTCTGAGCGCCGACCTCACACAAACGGGAGCAGCAGTCCCCGGTACCAATCATTCCGCAACCGCAGACGGAGGAAGAATGACCAAGGCGGATCTCGTCGAGCAGGTGGCAGAGGCCATCGGGCCCGGCATCACGAAAAAGGACTGCGCCCTCGTGGTCGATGGCCTGCTCAACGCCATCAAGAATGCGCTCGCAAAACACGAGCACATCGAGATCCGCGGCTTCGGCACGTTCAAGGTGCGCGAGCGCAAGACGCGCATGGCGCGCAACCCGCGCACCGGCGATCCCGTCAAGGTGCCTTCACGCATGGTGCCCGTCTTCAAGCCGAGCAAGGAAATGCGCACTCAGGTGGGAGACGGCACGATCATCTAGAGATCTTTCTGTCTGCTCCCGCGTACCATACCGCGCGCCGATCGGATCATTCGATCGGCGCGCTTTTCTTGGCGCGAAGCGAAGCCGGATTTAACGGATCCTGCCCTCACGTCATCCAACCAATAGTGCCGCCGAAAACCAGCGAGGCCGACCTGCTCGAAAGAGCCCGCGCCGGCGACGTCGAAGCGCGTGAAGACCTGATTCGCGCCCACCTCGACGCCGTCTACCGCACCGCCCTGCGGGTGCTCCGCGATCCGGACGCCGCGGCGGACGCCACGCAGGACACGTTCGTGAGCGCGATGCAGGCGCTCGGCGGGTTCCGGGGCGACTCCAGCGTGCGCACGTGGCTGATGCGTATTGCGGTGAATGCGGCACGCTCGATCGGCCGGCGCCGCAGCCGGCGGCGCGAGGTGGCGCTCGACGTGGCGGCCGACTCGCCCGCCGCGGGTGACGGCGCCGAAGCGCGAGCGGTCGCCGTGTCGCAGGCACGGCGCGCGGACGCGGCGCTCGCGTTGCTGCCGGAGAAGCAGCGGCTGTGCGTGTCGCTCCGCATCCAGGAGGATCTGGGCTACGCGGAGATCGGACGGATCGTCGGCTGCTCGGAGGCGGCGGCGCGCGTGAACTATCACTACGGACTGAAGCGACTGAGGGAGGTGCTCGGTGACGACGATGCGATGTGAGGCGGTGCGCGACGCGCTGCCGGCACTGGCGCGCGGGACCGCGAGCGAAGCCGAGGCAGCGGCGCTGCGGGATCATATCGCCGGCTGCGCCGCATGCGCCGCGGAAGCGGGCATCGTCGACGCGCTCGTGCAGGCGCGGATTGCCGAACGCGACGGCGCCCCGGCGGGACTCGCCGAGCGGGTGTCGTCGGAGCTGGAGCGGCGCAGCCGGCTCGCCGAGGCACGCGCGCCGCGCGCACTGCCACGCGCCATCCGCTGGACCGCGGCCGCCGGCCTCGCCGCCGCCGCGATGATCGCCCTGATTGTGGCCGTGCCCGAAGGGGCGCGGCAGGACGCCGCGGCCGACGGCGACGTGATCGCGAGCGCGACCGCCGCACCGGCCGAAGCGGATCCCTTTCTGAACGACGAGCTGTTCGGCGCCGACGCAGGGCCGCTCGACGCGGAGCTGGACGACGTGCTCGAAGGGGTGGACGTGGAAGCGATCGCGTTCACGGGCGGGAATGGAGCGTTGCCGCCGCTCGCGATGGACATCGGCTCACCGCCGGGGGACTGGCCGGGCGCCGATGGCACGAGCGCGGGGGGTGTGTTGCTGGACGAGCTGACGTACGACGAGATGCGACTACTGCTGACGGAGATGGAAACATGACGACACGACGAATCGTGCTGACGGGACTCCTCGCGCTGGCGCTACCGGCCGGACTCGCGGCGCAGGAGGGCGAGCAGCGCCGCGCCCGGGGCACCGCGTCCACGGCGGAGCAGCGGGCGGAGATGCGCGAGCGCGTGGAGACACGCTTCCTGGACGTGGCCGCCGAGCGCCTCGAGCTGGACGCGACGCAGAAGTCACGGCTGGCCGCGGTGCTTCGGCAGAATGCGGAGGCGCGCCGCTCGGTCGCCGAGGACGGCATGCGCCTGCGGCGCGAAGCCGCGGAGCTGCTGCGGGCCGAATCGCCCGATCGTGCCCGCGCGGAGAGCATCCTGAACGAGCTGACCGGGCTGCGCGAGCGCGAGCTGCAGCTCTGGCGCGCCGAGCAGCAGTCGCTCGCAGACGTGCTTTCGGCCACGCAGCGCCTGGAGCTGATGGCGCTCCAGGCTCGCATGCACGAGCGCGTGCGCGAGATGCGCAGCGGCGCGATGGGCGCGTCCGGCGCGCCGCGCCGAGGCGCACCCCGTGGCGAGCGGGGCACGCCGCCCGACGTCCGGCAGGAGAGGCCATAGGCGCCGCGGGCATCGTCCGCTGGCGGCACGCATGCCGCCAGCGCGGCTCGCCCGCGCTCCACGCGTTTCGTACCGGTATGCTGTGCTCCGCGCAGGCCGCGCCCGACCGTGGATGCATGCCGCGTCGCTGCCGGCAGGCCGACTTTCGATCGGCAAACTTTCGCTCGCGAGATGAAGCGTCGGACATGGCAGCACTCCGAAAATGCCGGGTGAGGACCACACGTCTGGAGCCCGGTCCGCCGAAGCGCGACAAGGCAGGCAGCGGGGACGTGCACGTGCTCGTGGATCCTGCTCGTGCTCGGCGTGTGGCGGACGATCCCGACTGACCGTTGCGGCGACCACCCTTGGACTGGCCGCCCGCCGGCGGCTAGCTTTCCCGTATGCAAGTCCGATTTCTCCTGTTCGCATCCTATCGTGATCTGACCGGCGTCGAGGACGGCGGGCTCGAGCTGCCCCCTGGCGCAACCGCCGGCACGGCCGTCGCCGCGCTGCGGGCGCGCGGTGCCCCGTGGTCGGCTCTGCCCGACCGGCCCGTCGTCGCGGTCAACGAGGAGTACGCCCGCCTCGACCGGCCGCTTGCGGACGGCGACGAGATCGCGCTGCTGCCGCCGGTCGCGGGAGGCTGAAGTGTTCGTCGACGTGACGCCCGATCCGATCGTGCCCGAGGAGGTGCACGCGTGCGTGGGCGATCCAGCCGACGGCGCCGTGCTGCTCTTCCTGGGCACCGTGCGCGATCACAATGACGGCCGGCCGGTCGAGCGACTCCACTACGACGCGTACCGCGACATGGCGCTGCGCGAGCTGCGGGCGATCGTCGCCGAGGCCGCCACGCGCGCGGGCACCGACCGCATCGCCGTCGTGCACCGCACCGGCACGCTGGAGATCGGCGAGGTCAGCCTCGCCGTCGCGGTCTCGAGCGCGCATCGCGCGGAGACCTTCGACGCCGCGCGCTGGATCATCGAGGAGGTGAAGCGGCGCGTGCCGGTGTGGAAGCGCGAGCATTACACGGACGGTCGCGGCGAGTGGCTGCCGGGCGAGACGCCGGAGCCGGCGGAGGAGCGCGCATGAAGGACGGCTTCGGGCGACGCATCGAGTATCTGCGCGTCTCGGTCACCGACAAGTGCAACCTGCGCTGCGTCTACTGCATGCCGGTCGAGGGGCTGCCGTGGCTCAGGCGCGAGGACATCCTCGACTACGAGGAGATCGCCGCGATCGTGCGCGTGATGGCGGGCATGGGCCTGCGCCGCGTACGACTGACCGGCGGCGAGCCGCTCGTGCGGCGTGAGCTGCCGGCGCTCGCGCGCATGATCTCCGCGATCGACGGCATCAACGACCTGTCGCTTTCCACCAACGCGGTCCTGCTCGCGCCGCTGGCCGACGAGCTGCGCGAAGCGGGCGTGAACCGCGTCAACGTATCGCTCGACTCGCTGCGCCCCGATCGCGTCGACGCCATTGCGCGCCGCTCCGATTCGCTGCCCGCGATCCTCGACGGACTCGATGCCGCGGAGCGCGTTGGCTTCCAGCCGATCAAGATCAACGTCGTCGTCATGCGAGGACGGAACGACGACGAGCTCGCCGACTTCGCCGCGATCACGCGCGAACGACCCTGGCACGTGCGCTTCATCGAGGTCATGCCCGTCGGCGAGAACCTCGGCGTGTCCGCCGACGAGTACGTGCCAGCGCCCGAGATGATCGCGCGGCTGCGCGCCATCGACGAGCTGCGCCCCGATCCGGGCCCCGGCGGCAACGGCCCCGCGCGTTACCTGCGGTTCCCGGGCGCGCCTGGCACCGTCGGCGTCATCACGCCGATGAGCCACAATTACTGCGACACCTGCAACCGCATGCGTCTCACCGCCGACGGCCACCTGCGCCCGTGTCTGTTCGGCCACATCCAGACCAATCTGCGCGACCCGCTTCGCGACGGTACGCCGATCCAGCCCCTCATCGAGGAAACGCTCCGCATCAAGCCCGAGCGCCACAACCTGGTGCAGGGCAGCGCCAGCGGATCCGGCGGACTGCTGGCGCTGTCGCAAGTCGGCGGGTGACGGCCTCCGCGGGCTGAGTCACCCGAGCACGAGCACGTGCTCGTGGATCGTGCAGGTGCACGGCAGGTGGCGGCAGACCCTCCGCGTTGAAGAAGCCCCCACCCGCGTTGACACTCTTCCGCGTCATTCCTACGTTGGCCGCGCTTCGATAGGGACGTTCGAATTCGGATTTTCGGGACACGAATGGACAGGATAACGGTCGTCGGGGCGGGCAATGTCGGGGCGACGTGCGCGCAGGGGCTGGCCCGGCGCGAGCTCGCGCGCGAAGTCGTGATGGTCGACATCGCGGAGGGCATTCCGCAGGGGAAGGGGCTGGACCAGTGGGAGTCGGCGCCGATCGAGGGCTTCGACACCCGCGTAATCGGAGCGAACGACTACGAGGCCACGGCCGGCTCGGGCATCGTCGTCGTGACGGCCGGCATCGCGCGGAAGCCGGGCATGAGCCGCGACGACTTGCTGAAGACGAACGCGAAGATCGTCCGCGAGGTCTCCGAGAACATCAGGAAGCACTCGCCCGACGCGATCGTCATCATGATCTCGAATCCGCTCGACATCATGGCGTACGTCGCGAAGGAGGTCACCGGCTTCCCGCGCGAGCGCGTGATCGGCATGGCGGGCGTGCTCGACACCGCGCGCTACCGCTCGTTCATCGCGCTCGAGCTGGACGTCAGCGTCGAGGACATCCAGGCGCTCGTCCTGGGCGGCCACGGCGACACGATGGTGCCGCTCGCGAGCTACACGACGGTGAGCGGCATTCCGCTCTCGCAGCTCCTGCCGGCCGCGACCATCGAGAAGCTGGTCGATCGCGCGCGCAACGGCGGCGCCGAAATCGTCGCCCACCTGAAGACCGGCAGCGCGTACTACGCGCCCGCAGCGGCCGCCGTGCAGATGGTCGAGTCCATCGTGCGGGACAAGAAGCGCATCCTGCCCTGCGCCGCGTATCTCGAGGGCGAGTACGGCATGGAGGGGCTGTTCCTTGGCGTCCCGTGCAAGCTCGGCCGGAACGGACTGGAGGGCATCCTCGAAGTGGAGCTGACGGGCGAGGAGCGCGCGGCGCTCGAGAAGAGCGCGGCAGCGGTCCGCTCGACGATGCAGTCGCTGTGACGCCTGCCGGCGCCGCGCGGGAGCCGGTGTCGCTCTACTCGACGAGCATCGGCAAGAAGATCGCGATGGCCCTCGCCGGTCTCGTGCTCTTCGGCTACCTCATCCTGCACCTGATCGGCAACCTCAAGGCCTTCTTCGGCGAAGAGAAGTTCAACGAGTACTCGGAGTTCCTGCGCGCGGTCGGCGCGCCGGTGTTCGGCCGTTCGGAGCTCCTCTGGATCGTCCGCATCATCCTGCTGGCCGCGCTCATCGTCCACGTCGTCGCATTCGTGCAGTTGTGGTCGAAGAGTCGCGCGGCGCGCCGCATCGGCTACCGCAGGTTCGATCCCGAAGTGTTCAGCCGCGCGTCGCGCACGATGAAGTGGGGCGGCATCGCCATCCTGCTCTTCGTCGTCTACCACATCCTGCATCTCACGACCGGTGACGTGCATCCGCAGTTCATCGCGCACAGTCCCTATCACAATCTCGTCACCGGCATGCGCGATCCGCTGGCATCGTCGATCTACGTGATCGGCATGATCGCCGTGGGCCTGCACCTCTATCACGGCCTCTGGAGCGTCTTCCAGACCATGGGCTGGAACAACAAGCGCTACAAGCGGCTGCGGCGCCCGTTCGCAATGATCGTCGCGCTCGCGATCACGCTCGGCTTCCTGTCCGTGCCGTTCGCCGTGTGGACGGGGATCGTCGGATGAGGCAGCCACCCGATCGGCCACGCTCGGACGGCGCCGAGTTCACGGAAGCGGGCGGCCACCCGATCGCGCCCGCCGAGGCAGGCGCCGAGATCACGCCTACGCCGCAGAGCCCGGGTAGCGGTCGCACGCGCAACGGCGGCTTCGCGCTGGACGCGCGCGTCCCGCCGGGTCCGATCGCCGAGAAGTGGGACAACCACCGCTTCGCGATGAAGCTGGTGAACCCGGCGAATCGTCGGAAATACACGGTGATCGTCGTGGGCACGGGCCTCGCCG
Organism: Longimicrobiales bacterium; assembly: GCA_035512635.1. Taxonomy (GTDB): domain Bacteria; phylum Gemmatimonadota; class Gemmatimonadetes; order Longimicrobiales; family RSA9; genus DATKDR01. The sequence continues at coordinate 14,376 of DATKDR010000096.1, read as the reverse complement.
GCGGCGCCGCGGCCGCCACGCTGGGCGAGCTGGGCTACCGGGTGAAGTCCTTCTGCTACCAGGACTCGCCGCGGCGCGCGCACTCGATCGCGGCGCAGGGCGGCATCAACGCGGCCAAGAACTACCAGAACGACGGCGACAGCATCCAGCGGCTGTTCTACGACACCGTGAAGGGTGGCGACTTCCGCTCGCGCGAGGCCAACGTATACCGTCTCGCGCAGCTGTCGGTGAACATCATCGACCAGGCGGTGGCGCAGGGCGTGCCGTTCGCGCGCGAATACTCCGGTCTGCTCGACAACCGCTCGTTCGGTGGCGCGCAGGTCGCGCGCACCTTCTACGCGCGCGGCCAGACCGGGCAGCAGCTCCTGCTCGGCTGCTACCAGGCGCTCGAGCGGCAGATCGACGCGGGCACCGTCGACATGTACTCGCGCCACGAGATGCTCGATCTGGTCCTGGTCGACGGGCGCGCGCGCGGCATCCTCGTGCGCGACATGGTGACCGGCGAGCTCGAGCGGCACATGGGCGACGCGGTCGTGCTCGCGACCGGGGGCTATGCGACGGTTTTCTTCCTGTCGACCAACGCGAAGGGCGTCAACGTCACGGCGTCGTACCGCGCGTACCGCCGCGGCGCCGGCTTCGCCAATCCCTGCTTCACACAGATCCATCCGACCTGCATCCCGCCCAGCGGCCACTATCAGTCGAAGCTCACGCTGATGAGCGAGTCGCTGCGCAACGACGGGCGCATCTGGGTGCCGAAGAAGCCGGACGAGTCGCGTGCGGCGAACCAGATCCCGGAGAGCGAGCGGGATTATTACCTGGAGCGGCTGTACCCGAGCTTCGGCAATCTGACGCCGCGCGACATCGCGTCGCGTCGCGCGAAGGAGATGGTCGACGGGGTTCAGGGCGTCGGTCCGCTGAAGAACGGCGTCTACCTCGACTTCAAGCACGCGATCGAGCGGCTCGGACAAGAGGTCATCTCGGAGCGCTACGGCAACCTCTTCGAGATGTACGAGAAGATCACGGGCGAGGACCCGTACCGCGTGCCCATGCGCATCTATCCGGCACCGCACTACACGATGGGCGGACTCTGGGTCGACTACAACCTGATGTCGACGATCCCCGGCCTGTTCGTCGCGGGCGAGGCGAACTTCTCGGACCACGGCGCGAACCGGCTCGGCGCGTCCGCGCTCATGCAGGGCCTCGCCGACGGCTACTTCATCATCCCTTCGACCGTCGGCGACTACCTGGCGCAGGTGGGCGCCGATCCGGGACTGTCACTGGAGCACGAGTCCTTCCTCGAGTCGGAAGCGGCGGTCGCCCGGCGCACCAGCCGTCTGCTGGCGGTGAAGGGCGAGCGCGCGGCCGACACGTTCTGGCGCGAGCTCGGCACGCTCATGTGGGACGAGTGCGGCATGGCGCGCAGCGAAGCCGGCCTGCGCCGGGCGCTCGAGCGCATCCCGCAGCTTCGCGAGGAGTTCTGGCGCAATGTCCGCGTGCCCGGCAGCGCGGCCACGCTGAACCAGTCGCTCGAGATCGCCGGGCGCGTCGCCGACTTCATGGAGTTCGCCGAGCTGCTGTGCTGGGACGCGCTCGAGCGCGACGAATCCGCGGGCGCGCACTACCGCGTGGAGCACACGACGGAGGAGGGCGAGGCGAAGCGCGACGACAGCCGCTTCCAGCACGTCGCCGTGTGGGAGCACGCCGAGGAGGCGAAGCCAATCCGGCACCGGGAAGAGCTCGTCTTCGATTACGTCAAGCCATCGGCGAGGAGCTATAAGTAGGCTCTAGGCGCTAGGCTCCAGGCTCTAGCCGTGTACGGCTTAGCCAGCGGGCCTGTCGGAGAGCCGAATTGAAACCCTAGAGCCCAGGGCCTAGAGCCTAGAGCCTAATGAATCTGACCCTACACGTATGGCGGCAGGCGCAGGGGACTAGCGGCGGCGAGTTCGTCCGCTATGCGGTAAACGACGTCAATCCCGACATGTCGTTCCTCGAGATGCTCGACGTGCTCAACGTGCGGCTCATCGAGGAAGGGAAGGATCCCGTCGCCTTCGATCACGACTGCCGCGAGGGCATCTGCGGGACGTGCGGTTTCATGATCAACGGCCACGCGCACGGTCCGACGGCTCGCACCACCGTCTGTCAGCTCCACATGCGTCACTACGACGACGGCGACGAGCTGTGGATCGAGCCGTGGCGCGCGACCGCGTTCCCGGTCATCCGGGATCTGATCGTCGACCGCGAGGCGCTCGATCGCATCGTCGCCGCGGGCGGCTACATCAGCGTGCGCACCGGCGCGGCGCCCGACGCGAACGCGATTCTGGTTCCCAAGGAGAATGCGGACCTCGCCTTCGACGCGGCCGCCTGCATCCAGTGCGGCGCGTGCGTCGCCGCGTGCCCCAACGCGAGCGCGATGCTGTTCACCGCCGCGTACGTGTCGCACCTGAACCTGCTGCCCCAGGGACAGCCGGAGCGCGACCGTCGCACGCAGCACATGGTGGCGCAGATGGACGACGAGCACTTCGGCCACTGCACCAACCACGGCGCGTGCGAGAACGCCTGTCCCAAGGGCATCAGCCTCGACTTCATCGCCATGCTCAATCGCGACCTGATGCGCGCGCGGCGGCGCAGGCAGGGCGCGCTCGTCGACTAAGGCTGTAATCGGTATTCAGTAGTCGGTATTCAGTAGTCGGTATTCGGGAGGCGACTCTCATGAGAATCCGGCGGTCTCTCCTTTTTCTGCTCTCGGCCGCGAGCTCGTGCTCGCCCCCTGGCGGGACGCCGGAGCCGACGGAGCGGCAGGACGGGTCCGCCTGGGCTCCGATGCAGATCGTGGCCCTCGAAGGCGTCCCGTCCGAGGGTGAAGCCGTACTCACGGCCGACGGCTCGCGCCTGTACTACGCGGCGCGGGGCACGATCCACCTGCACGACCTGTCCAGCGATCGGACGACCCGCATCTTCGAAGGTCCGGAGACCTACGAGGGAGCCGTCGCATACCTGGCACTGTCCCGGCAGGCCGACCTGATCGCGTTCTCCCGCGATTCGGCGGACGAGATCGCGGTCATGGCGCTGCCGCTCGACCCCGCGTCCGGGCTGCCGTCGGGGCCGGCGCGTCGAATCTCTTCGGGCGGCGGCGACTCGCCGGCGATATCGGCAGACGGACGGCATGTGGTGTACGCCGGCTACGGCGACCACGGGACGCAGGAGGTGACGGTCGCGAGCGCGACCGGAACCGATCACCGGGTGCTCGGCGCGCACCGCGGCGGCGTCGGGCCGCTCGGCTGGAGCCCCGACGGCGACTGGATCTATTTCGGCGTGTCGCCGCTGCGCAGCCGGCAACGGCTGACGCTTCGCGTACCGACGGACGGTGGAGCGCCGGACACGCTGCTCAGCGGCTTCGGGGACAACTATCCCGGCCTTTCACCCGACGGGCGATTCCTGGTGGTCGCGCAAACCGCGAGTCGTCTGCTCGTCTTCGACGCGGAGGGACGGCCACTCGGTACGCTCGACATCGAGGCGCGCGACTACCCGATTTCGTGGCGCGGCGATCACGACCTGATCCTGGTCTCGAGGTCGCGTCGAAACGCCCTTCGCACGCTCGAGCTCGACTCCCTGATGGTGCGCGAGCTGTCGGATGCGGGTCTGGAGCTGATCGCGCCCGCCTGGTCCCCTGACGGTCGCCTGATCGCCGCCGCGAATCCCGGCGGCCCCGCGGTAGTCCTGCTCCGTCCGGATGGCTCCGTCGCGCGAACGATCCCGCTCGATCATCCGATCACGCGCGGGACCTCGTGGTCGCCCGATGGGCGCTGGATCCTCTACTATTCGCCCGCTGATCCGACCGCCGTGCGCGCCGTCGAGCTGGCGACCGGCGTCTCGCGCGAGCTCCTGCGGGGCCAGGCGATCCAGCCCCTGTGGCTGAGCGGCTCGGACGGCATTCTGTACGCGCTCATCATGGAGGAGCTGGAGACCGGCGGCCCGTTCGAGATCGAGGTGGGCATTGCCTATCTCGACGGCACCGATCGACGCCTGTCCTCATATCGCTCGAGCTGTCTGCGGTTCCTGCCCGCAAGCGACTCGACCGCCGTACTGAGCCGAGCCGAAGGTGCCGTCCTCCATGAGGCGGATCGGCGGGCGCTCGGAGCCTGGCTGGTTATGTTCACGTGCGCGGACCCGCTGCGGCTCGTCCGTCTGTCCGACATGAGCGTGATCGCGGAGCTGATTCCCGAACCCGGTGTCATCTCGCGTCTGAATCGCTCGGACGACGGCGGCTGGGCTTCGATCCGGACGAGCGGAACACGGAGCGAGCGAGAATACGACCGCATCCTGTTCTTCAGCGCGGAGGGCGACAGCATCATCGACCTGCCTGTACCGTTCACACCCGCCGACGGCCGCAACGGCGTCATGTTCATGCCCGATGGCGCCGCGCTGGCCCTGTCGAAGGATTCGGGCGATTCCACCGGGGTGCACCTGGTGAACCCCCATCTGCGATCCACGCGCAGGCTGACGACGATCTCGACCCAGGTCCCGAACCGGTCCGAGTTCGTCGACCTCTCGCCGGATGGCAGCACCCTCGTCTACGTCTCGGTGGAGCCGCAGGACCTCGAGGTCGCGAAAATCGACGTTGCGGACGGGGTGCGGCAGCCGTAGGCGGGGGGGAATGACGACGAGCGCGCTCGTCGCGAAGGCATTATCGTACAAGGGATACGGCACACTACATACGACATGCGATCGATGACGATCACCTCCTCCAGGCACTCGATGCTCAGCTCACGGATTCGATTCATTGTCGGCGTCTGCGCCATGGCCTTGCTCGGCTGCGATGGCGGCGGTGCGGGGGGCACGGACACGATCGTCATCGGCGTCGCGGGGCCGCTCGAGCTGGTGTACGGGCGCTCCATGCGGAACGCCGCCGAGATGGCCGTCGAGGAGCTGAACGCCGCGGGCGGCGTCGACGGGCGTCGCATCGAGATCGTCATCCGGGACGATGCGGCCGACCCGCAGCGCGCGATCGCGATCGCGAACGAGTTCGTCCGGGATCAGAGCGTCACCGCCGTCGTCGGCCACATCACCTCCGGCGCGACGCTCGCCGCGGCCGGCATCTACAATGCCCCGGAGAATGGCCTGCTCGAGCTGTCGCCGACCGCGAGCAGCCCGCTGATCACGGAGGCGGGCCCCTGGACCTTCCGCGTCTGCCCGAGCGATCTGGCGCACGGCCCGGCGCTCGCGGCGTGGCTGCGCGACCGGCTGGGCCGCCGCCGCGCGGAGATACTCTACGCCAACGACGCGTACGGCCGCGGCGTGCTCGACAGCTTCGCGCGCGCGTTCAGCGCGGGCGGCGGCACCATCGTCGGCACCGATCCGTTCCTGCCGACCTACGTCGCGGAGCCCGGCTTCCTCGATCCGTACATCGAGCGTGCGATGGCGAGGCGGGCGGATGCACTGCTGATCGGCGGGCTCGCCAATGAGGCGATCGAGATCATTCGCACCGCGCGGCGCATGGGCTTCACTGGTGCGATTCTCGGCGCCGATGGCCTGCTCGGCGTGGAGGAGGCCGGCGAGATCTCCGAGGGGATCTACGTCAGCGCGCCGTTCCTGCCCGACATGCCTGCGCCCGCGACGCAGCAGTTCGTCGCCAGGTACCGGGAGCGCCACGGCACCGCGCCCGACGCCTACGCCGCGCTGACCTACGACGCGCTGCGCCTGATCGTGAAGGGCATCGGCGAGGTCGGCAGCGACCGCGCCGCGATCCGGGAATGGGTCGAAGGCGTCGGCCGCGAAAACGAGGCGTACAGCGGCGTCACCGGCCGGATCGCTTTCGACGCGAACGGCGATGCGGAAGGGAAACCGGTCGTGATCGGCGTGGTGCGCGGCGGCTCGATCGTGAGCGCCACGGCGCCCGCGCCTACCGCGGCCGCGCCCTGAATCACCGAGGTTCAGCCAGGGACCGACCGACGCGCTCGAGCAGACGTTGCGTGGCGCGGATGCCTTCTTCCTCGCTCAGGCGGTTCCCCTCGTACTCGATGCCGACGTACCCGCTGTAGCCGGCGTCGAGCACGAGGTCCATCATGCGCTCGTAATCGATCGTCGTCTCGTTGCCGCTCGCGTCGAAGTCGAACGACTTGGCGCTGACCGCGCGCGCCACCGGCATCAGCTCCTCGACGCCGCGGTAGCGGTCGTACCACTCGCCCGGCGCGTACTCCCAGTTGCCGAAATCCGCCAGCGTCGCGACGCGCGGGTGGTGCACGCGGCGGATCAGCCCCGCGAGCCACGCGCCGTGATTCGACAGGCCGCCGTGGTTCTCGACCAGGACGTCGATGTCATGGCCTTCGGCGAAGTCGGCGAGGCGCCGGATGCCGTCCGCCGCCAGCCGCTGCTGTTCCTCGAAGTCGCCCGCGCTGTCCGCGTTCACTCGGATCGCATGGCAGCCCAGGACCGAGGCCGCCTCCACCCACTTGTAGTGGTTCTCGACCGCGCGCAGGCGCGCGTCGTCGTCCGGATCGCCGAGCGCTCCCTCGAGGTCGCACATGATGAGCAGGCTGCGCACGCCGGCGTCGTCGGCGCGCCGCCGCATCTCCCGGAGATACGCGTCATCGGCTGCGCGCTCGATGAAGAACTGGTTCACGTGCTCGACCGCATCGAGGCCGAAGCGCTCGCGCGCGTAGGGCGCGAAGTCGAGCGGATCCAGGCGGCCGGACCGGATCGCCCGGTGCAGCGACCACTCGGCCAGGGACAGCTGGAACGGACCGGGAGCGGGAGCGGGACCGGGAGCGGGAGCGGAGTTGCGTGCGGGTGTGGGGCCGCAGGCCGCCGTCGCGGAACCCAGCGCGGTCGCCGCCACAGCTCCCGTCGCGCGGCCCAGGAACTCGCGCCGGTCCGGGCTCACGGCTCCGCGACGGGTGCGTCTGCGGCGGTATCGGACTCGACACGCCGGTCGACCCGGTCGTCGAACGCGACCGCGAAGAATGTGGCCACGGCGAGCGCGAACGCGGCCGGGATCCACCAGAACGTGCGCCACTGCTCCAGGCTGCCCGCCACATCGCCGGTCACCACGTTGTTGAAGACCCAGCCGGCGATCTGCGTGCCGATCAGCATGCCCACCCCGTACGTGACCAGCACGAGGAAGCCCTGGGCCTGTCCGCGAATCGACGGCGGCGACTTCTTGTCGACGTAGATCTGACCGGAGACGAAGAAGAAGTCGTAGCAGACGCCGTGCAGGACGATGCCGGCCATGATCATCCAGACGACGGCCTCGGGCGCGGCGAGTGCGAACAGCGCGTAGCGCGCGACCCACGCGAGCATCCCGACCAGCAGCATCCACTTCACGCCGAGCCGCGCGAAGAAGAACGGCATCGCCAGCATGAAGAGGACCTCGGACATCTGACCGAAGGACATGCGGAACGCGGGGCTGTCGAGCCCGGCCGCGTTCACGAAGACCGGCGCGTACGCGTAGTACGCCGCGAGCGGGATCGAGACCAGCAGCGAGCTCAGGATGAAGACGTTGAACGAGCGTCCGCTGAGCTGCCGGAGTGCGTCGAGGCCCAGGATCTCTCGCGCGGATGCGCGCTGCCCCGCGAGCGGCGGCGCGCGGTGCGGCAGCGTGAACGCGTAGACCCCGAGCGCGATCCCCGCGACGCCCGCCACGCGCAGCGGCAGCGCGCTCTCGTCCGCGTGCAGCACGCCGCTCACCAGCACGCCCGCGACGATCCAGCCTAGCGTGCCGAACACGCGGATCAGCGGGAAACGCCGCTGCTGCGCCTCTCCCGTGATGTCCGCCGCGGCGATGTGGTGGAAGGCGAGCGCGTTCGCGAGCCCGAGCGTCGGTGTGTAGCAGAGCGAGTGCACGAGCAGCATGCCGACGAACGCCGCCGGCGATGCCTCGAACAGCGGCGCCGCGAGCAACGCGATGCCCCCCGCCACGTGCAGCACGCCCATCACCCGCTCCGTCGCGAAGTACCGGTCCGCCACCATGCCGAGGAAGAAGGGTGCCGCGATCGCCGCGATCGGATTCACCGTGTACGCCCAGTAGATCGACTCGGCCATGCCGACGGCCGCCATGTAGTTGCCGACCGTGACGTACCACGCCCCCCACACGAAGAACTGGAGGAACATCATGGCGCTCAGGCGTGCGTACATGGGCTTCCAGGTCTGAGGTCGACACGGGCGTGGCGAGGTCAGCGGCTAGATACGCGGTAGCGCAGGTGCCGGCAATCCCCGGTGTGACCGGTCGGCGGGCCGCCGGCGATGCCTGACGCGTCGAAGTCGTGGCGACACGCGAGCGCCCGCGCCTATCTTCGGGCCACGAGGTTCCGTTCCCCCGCCGATCCGGAGCGCATCCCATCCCGTTACGCCACGCCCTGCTCGTCGTCATGCTGACCTGCGCGAGTCCCGTGGTCGCGCAGCAGGTCGCGGACAGCGCGTACCATCCGGACCTGGCCGCGCCGGCGTGGCCCGCGGGCACGGGACCGATCGTGCTCTTCGACGAAGCCCACAACAACGGCCACGCGATCGAAGGCAGCTACGGTCCGTTCGCCGAGCTGCTTCGGCTCGACGGGTATCGGGTGCGCCCGCTGCGTAAGCCGTTCAGCGAGAGCGTGCTCGCCGGCGTGGAGGTACTCGTGGTGGTAAACGCGCTCGCGACGAGCAACGTCGGCCACTGGCGGTTGCCGGCGCCATCGGCATTCTCCGCCGCCGAGATCGACGCGGTGCTGGCATGGGTGCGATCCGGTGGCTCGCTGCTCCTGGTCGTCGACCACATGCCGTTCCCAGGCGCGGCTGCCGACCTTGCCTCGCGGCTCGGCGTGGAGCTGATGAACGGCTTCGCCATCGACACCATCGCGTGGGACCCGCTCGTGTTCCGCCGTGCGGACGGCTCCCTCGCCCCGCACCCGATCACGGAGGCACGCGGCGGTGGCGAGCGTGTCGATTCCGTCGTCACCTGGTGGGGTCACGCGTTCCGCGCCCACGCCGGAGTCGCAGCCGCGCCGCTACTCGTCTTCCAATCGGACGATGTGATGTCGCTGAATCCCGACTCGGCGTGGCAATTCACGCCGACGACGCCTGCAGTGCCGGTGCGGGGATGGCTCCAGGCGGCCGCGCTCAAGCACGGGGCCGGACGGGTCGTCGTGCTCGGTGATGCGGCGATGATCACTGCGCAGCGGGTAGGTCCGAACCGCCAGCCGGTCGGCATGAACGCCCCGGGGGCGCCGCAGAACGTTCGCTTCGTGCGCAACGTGCTGCGCTGGCTGTGCAGGCGCCGTTGACTGCGGCTGTCGGCAGTCTCTCCTTGTCGTCCAGCGCGGCCGGGGCCTATGATGCCGCCGCGTCCTTCGCATCGCTCGTCGATCACGAGAACCCATCGCATGCCATGCCTCTTCCGAAGAGAGCGACACCCCTCGTTGCCCTCGCGGTCGCCGGGCTGGAGTTACTCGCCGTATCCGCCTGCGACGCTCAGCAGCCATCGGACGACCGCAACGTGACCGACTGGCCGCAGCACTCGATGGAGCGCCCGCGGCCGCCCGCGGTCGATCCGGGGGCGGCGCCCGCGACGCCCGCGCCCGCGCCGTCCGACGCGATCGTGCTCTTCGGGCGGGGAGGCGACCTGTCCGCCTGGGAGGCGGACAGCGGCGGGCCCGCGGGGTGGATCGTCGGCCCCGGCTATTTCGAGGTCGCCCCCGGCACCGGCGGCATCCACACGCGCCAGCCGTTCGGTGACGTCCAGCTCCACGTCGAGTGGTCGTCGCCGAATCCGCCCGTGGGCGAGGGCCAGAATCGCGGCAACAGCGGCGTCTTCCTGATGGGCATCTACGAAGTGCAGATCCTCGACTCGTTCGGGAGCGACACCTACCCGGACGGCATGGCGGGCGCGCTCTTCGGCCAGTACCCGCCGCTGGTCAACGCGACGCGGCCGCCGGGCCAGTGGAACGAATACGACATCGTCTTCCGCGCGCCCCGTTTCCTCGCCGATGGCGCGCTCGACGAGCCCGCGCGCATGACCGTCTTCCACAACGGCATCCTCGTGCAGGACGCGCAGAAGCTCGTCGGTCCGACGTCGCACGGCCGTCGCGCGCCGTACGAGACCCACGCGGACCGCCTGCCGATCGGACTCCAGGACCACGACCATCGGGTCCGCTTCCGCAACGTCTGGGTGCGCGAGCCATGAAATCCGGAATCCGGAATCCGGAATCCCGAATCCGGCGTCGGCAGGACGCCTGGGACGTCGTCATCGTCGGCTCCGGTGCGGGCGGCTCGATGGCCGCGCATCGTCTCGTCAGCGAGCACCGCGCTCGCGTGCTCCTGCTCGAGGCGGGCCCGCTCTGGTACGCGAGCGAAGAGTCGAAGATGCTGACCTGGAACTACGACTCGCCCCGGCGCGGCGCCGCCACGCCCGACAAGCCGTTCGGCGAGTTCGATGGCTGCATCGGCGGCTGGGAGATCGAGGGCGAGCCGTACACGCGCGCCGAGGGCACGCGCTTCTCCTGGTGGCGCGCCCGCATGCTCGGCGGCCGCACCTCCCATTGGGGCCGCATCTCGCTTCGGTTCGGTCCCGACGACTTCCGCCGCAGGACGCTCGACGGACTCGGTGACGACTGGCCCATCGCATACGACGACATTGCGCCGTACTACGACGACGTCGACCGGCTCATCGGCATCTTCGGCAGCCGGGAGGGGCTGCCCAACGAGCCCGACGGGATCTTCCAGCCGCCGCCCGAGCCGCGCTGCTACGAGTACCTGATCAAGGACGCGGCCGATCGGCTCAGCATCACGTGCATCCCGTCGCGCCTGTCGATCCTGACGCGCCCGCTCAACGGCCGCGGCGCGTGCCACTACTGCAGCCAGTGCGGCCGCGGCTGCACGACGATGTCCAACTTCTCCGCGCCCGACGTGCTGATCCGCCCAGCGCTCGCCACCGGCCGCCTCACGATCCGGTCGAATGCGATGGCGCGCGAGGTCACCGTCGACGAGTCCGGCCGCGCGACCGGCGTGTCGTTCATCGACAAGACGACCGGCGCCGACGAGCACGTCGCCGCGCCCATCGTCATCCTCGCCGCTTCCGCGTTCGAGTCGGTCAGGATCCTGCTCAACTCGAAGTCGCCGCGCTTTCCGGACGGGCTGGCGAACGGCTCGGGCACGCTCGGCCGCTACATCACCGACACGACCGGCACCGGCATCTCCGCGTTCATTCCGAAGATGGCCGACATGCCGTCGCACAACTGCGACGGCGTCGGCGGCGGGCACCTGTACATGCCGTGGTGGCTCGACAACGCCGCGCTCGATTTCCCGCGCGGCTACCACATCGAGATCGGCGGCGGCTTCCACATGCCCGGTTACGGTTTCATGGGCGGCATCCACCGCTATCCGCCCGGCGGCGGCTGGGGCGAGCAGCTCAAGCGCGACTACCGGAAGTACTTCGGCGCCTACGTCTACTTCGACGGCCGCGGCGAGATGATCCCGAACGACGACACGTACTGCGAGCTGGATCCGACGGTCGTTGATCGCTGGGGCATTCCGGTCATGCGCTTCCACTGGAAGTGGACGGACCACGAGCGCAATCAGTCGCGCCACATGCAGCAGACCTTCCGCACCATCGCGGAGACGATGGGCGGCGAGGTCTTCTCGGACATGCCGACCTACGAGCAGGACTACGGCCTCGCCGACGGCGGCGTCATCATCCACGAGCTGGGCGGCGCCCGAATGGGACACGATTCGGAGACCAGCGCGCTGAACGAGTGGTGCCAGGCGCACGAGTGCCCCAACCTGTTCGTCGCCGACGGCGCCCCCTTCGTCAGCCAGGCCGACAAGAACCCGACCTGGACGATCATGGCCCTGGCGATGAGGACGGCCGATGCCGTCGCCAGGTTCAGACGAGAGGGTCGGCCATGAGCGACGAATCCGGATTGGGTGACGTGAACGTGAACGTGAACGTGAACGTACACGGCAGTTCAGGTGTTTCCCGCCGCCAGGCCCTCGGCATGATCGCCGCGGTCCCCGCCGCGGCCGCCATCCCGCCGACGGTCCTGCCGCCCTGGATCGATCGCGCCGCCCGCGCGGCACGCGCAGCGATCGAAGCCGGCTCGTTCGACCCGCGCTTCTTCAAGCCTCACGAGTGGGCGACGGTCCGCATGCTCGTCGACCTGATCATTCCGCGCGACGAGCGCTCCGGCTCCGCCACCGACGCCGGCGTGCCCGAGTTCATGGACTTCATGTTGATGGAGCGCACGTCGATGCAGACGTGGATGCGCGAGGGCCTCGCCTGGCTCGGCGCGGAGAGCGCGCGGCGCTACGGCACGTCTTTCGTCCAGCTGCTGCCGCCGCAGTACGGGCCGCTGCTCGACGACATCGCCCGGCCGCGCACCGCGCGTCCGGAGATGGCGGACGGCGTCGAGTTCTTCAACCGCTTCCGGGACCTGACCGCGACCGGCTTCTTCTCGAGCCGGATGGGGGTTCAGGACCTGGGGTATCAGGGCAATGCCTTCACGCCCGTGTGGAACGGCTGTCCGCCGGAAGCCCGGGACCATCTCGAGCCATGAGGTCGGACATGAACGATACCTTGCAGCGGCCCCCGCGCCGGGTCGCCCGCCGCGTGCCGTCGGACTACGTCCTGCGGCTGCGTGAGAAGGTGGGCCACGACCTGCTCGTCGTACCGTCGGTGGCCGTGCTGCTGTTCGACGACCAGCGGCGCGTGCTCCTCGTGCGCCACGACGACCGCGGCCTGTGGGTCGCTCCCGGCAGCACGGTCGAGCCCGACGAGCATCCGGAAGCGGCCGCCTTGCGCGAGATGCGTCAGGAGACGGGCATCGAGGTCGAGCTGGTCGGGATCCTCGGCGCCTTCGGCGGTCCCGAGTTTCGCGTGCGGCACCCGAACGGCGATCAGGTCGGCTACGTAATGACCGTCTACGAGGCCCGCGCGCTGGGCGGGGTGCCGCCGTTCGATGAGCTGGATGACCTCGGTATCGGATTCTTCTCGCGCGAGCGCATCGACACGATCTACACCCCGCGCTGGCTTCCCGTCGTGCTCCGCGGCGTCGCGTGGGGGTGAAGGCGTGCGATCGCATTGGTCCGCCGGACTATTCCATCCCGCCAGGCGGAGAGAGTGATGGGTGAGGCGCCACCCGCCGCCGATCGTGTCGCCGGCCGCGGGCCGTCGCAGTACATCCTGCAACTGCGGGAGAAAGTCGGCCACGACCTGCTCGTCCTCCCATCTGTGACCATTCTGCTGTTCGACGACGACCAGCGCCTGCTCCTCGTGCGCCATCACAACCGCGGCCTCTGGGTGGCTCCCGGTGGCATGGTCGAACCGGACGAGGATCCCGCGGTCACGGCGAGGCGGGAGATGCGCGAGGAGACCGGCATCGAGGTCGTGCTGGTCCGCATGCTCGGCGTCTTTGGCGGACCGGAGTTCCGCGTGCGCTACCAGAACGGGGACGAGGTCGGCTACGTGATGGCGGTCTACGAGGCGCGTTCGAGCGGCGGTCGGCCGCGACCCGACCAGGTCGAGACGCTCGACATCGGGTTCTTCTCGCGCGAGCAGATCGAGACGATGGAAACGGCGAGCTGGCTGCCCGTCGTCCTGCGCGAAGTGACGTGGCCGTGAAACGCCTCGGCGTCGGTTTCATCGGCTCCGGCTTCAACGCGAAGTTCCACATCCAGGGGTGGAAGGGCGTGCGCGACGGCGACGTGCGCGGCGTCTGGTCGCCGAACCGCGAGAATGCGGAGGCGGCCGCCGCGCTCGCCCGCTCGCTCGATGTGGGCGAGGCGAAGGCGTACGCATCGATCGGCGAGATGGTCGCCGATCCCGCCCTCGACGCGATCTGGCTCGCCGGCCCCAACGACAAGCGCATCGAGAACGTCGAGGAGATCGTCGCCGCGATCGAGGGCGGCGCCGAGCTGAAGGGCCTAGCGTGCGAGAAGCCGCTCGCGCGCAACGTCGCCGAGGCGCGGCGCGTCGTCGAGCTGGTCGAGTCCGTCGGGCTGAAGACCGGCTACCTCGAGAACCAGGTGTTCGCGCCGCATCTCGAGGTGGGGCGCGCGCGACTGTGGGCTCGCGGCGCCGCCGTGTCCGGGCGACCGTACCTCGCCCGCGCCGCCGAAGAGCACAGCGGCCCCCACGCGCCGTGGTTCTGGAACGGCAGGCTCCAGGGCGGCGGCGTGCTCAACGACATGATGTGCCACAGCGCGCTCGTCGTCCGCCACCTGCTGACGAAGCCCGGCGAGCCGCGCTCGACCGTGCGCCCCGTGCGGGTCACCGGCCACATCGCGTCGCTCAAGTGGACGCGCCCCGAATACGTCGAGCGCCTGCGCGAGACGATGGGCATCGACTACTCGAAGACGCCGTCCGAGGACTTCGCCAGCGTCCACATCGAGTTCGAGACGACGGAGGGC
>DATKDR010000095.1:0-5032 GCA_035512635.1 Longimicrobiales bacterium | reverse complement strand
CCGCGCCGGAGGCCTCCGCGGTGCCGGCCGCCGTCATGGTCCGCGCCGAACGGGCGGACAGCCTGCGGGAATCGTTTACCGAGGCGGACGTCGCCTTCATGGCCGGCATGATCCACCATCACGCGCAGGCGATCGTGATGGCGGACATGGCACCGACGCACGGCCCGAGCGCGTCGCTCCAGGTGCTGGCCGCGCGCATCATCAACGCGCAGCGGGACGAGATCGCACTCATGCAGGCGTGGCTGCGCGAGCGCGGACAGCCGGTGCGGGAGCCGATGACAGCAATGCAGCACGGCGAGCACTCGGTGCACGGCGGCGGGCATGCGGTGCACATGCCCGGCATGCTGACGCCGGAGCAGCTCGCGCGGCTGGACGGGGCGCGCGGCCGCGAGTTCGAGCGGCTGTTCCTGACCTACATGATCCAGCACCACGAAGGCGCGGTCACGATGGTGAACGAGTTGTTCGCGACGTACGGCGCGGCGCAGGGCGACGCGATCTTCAAGCTCGCGTCCGACATCGGCGCCGATCAGCGGACGGAGATCGAGCGCATGCGCTCCATGCTGCGCGATCTGATATTCGAAACCGGGAGCGCGGTTCAGCAGTAGTTCAGAGGTCGACGGACGTACTTCCACCCACCACCACGAGAGTCATGATCGAGATCTTCGGAAAGCTCCGCTCGAGCGGTTTGGCGCTCGGCCTGCTCGCGCTCGGCGCCTGCACGTCGGCTCCCTCGCAACCGGCGACGCCCGGGCCGACAGCGCTGTCGACCGAGCGGCCGGAACCGGATCCGCGCATCGGGCTGCGCGCGGGCCTGACCGATGCCGGCCAGGCAAGCTGGAACATGCGCCTGCTGTCCAACACGCCGTCGCCCGAGCCGTTCGCCGGCGTCACCAACTCCGACCTCGCCTTCCTCGGCGATTACGCGATCCAGGGCAACTACAACGGCTTCCAGATCTGGGACATCTCGAATCCGAGCGCGCCGACGCTGCGGAAGGGCTACTTCTGCCCGGCGTCGCAGAACGACGTGTCCGTCTACCGGAACCTGCTCATCATGTCGAGCGAGGGCTCGAGCAGCCGCCTCGACTGCGGCAGCGGTGGCGTGCCCGATCCGGTGAGCGCGGAGCGCATGCGCGGCGTGCGCATCTTCGACATCAGCGACGTCGACAATCCGGTGCTGGTCGCGAGCGTGCAGACCTGCCGCGGCTCGCATACGCATTCGCTGCTCGTCGATCCCGACGACAGCCGGAACGTCTACGTCTACATCTCCGGTTCCGCGGGCGTGCGCTCGCCCGAGGAGCTGCCGGGCTGCGTCGCCGAGCCGCCGGAGGAGGACCCGAGCAGCGCGCTGTTCCGGCTCGAGGTGATCCGCGTGCCGTTGGCCAATCCGGCCGCGGCCGCGATCGTCTCGTCGCCGCGCATCTTCAGCGGCCTCGAGGCGCCGCCGACGCACGGCGAGACGGCAGCGGAGCGGAGGGAGCGGGAGGCCGCCGTCGCGGCCGCGCGGGAGCGCGGCATCTTCGTGGTCGAGATCGAGGGACGCGAGCAGCCGATCAGCCCCGGTTTCACGGGCGCGCTGCTTGACAGCATCGTGGAGGAGCGGGGCGGTACCGGCACGCCGACGGCGGCCGACACGGCGGCGCTGCGTGCCGCGCTGCCGGGCATCGTCGCGACCCTGATCGGCGACGACGACGAGACGGGGCCCACGCAGTGCCACGACATCACGCTCTATCCGGCGATCGATCGCGCGGGCGGCGCGTGCGAAGGTTACGGCCTGCTGCTCGACATCAGCGATCCGGTGAATCCGCGCCGGCTCGACGCGGTCGCCGACTCGAACTTCTCGTACTGGCACTCGGCGACGTTCAACAACGACGGCAGCAAGCTCCTCTTCTCGGACGAGTGGGGCGGCGGTGGCGGCGCCAAGTGTCGCGCGACCGATCCCAGGGAGTGGGGCGCTAACGCCATCTTCACCGTGCGCAACGACCAGCTCGATTTCCAGAGCTACTACAAGCTGCCCGTGGTGCAGACCCCGGTCGAGAACTGCGTCGCGCACAACGGCTCGATGATTCCGATCCCCGGTCGTGACGTCATGGTCCAGGGCTGGTACCAGGGCGGCATCTCCGTCTTCGACTTCACCGACCCGTCGAATCCGATCGAGATCGCGTTCTTCGATCGCGGTCCGGCGAACGCCCAGGAGATGGCGAGCGGCGGCTCGTGGTCGGCGTACTGGTACAACGGCGTGATCGTGAACTCCGAGATCGCGCGCGGCCTCGACGTCCTCGAGCTGACGCCGAGCGGCTTCCTGTCGCGGAATGAGATCGACGCGGCGAAGACGGTGCAGCTCGATTACCTGAACGTGCAGGGGCAGCAGCGCTTCGTGTGGCCGCCGAGCTTCGCGCTCGCGCGCGCCTACCTCGATCAGCTCGAGCGCTCCAACGGCCTCGCCGCCGGCGTGATCGCCGAAGCGCGCGAGGAGCTGGCGGACGCCGAGGGCGAGGACGACGCCGGGGAGATCCGCGAGGAGCTGGAGGAGCTGGCGGCCGAGCTCGACGCCGCAGCCGCCGGCGCGCGGGACGCCGGCAAGGTGCGGACGCTGATCGCGTCGGTGAGGGAGCTGGCAGCGGCCCAGCGGTAAATCACCAACGAAAGCCGCGCCGGGCCCGGACTGGTTTTCATCGTCCGGGTCCGGCGCGGTTTTTCGCAGCGAGTAGCGGGACCCGCAGCGAGCCGAGCCGGCTACTCCCCGAACAGGTTGGGCTGAGCGCCGCCGCGATCCCTGCGATCCGCGGGCAGCTCGAAGCCGAAGCGCTTGTAGGCGCGCGTCGTGGCGACGCGGCCGCGCGGCGTGCGCATGAGGAAACCGTTCTGCATGAGGAACGGCTCGTACACCTCCTCGAGCGTGCCCGCATCCTCGCCGACCGCGACGGCGAGGGTGTTCAGGCCGACCGGCCCGCCGTCGAAGCTCTCGATGATCGCCTTCAGGATGCGCGCGTCCATCTCGTCCAGGCCGTACTCGTCGACGTCGAGCATGCGCAGCGCGTCGTCCGCGACCTGATTCGTGATGACGCCGTCGGCGCGCACCTCGGCATAGTCGCGCACGCGCCGCAGCAGACGATTGGCGACGCGCGGCGTGCCGCGCGCCCGCTTCGAGATCTCTGCCGCGCCGTCCGTCGTACACTCGACGTTCATGATGTCGGCGCTGCGCTGCACGATCACCTGGAGGTCGTCGGGCGGGTAGTAGTTGAGCCGCTGCACGATGCCGAAGCGCGCGCGCATGGGCGGCGTCAGCAGACCGAAGCGCGTGGTCGCGCCGACCAGCGTGAACTTCTCGACGGGCATCGTGACCGTCTGCGCCTTCGGTCCCTCCGACAGGCGGATGTCGATGCGGTAATCCTCCATCGCCGGATACAGGAACTCCTCGATCACCGCACGCAGACGATGGATCTCGTCGATGAAGAGGATATCGCCCTCGCGCAGGTTGGTCAGGATGCCGACCAGGTCGCCCGGCTTCTCGAGCACCGGGCCCGACGTCGTCTTGATGTTCACGCCCAGCTCGCGCGCCATCAGCATCGCGAGCGTCGTCTTGCCCAGACCGGGCGGCCCGTGGAACAGCGTGTGGTCGAGCGGCTCGCGCCGCGCCAGTGCCGCGTCGATCGCGATGCGCAGCGACTCCTTCACTCGCGGCTGCCCGATGAACTCCTCGAGCCGCTGGGGGCGGAGAGAGAGCTCGACGACGGATTCCTCGCTCAGGATCTCGGGGGTCGTGATTTCCGGACGCATGCGCGGAAGGTATCCGGTGGGTGGACTCTGCGGGAGGGTGCGTTGGGGAGGGAGGGCTGCGCGGGGAGGCGCTTCGCTGACGCTCGCGGGGAGGGCTGCGCGGGGAGGCCTTCCGGGGGGACGCGCGGTCGACACCTTGTTCCGGGCCGATGCTGCTATTCCGGCGCCCGGCAAATGCCGGCATCGTCGGACATGCAACCGCCGCGCAGGCTTCGCATCTATCCGGACGCGTTGAGGCTCCTCGCGCTGCTCGACGACGTTGCGGCGGCGCTGCCGTCGGTCCCTGAGTACATGGCGATCCAGCTCCGGCGAGCCGCCCTCTCGATCGTGCTGAACCTCGAGGAGGGCGCGTACGAGTTCAGCACGAAGGACAAAACGCGATTCTACCGGATGTCCTTACCGCTCCCTCGCCGAGTGCCGGGCCCTCCTTGATGTGATCGATCTGCTGAACCTGGTGGAGCAGCCGCTGACCCGGCAGGCGCGCAGGTCGCTCGAGGCGCTGAGCCCCCGCATCTACAACCTGATCCGCCGACCCAGCGCCCCCGCACAGCCCTCCCCGGCGGCCTCGGGACGCAGCGCCCCCGCGGAGCCCTCCCCGCGCCAGCCATCCCCGCGTCAGCCCTCCCCGCGAGCGAAACGAGCGCCTCCCTCCTAAGATCCCCCGCAGCCTGGAACCACCACGCAACCGACGATCGCCCGCATGCCCAGACCCACCAAAGTGATCTGCGTCGGCCGCAACTACGCGGCCCACGCCACGGAGCTGGGCAACCCTGTGCCGGAGTACCCGCTCGTCTTCCTGAAGCCGCCGTCCTCGATCATCGGGGATGGGGAGCCCATCGTGCTGCCGGCGGATTCGCAGCGGGTCGAGTACGAGGGGGAGATCGCGCTCGTCATCGGCCGGCGCGCGCGGAATGTATCCGAGACCGAGGCGATGGCGTGCGTCGCCGGCTACGCGCCCCTGAACGACGTCACGGCGCGTGATCTCCAGAAGCTCGACGGGCAGTGGACGCGCGCGAAGGGGTTCGACTCCTTCTGCCCCGTGGGCGCCGTCGTGCCCGCGAACGGCATCGACTGGCGCGCGCTGGAAGTCGTCTGCCGGGTGAACGGCGAACTGCGCCAGCACGGGCGCGTCAGCGACATGGCCTTCGGCCCGCCCGCGCTCATCACCTGGATCAGCCGCGTGATGACGCTCGAGCCCGGCGACCTGATCGCCACCGGCACCCCCGAGGGGGTGGGCCCTCTCCGGCCCGGCGAC
>DATKDR010000094.1:0-2092 GCA_035512635.1 Longimicrobiales bacterium | reverse complement strand
CATGGCTCGCATCGCATCGAGCGCACCGAGCTTGGCTCGCAAGCCGAGAACCTGGTGCGCCTCGCGCCGTGCAACGTGCTCCTGGCAGGTATCGCCGGCGTTCGGCCGGAGGATATTCCGTGGATCGAGGAGGATGGCGTCGCGTCGATCCCGTGGTCGCCTGACGCCGAGGTGCGCATCCTGCGCGTGCCCCCGTTCGCGCAGGGCATCGCCCGCAAGGCGGTCGAGGAATTCGTGCTCGAGCAGGGAGGGGACATCGTCACCAATCCGCGTCTCGACCAGGCGATTCGCAAGCTCCTCCCCACGCACATGCAGCTCATCATGGGGATCGGCTCGGCGGAGGAGGTTGCCCTCGCCGAAGTCAAGGCCGAGGAGCAGATGCGCCGCACCAGCGTCCAGGGGTATGACGACGATGCGGTGCCTGACGAGCCGGCGGTGGAGGTGAAGTGCCCGGTCACGGGGCGCGTGAGTCAACGGCGTCGGGTGGCGACCGATCCGATCGTCTGGACGCACGAGGCATGGAGCCGCCTGCAGCTCGTCCCGCTCATCGCCCGACCGCTGGCTCGGAACACGGTGGAGCGCTTCGCCCGCGGCCACGAGATGTGGCGCGTCACGACGCACGTGATGGACGACAACAAGCAAGCCATGATCGAAGCCGACGAGTTCGACATGGACACGATGATGGTCATGTTCACGGAACTGCGAGCCAAGCAGATCCGCGCCGAAGCCGAGAACGGCGGCGGCGACGTGATGTCGCCGGAGATGCGCCGGTTCATCGAGGAAGCGAAAGCGGCGGGCATCACGCGTTGTCCCATACGCGACGTCGAGGAGAAGGCTGCGCGCTGCCCCGTGGATCTGAAAACTACGACGCCCGAGGAGGCGCGGTCGGCTGTCGAACGGATGATGCACGAAGGTGCCGGACAAGAGTGACGGGATCGCTGTCAGGCGCTCGGGGAGCGAAGGATTTCGCGTCGGGAGAATGAGCACCGTGGGGGTAGCGACTCTCGCCACGCTGGAGACTGGCGCCGGAGTTTGGGCGCGCGACGACCACGTGCCGCACGTGGTCGCTTGGAACCTCACGCGGCGTTGCAATCTCGAATGTGCCCATTGTTACATCTCCGCCGGGCCGAGTGAGTCCGCCTCGAACGAGCTGACTACCGCGGAGTGCCGGCGAATCACCGATGAAATCCTGTCGCTCAATGCGTCGCCGATGTTCATCCTCTCCGGTGGCGAGCCCCTCCTTCGCGACGACCTCTGCGACATTGCCTCCTATGCGACGCGCCGCGGCGCGACGGTCGTCGTCGGCACCAATGGCACACTCCTCACCGAGGAGCGCATCGCCCAGCTGCAGGACGCGGGCGTCACCGGTGTCGCGGTCAGCATCGATTCCCTCTCCGACACGCGCCACGACAACTTTCGCCACGGGGCAGGCTCGCGCGCCGCGACGGTCGACGCGCTGGCGCGTCTTCGCGCGCACCGCCTGGACTTCATCATTCAGACGACGGCGCATCGCGGCAATCGTGGCGAGATCGCCGGTCTGGTGGACTGGGCGGCCGAACAGGGAGCGGTATCGTTCAACCTGTATTTCCTGGTCGCCACCGGACGCGGGGCGCGCCTCACCGACCTGACACCTGGCCAGTACGAGGCTCTTCTCGCCGAGCTGGTCGATCATCAGCGCCGCTACCGCGGGCGCATGATGGTCCGCTCCAAGTGCGCGCCGCACTTCATGCGCCACCTGCATCGGGCCGATCCCGACTCGCCGATCCTCAACTACGCCACGCGCTGTCCGTGCGGCGTGCAGTACTGCCGCATCACGCCGGACGGCAAACTGACGCCCTGTCCGTATCTCCCCGCACAGGCCGGCGACCTGCGGCGACAGGCGTTCGGCGACATCTGGCGCGAGGCACCGCTCTTTCGCGAGCTCCGCTCGCCAACGTTAGGCGGCAAGTGCGGGCGGTGCGAGTACCGGCAGTTGTGCGGCGGCTGTCGGGCGCGCGCCTTCGCGCTCGAGGGCGATGTCCTGGCCGCCGATCCCTCCTGCGCGTACGAGCCCGATGGAACCGTCGCGGTCGTTGCCAGCGGGCGTTCGGTG
>DATKDR010000093.1:0-26611 GCA_035512635.1 Longimicrobiales bacterium | reverse complement strand
CTCGTACTTGAACTTCCCGTAGTCCATCACCCGGCAGACGGGAGGCCTGGCGTTCGGCGCCACCTCGACCAGGTCGAGGCCCAGGGCCTCCGCCTGTGCGATCGCCTGCTCGATCGGCATGATCCCCTTCTGCTCACCATCGTCTCCGATCAGCCGGATCGGACTGATGCGGATCTGCCGATTGACGCGAACCCTTTTGTCTGTCGTTATGGCTCTGCCTCCCTCTGTAACCCGCACGGACGCCCGCCCGTGTCGGCCGAAAAAAAGGACCCGCTCCGCGGGTCCCCTGCCGTCTCCATGCACGCGATCGCGACTACCGCATCACGTGCGATCGTCGCGTCGGCCTGGAGACCCGGCGGTTCCGCGCTGCGGACCGAAGGGTGAGAACGGCGGGCCGCCGTTCCGCTTCCCGTTTTGTGAGGGGAATGCTAGTCGGAGCGCCGGGCCGAGTCAAGCGGTTCCTGCCTACAGGGCCTTCGCCTCGATCTCCTCGCGCAGCCGCTCGATGAATTCCGCCCGCGGCACGACCTCCTGCTTCTTCCCCGCGCCCCGCTTCCGGACGGCGGCAGTGCCGGCGTCGCCCTCGCGCTGCCCGATGACCGCCATGTAGGGCACCTTCTGCGTCTCGGCGTCGCGGATGCGGTAGTTCAGTGTCTCGGAGCGGTCATCGAGCGACGCCCGTATGCCGGCGTCCTGGAGCTCGTCGACCAGAACGCGCGCGGCATCGGCCAGCTCGTCGGTGATCGGCAGGACGCGCACCTGCTCGGGACTGAGCCAGGTCGGGAACGCGCCGGCGAAATGCTCGATCAGGATCGCGATGAAGCGCTCGAACGAGCCGAAGATGGCGCGGTGGATTACGACCGGCCGGTGCTCGGCGTTGTCCTCGCCCATGTAGACGAGCTCGAAACGCTCGGGCGCGTTGTAGTCGAGCTGGATGGTGCCGAGCTGCCAGCTCCGGCCGAGCGCGTCGGTCACGTCGAAGTCGATCTTCGGGCCGTAGAACGCGCCGTCGCCCGGCTTCAGCTCGTACGCCATGCCGACGTTCTCGAGCGCTGCGCGCAGACCCGCCTCGGCGCGGTCCCAGAGCGCGTCGTCGCCGATGCGCTGCTCGGGACGGGTCGCGAACTTCGCCGTATACTCGAGGCCGAGCGCGCCATAAAAATAGTCTATGAGCTCGACCAGGCGGCGGACCTCGTCCGCGATCTGCTCCTCCATGAGGAAGATGTGCGCGTCGTCCTGCTGGAACTGGCGCACGCGCGTGAGGCCGCTGAGCGCGCCGGTCACCTCGTTGCGGTGCAGCACGTCCTGCGTCGCATAACGCACGGGCAGCTCGCGGTACGAGTGCCGGCGCGTCGAGTACAGCAGGTAATGCGACGGGCAGTTCATGGGCTTGAGCCCAAAGTCGTGCTCGCCCGTCTCCTTGTCGTGCACGACGAACATGTTCTCGCCGTACTTGCCCCAGTGGCCTGACGTCTCCCACAGCGCGCGGTTGTAGAGGATCGGCGTCTTCACCTGCTGGTAGCCGTTCCGATCCAGCGTGTCGCGCATCCAGTCGACCAGCAGGTTGTAGATGCGAGTGCCGCGATCGGTCCAGAAGGCGGCGCCCGGCGCGTACGGGTGGAAGACGAAGAGGTCGAGCTCGCGGCCGAGGCGGCGGTGATCGCGCTTCCGCGCCTCCTCGATCCGGTGCAGGTGCTCGTCCAGGTCCTTCTGCGAGAAGAACGCGGTGCCGTAGATGCGCTGGAGCATCTGGCGTTTCTCGTCGCCTCTCCAGTACGCACCCGCGGTGTTGAGCAGCTTGAAGTGTCGGACGCTCCCGGTGGACGGCACGTGCGGACCGCGGCACAGGTCCAGGAACTCGCCGTTGCGGTAGACGGTGATGGTCTCGTCGTCGCCCAGCTCCTCCAGGCGCTCGAGCTTGAGCGGATCGTCGGCGAAGAGACGACGGGCCTCGGTGCGGTCGACGACGCGGCGCTCGAAGGGCTCGTCCCGCCCGGCCACCGCGCGCATCTCCGCCTCGATCTTCTCCAGCTCCTCGGGCGTGAACGGCTCGCCGACGTCGAAGTCGTAGTAGAAGCCGGTGTCGATCGCGGGCCCGAAGCCGATGCCTGCGTCCGGCCGCACGCGGCGCACCGCGGTCGCGAGGACGTGCGCCGCGGAATGCCGCAGGACGTCGAGCGCCTCGGGCGATTTCGCAGTCAGGATCGACAGCGTGGCGTCGGACTCGATCGGGCGCGACAGCTCGACGATGCTGCCGTCCACAACGGCGGCCACGGCCGCGCGGGCGAGCCCCGCGCCGATGCCTTCCGCGATCTCGCGCGGCGTCGTGCCCCGCGCGACTTCCTTCTGCGTGCCGTCCGGAAGCGTGATCCGGATCGTGTCCTGGTGAGTCGCCTGAGTCATCCCTGATGCACGTGTGGGGAACGGAAGCCGGAAGGTGGCGAAGCCCGCGCACAGGAGCAACGCCTCCGAAAACGAGCGCGGGACCGACCCTTTCGGACCGGCCCCGCGCCGCCTCGACGCCACCTGCGTGGCAGAAGTCCATCTGCTCGTCCTGCCGATGCCTGCGCCTCGTCACGCAGGCCCGGCCGGCGCTAGCGCTCCGCCATGAAGACGGCGTCGACGCGACGGTCGCCGTTTCGGTCGACGAGACGCGCCACCGGCACGCCACCCGCGCTGATCCACAGCTCGCGGCTGCTGCCCGCGGTCAGCCAGCGACCCACGTAGTCCGTCGAACGGCTCAGCTGG
Source organism: Longimicrobiales bacterium (assembly GCA_035512635.1). Lineage (GTDB taxonomy): Bacteria > Gemmatimonadota > Gemmatimonadetes > Longimicrobiales > RSA9 > DATKDR01. The sequence continues at coordinate 23,863 of DATKDR010000093.1, read as the reverse complement.
CGGCGCCGCGTATCGATGCGCCCGAAGACGATGTCGCCCAGCACGTCGCCGAGACCGCGCCGATCGAGCGTCTCGCGCCGATCGCCTCTCGGAATGCGGAAGATGACGTCCTCCCAGCTCCGGTTCTCCCAGCGGACCGCCGAGCTGCCGCTCCGGTCCCAGCCCCGCTCGCGGCACCAGTCCCAGCCGAAGACCGGATGCCCGCTCCCGCTCCGGCAGAAGGACGGACCGTTGCCCCGCTCGTTGCGCTGGCTGCGAGCGTCTCCGCTGCGACCGGAGACGCGGCCGAACACACCATCGTCCGCTCGGTCGGCGACGCGACGATCATCGTCGTCGTCACGATCACGCTCGCGCTCCGCGCGCTCGTAGCGATCGCTGTCGCGGGACTTCGAGCGTCCCTGCGCGTCGGCCGGCGCGGCCACGCCCAGCCCCACGATCAGCGCCGCGATCGCACTCCATGTCGTTGCCTGCATGTCTGCTCCTCCTGCATGAAGCCCGGACGTCGTCCTACGCCCCACCCCCTGAAAGGCATGGCGCGGACCACCAGACCGACGCCGACCACGGCCTCGCAAACCCGCGCCACCACTGGACTTCCGAGGCCGAGGCCTCGACGGGCCCACCCCGAGGTGTCCCCGCAGGCGGACGCTCTTCGGGTGCGACAAGTGGACACCAGTGCGAGAGGACCCCCCGCGCAGCTGCACGATCCAAAAAGAAAAAGCGCCCCGACGGTAACCCGCCGGAGCGCTCCCTCCCTCCCTGGTTCCCGGTTACCCGGTCACCCTGTTTCCCTAGTACATCCCGCCCATGCCGCCCATGCCGCCGGCACCACCCGGCATGCCGCCCTTCTCCTGCTCGGGCTTCTCGACCACGACCGCCTCGGTCGTGAGCATGAGGCCCGCGATGGACGACGCATTCTGGAGCGCGGTGCGCGTGACCTTGGTCGGATCGATGACGCCGGCCTCGACCAGGTCCTCGTACTCGTCGGTCGCGGCGTTGTAGCCGAAGTTGGCGCTCTTGTTCTCGCGGATCTTCGCCACCACAATCGAGCCCTCGGCGCCCGAGTTCAGGGCGATCTGACGGACCGGCGACTCGAGCGCGCGCAGCAGGATCTGGACACCGATCTGCTCCTCCGGATCCTCGACCTTGAACTTGCCGAGGCCGGCCTGCGCGCGCAGCAGCGCGACGCCGCCACCGGGGACGATGCCCTCCTCGACCGCCGCACGCGTCGCGTGCAGCGCGTCCTCGACGCGCGCCTTCTTCTCCTTCATCTCGGTCTCGGTCGCGGCGCCGACATTGATGACCGCCACGCCACCGGCTAGCTTCGCCAGCCGCTCCTGGAGCTTCTCGCGATCGTAGTCCGACGTGGACTTGTCGACCGCGACGCGGATCTCGTCGATCCGACCCTTGATCTTGGCCGGCTCACCCGCGCCGTCGACGATCGTCGTGTTGTCCTTGTCGATGACGATGCGCTTCGCCTGGCCGAGCTGGTCGACCTGCGTGTTCTCGAGCTTGAAGCCCGTCTCCTCCGAGATCACCTCACCGCCCGTCAGCGTCGCCACGTCCGCCAGCATCGCCTTGCGACGATCACCGAAGCCCGGCGCCTTGACCGCCGCCACCTTCAGCGTGCCGCGCAGCTTGTTGACTACCAGCGTCGCCAGCGCCTCGCCCTCGACGTCCTCCGCGACGATGAGCAGCGGACGACCCATCTGCGCGACCTTCTCCAGCACCGGCCGGAGGTCCTTCATCGACGAGATCTTCTTGTCGTGGACGAGGATGAACGCGTCCTCGAGCACGGACTCCATGCGCTCCGGATCCGTCACGAAGTAGGGCGACAGGTAGCCGCGGTCGAACTGCATGCCCTCGACCGTCTCCAGCGTCGTCTCGAGGCCCTTCGCCTCCTCCACCGTGATGACGCCGTCCTTGCCCACCTTCTCCATCGCGTCCGCGATCAGGTTGCCGATCTCCGCATCGCCGTTCGCCGAGATCGAGCCCACCTGCGCGATCTCCTTCTTGCCCTTCGTCGGCGTCGAGATCTTCTTCAGCTCGTCGACCACGCTCTCGACCGCCTTGTCGATGCCCCGCTTGATCGCCATCGGGTTCGCGCCCGCCGTCACGTTCTTCAGCCCCTCGGAGAAGATCGCCTGGGCCAGAACCGTCGCCGTCGTCGTGCCGTCGCCCGCGATGTCGCTCGTCTTGGTCGCCACTTCCTTCACCATCTGGGCGCCCATGTTCTCGATCGGATCCTCCAGCTCGATCTCCTTCGCCACCGTGACCCCGTCCTTCGTCACCGTCGGCGAGCCGAACTTGCGATCCACCACCACATTCCGACCCTTCGGGCCGAGCGTCACCCTGACCGCATCGGCCAGCTTGTCGATGCCGCGCTTCAGTCCCGCGCGCGCCTCCGTGTTGAACCTCAGTTCCTTCGCAGCCATTTGTTCACGTCTCCGTCTGTGTTGCGTGTAGTCCCGCTCAATTCGTCGCTTGAAGCCGGTAGTCGGTAATCGGTAGTCGGTAGTCGGTAGTCGGTAGTCGGAACGTCCCGACTGATACGAAGCACTGGCTACCGGATACTGGCTACCGGATACCGCTCTTTCAGCCGATCACCGCGAGCACATCCGCCTCGCGCAGGATCAGATACGTCTCGCCGTCGACCGTCACCTCGGTGCCGCTGTACTTGCCGTACAGCACCCGGTCGCCCTCGCTCACTTCCATCGCGATCCGCTTGCCCTCGTCGCTCAGGCGGCCCGGGCCGACCGCCATGATCTCTCCCTGCTGCGGCTTCTCCTTCGCCGTGTCCGGGATGTACAACCCACCCCGCATCTCCTCCGTGTCCTCGAGCGCCCGTACAACGACGCGGTCGGCGAGCGGCTTGATCTTCGCCGCATTCGCAGTGGCCATGGTGCAACTCCTCCGTCAGGAACGATTCGTGTGTTTGGACGTGTCTGGCACTCTCAAGCCGAGAGTGCTAACACGCTGCCGAAAGTAAGGGACGCCCGGATCGTGTCAAGCGTCCCCACGCGCGTCAGGGCGTGCACTCCGCGTGCCGCGGGCGAGTGCCGTTCTGGCAGGAAAAAGTGGGGAGCGGGGGCCCGGCCGGGCCGGCCTCCCGGGGGGTCGGCTTCGGGACCTGCCGAGCACGAGTGCACGTGCACGTGCAGGTGTACGAGCCCTTCGACGACCTACGACCGGCTACCGACGACTCGCTGCTTCGAGCGCGTCGAGGGCGAAGCGGAGGCCGTGCAGGGTGAGAGCGGGCTCGACGTGCTGGACGGTGCGGCAGTGGGGAGCGATGAGGGGAGCGAGGCCGCCGGTGGCGACGACGTAGGCGTCGGGGCGCTGCCATTCGTCGCGGATGCGGCGCACGATGCCGTCGACGCTCTCGACGGCCGCGTAGAAGATGCCGCTGCGGAGAACGGATTCGGTGCGGCGGCCGATGACGGTGGGGGGAGCCTCGAGGTCCACGCGCGGCAGCTTGGCGGTGCGGCGGACGAGGGTTTCGGCGCCGGTGAGGACGCCGGGCGCGATGACGCCGCCGATGAAGGTGCCGTCGCCGGTGATGCAATCGAAGGAGGTGGCGGTGCCGAGGTCGACGACGATGGTGTCGCGCGCGTACAGGCGCGAGGCGCCGAGGGTGTTGACGATGCGATCGGCGCCGACGGTGAGGGGTTCGTCGACGTCGAGGCGGATGGGCAGCGGCGTGGTGGCGTCGATGAGAGTGGCGGCGCAGCCCAGCTGGGAGATGGCCTGGACCAGAACGGGTGTGAAGGGCGGCACGACGGAAGCGATGCCGACGCGGCCGAAGCTGGCGGGGTCGTGCCGGCGCAGCAGCGAGCGGATGACGAGCTCGAGCTCGTCGGCAGTGCGCTCGGTGCGCGTGGTGATACGCCAGGAGCCGACCAGCCGGTCAGCGTCGAAAAGGCCGAGCACGGTTTCGGTATTGCCGACGTCGATCGCGAGCATCGCGTAGTTCCGGGTGGGTGTCAGGGTCGGCGCGGCGCGATGGGCGCAACCGAGCCGCTGTGAACGATGAGCTGTTCGCCGTCGTCTTCGATGGCGAGCCCGCCGTCGGGAAGGATGCCGCGCGCGATGCCTTCCCGGCCAGTGGCGAGGCGCACGCGGCGTCCCGCGAGCGCGTCCAGCCGCCGCAGCTCGGCGAGGTCGCCGCCGGCGAAGCCGGAATCCGCGCGCAGGGCGATGATCCGGCGCACGAGCTCGCCCGCGAGAGCGGTCCGGTCGGGTGCGCGTCCGCCGGAAGCGTCGGCCAGCGCGATCGCATTCGCGCGCACGTCGGCATCGAGGTCGTCGGGCACGGCGGCGACATTGATGCCGATGCCGACGACGACGAAATCGAGGGTGCCCGCGCGCAGCGATGCCTCGCAGAGGGTGCCGCCGAGCTTCGCATCGCCGATCACGAGGTCGTTTGGCCACTCGATGCCGACGGCGGGGCCTCCGGCCGCACGGATGGCGCGCGCGCACGCGAGACCGACGAGCAGGGGGAGCACGGCCAGCTCGGTCGCGCCGCGTGCTGCGGAGGCCGGCAGCAGGACCATGCTCAGCAGCAGCGATGCGCCGGGTCGGTCGGACCAGCCGCGGCCGTGGCGGCCCCGGCCGGCGGTCTGGTGATCCGCGATGACGGTGGTGCCGTGGGCCGCGCCCGCTTCCGCGAGCCGGCGCGCCACGTCGCTCGTGGAGGAGGTGGTGTCGAGGACGCGGAGCGCGGGCAGGCCCCACTCGCGCCGGAGCCCTTCGACGGAGTGGCCGTCCCAGGTTTCCGCGGTGGCCGAGGTGGCCGAGGCGGGAGTAGGCTGCCTGGAGGTGCTCAGACGGACACCTCGGCGATCATCGACATATCGAGAGCCGGAGCCGAGTGTGTGAGGGCGCCGACGCTGATGAAGTCGACGCCGGTCGCGGCGACCTCCGGCACGCGCTCGAGGGACATGTTGCCGGACGCCTCGAGCTCGGGAGTCGCCGCGGCGCTCATGTCACGAAGGCGGACCGCGTCGGCCATCATGGCGGTCGTCATGTTGTCGAGCAGAATGCGATCCGGTGCATGGCCGAGCGCGGCGCGCAGCTCGTCGAGATCGCGCACCTCGACCTCGATCGGGATCCCGGCAGGCGCTCGCGCGCGCGCCAGACCGATGGCGGCCTCGATCCCGCCGGCTACCGCGATGTGGTTTTCCTTGATCAGGACCATGTCGTACAAACCCGCGCGGTGACTGTGTCCGCCGCCGGCGCGCACGGCGGCCTTCTCGAGCATTCTGAGGCCGGGCGTCGTCTTGCGCGTATCGAGGATGCGGGCGCGCGTGCCGGCGACCGCGTCGACGAAGGCGCGCGTCAGCGTCGCGACGCCCGATAGTCGCTGGAGGAAGTTGAGGGCCGTTCGCTCGCCGATCAGGAGCGATCGCGCCGGACCTTCCAGCTCGCCCACCACGGTACCGGGCGCGAGCCGCGCGCCGTCCTCGAGACCGCGCCAGGTGACGCCCGCATCGAGCAGCGCGAAGGTCGCGCGCGCGGCGTCCACGCCGGCGAGCACGCCGCTCGCCTTCGCGCGGATGGTCGCGCGCGCCGTGCCGGCCGCGGGAATGGTCGCCTCGGTGGTGATGTCGCCGGTGCCCACGTCCTCCGCCAGCGCCATGCGCACGCGCTCGAGCAGGCCGCTGGCCGGATCCTCCATATCCGCCGCCCGTGTCGCCCGCGTCAGACGAGCGCGAGGTACGCGAGGAACGCCAGCGCCACGAACGCGACGTACCACGCGAAGTGATGGAACGCCTGCCGTCGCAGCAGCCACACGAGCGACTTGATGGCGACGACGCCGCTCACGAGCGCGGCCAGGAAGCCGGCGGCGAGGGTGACGGCGTCCAATCCGCTCGAGGCCTGATCCACGTCGGCGAGCATGAGGATGGTCGCGCCCAGGATCGCCGGAATCGACATGAGGAACGAGAACTCCGCCGCACGCTCACCGGAGAGACGGCTCCACAGGCCGGCGGTGATGGTGCTGCCGGACCGCGACACGCCGGGCAGGATCGCGAAAGCCTGGGCGATACCGAGCACGAGCGAGATGCCGTAGGGCGGCGCGGCGGGTCCCGCGACGGTGACGGGTCCCTCGCGCCGCAGCTCCGCCGCGCGCTCGTGCTCGCGCACGCGGTCGAGCTCGCTCACCGGTGCGCGTCGCGTCGCGAAGCGGGTCGACACGAGCAGCGCGGCGGTGATGAGCAGGCCGATCGCAGTCACGAACGGCGTGTCGAAGGCGGTCTCGACGGCGTCCTTCAGAAACAGCCCCACGAAGACCGCGGGAATGGTAGCGATGGCGAGCGCTGCGATGTAGTGCCAAGCCGCCGCCTCGCGGCGCAACGCCCCGCGGAGGATCTGCCAGAGCCGCGCGCGATATACGATGACGACGGAAAACAGGGTCGCGACGTGGAGCGCGACCTCGAGCAGGATGCCGGGCATGCGGATGCCGAGCACCTCCTGCGTCATGACCAGGTGACCGGAGCTGGAAACCGGCAGGAACTCCGTGAAGCCCTGGACGAGACCGAGCAGGATGGCGTCGAATAGCGTCACGATTCCAGCACTCTTCGGTAGTGGGCCTCGTAGCGGTCCACGATCGCCTCCGTCGAGTAGGCCATGGCGGCGGCCCGGGCGGACGTGCTGGCGGCGTGCCAGAGCTCGGGGTCCTTCAGCAGCCGGATTCCCGCCGCCGCCATCGCGACGTGATCGCCCACCGGCACCAGCCAGCCGTTCTCGCCGTTGGTCACGAGCTCGGGCAGGCCGCCTACCCGCGTGCCGATGACGGGCACCCCGCACGCCATCGCCTCCAGCGCGACGAGCCCGAACGCCTCGGTCTCGCTCGGCAGCAGGAACAGGTCGGCGCAGCTCAGCAGCTCCGCGACCGACTCGTGCTTGCCGAGGAAGAGCACGTTGTCGCGCACTCCCTCCAGCCGCGCGACGTGCTGTGCCTTGCCGCGATCCGGCCCATCGCCGATCAGAATCAGGCGAGCCGGCACCTCACGCACGATGCCCGCGAAGGCGCGCACCACGTCCTCCAGCCGCTTCACCGGCCGGAAATTGGAGATGTGCATCACCAGCTTTTCGCCGGGCGCTGCCAGCTTGCCGCGGTGACAGGGCTGCTTTTCGCGATTGTACTTGTCGAGGTCGACGAAGTTGGGGATGACCTCGATTCGGTCCCGGTCGATGCCGAAGACGCGATCGGTCTCCGTGCGCAGGTAATCCGAGACCGAAGTGATGCCATCGGAACGCAGGATCGAGGTGCGCGTGATCGGGCGGAACGAGGGATCCTGTCCGACGAGCGTGATGTCGGTGCCGTGCAGTGTGGTGACGATCCTGACCGGCGGCTCGCCCTTCTCGACCAGCATCTCGCGCGCGATCCACGCCGAGGTGGCGTGCGGTATCGCGTAATGCACGTGCAGCAGGTCGAGTCCGCGCTGCTGCGCGGTGTCGAACATCGCGACGGCGAGGGCTAGCGAGTACGGCGGATACTCGAACAGCGGGTAGGACGGCACGTCGACCTCGTGGTAGAAAACGTTCTCCACGAAGTAGGGCAGGCGGAAGGGCAGCGCATAGCTGATGAAGTGGATCTCGTGGCCGCGGCGCGCGAGCTCGAGCCCGAGCTCCGTGGCGACGACGCCGGACCCGCCGAACACCGGATAGCACGTAATGCCGATCTTCAAACCCGCTCTCCTTCCCAAGCTTCCACGATGGCCGCGGCAAGCTCGCCGACGGGACGCGCCGCGTCCAGGCGGAGCGCGTCGGCTCCGAGCTGATTGCGGAACCAGGTTCGCTGCCGACGCGCGTACTGTCGAGTCGCGCGCTGAATCTGGCGGACGGCCTCGTCGAGCGACACTTCGCCGTCCAGGTAGGCGGCGATCTCGCGATAGCCCGTCGCGCTCATGCCCGGGGCGTCACGCCCCATGCCACGGTCGAGCAGCGCGCGCACTTCCTCGACCAGACCGGCCTCGATCATGGCGACGACGCGGGCCTCGATGCGCCGGTCCAGCTCGGTGCGCTCGAGCTCCAGTGCGCACACGAGGAGCGGCACGGGCGCCTCGGCCGCCGGCGCATGCGCATGCCACCAGGAGAGCGGATGCCCGGAGAGCAGCGCGACCTCGAGCGCGCGCGACATGCGCTGCCGACCGCCGCCCGTCTCCAGCGATGCCGCCGTAACCGGATCGAGCGCCCGGAGCCAGCCGCGGAGCACCTCGTCGTCGAAGGATTCGAGGGTGCGCTCCACCTCGCGACGCCGCGCGGCATCGAGCCGCGGCTCCTCGAAGAGCGGATGGGTGAGGGCGCGCAGGAAGAAACCGGTGCCGCCGACGAGGATCGGGACGGCGCCCCGCTCGCGGACGTCGCGGATGCACGCGCGCGCGAACTCCGCGAAGCGGCCGGCGCTGAAACGCTCGCCCGGCTGGACCAGGTCGAGTCCGTGGTGCGGCACGGCGGCCCGCTCGGCAGCGGTAGCCTTTGCGGTGCCGATGTCCGTGCCGCGGTATACCTGCCGCGAGTCCATCGACACGACTTCTCCGCCGACGCGGCGCGCGACCTCGATCGAGAGCGCGGTCTTGCCGGAGGCGGTGGGGCCGACGATGGCGATGCCTGCCGCGCGCTCGCCCGACCGAGGTCCGCCCGCGGCGCCGCCGGGGTCAGCCGTGGCGCCCGAAGCGTCGCTCGAGCTCACCGAGAGAAAGCCGAATGATGGTGGGCCGGCCATGCACGTCGTGGGACGGCAGCTCCGTCTCGAACAGCCGGTCGAACAGCTCCAGCATCTCGTCCGCCGTCAGCTTCTGTCCGGCCTTGATGGCGGCCTTGCACGCGAAGGTCATGGCGATGCGCTCGTGCTGATTGTGCGCGGCCCGGGTCAGCTCGCTGCCCGCCGCGAGCTCGGCGACCATCTCGCGCAGACAGCGCTCCGCATCGAAGTAGGGATGCGGCGCCGGCACCGCGCCGACGATGACGGTGCGATCCCCGAACGGCTCGATCTCGAAGCCGGCGGCCGTGAAAAGTCCGCGGCTGTCGTCGAAGACGGCATACTCCTGCGCCGACAGCCGGAGCGTGATGGGGAACAGCAACCGCTGCGCCGGCAGTCCGTCGTCGGCGAAGGCGCGCATCATCCGCTCGAACATGACGCGTTCGTGTGCCGAGTGCTGGTCGATGATGAGCAGGCCCGAGCGCGTCTCCGCGATGATGTAGCTGTTGTGGACCTGCCAGAGCGCCGGTCGCGGGGCATCCTCCAGCTCGGCCGCGACCGCCGCCGGCTCCCCCGAGTCCTCCACGACCGGACGCGCGCTGGTGAACAGCGCGAACTGACTCGCGGTCGCTTCGGCCGCCGCCGTGGCCGCCGTGATCGGTTCCGGCCGCCTGCTGAGCTGCGGCAGCGCGGGACGCGCGTCGATCGTGGCGGCGCTGTCGAGGCTGCCGAGCGCGCCACGCACCGCGTCCTCGACCATCGCCTCGACGGCCGCCCGGTCCGCGAAGCGGACTTCGGCCTTCGCCGGGTGCACGTTTACATCGACGCCACCCGGGGCGAGCTCGAGGTACAGCAGCAGCGACGGACGCGCGCCGTGCGGCACCGTCGTGCGGTAGCCACGCTCGGCGGCGATCACCACGCCACGGTCCCGGAACGGCCGCCCGCCGACGAACAGATGCACGCGCCGCGGGCCCGACTCCGAGCGGTCCGGACGCTGGACGAGCCCGCCCACGCGCAGCCCGGGGCGCTCGGCGGACAGCGGCGCCAGCTGGCCCGCGAAGTCGTCGCCCCAGAGCGCGGCGACGCGGCTGACCAGGTCGCTTGCGACGGGCAGCTCGAGCAGCACGCGCCCGTTGGACTCCAGTCGGAAGGATGCGGAAAGGTGGGCGAGCGCGAGCGAGGTCATGACTTCGGCGACCGCGCGCGTTTCGACCGCCGCGCTGCGCGTGAACTTCGCCCGAGCCGGCGTATTGAAGAACAGGCTGCGCGCGAGCACGGTCGTGCCTCGCTGACGGGCGCAGTCCTCGACGCCCGCCAGCCGCCCGCCGTTGACGCTGACGCGCGTGCCGACGCCACCTTCCTCCGCGGTCTCGAGAGTGAGCCGCACAACGGAGGCGATCGAGGGCAGCGCCTCGCCCCGGAAGCCGAACGTGGCGACCGAGCGCAGGTCCTCGGGCCGCTCGATCTTGCTGGTCGCATGACGGTCGAGCGCGAGCAGCGCGTCCTCCCGACCCATGCCATGACCGTCGTCGGAGACGCGCACCTCCGTCTTGCCGCCGTTGCGCACGCCGACCTCGACGCGGGTCGCGCGCGCGTCGAGCGCGTTCTCGACCAGCTCCTTCACCACGGACGCGGGACGCTCGACCACCTCGCCGGCCGCGATCTGGTTCGCCAGCGTGTCGGGCAGGACGTGGATGCGGCGACTCACGAGCTCTCCAGCCGATAGAAGCGACGGGCGTTCACTTCGGTCAGCGCCGCCGTCGCGTCGGCGTCCGCCCCGCGCAGCCGCGCGATCGCGTCCACGACGTGGCGCACGAATGCCGGCTCGTTGGTCCGGCCGCGATGCGGCACCGGGGCGAGATAGGGGCTGTCGGTCTCGACCAGCAGGCGATCGTCCGGGACCGCGCGCAGCAGATCCGCGCCGTCCCAGCGGGCGAAACTGACCAGACCCGCGAAGGAGACGCACCACCCCTCCTCGAGCGCCGCATCGAGCAGCGCGCTGCCGCCGGCAAAGCAGTGGAGCACGCCGGTGACGTCGGCGCCCGCCGCGCGTATCGCCGCGGCCACGTCCCCGTCCGCGTCGCGCGCGTGAACCACTACCGGCAGTCCAGTCTCGGCGGCCAGCTCGAGCTGCCAGTCGAAGGAACGCCGCTGGGCGGCGCGGGGCGCGCTGTCGTAGTGGAAATCGAGGCCCGTCTCGCCGAGGGCGACGGGCGCGTCGGCTCCCGTCAGCTCGCGCAGCTCGTCGATGGTCGCCCGCTCGACGTCCGCGGCTTCGTGGGGATGCACGCCCGCCGTGAACCAGACGTCCTCATGGCGCGCCGCGAGGTCGCGCGCGGCGCGGGCGTCGACCAGGCTGGAAGCGATGGTGACGAGCCCGGTGAGGCCGGCCTCGCGCGCACGATCGACCACGGCGTCCGCGTCACCGCGGAGCCGCTCGTCCGTCAGATGGCAATGCGAGTCGAAGAGCTTCACTGGCCTGCTGCCGCCGGTTCAACGCGATTCCAATATGCGAACGGCCGCCGACGGCAGCGCCGCCGGCGGCCGCGCCGCCCGTCGCCCGAGCCGTCTCACACCGCCGCGCGAGCGCTCTCCTTCGAGCGGCGCCGGTGGGACTGCGCCTCGCCCGCCCGCTCCTCGATCTCGAAGAGGGCGGCCGCCGCGATGAAGATCGACGAATAGGTGCCCAGCACGATGCCGAGGATCAGGATGAGCGCGAACTCGCGGATCACCTCGCCGCCGAGCACGAAGAGCGACAGCAGCGCGAGCAGCGTCGAGCCGCCCGTGATGACCGTGCGCGCCAGGGTGTCGTTCACCGACCGGTTGATCAGCTCGATCGGCGTGGAGCGACGCCCGCTCGCCTTCCGGTTTTCACGGATCCGATCGAAGATGACGATCGTGTCGTTCAGCGAATAACCGACGATCGTGAGCACGGCGGCCACGGTGGGCAGCGAGACCTCGAGACGCAGTACGGAGATCAGCAGCAGTGTGAGGATGACGTCGTGGATGGTCGCGATTAGTGCCGCGACGCCGAAGCGCCACTCGAAGCGGAATGCCAGGTAGATCAGCGTCGCCAGGAACGAGACGAAGAGCGCCAGCAGCGCCCGGGTCTGCAGCTCGCTGCCGACCTTGGCGGTTACCGTCTCCGTCCGACCCATCGTGACCTGCTCGGAACCGTAATGCTCCCCCAGCGCGGCGACGATCTGCTCCGCCACCTCGGTGCCGCTCTCGAGCGCGGGCGCACGCATCAGGAACTCGTCCTCTGCACCGAAGCGGGATACCTCCACTCCCGCCAGGACGCCATTCACGACGGAGCGCACCTCGTTGACGTCGGTGGGACGGTCGATCTGCACCTGCACCAGGATGCCGCCCAGGAAATCGACGCCGTAGTTCAGCCACGAGCCGCGCGCGAGCTGGAAGTAGAGCGCGCCCGCAGTGAGCACGGCGATGGCGAGCGCGCTGATCACGTAGGCGCGGCGGCGCCAGCCGAGGAAGTCGTAGCTTGCGTTCTGGAAGAGCCTCATGATCGCGCGCTCAAATGCTCAGAGTCTGCGCCCCGCGCTTCCTGGCGAGCCAGAACAGGAAGAGCGTGCGCGTTACGTATACGGCGGAGAAGAACGAAGCGATGATGCCGATGCTCAGCGTGACGGCGAAGCCCTTTACCGGTCCCGTGCCGACCTGGAACAGGATGAGCGCCGTGATGAGCGTGGTCAGATTGGAGTCGATGATGGCCGAGAGCGCGTGGGCGAAGCCCTCGTCGACAGCCAGCCGCGGCGTGCGGCCGAGCGCGAGCTCCTCCCGAATGCGTTCGAAGACCAGCACGTTCGCGTCGACGGCCATGCCGACGGACAGCACGAGGCCGGCGATACCGGGAACGGTGAGGGCGGCGCCGAAGAGCGCGAGGCCGCCCATGACCATGAGCACGTAGACCAGCATGCCGCTGACGGCCAGCACGCCGGCCAGCCTGTAGTAGGCGATCATCAGGAGCACGATCAGGATGATGCCGACGATCGACGCGAGCCTACCCTTGTCGACCGAGTCCTCGCCGAGCGACGGGCCGATGGTGCGCTCTTCGAGCACGACCAGGGGCGCCGGCAGCGCGCCGGCGCGCAGCACGAGGGCGAGATCGCGCGCCTCCTCGAGCGGAGCGGCGCCCATCTGGATCTGTCCGGATTCGCGAATGATCGACTGCACGACGGGCGCGCTGAAGACCTTCGCGTCGAGCACGATGGCGATGCGATCGCCGATGTGCTCGCGCGTGGTCTGCTCGAAGTCACGGCCACCGCGGCGGTTCAGGTCGAACAGCACGATCGTCTCGGCGGTCTGCGGATCGCGCGAGGCCTGCGCGTCGACCAGGTACTCGCCGGTCATGAAGGCGCGGTCCTCCAACACGAACAGCCTGCGGTACAGACGGGCAGCGATGCCTTCGGGCTCGTGCGACCAGCGCAGCTGCACGCCGCGTGGCAGCGCTCGCTGCACCTCGGGCAGGGCGAGATAGCGGCTCACGATCGCGACGTTCTCCTCGGCCACCAGGAAATCGCCTTCCTCACCGCTGTCCATGAGCAGCGCCGTGAGCGGCCGCGTCGAAGGAGCCGTGTCCGCGGGCGCGGTCGCGGTGTCGACGCGCTCGGCGGTGGTGTCGCCGGTGCCGAACACCAGCTCCTGGAGGGCCTGCTGCTGCTCATCGACGGCGGCGGCCGCGGGCTCCGCGGCGAATGCGCTGTCCCCCAGCGCCGCGACGATGGCGCGGTCGACGCGCGGCAGCGCCTGGAGCAGGGGCGCCTTGTCCCTCACCAGGCGGAACTCGAGGAAGGCGCTCTGCTGGATCAGGTCCTTGGCGCGCTGCTCGTCGCGGATGCCGGGCAGCTCGACGATGATGCGGTCGTCGCCGACGCCCTGCACGAGCGGCTCGGAGACGCCGAACTGGTCGATGCGCGTGCGGATGATCTGGAGCGCGCGGTCCGTGGCGTCACGACGCGCCGCCTCGGTCATCGTGCCCTGCGGGTCGTCGACCTCGAGGAGCAGATGCATGCCGCCCTGGAGATCCAGTCCGAGCTTCACCGGCGAGCACGTGCCGCGCACGTCCTCCGGTGTTTCCATGCACTCGTCGTAGGTGTGGTAGAGCGACCAGCCGGCTCCGATGATCACCGCAAGGATGACCACCAGCCGGCCCCTGAGGGAGCCCAGCATCGAATTCCCGGTTCGGGGTTCTCGCCTGATTCGGCGCGGATGCGCGCGGAAAATTCAGCGCCGGAACATGCCCCCGAGGCCGCGCCTTGTCAATCGCGGCCGGACGCGAAACGACGGCGTCCGACTCGCCGATTGACCCACCGCGCGGGACGGGTGTATTCTCCATGCGTACCCCCCGCACCGTGCAGCGTACTTCGGTCCCGCCGCGCGTTTCGGGGTCCCGGATGCTCCCCTGCCTTCCTCCAGTTGCAAGCGGATCAGCGATGAAGCGGTCCCTGGCCAGTCACGCCCGTGACAAGGGCGAAACCATCGTGCTCGTCGGATGCGCGCTCGGCGCGTATGCGCTCACGTTCATTCCGCCCTACAGCACGACGGACATGGGGGTGGTCGTGCTCGCGGCCGCGCCGGTGCTCTCGGCGAGCTGGCTGTTCGGGTTCTGGGGCGGGCTGGCCGCGGCGCTGCTGAGCTTCCCGGTCAACGCCTTCCTGCTGAACATCACGGGGCAGGACGGGGTCGCGTTGCTCACGCGCCCGGGCGCGCTCCAGGGCATGGTGCTGGTGCTGGTGCTCGGCGTCGTGGTGGGCGGCCTGCGGGACGTCGCACGGCAGCTCAAGCACGAGGCCGACGCACGTCGTGCAACCGAGCTGGCGCGGGCGGAGACGGACGAGCGCTATCGGAAGCTCGCCGAAACCGCCTCGGACGGCATCCTGACGATGGACACGCTGTTCGGGGTGCTGTACGCGAATCCGACCGCGGCGGCCATCTTCGGCCGCACGCGGGAGCATCTCCAGCGATTGACGCTGGCCGACCTGTTCGACCCGAGCGAGCGGGAGATGTATATCGAGCGCGTGAGGGAGTACGTCCAGCGGGTTGCAGCCGGACAGAAGCCCGCGGCGCTCGAGCTGACGACGCATCGACCGGACGGCGGCGTGGTCGCGATCGAGGTGTCCTTCGGCGAGAGCACCCTCGAGGGCGTGCTGGCCTACACGGCGATCGTGCGAAACGTGACGGAACGGAAGGAGTTCGAGCGCGAGGTGCACGAGGCGCGGGTCGAGGCGATTCGCGCGAACCGCGCCAAAAGCGAGTTCATATCACGCATGAGCCACGAGCTGCGCACGCCGCTCAATTCCATCCTGGGCTACGCGCAGCTGCTGGACGCGGAGGCGCTCGCACCGGACGACCGCGACGGCGTCGCGCAGATCGTGCGCGCGGGACGTCACCTGCTCATCCTGGTCGACGAGGTCCTCGACATCGCCCGCATCGAGGCCGGTCGGCTCGAGCTGTCCCTCGAGCCGCTGAGCCCGGGCGACGTGACGGCGGAGGCGCGTGACCTGCTCCGCCCGCGCGCGGCGGAACGCAGCATCGACATCTCGATCGAGGGGCCGGACCGCGACACCCCCGTCCTCGCAGACCAGCAGCGGCTCAGGCAGATCATGATCAACCTCCTGTCGAACGGCGTGAAGTACAACCGCGAGGGCGGGAAGGTACGCGTCATCTGCGAGCGCGTGGACGGCAATCTGCGAATCGCGGTCGAGGACGAAGGGCCGGGCGTGCCGCCGGAGCAGCTGTCGCGCCTTTTCACTCCGTTCGACCGGCTGGGTGCCGAACGCACCGGCATCGAGGGAACGGGCGTCGGCCTGAGCCTGACGCGACACCTGGTGGAGGCGATGGCCGGCGACATCGGTTACGAGCAGGCCCCGTCCGGTGGCGCCCGCTTCTGGTTCACGCTGCCGCTCGCCGCCGGCCGTACCGAAGAGGCCGCTCGCGCAACGGGTTGGCGCAACACGTCGACCGCGACCGTGGTGAATCGTGTGGAGTGACGAGATTTCGACGGCGCGCATTCTGATCGTGGACGACGAGCCGGCGAACGTCCGCCTGCTCGAGCGGGTCCTCGATCGCCTCGGGTACATGAACGTGCAGGGCATCACGGACGCACGCGAGCTTCCCGAGACGCTGGAGCTGTTCGATCCCGACCTGATTCTGCTCGACCTGCACATGCCGCACGTGGACGGCTACCAGATCCTGGCTCAGCTTCGGGCGCGGAAGTCGCAGGAATACCTGCCGGTGCTGGTTCTGACGGCCGACGTGAATCCGGAGACCCGTCTGCGGGCGCTGCGCGAGGGCGCCAACGACTTCCTGACCAAGCCGGTCGAGCCGACGGAGGTCGGGCTGCGCGTTCGACACCTGCTGACCACCCGCTTCATGACGCTCGAGCTCCAGGATCAGACCGAAGTACTCGAGCACAAGATCCGCGCCCGCACCTGGGAGCTCGAGGAAGCACAGATCGAGATCATGGACCGGCTCGCGCGGGCCGCGGAGTATCGCGACGACGACACGGGTGAGCACACCTTCCGTGTCGGCCACAACGCGGCCGAGCTGGCCGCGGCCGCGGGCATCGTGACGACGGACGTCGAGCTGATCCGCTCGGCCGCGCCGCTCCACGACGTGGGCAAGATCGGCATTCCGGACGCGATCCTGCTCAAGCCGGGGCCGCTGACGGACGAGGAGTTCGCGATCATGAAGACGCACACCGTGACCGGCGCCAAGATGCTGAGCGGCAGCAGGTTCCGGGTATTGCAGCTCGCGGAGCAGATCGCCATGTCGCATCACGAGGCGTGGAACGGCACCGGCTACCCGCACGGCATTGCCGGTGAGGCGATCCCATTGCCTTGCCGCATCGTGTCGATCGTGGACACTTTCGACGCCCTCACGCACGCGCGTCCGTACAAGAAAGCGTGGCCGATCGAGAAGGCACTCGACGTCATCCGCGAGGGCTCGGGCGTGAAATACGATCCCGCGCTCGCGGACCTGTTCGTCGAGATGCGTCTCAAGCGCCCCACGGGCGCGGACGAGAAGCTGCAGCGCGCGGTCAAGCGTCGCTCGGCGTGACGCGCTTCCGTACGGTTCTGTTCGACTGCGACTCCACGCTCACGAGCCTCGAGGGCATCGACCGGCTGGCGGACGCCCGTCCCGAGCTGGCCGAGCTGACCGCCGCGGCCATGTCCGGTCGCGCGCGCCTCGAGGACGTCTACCGTGAGCGACTCGAGCTCGTGAAGCCCGGCCGCGACGCGGTCGCCCGTCTGGCCACGGAATACCTGGAGCGCGCGGTCGAGGACGCAGGCGGCGTGATTCGCGCACTCTCGCGCGCCGGCGTCGACGTCCACGTGGTGTCGGGCGGCGTCCTGTCCGCCGTCTCCTATTTCGCGGGCGCGCTGGGTCTGCCGGCGGACAGCGTCCATGCGGTCGACGTGCGCTTCGACGACGATGGCGCGTATGCCGGCTTCGACGAGGCGTCGCCGCTGACGCGCTCCCGCGGCAAGGAGGCGCTCGTGCGCGCGCTCGCGCCGCGACTGACGAGTCCGGTCATGTTCGTCGGCGACGGCGTGACCGATCTGGAGGCCGCGGCCGCAGTCGATCTGTTCGTGGCGTACGCGGGTGTCGTGGACCGTCCCGCGGTGAGCGCGGCGGCGGAGGTCGTCATCCGCTCGCCTTCGCTCGCTCCCGTGCTGCCGCTCGCGCTTCCCGACGAAACCGACGTGGACGAGGCGGATCGCCCGCTCTACCACAAGGGGCGCGCGCTCCTCTCCAGCCACGTGCTGGATCGGCGGCAGCCGAGTCCTTGAGCGCGCCCGACGCGCCGGCGCTGTCCGGCGGCCAGCCTGCCGCGAACGTCCGCGCCGACGACCGGCTCGGGCGTTTCTTCCTGCCCGGCCCCACGGAAGTCCGGCCCGACGTCCTCGCCGCCCAGGTGAAGCCGATGATCGGGCACCGCGGCCCCGAGATGAGCGCGCTCATGGAGCGGCTCCAGGACGGACTCAGGCCGCTGTTCCGCACGGAGTGGCCGGTGCTCGTGTCGACTTCCTCGGCGACAGGGTTCATGGAAGCGGCGGTGCGCAACGGCGTCGAGAGGCGCGCGCTAGCGCTTGTGAATGGCGCCTTCAGCGAGCGCTTCGCCGCGATGGTGCGCGAATCCGGCCTCGAGGTCGAAACGCTGGACGTCGGCTGGGGTGGCGTGCACGAGCCGTCGCGGGTGGCCGAGGCTCTCGCACGCGGCGCATTCGATGCCGTCGTCGTCGTGCATTCCGAAACTTCGACGGGCGTGCTAAATCCCGTGGCCGACCTCGCGCGTGTCGCGCACGATGCCGGCGCCGTGATCCTCGTCGACGCCGTCACCTCGCTCGGCGGCAGCCCGGTCGAGCCCGACGCGTGGCAGCTCGACTTCACGTTGACCGGCTCGCAGAAGGCGCTGGCTCTGCCGCCCGGCCTCGCCTTCGGTGTCGCGCAGCCCGCGATGCTCGAGCGGGCACGCCGCAGCACCCGCCGCGGCACCTACTTCGACCTGCTCGAGTTCGAGGCGCAGCTCGAGAAGAAGCAGACGCCGAACACACCCGCGCTGTCGCTGCTCTATGCGCTCGAGCGGCAGCTCGCGAACATCGCGGCCGAGGGTCTCGACGCGCGCTGGGCGCGCCACCGCGCGATGGCCGAGCGCACCTGGCGCTGGGTCGAGGAGCTCGCCCGGCGCGGCGTCGCCGTGCGCGTGCTCGCACCGGAGGGCGCCCGCGCCTGGACGGTCACCTGCGTGTGCATGCCGGGCGACGAGGGCGCAGCCGCGCTCGTCCGGCGCGTCGCCGCGCGCGGCTGGACCATCGCGGGCGGCTACGGCGACCTGAAGGACCGCATGTTCCGCATCGGTCACATGGGCGATCATACCGTCGCACGACTGGAGGACCTGCTGGGCGTGATCGAGGAGGAGCTGGTTGGCTGAACAGGTCGCACGGTGGCGCGTGCTGGTCGCGGATCCACTCCCCGACGCGGGCCTCGCCCCGCTGGCTGACGAGCGCTTCGAGCTGGTGCGCGAGAGCGGCCTTTCGGGCGAGGCGCTGGCGCGCGCGCTCGCCGCGGCCGACGCGGTGATCGTGCGCAGTGAGACGCGCATCACCGCCGACGTGCTGCCGACGGGCGGCCGGCTGCGCGTGATCGGCCGCGCCGGCGTCGGCGTCGACAACATCGACGTGCAGGCGGCGACCGCGCGCGGCGTTGCGGTGATGAACGCGCCCGCGGGCAACACGATTTCCGCCGCCGAGCTGACCTTCGCACTGTTGCTCGCCGCGGTCCGCCGCGTCGCGGAAGCCGACCGCTCGCTGCGCGAAGGACGCTGGGAGCGCGGTCGATTCAAAGGGGCGGAGCTGAGCGGCAAGGTGCTCGGTCTGGTCGGCGCGGGCCGCATCGGCAGCGCGGTCGCCCACCGCGCCCGCGCCTTCGGCATGAGCGTGATCGCCTCCGATCCGTATCTGCCGGCCGAGCGCGCGCAGGCGCTCGACATCGAACCCGTCGAGCTGGATGAGCTGCTCGCGCGGGCCGACGTCATCACGCTGCACGTGCCGCTGACGGATGCGACGCGGGGCCTGATCGGCGTCGCGCAAATGGCGCGCA
Source organism: Longimicrobiales bacterium (assembly GCA_035512635.1). Lineage (GTDB taxonomy): Bacteria > Gemmatimonadota > Gemmatimonadetes > Longimicrobiales > RSA9 > DATKDR01. Next base: position 4,539 of record DATKDR010000093.1, on the reverse strand, counting down.
TGAAGCCGGGCGCGGTCATCGTGAATGCCGCGCGCGGCGGCGTAGTCGACGAGCTGGCGCTCGCGCGCGCGCTCACCGGCGGCCATCTCGGCGCGGCGGCGCTGGACGTCTTCGAGGAGGAACCGCTGTCGGCGAATCATCCCCTCAGACAGGCGCCACGCCTGGTCATGACGCCCCACCTGGGCGCGTCCACCGCGGAGGCGCAGCACAACGTGGCCATCGAGATCGCGGAGGCCGTCCGCGACGCGCTCGCTCTGGGCGACCTCGGCCGCGCGCTCAACGCGCCCGCGATCGGCGGCGAGGCGTTCCGGCAGGTGCGCCCGCTGATGGCGCTCGCCGAGCGCCTCGGCATGCTCGCCCAGGCGCTGGCAGTCGGCGCGCCGCGCACCGTCGAGGTGCGCTACGGCGGCGCCCAGGAGCACGCGCTGGCGGCGCTCGCCGCGTCGACGGTCGCCGGCTTCCTCGGCGGCATCCTCGGCCGCGAAGCCGTCAACGTCGTGAATGCCATGTACCTCGCCGAGGGCCGTGGCCTCGCCGTCAGCATGACGCGCGCGGCGCCCGAGGCCGACTACCCGGAGCAGGTCGAGGTGCGGGTCACCAGCGCGGAGGGCGGGACGCGCGTCGCCGGCGCACTGCTCGGCGAGAGCCACGAGCGGATCGTCCGCATCGACGATTTCCACGTGGACGTCCGGCCGGCCGGCACGCTCATCGTGCTGCGCAACCGCGACGTGCCCGGCGTGATCGGCCGCGTCGGCACGCTGCTCGGAGAGGCGGGCATCAACATCGCCGAGTACCACCAGGCGCGCATCGAGTCCGGCGGCGCCGCCCTCGCCGCGATCAGCGTCGACGGCCGGCCGGACGCATCCGTGCTCACGCGCCTGACCGCGCTGCCCGAAGTCGAGGGCGCGCGCGTGGTCGCGCTGGACTGAGCATGTTCGCAGTCGACGGTGTGATCGTCGCCGGTGCGATCCTCGTGCTCTTCGCGGTCGTATCGAGCAAGCTGTCCGCGCGCGTCGGGCTCCCGCTTCTCGTCGTCTTCATCGCCATCGGCATGCTCGCTGGGTCGGAAGGCATCGGCCGCATCGCCTTCGAGAACTATCCGCTCGCGCACGGCATCGGCACGGTTGCCCTCGTGCTCATCCTGTTCGACGGCGGGTTGCGCACGTCCGTAGGAGCGCTGCAGCTCGCGTGGAAACCCGCGTTCGGGCTCGCAACCATCGGCGTGCTCATCACCGCCGGGGTGACCGGTCTTGCCGCTGCGTTCGTGCTCGGTCTGCCGCTCCTTCACGGAGTGCTGCTCGGAGCGATCGTCGGGTCGACGGACGCCGCCGCCGTATTCTCCGTGCTGCGGAGCAAGGGCACCCGCCTGTCGCCTCGTCTCGGTGCGACGCTCGAAGTCGAAAGCGGCTCCAACGACCCGATGGCGGTCTTTCTCACGGTAGGCCTCCTTTCGGTGCTGCTGGGCGAGCGCCCGCTCGGTGTCGGGCTGATCGGGCTGTTCCTGCTGCAGATGAGCGTCGGTGTCGCCGCCGGCCTCGTGGTCGGCTACCTCGGTGGCGAGGCGAACCGGCGCATCAACCTGGAGTCCGCGGGCCTCTATCCGGTCATGATGGCGGCCGTCGCCTTCTTCGCATACGGCCTCGCCGCCTCGATCGGGGGGAGCGGCTTCCTCTCCGTCTACGTCGCCGGCATCGTACTCGGCAACCGGACGGTCGTATTCAAGCGCGGCATTCTGCTGTTCCAGGACGGCATGGCATGGCTCGCCCAGATCGTGATGTTCACGATGCTCGGGCTGCTCAGCTTCCCGAGTCGCCTGATTGAAGTGGCGCCTCAGGGACTCGCGATCGCCGCGGTCCTGATCTTCGTCGCAAGGCCGCTCGCGGTTGCGCCGCTCCTATTCCCGCTCGGTTATCGCGGACGCGAGATCATGCTGGTCGCATGGGTCGGGCTGCGTGGTGCGGTGCCCATCATCCTCGCCCTCTATCCCCTGCTGCTCGGCCTTCCCGAGGGCCGCCTCATGTTCAACGTGGTGTTCTTCGTCGTACTGGTGTCGGCGACGCTGCAGGGATGGACGCTGCCACGGGTCGCGGAACGTCTGGGTCTCCAGCAGGTCGCCGAGCCGGAGCCGCCGGTCACCCTCGAGATCTCGTCCCTGCGCGGCGTCGAGGGCGACATCGTCGACTACATCGTCAATAACCGATCGAAGGCGTCGGGACGCGCGATCCGCGAGATGTCGCTGCCGGATGGCGCCGTGGTCGCGATGGTGGCGCGCGGGTCGGAGATCATTCCGCCGCGCGGATCGACTCGCATCTTTCCCGGCGACCACGTGTTCGTCGTGCTGCGGCCCGAAGTGCGCGGGTTCGTCGACCGCGCATTCGCAGGGCGTGGAGAGGTGGCGGAACCGCTCCCCGCGATGGAGTTTCCACTGTCGCCCCGCACGCGTGTGGAGGATCTGGTCGAATTCTACGGCATCGCCGTGGATGCAGCCGCCGATTCCACGCTCGAGGAGCTCATGCGAAGCCGGCTCGAGGGTGGCGCGCTCGTCGTCGGCGCGGCAGTGCGACTCGGCGCTGTACGCCTTAGCATCCGCGAGATGTCGGGCAGCGTGATCGAGCGGATCGGACTCCAGGTCATGACCGAGGAGGATGCTTGAGTGACACAGGCCAGCGCGTCGCCCGCGCGTGGGCGCGCCTCCATCGCCTGCCGGGGGGGCGGCGCGTCTTCGCGCGCCTGCTCGGCTGGATGGTGCCCTATTCCGGCAGCATCCGTCCCGACATCCTGGAGCTCGAGCCCGGCCGCGCGCTGGTCGCGCTGGTGGAGCGGCGCGCGCTCCGCAATCACTTCCGCTCGGTGCACGCGATCGCGCTCGCGAACCTCGGTGAGCTGGCGACCGGCCTCGCCATGACGCTCGCGCTGCCCGCCGGCGTGCGCGGCATCCCCATCCGCATCGAGATCGATTACGTGAAGAAGGCGCGCGGCCGCATCATCGCGGAAGGACGCGCGACGCCGCCGCCGGTCATCGCCGAAGCGACCGACGCGACTGCGACCGCCGAGCTGCGCGACGAAGCGGACGAGATCGTCGCCCGACTCACGGCGCGCTGGCGGCTTTCCCCTGAGCCCTACTGAGCGCGTGAGCACGACGATCCGCGAACCGACGCCGGCGGCGGACCCGCTCGCGACCGCGCTCACACGGGATGCACGCATCGAGGTGCCGATCATCTGCGGCGCGATGTACCCCTGCTCGAATCCCGAGCTGGTCGCGGCCGCATCGGCCGCGGGCGCCATCGGCATCGTGCAGCCGATCTCCCTCACGTACGTGCACGGCCACGAGTTCCGGCAGGGGCTGCGGCTGATCCGCTCGCTCACGCCGAAGCCGATCGGCATGAACGCGCTCATCGAGGCGTCGTCGCGCGCGTACCACGAGCGCATGGTACGCTGGGTGAACATCGCGCTGGAGGAGGGCGTGCGCTTCTTCGTCACCTCGCTCGGCAAGCCGCGCTGGGTCGTGGATGCCGTGCACGCCGCCGGTGGCATCGTCTACCACGACGCGACCGAGAGGAAGTGGGCGCTCAAGGGGCTGGATAGCGGGGTCGACGGTCTGATCGCCGTGAATCGACGCGCGGGCGGCCACGCGGGCCCGAAGACGCCGGCGGAGCTGATGTACGAGCTGGGCGACCTCGGCGTGCCGCTCGTGTGCGCCGGCGGCGTGGGCTCGCCCGCCGAGTTCGTCGACGCGCTGCGGCTCGGCTACGCGGGCGTGCAGATGGGCACGCGCTTCATCGCGACGACCGAGTGCACGGCATCGCAGCCGTACAAGCAGGCGATCCTGGACGCGGACGAGGACGACATCGTGCTGACCGAGCGCGTGAGCGGCGTACCGCTCGCCGTCATCCGCACGCCCTACGTCGAGCGACTCGGCACGCGGGCGGGACCGATTGCGCGTCGCATGCTGCAAGGTCGTCGCAGCAAGAAGCTCATGCGCACGATCTACGCGCTCGGGTCGCTGTACCGGCTGAAGCACGCCTCCCTGGACGAGACCGGCCGCAAGGATTTCTGGCAGGCGGGACGCAGCGTGGCGGCGATCGACGCAGTGCGGCCGGCGGGCGAGATCGTGCGCGAATTCGCGGAAGCCGCACGACGCGCGGAACGCGGCTGAGCCGGGCGACGCCCTCCAGCGGCGGCGCTCAGTGCGGCAGTCGCGGTCGCAACCTGCCGTAGGTCCACATGCCGACGAGCGCGCACAGCAGGACGATCACGAAGACGCCGAGGCCGCTGCCGATGAGCGCGAAAAAGGGTCCCGGGCACGCGCCGGTCACGGCCCAGCCCGCACCGAAGATCAGGCCGCCCGCCCAGTAGCGGGTGCCCTTCCCCATTGCCTTCGGGTCGATCCTGATCGGGTCGCCGTCGAACGTGCGGACACCGAACCGTCTCAGCAGGGCTACGGACAGGGCGGCCACTCCCGCAGCCGAACCGAGCACCCCGTACATGTGGAAGGCCTGGAAGCGAAACATCTCCTGGATGCGGAACCAGGAGATCAGC
>DATKDR010000092.1:0-3775 GCA_035512635.1 Longimicrobiales bacterium | reverse complement strand
TGCGATGATCGGAATCATCGATCAAGCTCCTTCCGTGGGCTTCTTCAGATCGAGAACCTGCTGGCGCCGAACGCCGAGGTTCTCGACGGAGAAGACGACATGGGCGGCGGCGATGTCCTGCACCTGCGCATTGCCGATGATGTCGCCGCGGCGGACGCGGTGAATCCTGCCGCGGGCATCCGAGAGCACCGCCACGCTCTGGCTCGGCACATCGACGAAGATGATCATGCGTAGCGTCAGGTCCTCGAAGAGCAGGCCCGACTCCCCACCCTCGGAGAGCGCGCGGAACGGATCGCGCCGGCCGGCGGCGGCATAGTCGAAGATCTCGCGCTCGAAGACCAGGATCGGGTCCTCGGTAGCGGCAGCGGCCGACTCCGCCGCCGCGACGGCCGGCGGGCCTGCCTGCTGCGCGCCGGCAGGCGGGATGAGCGTCAGCGCAGCCACAGTGAGGCCGGCGGCGCACCCGAGCAGGTCACGAACTCGCGACATTGGTCCCCGTAGTGTCGGAGGCCGGCGCGGCCAGCGCGGGCTCCGGCAGGATGTAGGTGACGATGGTGAAATCGGCGCCGAGCACCGGCGAGCCGCTGCGTGTCGTTTCGCTGTACCGGTCCGAGACGAGCCGCAGATCGATGGGCGTGATGATCCGCGACAGCGAACCGACCTGGGACAGGAACTGGCCGATGTCGTGGTACGACCCCTTCACGCCGATCTTGTACGTCGATTTCGTATAGTACGGCCCCGGCTCGTCCGCCTGGGGCGACATCTCCGTGAGCTCGACACCGGCATCGCCGGCGCGCTCGGTCATCGAGTACAGCAGCTGCGGCACCTCCTCGGCGCTCGGGATCAGCTGCTCGAGGCGCTTCATGTGCTGCTCGTAGATGCCGATCCGGCGCTCGAGGTCCGGCCCGGCGCCCGTGCGCGCAATGCTCTTCGCCGCGTCATTGCGGCTGACCAGGACATCGTAGTGGTCCTGCAGCTGCTCCGTGGCGGCGACCCGCCCCGGGTGCATGAACTGGTAGTACCCGAACAGCAGCGCGAGCGGAATGATGCCCACGAGCAGCCTGCGCTGGTCGGACTGGCTGGACGGTAGCAGAGCCATCTATTCCTCCCCGGCCGGGCCGAAGAGCGGCACGGTCTCGATCGCATCGGGTGCCGGCGGTTGATAGTCGGCCTCGAGCACGAAGGAGTAGAGGATCTTCTCCTGCTCCGTGACCTGTGTGGTGGTGATGAGCCGCACATTGCGCACGAAGGGCGACTCCTCGAGACGCTGCATGAAGCTGGTCAGCGCGAAGGTGTTGCCGGTGCGACCCGTAATGCTGAAGCGCGGAGAGTCCAGTGACGCGCCGTTCGATACGTAGGCGATGTTTCTCAGCCAGGTATAGTCCGGCACGCTGCGCGCGATCTCGTCGACGATGTGCGCCCAGATGTAGCGGCCCGCATCGATCTGCTGGATGATCTCGAGCTTCTGTGCGATGGTGTCGCGGCGGGCGTAGAGCGCCTGATTGGCCTCGAGCTCGCGCGCGAAGAGCGCAGAGTCGCGCTGGGCGGCTTCGATGCCGACGCGCAGCTCGGACGCGCGTGCACGATCGCCCAGAAAGAGCCAGCCGATGAGTGCGGGGCCGGCCAGCCACGCGACCGCGGCGAACACCGTCCACCCGCCGTTAAGCGCGGGCAGCCGGAACGCGGGCACCGCCGCCGAGCGGCGACGTCGGGCGCCGCCCTTCTTCTGGGAGCCGGGGAGCAGGTTGATCTGGATCACAGGTGACCTCTGCTACGCGCGCCGCAGCGCAAGCCCCAACGGGAGCATGAGCATGGGCGCAAACTGATCGATCGGGATCGCTTCCATTACTTCCGGACGGACAGTCATACGCTGCAACGGATTCGCCAGCTCCGTGCGGATGCCGAGGCGCTGTCCGAGTGCTTCGACGAGGCCGGGCACGCAGGCGCCACCGCCGGACACGAACACCCGGCCGATTCCTTCCCCGCCGGACTGCGCGACGATGAATGCGGCGGCGCGCTCGATGCCGACGGCCAGCTCATCGACGCGCTCCTCGACGAGCGCGCCGAGGTCCACACCGTTTGCCCTGCCCTGGAGCACGTCGTCCGCCTGTTCGGCGGTCAGGCTGCGCTCGCGCTGGAGCGACTCGCGCAGCCGGCGCGAGCCGAACGGGATGTCGCGCACCAGCACGGGAGCGCGGTCCTGGAGCAGATCGACGTTGGTGGTCTCGTGGCCGACGTTCACCAATGCGACCAGACCGTCGAGCGAGTCGGGATAGTTGAACTCGAAGGCGTTGTGCAGCGCGAACGCATCGACGTCGATGACGACCGGGTTCAGACCGGCGTCCGAGAGCAGGCTCATGCGGTTCTCGATGAGCTCGCGCTTCGCGGCCACCAGCAGCACCTGCATCTGTACCGCCGTGCCCTCCGGGTCCAGGATCTGGAAGTCTAGCTGCACGTTCTCCATGTCGAAGGGCACGTGCTGCTCCGCCTCCCAGCGGATCACCTCGCGCGCATCGCTTTGGCTCATGCGGTCCATCTGGATGCGCTTGATGATCACGTCATGGCCGCCGACACCGGCGACGACGTCCGTCCGGCGCAGCCCGGCGCTCTCGATGACGGAACGCACCGTGTCCGCGACGAGGACAGGGTCCATGACCTCGCCTTCGACGATGGCGTCGGGCACGAGAGGACTCGTGGCGACCTGCACCACCTCGGGCTCGGCGCGGGAGTGGTCGACGACCACGAGCTTCACGTACCCGCTGCCGATATCGAGGCCGGCGCTCAGCTTGCTGCGACCGAACAGTGCCATTCGACTTCTTTTTTGCGAGTGGGGGAGACCAGCACGGGCGGGTCTCTCAACGTTAATGATGTACGCGCGTCAAAGTCAAGATGACTCTTGGCGCGTGCGCGCGATGACAATCGGCCTGACACCCGAGCGCGCACAGTGCGGCACCGTTGCGCCGTCGAGGGCGCGCGCGGAGGCGTCGTCCAGCTGCCACTGCACCGTGATCGTGCAGGTGATCGGATAGCCTCGCCCGGCGAGAATGCCGATCGCGGTCACGAGGACGGCCTCGCCATCCAGGCGTTCGACAAGCACGGCATAGGCGCCGACGAACGAGTCGCCCGCCGCGACGTCGGCGGCGGCGACGGTCGAGTCCTCGCCGATCGGGAGTTGCAGCAGCTCGTCGGTGGTGACGGCCGCCGCATAGCTGCGCAGTCCTTCACGCGCCAGGACCGAGGCGCCCTCCTTCGTGCGGCGCTCGATCGAGGAGCGGAAGGCGGCGTAGAATCCGCTGGTGAGCAGGACGCCGACGAGGACGAGCGCGAGCAGCGCACCGACGGTGGCGAGCGCCTCGTTGCGAGGCCAGCGGCGGGCGCTCGAGGGGGGCACGGGCCGCTGCGCGGACCGGATCGCGGCGATGCCGCTCACCACGTCGGCCAATTGTCCACCCACGTGTTCTGCATCGGGACCAGCGTGCCGAATCGGGCCAGGGCGTTGGCGATGTTGCACGAGTTGTAGACGTAGGTCTTGGTGCCGTTGCCCACGTCACTCACGCCGACCGTCATGCCCAGCTTGGTGTTGAGAGCGGAGATGATGGTGCCGCGCACGGTGTTGTTGCCGTCCGCCTCGGCCGTTCCGCCGACCAGCAGGATGCCATCCCACTTGGTCGAGCCGTTGACCGTGAGGTCGCCGGTCACGATCAGGGTGCCCCGGCCGCTGGTTGGGATCGAGTAGTTGCCGGTCACCATGATGATCGGCCAGTAGTTGGAATTG
>DATKDR010000091.1:0-11423 GCA_035512635.1 Longimicrobiales bacterium | reverse complement strand
ATACGGGTTCAGAAGCTGGAGGTGATCTCGAGGGCGCGCCTTGCGCGAGCCCTCCTGTTCGTCGCACGCGCGCTGCGCTTCGCAGCCACGGTCATGCTGGTGTACCTGTATCTGCTTCTGGTGCTGAGCTTCTTCCCGTGGACGCGGCGTCTGTCCGGCGAGATCGTGGGTTGGGTCGTCGGTCCGCTCTCGCAGGTCCTGGGCGGCATGATCGGCTATCTGCCGAGCCTGTTCACCATCCTCGTGATCGTTGCCGTCACCTACTACGGCACCAAGCTGGTCAAGCGGTTCTTCCTCGCCATCGAGCAGCGATCGATCCGCTTCTCCGGATTTTATCCGGAATGGGCTCGGCCAACCTACAAGATCGTCCGCTTCCTGATCATTGCTTTGGCGGTGATCATGGTCTGGCCCTATTTGCCGAACAGCGAGTCGCAGGCGTTTCGCGGCGTCGCGGCGTTTCTCGGATTGCTGATTACATTCGGCTCTGCCGGCATGATCGCGAACGTGGTCGGCGGGATCATGTTGACCTACATGCGCGCCTTCCACGTCGGGGATCGCGTCAGGATCGCCGACACGGTGGGCGACGTCGTCGAACAGAACCTGCTGGTTACCCGGGTGCGGACGAGCAAGAGCGTGGATGTCACCATCCCCAACTCGCTCGTCCTCGGCACGCACATCATCAATTGGAGCATGAGAGCCCGGGAAGGCGGCGTGCTCCTGCACACGACCGTGACGATCGGATACGACGCGCCATGGCGGCAGGTCCATGGCCTGTTGATCGCCGCGGCGAAAAAGACGGATCTCATCCTCGCGGACCCTGCGCCCTTCGTGCTGCAGACGAGCCTCAATGATTTCCACGTGTCGTACGAGCTGAACGTCTGGACTCTCCAGCCCGAGCGGATGATGTGGATCCACTCGCGCCTCCACGAAAACATCCAGGACGCATTCAACGAGGCGGGTATCGAGATCCTGTCGCCCAGCTACGGCGCGCTGCGTGACGGTAACACAGTCGCGATGCCGACGGACTACCTGCCGCCGGCCTACAAGCCCGAAGGCTTTCTGTTCCGTCGCAAGTAGGCCGCTCAGCGGCGGGCCCCGCCGTCGAGATCCGCCATTCGGCTGCCCAGCTGTTCGGCTTCGGGGAGGGCCTGGATCTGTTCCGCGATCGACAGCGCCTGACGGTACAGGCGGAGTGCCACATCGGCGTGCCGGCGCTTCGCGTGGACGTCGCCGAGCAGGCGCAGGCACTCGACCTGGCGCCACAGTTTGCCGCTGATCTTGAAGAAACCGAGCGCTTCGCTCGCGCCCGCGACGGGGGCGCTGCTTCAGAACATGGGCGGGGTGGACGACAAGGAGAATCGTACCGTCACGTTCCGGACGGACCACTTCTCCGGGTACGCGGTCGCGAACTGAGGCCACGACGGGGCAACACCTCACATCTCGAGAGGGGGCGCCTCCGGCGCTTGCAGCTCGGTGAGGCGATGCTCGATGGCGCGGGCTTCCCGGGCCTCTCCGATCTGGTCGGCAATCACCAATCCCTGCTCGTACAACCGGCGCGCCACATCCGGCTCTCCGCGCGCGCGCCGCACGTCGCCGAGAATCTTGAAGCATTCGACCTGGCGCCACAGGTTTCCGCTGACCTTGAAGAAGCCGAGTGCGGCGCTCGCTTCCTCCTCGGCCCGCTCGAGCTCACCGCGCGCGGCGATTGCCTCGGCGAGGTTCACGAGCGCTACGGACGCGAGCTCCAGATCTTCGGTCTGACGGGCCAGCGTCACGGCGGGCAGCAGGACCTCCTCGGCGCGTTCGTGGTCACCGCGATCGAGCGAAGCGCGGCCCACATTGTTCATGGCGATCGCGACACCCCGATCGTATCCGGCCTGGCTGAAGCACGCGAGCGACGCCTCGAAGCAGCGCGTGGATTCGTCATGGTCTCCGTTCAGCGCGCTCATGGTCCCGAGGTTCTGCAACGCGCAGCCGCGCACGCGTGGATCGGTCGAGATCTCGAGGACGGTGGCGTAGAGCGTAGAGGCTTCGGGTAGATGGCCGCGACTCTGCTCGATTGCCGCACGTGCATTCACCGCTTCCGCCATCTGCTCGGGCAGCTGCGCGTCGCGCGCGATCGCTTCCGCCTGCGACGCCCGCTCGAGCGCGGCATCCCAGGCGCAGCGCACGCGCAGCACGTCCGCCTGATGGCGCACCGCCTCCGACAACTCCGCGGGACCGCTCGCGTGGGCCTCGGCTTCCACGTAGCAGCGGAGCGCCTCATCCATCACGCCGCCGCGCTCGAGGCGCACGCCGCGATCCATCAATATTCTTGCATCCGGCATGTATTCTGCCCCATTCACCCCTTCGAGTCCCCCCGCCACCGGGCTCTCCCCGGTATACGGCAAAGGATTCTCGAATCATGCAGAAAGTACCGACTGCCAGGCTGTTCCCGGCCCTTCTGCTGAGCTGGTTCCTCCCTATAACTGCATGTGACGCGCCGCAAGCGGGCGATGTTCCCACGGCGCCTCGGCTCGCGCGCCTTTCCGGCGCAACCCTGATCCACTGTCCGACGAGCCAGTCGAAGGCCGCCGAACGGCGCCTTCTGCCCCCGGGCGGCATCGTCGTTCTGGATCGGCACGAGGTGATCGTGCCATTGGGGGCCCTGCGCAGGATCGCGGATATCGGCATCCAGGTGCCGGTGTCGCGGCACATGCGCGTGGACCTGACGGTCAACGATCAGGAGCACTGGCAGTTCCACAAGCTGGTCACGGTCACGATCGACTACTCACGCTGCTCGGACGAGGCGCTCGGTAGGAACCCGCTGTCCGTGTGGCACATCGATTCGCGCACGGGCGAGCTGCTCGAGGAGATGGGCAGCGTCGACGATCGGCTGCTGAAGCAGATCACGTTCGTCACCGATCACTTCTCCGGTTACGCCATCGCCAACTAGGCGTTGGAGCTTGGGCGTTGGGCGTTCGGCCCTCGGATCCCAAGAAGTCGGCTCCGCAGCGAGTGACCGATCGAAAGCTGGCCGACAGCCGACCGCGCTCAGGTGACGTGCGCGCGGATCGCCTCGGCGAGCTTGGGCACTACCTCGAACGCGTCGCCGACGATGCCGTAATCGGCGACCTTGAAGATCGGTGCGTCGGGGTCCTTGTTGATGGCGACGATGGTGCCGGCGGTACGCATTCCGGCCAGATGCTGAATGGCGCCGCTGATGCCGACGGCGATGTAGAGGGCCGGCGCGACGGTTTTGCCGGTCTGTCCCACCTGTTCCGCATGGGGTCGCCAGCCGGCATCGACGACGGCGCGTGAGGCGCCGAGCGCCGCGCGACCGCCGAATGCGTCGCGCAGCTCTTCCAGGATCTGCCATCTTTCCGGACCCTGCATGCCGCGGCCGCCGCTGATGACGATGGTCGCCTCGCCGACGTCGAGCTGCCCGCCCGTGGCTTGCTGGCGCTCGCGCAGTCGGACGCGCGACTCGCCCGTCACCGGCTGAAAGCTCGATACGGTGGCGGCGCCGGCGCGCTCGATCGGCGTGAACACGTTCGGGCGCAGCGAGACCAGGCGCGGCTCCGCGTCGACGACGACGGTCGCCATCGCCTTGCCTGCGTACACCGGGCGGGTGATGCGGAGCGCGCGGTCCTCCGTCTCGAGCTCGACCGCGTCGGAGGCGAGCGGCACGTCGAGGCGCGCCGCCACGCGCGGCGCCAGGTCGCGTCCGGTCGAAGTGGCCGCGAACAGCACCGTGTCGAAGCCGTGCTCCTTCACGAACGAAGCGACGGCCGAAGCCCATGCATCCGGCTGGTAGTCGGCGAGCACATCCGCGGTGCCGACGTGCACGGTGTCCGCGCCGAAGCGGCCGAGCTCCGGCGCCAGCGACTCGACACCTGCGCCGCCCAGCAGGAGCGCGTGGGTTTCTCCACCGACGCTTTCGGCGAGCGTGCGCGCCGCCGTGACCGTCTCGTGCGCGACTCGCCGCAGCGAGCCGTCCCTCTGTTCCGCGATCGCGAGAACCGTCGCCATCAGATCACCTTCGCTTCTTCGCGCAGCAGGCGGACCAGCTCCGCGACGGCGTCGGGTCCTTCTCCCACGACGCGACCTTCCTTGCGGTCCGCGGGCAGGGACAGCTTCTCCAGCCGGATGCGGCCCGCACCGAGCTGCGCGTCCTTCTCCTCCAGCGGCTTCTTCTTCGCCGCCATGATGCCCTTGAGCGAGGCGTAGCGCGGCTCGATCGCGCCCTTCGTCATCGTGACCACGGCCGGGAGCGGCGCCTCCAGAACCTCGACGCCGCCCTCCACCTCGCGGTGGCAGAGCGCGATGCCGTCCTCGACTTCGACATCGGCGGCGACCGTGATGCAGGGCAGGTCGAGCATCTCGCCGACCATCGGACCGACCTGCTGCTGATCGCTGTCGACCGCCTTCATGCCGAAGAGGATCAGATCGGCGCCGGCGTCGCGCAGCGCCGCCGCGAGCGCGCGCGCGGTCTCCAGTCCGTCCCAGCCGGGCTCGCCCTTCAGCAGGATGGCGCGGTCGGCGCCCATGGCGAGCGCACCACGCAGCTGCTCGGCCGCGGCCGCCGAGCCCACCGTCACCGCGACCACCTCGCCCTCGCCCTGCTTCTCCTTCAGCCGGAGCGCCGCCTCGATGGCGAATTCGTCGTACGGACTGATGATGTACTTCACGCCCGCCGCGTCGATGGAAACGCCGTCGGAGGCAATCCGAATGCGCGCCGCCGTGTCGGGCACCCGCTTGATGCAGACGTAGATCTTCATCGTTCCTGATTCTGTCGTTGCCGAATCGAGAGCGGCGGAATGTACGGACGCGAGTCCGGGAGTGGCAACGCGGAAAGGTCAGAATCTGAGGGCTGTGCGCCAGACGATCTGATGTCCGGCGACCGAGATGAACAGCTCGCCGCCCGGGTGCACGCCGAGACCGGACGGCAGGTCGAGGCCGGTGTCCGTCGCATCCAGTCGTTCGCCGGTAAAGGCAGGATTGCCGGTTCCGGCAAAGCTCGAGATCCGGCGCGTCGCGAGATTCACGACGCGCACGCGGTGATTGTCCTCGTCGGCGATGAACAACTGCGTGCCGTCGTGTGTCACGACGACCGCGATCGGAGAATTCAGCTTGGCCGACGGCGCGATCGAATCGCTTTCGGAGTAGCCGGCGACGCCGTTGCCCGCCACCGTGCGAATGCTGCCGCCGTTCAGCGCGACCGCGCGTACGCGATCGTTCTGCAGGTCCGCGAAGTAGAGGGTGGTGCCCGAAATGAACAGACCGGCGGGCCCGTTCAGGCGCGCGTTGGTGGCGGGGCTGTCGTCGCTGAAGCCGGCTTCACCCGTGCCGGCGAGGATGCGAAGGCCGCCCTGCGACTGGATCCACAGGATGCGATGACCGCCGCGTTCGCTGAAGTAGACGACGCCGTTTGCGCTGACCGCGATTCCGGTCGGCCGGTTCAGGTCGGCCTCGAGGGCCTGCGTGCCTTCCGGCGATGCGCCCGCGACGCCCGTCCCGGCGCGCACTTCCAGATGTTGCGTGTCGAGATCGAGACGGAAGAGCCGATGCGCGCCCGGATCCGCGATCCAGAGGGAACCGTCGCCGGCCAGTGCTACGCCATGAGGCTCGACGAGGCAGGCGTCGGTGCAGGATACCGCGCTCGCCACGACGGACGCGCGACCCGTCGGCGTCACCGCGACGATGCGGGCGTTGCGGCTGTCGGCGATGTAGAGCGTGCCATCGGCGGCCACCGCCAGACCTCGCGGCGTGAAGAGCTGGCTCTGGGTGGCGAGGGAGTCGACGGCAGGGCCGGCGCGATTGGGGATGCCGGCGACCCGTCGCATGGTACCGGGCAGGTCGCCGATGATGAGGATCGGGTCTTCGCACGCGGTCGCGCCGAGCGCCGCGGCGCACAGAAGGGCGGCGACGACGGAGCGTCGGCCGGTGGCTCTCATGGGAGGTCGACCACCCAGATATCGTGCGACCTTCCGCCGGCCGAGCGCGAGAAGGCGAGCCGCCGGCCATCGGGCGAGACGGCCGGCTCGATTCCCTGTTCGGTGCGCGGCACCGCCGTCGCGGCTCCTCCGTCGAGCGGCATGCGCACGATCATGTTCGCGACCATATCCTCACCGGCCGTGGCGGAGGCGTAGACGAACAGGCCGTCGGGCGACCAGGCGGGATCGGTTCCGGGCCCGAGGACTCGCTCCTCGCTGCCGTCCGGCCGCACCAGCACGATCAGCGGCTCGCCGGCCCAGTGGATCGTGCGCCGCTCGACGCAGTCGGTGACGGTGATCGGTCCCTCGAGGGTCATGATCACGTTCTGGTATTCGCAGATGAACGTCTCGGAGGACGTGCGAGGATAGCGAGCGTACGCGATCCAGTCTCCGTCCGGGCTCCAGGCGGGCATCATGCCGTCTTCGGTTCCCGGAATGGCGACCGCGTCGAGCGCGCCGAGCTGCCAGCGCAGCAGGCGCAGGCCGTCGCTCACCACCAGCTCGGATCCGTCCGGGCTCCAGGCCGGCCGGAAGAACGAGCGGCGCTCCGCCTCGAACTGGTACTGGGAGGGATGGTACTCCGAGACGGTCATCGCACCCCCCGGTGCGCTCGGATCCGCTTCCACGGAGTGGCCGTCGAAGCGCAGCGGCAGGACGAGGTCGTCCGTCAGCGAACCCGACGCGTCCAGGGCGCGCGCGTGCAACTCCCCTGCGAGCAGCCGCACCATCGGCAGATTCGCCAGGATCGGGCAGACCCGCTTCCCCAGGCACGGGCTGTCGGGCAGCAGCGGCATGAGGCGCATGAAGGCGACGCGCCCGCCGGCTTTCGACAACGCCGGCGCCGTGATCCAGTTTCCCACCGCGTTGCCTTCCTGGACGTTCCGCAGCAGCGGCGAGAGCGCGCCCATGCCGTCGGCCGACAGCGCCAGCACCGTGGCCGGGGCGAGCGGATTCTCCTCCCATCGCGTCGAAGTGAAGTAGATCGAGTCGCCCCCGGCCGACCATACCGGCACGCGATCGTCACCGGCGCCGAACGTGAGCCGGACGAAGGTCGGGTCGTTCGGCTGCGCGCGATGTTCGGGGCGGAAAGGCTCGGCCGCTTCGCGACACGCGAACATCAGTGCGAGCGGCATCGCGAGCAAAGCGACGGCTGCGGCACGCCGCGCGGGCGTTGCGAACCATGGAGCCGGCCGTCGTCGGTTCACCCGCTCACGCATCAGAAGTTCACCTCGAGGCCGATGCGCACCTGCCGCGGCTCGCCGAAGAACAGCGACGGATCCGAGCGGTCGAGCGCGGCGGCCCAGCGCGCCGTGCGAAACTCGGCGGCACTGATGACGCCGTCGCCATCCAGGTCGGCGTGTGCACTGTAGCGGGGCGATTCCCGCGGAATGCCCTCCGTGATGACGACCGCGTCGGCGATGCTGTCGAGCGCGGCGGCCGATGGCGCCAGGCTGGCGTTGTCCCGGCGCAGCGCGATGACGTTCTCGCGACCGAGCAGATTGCGCGCATCGAAAGTGACGCGCCAGCGGCAGGACGTGCATGCGAAGCTGCCGATGTCGCGGCTCGCGCGCAGATCGAGCACGGCCGTCCAGGGCAGGTAGGTCGCGTGCGCCGCGCTCTCCCCCGCCGCGGCTCGAAGATCGAATGGATAGCCGCTGTGAACCGTCGACGTGATGCCCGCCGACCACGGCGATTCCTTGTCGCCTGCCGCCTGACCATAGAAAGCGGACGCATCGAATGCATGGCGCCGGTCGAACGCGAGCGGGAACGTGATCGACTGGTCGTTGTCGACCGCGGTATCACCGCCGAACACGCCCGACGTCACGCCCTCCGCCTTTTGCAGCGCGTAGCCGAGGCGCAACGCGAGCGACTGCCAGCGCGCGCGTGTGCTCACCTCGATGCCCATCACTTCGCCGTGGTCGCCGGTGGAGAAGGTGCCCTCCTCCGCCCCCTCGAAGCGGATGCCGCCGCTCACCAGCCGCAGCAGCTCCTTTCGGAAAGCCGTGACCGTAACGCCGATCGACGGCGTGACCAGGTAGCTGCCGCCGACCTCGTAGGAGCGGCCTTCCTCGAATCCGAGGTTCGGGTTGCCCTGTCGACGGATGTCGGTGCGCAGGGAATCGCCGATCGTCGTGTCGAGGAAGAAGCGGAAGTCGGGCGGCTGCGCGACGCGGCCGTAGCTGAGCTTGAAGCTCGCGCGCCCGTCGCTGCCGGGTATCGCACCCGCGAAGCCGATGCGCGGCATCAGGCTCCACTTCCACTCGGTATCGGCGACGGGCGCCAGGTAGTTGTCCGGATCCCGGCTCACGCCGATCCCCGAGCGGAACATCTCCAGACGCATGCCGAACTGCACCTGGAACTCCTCGGCGACGATCATCCGGTATTCACCGAAGCCGCTCACCGTCGCCGGGAAGAAAAGCGCGTAGTTGAGCGAGGACCCGGGTAGCCAGCCCTGCACGCGCTCATAGGTCTGAACGCGGTAGAAGCGCGTATTGGCGCCGGCGCGAACCATCGCGCCGTCCGCGTGCAGCATCTCTCCGACGAGGTCGCCGCCGACGAACTCCGTACGGCTCCAGTTGGCGATGCCCGATCCGCCTTCCGTGACGAACAATCCCTCGGCCGCGGGACCGAAGGGGGACCCGAGCACGCCGCCGGGCGTGACGTAGCCGGGCACCGGCAGCGCCGACGCGAGCTGCTCGTTGATCGGCGTGTGCACGAAATCCTCGCCCAGAAACTCGAACGGCGTGAGCGAAACGCCGGCGATCGAGGTGTGACCCTCCCGCCACTCGGGATCGATGACGCCCAGGTGCCGATCGAGACGCATGGCCGCCCCGCGCGCGGTCAGGTGCACGGCGCGACCCATGACGTGGCGCGACCAGTCGAAGGCGAGCTGGCCGAGCGCCCCCTGCGAGCGCTGACCCAGCCGGTATTCGTCCGCGTACTTGAGCTCGGGCGTGTACAGCTCCTGCTGCGTGCGATTGTAGAGGAGCGAGCCGGTCAGGTTGAGCGCCGGCGTGACCGGACGGTCGAAACGAAGGAAGCCGATCAGCTTGTCTCCCTGCTGATGCGGCAGCGACGCATCGGAGTAGGGGCAATACAGCCGTTCCGCGGAGGCGCGCAGCGATTCGATGCCGGCTGTGAGCGCGGCATCGCCGTCCTCCGGCTCGACGCAGGCGAGGCCGCGCGCGCGCGGATCCGCGTCGCCCATGCCCTGCGCGAGCACGTCGACGAACAGCGTGCTGCCCCGACCCAGCAGGGAGACCGGACCGCCCGCGTTCATGGAGAGGCCGGTGAAGCCCTGGAACAGCGACTCCGGCGCCCAGGCGTCGGATCGAACGGTTGCGCTGCTCTCCCAGCGTTCGCTGCCGCCGCGTCGGGTGACGACGCTGACGACGCCGGAAAGCGCGGAGCCGTGCTCGGCGCCGAAGCCTCCGGTCATGACCTCGATCTCCTCGAGCGAGCTGGGTGCCAGCTCGAGCGCGGCGCCCTGCGTCGAGCCTTCGAGCTGGTTCTTCAGCGCGAGCCCGTCGACGACGTACGTCTCCTGACCCACGCGTCCGCCGCGGAAATGGCCGTCGGACACGCCCGGCGTCAGCTCGATCGCCTCCTCGATCCGGTCGACGGGCAGCTCGCGCAGCTCGCGGCCGATCACGATCTCGTGACTGGCGACGACTTCGGGCTCGATCAGCCGGACGCGCTCCGCCTCGACCAGGACGCCCTCGACCTCGATGGGTGTCGAGACGAGCGAGATCGTCACCTCGACGGGCCGGCTCGAGCCGACGCGGACCTCCCCGATCGTGGTGGTCCGGTAGCCGACCATCTCCACTTCGATGTCCTGGAGGCCGAGCGGCACGGCGGTGAGGATGAAGCGGCCGGCGTCGTTGGTGATGGTGCGCGGCTGCTCGCGGCCGGCGAGGCTGATGGTGACGCCCATGAGCGGCTGCCCGGTTGCCGAGTCGGTCACGGTGCCGAGGACTCGACCGGTGCCCTGTGCGGCCGCAGGCACGGCCGCCGCGGCCAGCAGCAGCGCCGCGATCGCCAGACGCCGGATCAACGCGAGACCCAAAGGGAGTCCTCGAGGAAGAAGCGGAGCGGCCAGTCGGCCGCTCGTGTGATGCCGATCCGTGGTCCGACGGCGATGCTCGCGTCCGGAATCGCGTCGCCGCGCGCGATCCGCAGGGGCGGGCGAGCCAGGTCGTGGCCGTCCAGGGCACCGGTGATGCCGAGCCCCTCCGCGAGCCGAGCGGGTCCGCGCAGGAGATCGCGGTTCCGGGGCGCTCTACCGATGCGGTGGCTGCGACGTTCCCTCATCGCCTCCAGCCCCTCGACGGGTTCCAGCGCGCGGATGAGCACTGCGTTCGCCACGTCGGCCTCGCCTGTCACCGCGTTCAGACACCAGTGCATGCCGTAGATGAAATAGACGTAGGCGATGCCGCCCGCGCCGAACATCGACTCGTTGCGGGTCGTGCGGCCGATGCGCTCGGCCGCATGGGAAGCCGGATCGGGCGCGCCGAGATACGCCTCGGTCTCGACGATGCGACCCGCCGTGCGGACACCGCCGACGTCGGAGACGACGACGGCGCCGAGGAGGTCACGAGCCACCACCTCGGCGCCGCGCTGGTAGAAGGCGGCCGGGAGCGGTTCGTAGCCGATCCCGGCCGTGCTCACTCGCGGCGCGGCTCCCGCGGATTGCTCCACAGGTCCGGCGTCGCTCGCTCGATGTCCGCCGCGGGCGGCAGCTCGCGATCGACCGCCGGGGTGCCGCTTTCCCGCTCGACCTCCGCGGGGATGACTTCACGCTCCGCGGGCACCGCCTCGCGCTCCGGGACGGGCGCGGGAAGCTCGCGCTCGACGTCGGATGGGCCGGCGCCATCGGATCCGTCGGACGCATCCGTATCGGCACCAGTACGGCGCGCGTAATCGAGCCGCCATGCGTCCAGCAGCGCGGCGGCGCGGTGCGCGCCCACCACCTCGGAAACGCGATCCGACGCCGCCTGGAGCGCGGCGAACACGTGCTCCGCGCCGAAGGTCTCCACGAGCTGCTCGGCGGTACGATCGCCGACGCCGCGGTAGCGGTTGGTCAGGTAGCGCTGCACAGCCCCCGCATCCGTGGGCAGGCCGAGCTCCTTCGGGTCGAGCACGTCCTCGAGGCCCGGAATCGAAACACTCGTGCGCGCCTGCGTTCCCGGGCCCGAGTCGGTTCCTGCGTCTGTGGCGTCGGCCGCCGCCTCGTCGCCGGCGGCAGCGGCAGACTGCGCGCCGGTCCTGTCGCTCGACGCGGCGCGGCCGGCACCTCCCAGCTCGACGGTCTGACCCGGCAGCAGAGGCGGCGGACCTTCCGCGGCCCCGCGGCGGGGACCGCGCCGACCGCGGCCCAGTCCCGACGCCGGCCTGGCGGCGGCCGCGCCCGGCTCGCGCGCGCGGGCACGACTGGCGGCCGACTACCAG
>DATKDR010000090.1:0-32295 GCA_035512635.1 Longimicrobiales bacterium | reverse complement strand
GTTGTAGACGAACTCGTCGGTCGAGAGCGTCAGCGAGTCGTTCGACGGGTCGCCGTTCCAGAAGCGCTCCGGGAAGATCTGGTAGGCGACGGCGTCGCTCGCCCACGACACAGAGCGGAAGGGATCCGCCGGCGCTTCGTAGGGGCCGAACGTCTCGACTCCGTCCGTCGTCTCCAGCAGGAAGCTGTAGCTGGTCGTCGCGGGGGGCACCGAGACGCGCCATACCTCCTGGAGGCCCAGTCCCAGCTGGAGGTGCATGGCCACGGTGTCCTCGGCGACGATGACGCTCGCCGACGCGATCCGGTCCTCGTTCGCGCGGAAGCGGATGGACAGACGATCGCCGGCCACCGACACGAACTCCGGATCGCCCGCCGAATGCGTGAAGCCGAGGCCGATCTCGCCCAGCGTGATCAGCGCGTTCTGGCCGCCGAAGCCGTCCGACTCGCAGCCGTCCGCGTCGAGGTGGACCAGCCCGCCCTCGCTCTCGTGGCCCCAGGTCGGGTCGGAGCACATGTCCGAGATCCAGTTGCCGTTGATGAAGAACTTGTACGAGTACAGCGTCGTCGAATCGAGCTCGACGTACGCGACCCACGAGCCGTCGTCCTGCTCCTCCATCGCCGTCTCGGCCCACGCGTTGAAGCTGCCGCGCACGCTGATCGACGTGAGGGCCGGCGCCCCGGCTGGCGGCGTATAGACGAACGCGTACCCCTCCTCGTTCGGATCCGGATCGGGAAGGGGACCCGGATAGTTGGGTTCCTCGCAGCCGAGGACGCCGAGCAGGAGGAAGAGTAGGAAAGCGTGCTTGCGGTGCAGGCCCATGAAAGAATCCGGAAGGATGCTGGTGGTCGCCAGACGCGGTGCTGCTCTCTCGCGGTTAAGTTAGCGAAGTTCCATGACCTGCGGCAGACCATGTCTCCATGGGTCTGCGGGCGACGCCCGACGCTCGCGCTCGCGTCATTCCCGAGCGGCGAGTGCGTGCTCCCCGGAAGTCAGCGCGCGAAGGAAGACGATCAGCTGCGCCTTTTCCGCCGGTGTCAGGTCGAGGGGACGCAGCTGCGCATCGAGGAATGCGTTGGGACCCCCTCCCCGATCGTAGAAATCGACGACCTCCTCGAGGCTGCGCATCGAGCCGTCATGCATGTAGGGGGCGGTCCTCGCCACGTTCCGCAGGGACGGCGTCCGGAAGGCTCCGCGGTCGCCCGGACGTCCCGTCACCGACATGCGGCCCGGGTCGGCGCCGGGGGAAACTCCCGTATTGTGGAACTCGCCATCGCTGAAGAGGGGACCGGTGTGGCAAAGGCTGCAGCGGGCGCGGCCGTTGAAGAGGAGGAAGCCCGCACGCGCCTCCGCGCTCAGCGCCAGGGTGTCGCCCGCGCGGAAGCGGTCGAGATGTGAGTTGCCAGAAAGGAGGGTGCGCACGTAGTCGGCGAGCGCCTGCGCAACCTTCTCCGGATCGATTCCTCCGCCGTACGCGCGCCGGAAGGCGGCACGGTATTCCGGTTTCTGTCGCAGGCGCTCGATCGCGCCGCCGAGAGACGCGCCGAACTCGACGGGATCTCCGAAGGGGCGGAGCACCTGCTCCTCGAGAGTGGAAGCGGCGCCGTCCCAGCCGAAGGACGCGCCATAGGCGGCGTTGACAATGGACGGAGCGTTCCGATTTCCCAGACGTCCATGCACGCCTGGCGATACCGAATTCGTGTCAGCGAACGCGTACTCCGGGCGGTGGCACGAGGCGCAGCTCCGGGTGCCGTCCTCGGAGAGTCCGGTTTCGAAAAAGAGCGCCTCCCCGAGCCGTATGGTGCGGGTAGAGCCGATCCCTGGCGCGCCCGGCACATAGGTATCGAGTCCGGCCGGGACTGCCAGCAGGATCTCGGAGGGTGGAGTGGGGGTCGGCCGGCGCCCGATCGCCAAAGGCGCGGCGCTCGCGACCGCGATCGCCGCGGCCGCGAGCCCCAGGAACACGCGCCGCCGCACGATTATGGCTCGCTGGGCGGCAGCCCCTCCAGGACCCACACCTCGCGGATCTTTGGCTGGAAGACCGCATAGGACACCCTGCTGCTGACGGGGTGATAGGTGATTCTGCGCAGCTCGCGTCCGCGCAACGGAAGGGGCTCGGGTCGGCCGCCGCTCGTCGACAGCCTCCACAGGCTGCGCTCGCCCGCATCCACGCGGGTGAACAATATGTGGCGTCCATCGGTCGCCCAGCCGGCCACGGCCAGGGAGTCGCCGGGAGCGCCCCGAATCAGGCTCGTCGGCTGTCCGCCCGCTGTGGGCACCAGCAGGATTTCGGTGCCATCTGTGCGGGTCCGCGTCGTCAGGAGGTTCTTCTCGTCCGGCGACAACTCCGCAAAGAGGGACATCGCGGAATCGGCATAGAGCACTCGCTCTTCGCCCGATTCGACGCTGCGCGCCACCAGCGTCGGAATTATGGCTCGTCCCCGCTTTCCATAGTAGTCGGTCCGTCCGTCCGCCGAGCGGATCGGCGCCGTTACCGCCCCCTCGTATCCGAGCGGCGTCGCGGCTCGCGATTGCAGGTCGACTCGATAGGCTTCGTTGCGTCCGCGGTTCTGGGCGAGGACCAGCAGCGCTTCACCGTCGGGCGCCCAGCGCATGCTCCAGACGTAGGAGATCGGGACCTCCAGCTCCCGCTCGATGCCGGTCGCTACCGAGCGTATGAAGATGGAGATCGGAGCCACGCCGTCGTCGGGACCGCCGAGGAAATACGCCATGTGGCCGCCATCGGGGGAGTACGCAGTCGCGAACCAGCCGGGCGCCTGGAAGAGCCTGGTCGGCGAGCCGAGCGCGCCGCCGCTCTCGAGCTCCAACCCGGCCGAGTAGACATCGGCGGTCTGGTCTCTCACCTCATAGAAGAACCGATCTCCGGAAAAGCCGATCGGCCTCATCGACCAGACGTCCGGCCGCACCAGCCGCTCGCTCCCCCTGCGCCGGCCGTCCGCCACGGGCACCTGCCATATGCTGCGCGAGCCACGCTCTTCGCGCACGAAGAAGAGGGCGCCTCCGTCCGGCGCCCAGCCCATCAGGCGCTCGTGAACGGCGGTGCTCGTGACCTCGGTCTCCCTGCTGCCGTCCACCGCCAGCAGCAGGATGTCGCGCTTCGCCGATTCTTCTTCCGGCGCGAAATCGTAGGCGATGTATCGGCCGTCCGGCGAGAAACGAGCGTGCGCGGGCGAACGCCACCCCAGCGACTTCAGGACCCGCACCGATCCGTCGCTCGTCGAAAGCAGCGCGAGCTGCCAGCTCCAGTTCACGTCACGCAGGCGCACCAGCAGGTGCGCGCCATCGGGAGACCAGTCGTCAATCGAGATCCATGGGCCGTTCTCCGGGACGTCCACGCTGTACAAGCGGCGGTCGGCGGTTCCATCGACGCCGACCACGCGCAGCTCGAGCCTGGACCAATCCGGTGAGTACCGCGCGTAGGCGATCTGTCGCTCACCACGCGAGGCGCGCGAGTCGATCACATGACCGGCGCTTCGGTCGGTCAGGCTGCGTAGCGAATCCGTCGCCAAATCGTGCAGGATCAGACCGCCGTCGCTGTACGGCAGCCATCGCCCTTCGATCGGGGGGCTGATTCCGGTCGCAGTCTCCGGAAGCGTGATCAGTCGGCGCGCCACTGCGTCCGGGAATGCCGGGCCGGAGCGTGAAGAGGCGGCGTCGGTGCTGCCGCATGCCGCCGTAGCCAGAAGCACGAGGAGGGTCGAATGAAGCCGGGTCATCATATCCTCCAGGAAGGGGTCTCCGCAGCGCGTCACCTTCCAAGGAGTGGACCGGCGGATCGGCAAACGCGTATGTCGTTGCAGCATAGTGGCTTGGCTGCCATTCGACGGTTCCCGGCCAGCGCCGGGAACGTAACGCACCGTAGCCTGGAGGTAATGGTGCGTTACGTCGCGCCACTGGCCGGCAGGCGCACGATGACGCGAGAGCCGCGGCCGACGGCGCTCTCGATGTGGAGGGCGCCTCCGTGAGCGCTGGCGATCCTCTCCACCAGCGCGAGACCCAACCCCGTGCCGCTAGCCTTCGTAGAGAAGAACGGATCGCGGACGCGAGCCAGCTCGGCCGCGGGGATGCCGCTGCCGTCGTCCGTCACGGTCAGCAGAATGTCGCGATCGGCGGCTCGCGCGTCGATCTGCGTGGTTCCGCCCGTCTCGCTCGCCTCGGCGGCATTCAGCAGGATGTTGAGCGCCATCTGCTGGAGCATGGCCGCGTCGCCATTCACGCGCAGCGGCGTCTCCGGCATCGCGGAAACGAGGAGGACTCCGCGATCTGCGAAGACCGGCCGCGCGGCGGCGAGCGCCGCCTGGACGGGCGCACGCAGGTCGATCGAAACGAGCTGGACTCGCCCACTGCGGGCGAGATCCAGTACCCCCGACACGGTGCGCTCCAGGTGTCCTATGGCGGCGAGCGCCCCGCGCTGAAGCTCGCGTACCGTCTCACCGGGCGGCAGGTGCTCGTCCATCATCTGAAGGTCCAGTCGGATCGCGGTAAGGGGGTTCCGTACCTCGTGTGCGATCTCGGACGCGAAGCGCCCCAGCAGCGCGTGCGCTTCGCGCTGCGACTGCTGGCGCAGAAGCTCGCGCAGACTGGCCGTCATCGTGTTGAACGCATCGGCGACCCGCCCGACCTCGTCCTGACTCGTGACCGGCACCGTCCGCTGGAGCTCACCGCGGGCGACCGAATCCGCTGCTTCCGCCAGCGCGCCGAGGGAGCGCGTCATCCGACCGGTCTGCACCGCGCCGAGCGCAACCGCCGCGGCAGCGACCAGCAGGAGGGCGACGACTCCACGGCGGGCGGCCGCGGCAAACGGTTCGGCCACCGATCCGAGCGGCGCGGCCGCCACGAGCTGGAGCACCGGCTCGGTGATGCTGCGCCGCTGCACCACCCACTCCTCGCCACCCCAGCGGAAACGATCGCCGCGCAGGTATTCGGCGTCGAATGGAAGGGGCAGGAGCGGTGCGCCGGTTCTCGGGTCGATTGCCGTCAGTACCGCACCCGCTCCCGGGGTGCCCGCGCTCTGGATGTCGATCAGGTCGGACATGCGCAGGCGGGCTCGGAGGACGCCCAGGCGTTCGCCCGTCAGCCGGTCGTGCAGCGGAACGTCGATCGACAGTGTGGGCGTGTTCCCCTCACCGTTCGAGCGGCCGAGCGTTCCCCGAGTCCGGCCACGTACGTCATGCAGACTGATTCGGCGGGTGCCGTTGGGGCTCGCGACCAGTGATTGATCGGAAGCTTCGCTGCGCAGCAGGCGCTGAACATCGGCTTCGTCCGCCAGGGCAAGCAGATCAGAGCGCTGCCGGAGCCATCGGGCGCCCACGTCGGCTGCCGCGAGGTCGAGGAGCTGGTCGAGACGGGAGCGAAGCAATAGCTCCCCCGACCGCGCAGCCGCCCCCGTCAACCACAACCCGAGCAACGCCAGGGGGAGTACGGCCACCGAGAGAAGAAGCAGCAGGATACGTGTGCGGAAGGAAAGCGCGCTGCTCATCAGCCCGGCCGCTCCGGTGTCGAAGTCCCGATGCCGTACTTCCTGAGCAGGCGGTCGAGACGAGGTCTCGAAACCCCCAGAATGTCCGCCGTCCGGGCCTTGTGACCGCCAGTCGCACGCAGCACCTGCGCAATATGGTCGCGCTCCACCTGCTCCAGGGTAGCAAGACCCGGCGCGCGCGCGGCGGATGCCGGCGCTTCCAGCGAAATGTGCTCAGGCCGAATCACCGGTCCCGTTGCGAGGATCAGTGCGCGCGTCAGGCAATTCTCCAGCTCACGAACGTTTCCGGGCCATCGGTGGGACAGCAGGACATCGAGCGCCTCGCGTGACAGGGATGGCTGCGGGCGATCGATTCCGATGCTGATGCGCTGCATCAGGTGCTCCGCGATCAGTGGCAGGTCCGCGATCCGCTCCCGCAGCGGCGGAATCGCGATCTCCACGACACGCAAACGATAGTAGAGGTCCTCGCGGAACCCGCCATCGCTGACGAGTTGCTCCAGGTTTCGGTGTGTCGCCGCAACCACCCGCGCGTCGACGCGGGCGGCGACGTCCGAGCCGACCGCATAGAACTCGCGCTCCTGCAGTACCCGCAGCAGCTTCGCCTGGAACTCCGGCGTGGTGTCGCCGATTTCATCCAGGAAGACCGTGCCGCGTCCCGCCTGCGCGAAGCGGCCGCGGCGGTCACTGGTCGCGCCCGTGAATGCGCCGCGAACGTGCCCGAACAGCTCGCTTTCCAGCAGCGTCGCCGGAAGGGCCGTACAGTTGACCGCCACGAACGGCTCGCTGGCGTAGGGAGAGCTGTCGTGGATCGCCCGCGCGATCAACTCCTTCCCCGTTCCGCTCTCTCCCCGGATCACCACGCTCGTCCGCGTCCGCGCCACCTGGCCGACGATCTTGAAGATCTCCACCATCCGGCCATCCCGCCCCACGAGACCCGGTGAATCGCTTACGGGGTCCGCCTGCTCTCGTGCACGCGCGCGCGCCGCACGGTCCTCTAGTATGCTCTCGATGGTCCGTCGCAGACGGTGCAGTTCGAGCGGCTTGAGCAGAAAGTCGACGGCGCCCTCGCGCATCGCCATGGCGACGAGGGGGAGGTCGTCGTGCGCGGTCATTAGAATTACGTCGATCGCGGGAGCGCGCTCCCGCAGGAGCCGCAACAGCTCGAGCCCGTCCATCCCGGGCATGCGCACGTCGGAAAGGACGAGATCTGGCGCCGCCGCCGCGACGACCGTCAGCGCCTGCTCCGCGCTCTCCGCGGCGCTTATGCTGGCGCCGGCGACTGACAGGGCGCGGCAGAGCGACGCGCGGACATGCGCGTCGTCGTCAACGACCAGAATGGAGACGGCCATGAGAACTCACGCTGCCCTACCGCACCGGGCTGATGCGGATCGCCTGCCCGCCACCCGCCACCATGCGGATGGTCAGACGGTTTCCGGAAGTCACGGTCTGCCGCGTGATCGACACGGGCAGCGGATTCGTCATCCAGTGTGCGTCTGCGCCGTCCGCGTAGATCTCGGCGACGTACGTACGGCCGGACGGCAGGAAGTCGAGCGCGACTTCGATGGTGCGCGCGCGCTCGTCCGTGATCGCGCCGATGAACCACTCCTCGCCCGCGCGTTCCTGCCGCGCGACGACGACGTAGTCGCCGATCTCCGCGTCCAGCACGTCGGTCCGCTCCCAGTCGACGGCGACGTCGCGGATGAACTGGAACGCCGGCTCGCCCTCATAGTTCTCGATCAGGTCGGCCGCCATCTGGAACGGCGAGTAGAGCACGACGTAGAGCGCGAGCTGCTTGGCGAGCGTGGTGCGCACGCGCGACTGCTCCGGCGAGCGCGGACCGTCGGGCGCGCTCTCGATCAGAATGTCGAAGATGCCGGGCGTGAAGTCCATCGGGCCCGACAGCAGCCGCGTGAAGAAGAGAATCGTCTCGTGCTCCGGCGGATTGCCGCCCTCGCCGCCCCACGCGTTGTACTCCTGCCCGCGTGCGCCCTCGCGCGTCATCATGTTCGGCCAGGTGCGCCGCTCGCCGGTGTCGTGGATGGGCTCGTGCACGTTCATCATGATGCGCCGCTCGGCGGCCTCCTCGATCACGCGGCGATGGTGATTCACTGCCGGCTGCGAGTAGTGCGACTGCCCGCCCAGGACGTGGTCCGCGACGTAGCCGGATTTGATCGCGTTGATGTCGAGCGACTCGTACAGGTCGAACGCCTCCTCGAGCTGCGCCTCGTAGTTCTCGATCCCGCCGGAGGTCTCGTTGTGCATGATGATCTCGACGCCCTTCGACTCCGCGTAGCGCGTCACTTCCTCGAGGTCGTATTCGGGATGCTCCTCGGTGAACGAGAACAGCTCGGAGTTGCCGATCCAGTTGCCGTCCCAGCCGATGTTCCAGCCCTCGACCAGCACGCCGCCGAAGCCGTTCGCCGCCGCGAAATCGACGTAGCGCTTCGCGTTCGCAGTCGTCGCGCCGTGCTTCGGGCCGGAATTCCAGCTCATCGTGCCGATGTGCATGCCCCACCAGATGCCGACGTACTTCATCGGCTCGATCCAGCTCGTGTCCTCGATGCGGCTCGGGGGATTGAGGTTTAGCCCGAGCACTGCGGGCACCAGGTCCTCGACCCGATCGGCGAGCTGGATCGTGCGCCACGGCGTCCGGAAGGGCGTGCGGCCGCGCGCCTTCACGCCGTCCGCCATGGGCGCGAGCGCGGCGCTCACCGCGCGGCTCTCCATGCCCCGCTGCGAGGCCAGGAACATGCGCGGATAGTCGACCAGGTCGGCCTCGTGGATTACGACGAAGAAGCCGTCCTGCGTCTCGACCGTGAGCGGCGTCTGCACGCTGTCGATCAGGCTCACGCGCGAGGACGAGTACAGCATCTCCGAGCGATCCAGCCGCGGCCGGTTCGACGGGATCCACCACGCCAGCCCGTCGTTGGCGAAGCGGAACTCGGTCAGCTCGTCATCGATCGCGAGCTCGCCGAGCGATGGCTGCTCCGGCAGCTCGTAGCGGAAGCCGAGGCCGTCGTCGAATACGCGGAAAACGACGTCGAAGCGGCGCCGCGGCGACAGCCGCTCCTCGACGGAAACGCGCAGCTCGTTATAGTGCTCCCTTACCTGGCGAACCTCACCCCACGGCTGCGTCCACATCTCGTCGTACGAGCGACGCTCGGAGCCCGTGATGCGCAGCCCGTCCGCGAGCGGCGAGGCGCTGTGGAACTCGAAGCCCAGGCGAGACGGGACGATCACGTTCCGCCCGTCGCGGCGCAGGCCATACACGAGCCGTCCATCGTCGACGGTCGCGACCGTCACGACGTTGCGCCCGTCCGGCGAGAGGACGACCAGGGAGTCCTGAGCCGCAACGGGCGCCGGGGCGGCGATGGCGACCGCGATGACGGCACCAGCTAATCCTCGAATCATGTTCCTCGCCTTTTGGTCTAGTCCTGCGCGCCGAACAACCACAGCACGGCCGGCGGGAATTCGCGCCGCCAGAACCACTCCGAGTGCGTGCCGTCCGCGCGCACGTGCGCGGCGTAGTGCTCGCCCTCCACGAAGCCCGCGACCGCGAGTGTGTCCGCCATCTGCTCCTGGTTGCGCGCGTACGCGTCGCCCTGCCCTTCGAGCGCGCCGCTGACAAAGTACAGCCGCTGAGCGAGCTGGGTCGGTGAGCGGTCGCGTGCCCAGTCCATCACCTCCGACTCGACGACCCAGAACGCGGGCGAGAAGACGCCCGCGCGGCTGAATATCTCGGGATACCGGAGGGCGGCGTAGAACGAGATGAGCCCGCCCATGGACGAGCCCGCGACACCGGTGTTTAGCCGGTCCGGCAACGTGCGGTAGTGCGCGTCGATGTACGGCTTCAGCGTCTGCACCAGAAAATCTACGTACTCGTCGCCCTCGCCGCCGCCGTACTGCGGGTTGTTCCAGGGCGAGTACTCGTCGAAGCGACGGGTGCCGCCGTGATCCACGCCGACGACGATGAGCGACAGCTCGCCCGCGGCGTGCAGGGAGTCGAGCGTCTCGTCCACGCCCCACTCGCCGACATAGGACGTCGCTTGGTCGAACAGGTTCTGCCCGTCGTGCATGTAGAGGACCGGGTAGCGCCGGTCGCCGCTGGTCGCGTAGTCCGGCGGCAGGTAGAGCCAGACGCGGCGGTCGCGCCCGAGCTGCGGCATCGCGAAGGCGTCGGAGAGGACCCGGACCGACGCGGTGCGCGTACTCTCGCGCTCGGGCGGGGCACCGACGTCGCGCCATGCCGCCACCGTACCGCTCCACGTGCCGCCGCCGGCCGGCACGGCGTACGTCCGGTTCGGCATCTCGCCACCGCCGCTGTTCGTTTCCACCTGCTCCCACGAGCCCAGGGTGAACTTGAATTGGATCGAGCCTCGCACGCTCGGCGGCAGCCCGATCGTGTACCCGCCATCCTCTGCTCGCGTCAGGCGATAGGCCGACGCGCCCGGATTCCAGGCGTTGAAGCTGCCTGCGACGTGGACGTCGGCATCCGCGGGCGTGGACTCCGGCACGGCCAGCCACATCACGAGTCCCTCACCCGCGGGCGCCGGCTCCGCCGGCCCCGTCGCGCCGTTGCAGGCGAGCGCGATCAGGGTGGTCGGGATCAGGAGCGAGCGAATCACCAGCGGCAAACCTCCGAGTCCGGTTGGGCCGTGTTGCGCGGTCGGCGAACCGGGATAGTGCACCGATCCGCGCCGGGAAACCAGAGAAGCGAAAGGGCGAGACGGCGTCGGTTGCGCCGTCTCGCCCTTTCCCCTGCGAGCCTGCCGATCGCTAGTCGATCGTCAGCACCGCGTTCTCACCGTTGCACGTGCCCGACCCGTTCGCGTCGGCCATGCCGCCATCGGCGTAGGTCCCCTCCGCGCACATGTTGCCGGCCCAGTTCCCGTCGAAGATGAACTTGTACTCGTAGGTCCCCGCGTCGAGCGCGTACGTGCGCGTGAACGTCTCCATGAAGAAGTCGACGCCCGGCGTCCACTGCGGGTCCTGGAACTCGCCCGCGACCGTGATCTGGGTGATGTCGCCCACGCCCGCCGGCACGATGTAGCGGAACGTGTGGGGACCCGCGTCCGTGATCGTGATGACCGCGTTCTCGCCGTCGCAGTTGTCGTTGTCCGGATCCACCGCATTGCCGTAGTCCGGATGACCCCACGTGGCCTCGTCGCACATGTTGCCGGCCCAGCCGTTCGTCTCGTTGAACTGGTACTTGTACTGGTAGGTGCCCGGCTCCATGTCGACGGTGTACGTCCAGATGTTCGACAGCGTGTCCGACGTGTTGTTCCACTGGGCTCCTTCCGGCTGGAAGGTCCCCGCGGCGGTGACTACCTCGACGCCCACGCCCTCCGGCACGATGTACAGGAAGGTGTGCCCCGTCGGCTGTGGCGTACCGATCGTGCGGACGGCGTTTTCGCCCTCGCACGAATCCAGGTCGGCGTCGACCTGGCCGCCGTTGTCGGGATCACCCCACGTGGCCTCGTTGCACATGTTGCCGGCCCAGGTCGTACCATTGAAGTGGTACTTGTACTGGTACGTGCCCTCCGCCAGCTCGATGCCCGCGACCCAGCGGCCGTCGGACAGCTGCGTCATCTGCGCCTCAGCCGCGGTCGGGTTCCAGCCGTTGAACTCACCGGGCACACTGACCGACGTCACGCTCACGCCGGCGGGCGGCTCGTAGAAGAACAGCTCACCGTCCGGCAGCACGTCCTCCTGCGGCGGCGGATCGAAACGCGGCGTGGTCGGATAGTCGTCGGGGGTACATCCCCAGCCGACGACGGTCAGCGCGACGAACGTCGCGAGGTATTTGCGGTTCAGCTTCAACATCGCCTCATGCTCCTGTGGGATGAGCTCCGTAACCTGTGGCTCAGTAACCGGGGTTCTGATCGACGTTCGGGTTCGACACGATCTCGATCGCCGGGATCGGGTACAGATCCCGGGTCGCAGGCGTCGCGGCACCCGTCGCCACCCCGCCCTTGAAGGCCCAGAGGTACACGTCGCCGGTGAACAGACCGTAGCGGATCAGATCCTGCCGGCGGTGTCCCTCCCACGCCAGCTCGCGCGCCCGCTCGTCCAGGATGAAATCGAGGGTCAGCTCCACGGGCGTGATGTTGCCGCTCGTGTTGCCGTAGGCGCGCTGCCGGACCGCGTTCACGTAGGTGAGCGCCGTCGCCTCGCACGCGCCGCCGCCGCTGCGCAGACACGCCTCGGCGTAGATCAGGAGCGCATCGGCCAGGCGGAACATCGGGAAGTCGATGTCGGTGTGCGTCGAGTGGGAGCCGGCCACACCGAGCGACGTGACGTTGCTGTACTTGGGGTAGGCGAACCCGTGCTCGAACGTACCCAGGCTGGTCACCGTGAGCTGCTGGTTGTCCGTGTACAGGATGTCGGCGCGGCCGTCCGGCCCGCCGGCGCCGCCCTCGAACAGGTTCACGAACTGCTGCGTCACGCGCAGGCCGAACCAGCCGCCGTCGATGCCGAAATCGGCGGGATCCATCGTGCCGCCGACGGACGCGTGCGCGATGAAGGTCGTGCCGCCCCAGGTCTGCGTCCGCGTGCCGTCGAACGGCACCGCGAAGACGAGCTCGGGCGACGTGTGGTTGTCGGCGAGGAACATGTCCTGGAAGTTCGGGTCGAGCGTGTACGGCCCGCTGATGACGATCTGGGCCTGAGTCATGGCGTCGGCGTAGCGGGCACCGACCCCGTACGCCTCCGCGTTGAGGTACAGCTTGGCGAGAATCATCGCGACGGCGCCCTGATCGAGCCGGCCGTATTCGGCCGCGCCCACCGCCGGCAGCTGGCCGACCACGGCAGGGTCGGTCAGCTCGTTCTCGACGAAGGTGAAGACCTCCGCGCGCGACACCTGCTCCGGTGGCGCGGAGCCCGCCTCATAATCCTCCGTCACCATCGGGATCGGACCGAACAGGTCCATGCCGTGCCAGTAGCTGAGCGCGCGTAGCGCCCGCGCTTCCGCCCGGAACTGCGGAATCGCGACGAGGCCGCTGTGGCCGCGCGCGGCCAGCGCCTCGTCGGAAGTCTCACGCAGGAACTCGTTCGCCAGCGCGATCTGGAAGAAGATGCGGTAGTACATCGCGGTGATGAACTGGTTCGACGATGCCCACTGCGAGGTCACCATCTCCGGCAGGCCGGCGTCGCCCCAGCCGATCACGGCCTCGTCCGTCGGCAGCTCCTGGAGCTGCCAGTAGCCGCGGATGTACTGACCGAAGCCCTCGTCGATGCCCTCGATGTCGGGCTCGCCGGCCGGACCCTGCTGCCCGCTCAGGGCGAGGCCCGCGTAGACCTTGGCGAGGAACGACTCGTAAGCCGCCTCGTCGGTAAAGATGTTCGCGCCCGTCACGCTGCTCTTCGGCTCGACGAGCAGATCGGTGCAGCCGCTCGCGCCCAGGCCGAACAGGACGGCCAGCACGAGGCCGGCTCTGCGTCCGATGTTTGTCATGGTCTTGTCCATTGGTCGAATGTCGGCAGTCCGCGAGTTCATCTCAGAACCGCACGTTGGCGCCGGCCGTGAACGTGCGCGAGCGCGGATAGAGGTTGTTGTCGATGCCGTTGTTGGTGCCGAGCGGATCGACACCCCTGTACTCGGTCAGCGTGAAGACGTTCTGCACGGTGCCGAAGAGGCGCACCTGCTGCCCGGTGCCGAGCGGCGGCAGCGTGTAGCCGAGCGTCAGGTTGTCCATGCGCAGGAACGACGCATCCTCCACGTAGTAGTCGGAGAAGTACTGCTCGTCGGCGAACCCCGTCTCGAGCACGGATGAATGCAGGTTGTTCGGGGCGACCACGTACGACAGCGCACGATAGTGCCCGTTGTTCGACGCGATGTTGTTGTAGACGTGGTTGCCGAGGTGCGCGCGCACCGTGAAGCCCATGTCGAAGTTGCCGAAGCCCATGCGGGACGTGTGGCCGATGATCCAGTTCGGCGCGGGACTCTCGAACGGCACGCGGTCGTCCTGGTTGATGATGCCGTCGCCACACAGGCCCTGGCTCGGATCGTCCGGATCGCACGGGACGGTCGGCTGGTCGACGTACATGAGCAGTCGCTCGTCGTCGTCGATCGACTGGTTGCCGTCCAGATCGGCATAGATGGGCGTGCCGTCCTCGTCGCGCCGGTGGCGGTAGACGTAGAACGACCAGGCCTCGACGCCGGGGGTCAGCACCTGGATCGAGTTGCCGACGCCGCCCGAGATGCCGCCGGTCAGAATCGTCTCGCCGCCGCCCTCGGAGAACGGGTTGATGTCGACGATCTGGTTGTCGTTGGTCGACGCGTTCAGTCCCGCGGTCCACCAGAAGCCGCCGCCGGTGCCCTGGAAGACGTCGGCGTCGATGCTGAACTCCCAGCCGCGGTTCTCGAGCGTGCCGATGTTCGTCGTGACGAAGTTGCTGGTGAACGTTCCCGCCGGGACCGGCACGCGGAAGATCAGGTCTTCCGTTTCCTTGAAGTAGTACTCGAGCGAGCCGGTGAAGCGGTTGTCCGCGAAGCCGTAGTCCAGACCGATGTTGTAGGAGGTGGTTTCCTCCCACTTGATGCCGCGGTCGACGGCGCTGGGGCGGATCGTGGTCACGAAGTCATCGCCGAACTGGTACTGCGCCGTAGGCTCGCCGATGTCGTAGGACGGGAACTGCAGGTAGTTGCCGATCGCCTGGTTGCCATTGACGCCCCACGACGCCCTCAGCTTCAGGTCGGAGATCGCGTCGAAGCCGGCCATGAACGGCTCCTGCGAGAGGCGCCAGGCGAAGCCGGCCGCGGGGAACAGGCCCCAGCTCTCGCTCGGCCCGAACTTCGACGAGCCGTCGCGCCGCACGCTCAGCGTCATGAGGTAGCGGTCGTTGAACGAGAGGTTGGTGCGGCCGAAGAAGGAGATCAGGCGGCTCTCGTCGACGAAGATCGACTGCCGGGTCTCCTCGGCGGTCGGGACGCCGCTGGTGCCGAGGTAGTCGAAGCTGAGCCCCTGCGCCTCGAAGTACGGGAATTCGGCGTTCGAGTCCTCGTACGAGTAGCCGCCGGTGAAGTCGAGGTCGGCGGCGATGTTCTCGAGGCGATAGCCGTAGTGGAGGTACGCGTCGAGCAGCCGGTTCAGCTGCGTCGAATTGGAGCGGCTCACGAAGCCCGGCGTCGCGCCTTCCGCCTCGCCGCGCAGGAAGGACGGTCGGAAGATCTCTCGTTCCGCCTTGGTGATGTCGTAGCCGAGACGGACCGTTCCGGTCAGCCCGCTGACGAAGGGCACGTCGACGGATGCCTCGATGTCACCGAGGCTGCGGTATGTCGTGCCCTCGTCGATGACGAGCTGGAGCTCGGCGACGGGGTTGTTCAGCGCCTGCTGCGTCTCCCACTCGAAGAAGCCGCCGAACGGGCTGGCCTCGTCCATGATCGGCTGCGTCGGCGCGAACGCCGTGGCCCCGCCGATGACACCGCCGGGCGTGAACTCGTCGTTCGTGTGCGAGCCCTTGATGTTGGTCGTGATGCGGACCCGGTTGTCGAAGAAGTTCTGCCCGTAGTTCAGGCCGAGCGTGGCGCGCTCGACGTTGGTGCCCTGGAGCACGCCCTGCTGGTCCAGGTATCCCACCGACAGACGGTAGGAGAGGTCGTCGCTCGCGCCCGCGAAGGCCACCGAGTGGTTGTGGCCGACGCCGGTCTGCTGGACCGCGTCGCGCCAGTCGGTGTTCTCGGAGGCCAGCAGATCCTCGGTCCCGGGGGCGGCCCAGCCCTCCACCGCCTCACGGAACTGGTCGGCCGTCAGCATGGTCGGCTCGCGCTCCACGGCCGAGCTCGAGATGCTGCCGTTGTACGTGAGCTGGCTGCCCTGGGCGCCGAGCCCGGAGCCGCCGCGCGTCTCGATCATCACCACGCCGTTCGCGCCGCGCGCGCCGTAGATCGCCGTCGCAGACGCGTCCTTCAGGATGGTGATGCTCTCGATGTCGTCGGGATTCAGGAAGTTGAGCGGATTGCGGCCGGCAGAGATGCCGCCGCCGATCGAGATGGGCATGCCGTCGATCACGAAGAGCGGCTCGTTGCTGCTGGTGATCGAGGTGCCGCCGCGGATGCGGATCTGCACGCCGCCGCCCGGCTCGCCGCTGTCGATGATCTGCACGCCCGCGACCTTGCCCTGGATCAGCTCCTCGGCGCTGACGATGCGACCGGTGTTGAACTCGTCGGGTGTGACCTGCTCCACGACGCCGGTGATGTCGCCGGCCTCCTGCTGACCGTAGCCGACGACCACCAGCTCGGACAGCTCGACCGCCTGGGGGGACATCGAGAGGAGCATGACGCTCGTCTCGCCCGCCCGCACGTTCACCTGCCGCCTCGCCTCGCCGAACGCGACGTGGCTCGCCGTCAGCGTATGCGTGCCGACCGGCACGTCGAGGATCGTGAAGCGGCCGTTGTCATCGGTGACCGCGCCGCGGTCCGCGATGGCGACCGCCGCGCCCACGACGGGCGCCTCGGTCGTCGCCTCGACGACTCGCCCCGCGACGTTGCCCGTCGGGCCCTGCGCGCTCGCCTGACCGGCCACGAGGAGCCCGGCCATCAGCGCGAGCGGGATATGACGACTGAATGACATCTTACCTACCTCCAGATGTGGAAGTATCGCCCGCCGCGCACGCGCGGGGCGGACAAGTCGTGCAGCCTCGTCGCCGAGGCCAGGCCGAAGCCGGCTTGCTGCGGTCTTGATGCACCGAAAGTTTCAGAATGGGACGGATGGGATAGGGGCAGGCTCGAGACACGGCCGCCGTTGGGCACGACGCCGGGCCTCCCAGCTTTCCCGCTATGCTTCATTTTCACGCGAAACGCGCCCGAAGTCAACCACTGCCGCCCGGCCGCCTCAGGTGCCGCCTGCCGGCAGCGGCCGCTCCATCGGCGACGGCGCATCCGCCATGACCTTCGCCGGCGGCTCGCCCTCGTCGTCGACGAAGGTGACCGACAGTGCCGCCAGCAGCAGCGACACGCCGCCGATCATGACGACGTAGAGTGGCGAGTTCGGGTTGTCCGGGCCGAAGGCGGCGAGGATGACGGGCCGGAAGCCGAGCGACGCGATGATCTCCGGGATGACGATGAACGCGTTGAAGAGGCCCATGTAGACGCCCATGCGCGCGGCGGGCACTGCGCCCGACAGCATCGCGTAGGGCATCGACAGGATGGACGCCCACGCGATGCCCACGCCGACCATGCTGAGCAGCAGCAGGTAGGGGTCGTGGATGAGCCACATCGACAGCAGGCCGAGGCCGCCGCACGCGAGCGCGGCCGCGTGCACCGCCTTGCGGCTGGTCACCGCCGCGAGCTTCGGCAGCGCGAACGCGACGACGAAGCAGGTGATCGAGTAGAACGCGAAGACGAACCCGCCCCACTCGATGCCGCGCGTGTACAGCTCGGATTGCGGGTCGGTCGCGCCGAAGACGTGCCGCGCGGTCGCGGGCACGAAGAACATCCACATGCAGAAGAGGCCGAGCCAGGTGAAGAGCTGCACGACCGCGAGCTGCTTCATCGTGCGGGGCATGTGCCTGGCCGCGGATACGATGTCGGAGACGATGGTGCCGAGCCCGAGGCCGCGCGCCGCGCGCTCGCGGCGGAAGGCATCCATGTCCTCCGGCGGATACTCGCGCGTCGTCACCACGGTCCACAGCACGGCGAGCAGGAAGACGGCCGCGCCGATCTGGAACGAGTACTTCACGGTGAGCGGAATGCCCGCCGCCGTCTCGCCCGACACTCCGAGGTTGCGCAGCAGCAGCGGCAGCGCATTGGCCATGCTCGCGCCGATGCCGATGAAGAACGACTGCATGACGTAGCCGCTCGTGCGCTGCTCGTTCGGCACGTTGTCGGCGACGAAGGCGCGGAACGGCTCCATCGACACGTTGATCGACGCGTCCAGGATCCACAGCAGCGCCGCCGCCATCCACAGCGACGTCGACGTCGGCATGAAGAAAAGCGCGATCGAGGAGAGGATCGCGCCGACCAGGAAATAGGGGCGGCGGCGACCGAGCGGTCCCCACGTGCGGTCCGACAGCACGCCCACGATCGGCTGCACCAGCAGCCCCGTCATCGGCGCCGCCAGCCACAGCAGCGGGACGTCCTCCGGATTCGCACCCAGCTTCTCGTAGATCGCCGACATGTTCGCGAGCTGGAGACCCCAGCCGAACTGGATGCCGAGGAACCCGAAGCTCAGGTTCGACATCTGCGGAAACGTGAGGCGCGGTCGCTCCGGGGAGGTGGCCAGGCTCATCGTCGAAGGTCTCTCTCGAAAGTGTGTCGGCTTTTGAAGTCGGCCGGCGGGAGCGCTGCCGGCCGCTGCAAACGTACGGGCGAGGACTTTTTCTGTGAAGTCCGGCGTGCCTGGACTACCGAACGGACGGGCGCGGAGACCGCACACGCACACGCACCCGCACATGGGTTCGGCGGATCGGCGCGGCGTCAGGAAGGGCCGGGCGATGACGCGCCCTCGCGCGGAGCCCCTGTGCGTGTGCGGGTGCGGGTGCGCTCTCCGTGACCCGGCAGTTCCCGCGACCCGGCGGCTTCTCAGGCTCGCCCGAACACGGCCCTCAGCGCCAACGCCGCGATCGCCAGTCCGAGCAGCACCGGAATCGCTGGCGACGGTTTGCCGTTCTTCATGGTCAGCCGTGCCTGAAGGGGTCGCGCCTGTCGGGCGCCTCGCTGCCGCGCATGCGGAATCTCGGTGTGCCGCGATCCCAGCGCGCGACCACCGTGCCGCTGACGAGCAGCTCGGCGCCTGTACCGGTACGCCGGACTTCGTGCGGCGCCGGCTCGCTGCCGACGACGCGCGTCGAGGCGGCGAGGATGCGACCGCCGGGTCCATCGATGAGCAACAGCGCATACAGCGCCGCAGATGCCGCGCCCGGCCGCGTCTCGACCACCACGCTGGCAATGCCGGCGTCGCTGGAGAACGGATTGGCGCCGATCAGCCGCGCGTCGCCGGTCACGCCGAATGCGACGTTCTCCCACGCGTCGGCTACGATCGTGCCGTGTGCGTCCTCGAGCGACGCGTGCGCGATGAGCGTGTCCTTCCCTTCCGTCTGCGCGTCGCGCCCGGCGAAGTCGACCCACGCGCGCAGGTTCTGGATCCGCTCCGGCGTGCGCACCGCGTGCACCGCCGCCTCCGCGCCGGCGATGTAGCCGAAAGCCGCGAGCGTGCCCGCCTCGAACGCGCCGATCGCGAACGTGAACGGCGGATGCGCCAGGTGCGTGCTGATGCGATCGCGATCCGGCCGCTGCCGCGCCACGACGCGGCCGTTCAGCCGCAGCTCCACCTCCTCGCAATTCGAGAAGACGCGCACGCGCGTGGACGACGCCGGCGTCCACTCCGACGCGATGAACGCCAGCGCGCCGTCGCGCCCGCCGCGGTTCCGGAAGGCAGACGACTGCCCATCCGGCATCCGGAATCCGGAATCCGGAATCCCGGGATCGCGCTGCGACGCGAAGAAGAAATACGAGTACTTCGGCAGCCGGAAGATGTCGGCAGCTCCCGACGACTCGATGTCCGGCGCGTAGCCGCGGTTGTAATCGAACATGACCCAGAGGCCGTCGCCGAACGCGGGACCGGCGCGGTTGTCGTCGTGCGCCTCCTGGAAGTTGGTCGCCTGCTGGAGCAGCGCGCGCTCGCCGTGCCAGCGGAGCTGGCGGCTGTTCTGCTCGTCCGCGCTGAGCGCCTGGAAGGCCTCCTGGTTCAACCCCGCGGTCATCGCGTAATACTCCCAGTCGCCGTATTCGCTGACCACGCACGGCTGCGGGTCGTCCGGCGGACAGCCGCCATGCTGGCGCGCGCGGATGAAGACGTCGTAGCCCTTCATCCAGCCGCACGTGAACATCTGGTCGCCCGGATACTCCTCGTGCGCGATGCGCTGCGTCGTCTCGATGAACTCCGGCGGCATCGCGGTCTCGTTGAGCGACACCTCCCACAGCACGACGCACGGGTGGTTCCGGTCGCGCCGGATCAGCTCGCGTGTGTTTCGGTACTGGAGCTCCGCGAACTCGGGGTCCTCGCCGAAGTACTGCCAGCCGGGGATGCAGTTCATGACGACGAGACCCAGCTCGTCGCACGCGTCCATGAACGCCGGCGAATGCGGGTAGTGCGACAGCCTGACGTAGTCGAAGCCTGCGTCCTTGATCAGCCGCGCGTCGCGGTACTGCGCCGCGTCCGACAGCGCATAGCCGACGTACGGATACTCCTGGTGCCGGTTCGTGCCGCGCAGGAACATGCGCTCGCCGTTGATGACGAAGGCGTCGCGCTCGAAGCCGATGCGGCGGATGCCGATGCGCGTCTCCTCCGAGTCGACCGCGTCGCCAGCGACCAGGATTTCGGTGCGCAGGGTGTAGAGCTCGGGTCGCCGCGGGCTCCACAGGCGCGGTCGATCGACCTCGATCACCTGCTCCACCTGCACCGAGCCGTGCGGCGGCAGCACCAGGTCGCGTGCGGTCTCCGTCCTGACGTTTTCGTCGGTCGCGCCGATGATCCAGGTGTACAGATCGAAGCGGCGGTGCTCGTCATGGTCGTTCCGCACGTGGGTCCGCACGCGCACGAGCGCGCGCTCGGGCGAAGCTTCCGGGAAGTCGACGAATACGCCGCCGCTCGCCGGCTCGTATGGCTCGGGCGGGCGGCGCTCGCGCAGGCCGCGCGTGAGCGGGATCGGATGCGTGATGCGCAGCCGGTCCTTCACGATGAGGTGCACGTGGCGGTACAGCCCGCCGTACATGTTGAAGTCGAGGATCTCGAGCGGCTTCGGTCCCGTGATGGGGTCGTCGGTGTTGTCGAGGCGAACGGCCAGCAGGTGCTGCGCGCCGGGGCGGACGCGGTCACTGATGTCCATCACGAAAGGCAGGTAGCCGCCCGGGTGACGGCCGATCGGCTCACCGGCGCCGAGGAAGACCTGCGCGACGTTCATCGCGCCGTCGAACTGGAGGAAGATCTTCTTCCCGGCTGCGTCCGACGGGATCTGGAACGCGCGCCGGTACCAGCAGACGCCCTGCCACTGCCAGGTCGGCGACCCCTTCGGCCCGATGACCAGCGCCTCGACGCGCGCGCTGTGCGGCAGCACCACGTCCTGCCACTCCGAGTCGCCGTGCGACGGGAACTGGGCGCCCGCAGGATCGCCGCGCAGGAAGCGCCAGCCGGTATCGAGCCGGCGTACGGTCGGGGTCGAGCGCGCGGTCAGCTCGCGCGCCCGCGCCCAGCGCGCCGCCGCGTCCGCGGGATCGAGCGCGGTAGTGGCGCTCGCGACCGTCAGGGCCTGGATGAAGTCTCTGCGCCGCATTGTCTCCCCGGTAGGCCTGATCCCAGCCCTCTACGGCTCGTACGGCACGCGCAGCTGCACGCTGAAGCGGAAGACCAGCGCCACGGACTCGACCTCGATGCCGTACGTGCCGGGCTCCACCTCGTCGCCGTCGGGGCGCCGCAGGGAGAGCTGCAACCGCTCGACACGGCTCAGGTGTATTGCGTCGCCAGCGCCGCCGCGGCGCGTCGCCGGCTCGAGCCAGTAATTCCAGTTCGACGGGTAGCCCTGCGGTAGTTTCACACCGCGCGCGCTTCGAAGATCTGTCAACTGGATTACGGGACCCGACCAGCGGTCGTCGAGCTCGACCGCGGCGCTCCAGCTCGTGCCATCCTCCTCGACCAGCGTGACGTGGACGACCTGCGATGGGCCGATTCCGCGGATCCGGAGAGCTACTCCGCTCACACGAGGCAGCATCGACGCGCGCGATGCAATCCGGTCGCCGACATA
Source organism: Longimicrobiales bacterium (assembly GCA_035512635.1). Taxonomy (GTDB): domain Bacteria; phylum Gemmatimonadota; class Gemmatimonadetes; order Longimicrobiales; family RSA9; genus DATKDR01. The sequence continues at coordinate 11,060 of DATKDR010000090.1, read as the reverse complement.
CAGCGACATCGTGTAATCCTCCGGACTGATGCCCCCGACGTTGACCGGCAGCTCGAGGTGAATCACGGCGTCACCGCTCGGACTGGATGGTACGATCCGGAAGATTCCTTCGCGCCAGCCATCTCCCACGCGCGAGAATGACAGGCGGTCCAGGTCCTCGTCTGCATCCAGCAGGGCCAGGGGCGCCGGAGGCGCGCTCTCGTTTGGATCGACGACACGCAGTCGCCACGTCTCCTGCCTGCCATAATCCCAGTCCGTCGGCGCGCGCCGCACGCGCGACGGGAAGGTCGTCGTCGAGTCACCGCTCGTCACCGACAGCACGTAGTCGTAGACACCCTCCTCCATCGATGGAATCGTCAGGCGGTACTCGTACGCGTCCGTATGCTCCATCGGGAACGGACGGAACCAGCCCCGGCCCGCCGGAGCCAGCCAGAGCGTGACCGAGTCGTCGTCCATGCCACCGATCGTCGACGGCTGTGCCGGCACGACCCGCGCGCGGACCTGATGAGGGCGACCCGCGACCCACTCCTCCGGCATATCCAGCAGCTCCGCGTGCAGCGGCCACGGGTCGGGCGCGGGCGCGACGAACTCGCCGAAGCGCACGTTCGTGCCCGGCACGAGCGCGGGCAGCGACGCGGGATCGATCGGGCCGTCGGCCGCGAGGACGTAGACGCCGGGCGTCACGGTAAAGCGGCCGTCGGCCGCAGCCACCGCTCCCGCTCCCACTCCCGCTCCCGAATCAGTATCGATCGGCTGCACCACGAAGGATTCGCCCAGCTCCGGCAGGCGCACGGTCATCGGCCATTCCCGGTAGATCGCGCGCGTCACGATCTTGTCGACGCGCGGCATCTCGAATGGATCGTCGACCGGCACCACATCGGGATAGACCTCGAGCCGCCAGACACCCTCGCGCACGCGGTCCAGGAAATAGATCCCGGTGCCCGCGTACTGGACGAGCGGCGATGAGCCGGTGCCGGCGATGCGCGTCAGCGACGACGCGTCGATCGGCGCGACGTCCGTATCCCCGGTGTGCATGAATGCATCCGGCGCGTTCATCACCGTGAGATCCTCGTCCGGAAAGATCTCGAACGGGCCGAAGGCATTCTGCTGCGGATACTCGCCATACGACTCGCCGCGCGGCAGCCGACGCATCGCTTCCGCCGCGATCACCGCGCTCATCGCCTTGCGCGGCGTATACACCAGGTTCAGGTGGTGCGTCTGCCAGCCGAGGTTGCGCGACGCCGTGAGCAGCATGTCGTAGGCGAACATCGCCGCGAGCTGCACACCGCCGCGCACGAACTCGCGCGCCATCGCGGGATACATCGTGCCGGTGAGCTGATCGGCGGAATCGAACTCGTAGACCAGGCGCGGGATGCCGTCGAGCACCGGCATGCGCATCGGCGCATAGTCCTCGACCGAGCGCAGGTGATTGCCGCGCAGCTCGTGCCCCGAGTTGAGCCCCGTCGGATACCAGCCGAAGCTCGCGCCATCGACCGTCGAGCGGCGGATCGCCTCCGCGATGCGGAAGTCCTGACTCACGTTGTGGAACGTGATCGCGTCGCTGCCCGCGTCGCGCACCGCGCCGACCAGCGCGTCGATGTACTCGACCGACTGCTCCACGTCCTCCGGATGATGCGCCGGCTCGTTGATCATCTCGACGAACAGGATCGACGGCTCGTCGGCCAGACGCACGCCGGTATACGGATTCACGTGATCCAGGATCTGCCGCAGGTAGTTGACCTGCGCGGCGATCGCCGCCGGATCGGTGCCGAGCACGCCCTTCTCGATGTGCGCCGCGAAGCCCGGGAAGCTGTCGCCCATCGCGTCCGGCCAGCCCGCATGGTACGTGTGGATCGGGTTGAACAGGATGTAGATGCCGCGCTCGCGCGCTCGCGCGACGATGTAATCCACCAGATCGAGATGCTCGTTCTCGATCAGGTTCCCCTCCAGGTCGGCGTTCTGCCAGTCGCCCCAGAAGGCGACGCGCAGCCCCTCCCATCCCATGCGCGCGAAGTGCGCCATGTCCTGGTCGACCAGCGCCTTGCGATCGTCCGTCAGATAACCCGCCGCGCGATAGTCGCCCGACGACGGCAGCGCGTAGTTGACGCCGAACAGACGCACCTCCTCGTCCGTGTCCCGCCAGCGGATGACGCCGCCGTCGTCGAGGTACGCGGCTCTGATCGGAGGCGACTCGAAGGAAGGCGCGGCGGCGGATGCCGCTGCCGGGTCATCCGTGCGCCCGCCGGCCGATGCGCACGCGCCGATGGCCATGATTCCGACGACGCCGAGGACCGCGGTCGCGGCGAACCTCTTCCTTCTCACGGGCTGCCTCATCGCTGTCTCAACCTCCCCTGGCCTCTGCTGCGATCGCCGACGCGCCATCCGATGCTCCCGTGACGTAGATCTTCGGCTCCAGACCGGTGCGTAACTGGTAGGCTCGCGCGACGTCTCGCACGAAATCCCCCACCGCGGCCCGCTCGACCAGCGCCACGCCACAGCCGCCGAACCCCGCCCCCGTCATGCGCGCGCCGTAGCAGCCGTCGCTGCCGCGAGCAGCTTCGACGATCGCGTCGAGCGCCTCGCTGGAGACCTCGAAGTCGTCGCGCAGGCTCGCGTGGCTCTCGTTCATCAGGTCGCCGAGCGCGGCCGCGTCGCCGTCGGTCATCGCTTCGGCCGCGGCGAGCGTGCGCGCGTTCTCCGTGACGACGTGACGCGCGCGATGTCCGGTCGCCTCTTCCAGCTCGTCGAGGCGCAGCTCGAGAACGTCCGCCGTCAGGTCGCGCAGCGCGCGTACGCCGAAGTAGGCCGCCGCTTCCTCGCACTGCCGGCGCCGCTCGTTGTAGGCGGAGTCGACCAGCCCGCGCCGCGTCGTCGTGTCCAGGATGACGATCGCGGTGCCGGTCGGCAGCGGGACCGGCGTCGCGTCCAGCGTGCGGCAATCGATCAGCACGGCGTGGCCTGCGACGCCGACCGCGGAGATCATCTGGTCCATGATGCCGCAGTTCATGCCGACCCACTCGTTCTCCGCGCGCTGCGCCAGCCGCGCCACCACCGGTCCGTTCCAGTCGCCGTCCGAGAGCGCCGCGAACGCGCGCGCGGTCGCCAGCTCGAGCGCGGCGCTCGACGACAGCCCCGCGCCAATCGGCACGTCGCCCGCCATCACGCCCTCCCAGCCGGCGACGGGAAACCCCGCCTCGGCGAGCGCCCACGCCGTGCCCTTCAGGTACTCTCCCCACGCCGGTCCCCCGCCGCGCTCCGGCCGCGCCGCGTCGAAGCGCGCGCCTTCCGAAAAGTCGACGGAGCGGACGCGCACTTCCGAATCGTCGCGCGCGCGCAGCGCGATCCAGACCGCGCGCTCGATCGCGAGCGGCAACACGAAGCCGTCGTTGTAGTCGGTGTGCTCGCCTATCAGGTTCACACGCCCGGGCGCGCGCACGAGGAACGCGGGCGGCTCGCCAAAGCGCTGCTGGAATTCTGCGACGACCGTGTCGCGCGGAGGCTTACTGCCGTTCACGTTCAACGTTCACGTTCACGTTAGCCCTTCCGAACGCGGTCGCGATTCCGGTGTCGCTCATCGCGCGCGCGCCCGGTAATGTGTCTCGTCGACCTGCCGCAGCCGCTCCGCCGATGCCTCCGGCGTCAGATCCCGCTGCGCCTCGCCCAGCATCTCGTAGCCGACCATGAACTTCTTCACCGTCGCCGAGCGCAGCAGCGGCGGATAGAAGTGCATGTGCAGCTGCCACTCGTCGTGCGGCTCGCCGTCCGTCGGCGCCTGATGGATTCCTGCCGAGTACGGGAACGCCGTCTCGAACAGATTGTCGTAGCGCGTCGTGAGGCGCTTGAGGATGTCGGCGAGGGCGTCACGCTCCGCATCGCTCAGATCGAGCAGCGAACGCCGGTGCTCGCGCGGGACGACGATCGTCTCGAACGGCCATACCGCCCAGAACGGGACCAGCACCACGAACGCGTCGTTCTCGAGCACCACGCGCTCGCCCAGCTCCAGCTCCAGCGCCAGGTAGTCGCCGAGCAGCGAGCCGCCCCGCTCCTCGAAGTACGCGCGCTGCCGCTCCGCCTCCTTCGCCGGCTCCCCCGGCACCGAGCACTGCGCCCAGATCTGCCCGTGCGGGTGCGGGTTGCTGCACCCCATCAGCTCGCCCTTGTTCTCGAAGATCTGCACCCAGCCGATGTCGTCGCGCGCCCCCAGCTCCGCGTACTCGCGCGCCCACACGTCCACCACCGCCCGGATCGACGCCACGTCCAGCTCCGGCAGCGCGAGATCGTGGCGCGGCGAGAAGCAGACGACGCGGGACGTGCCGGATTCGGGCTCGGCCTTCAGCAGGCGGCTCTGGGCTTTGGGCTTTGGGCTCTGGGCTTTGGGAACTACGCTCTTCGTAGCTGCTGCCCGATCGCCGATGCCGGATGGCTGCGGTACCAGCGCCGCATAGTCGTTCGTGAAGACGTGCACCCCCGCGTAGTCCGGGTTGGCCGCGCCGCCCGCCCGCTCGTTGCGCGGACAGAGGTAGCAGGCCGGATCGTAGTCCGGCCGCTGCTCATCCGCCCGCTTCTCGATCCGCCCCTGCCACGGCCGCTTCATGCGATGCGGCGAGACCAGCACCCAGTCGCCGGTCAGGATGTTCTGGCGCCGGTGCGGCGCGTCGTCGTGGCGCGCGTCGCGGGTCGCTTGCACATCGTCAGACATCGTGCACACCAAAGCGGTACACCGTCTTCGAGCGATACGTCTCGCCCGGCCGCAGCAGGGTCGACGGGAACTCCGTGCGATTGGGGGAATCCGGGAAATGCTGCGTTTCGAGGGCGAGGCCGGAGCGAGCCGGGTAGCGGGCGCCACCCTTCGCGCGGGCGATGCTCAGGCCGTTGCCGGTATAGAGCTGCATGCCGGGCTCCGTGGTATGGACGTCCATGACGCGACCCGAAGACGGGTCCTGCAGCCGGGCCGCGAAAGTCAGCGGCCGTTCACGATCACGTTCAGGAACGCCTTCGGGCTCACGCGCGCCTTCGCGTCTGCTCTCCAGGACGAAGCAATGGTCATAGCCGCGGCCGATGCGCAACTGGTCGTCGTCGTGATCGATGCGAGCGCCGATCGGTGTCGGCCGGCGGAAATCGAAGGGCGTGCGGTCGACGGCGCGCAGCTCGCCGGTCGGCAGCCTCGACTCGTCGACGGGCAGGTAGCGGTCGGCATCGATGGTGAGCACGTGCCCGAGCACGTCGCCGGCGTCGTGTCCGGCGAGGTTGAAGTAGGAGTGCTGGGTGAGGTTGACGTGGGTCGGGCGGTCGGTGGTGGCGAGCCATTCGACGATCAGCTCGTTCGCGTCGGTGAGCAGGTAAGTCACGCTGGCGCGCAGGGTTCCGGGATAGCCCTGGTCGCCGTCGGGGCTGGCGTGCGCGAGCGCGAGTCCGACGCCGCGGCGGCTGCGGAACGGCTCCGCGCCCCACAGGACGTCGTCGAAGCCGCGTGCGCCGCCGTGCAGGTGATTCGGGGGCTCGTTCGGCGCGAGCGCGTACTCGATGTCGTCGATGACGAAGCGGGCGCCGCCGATGCGGTTCGCGAAGCGTCCGACGATCGCGCCGAGGTACGCGTCGTCGTCGCGATACTCCTCGGGCGAGTCGAAGCCGAGGACGACGTCGTCGAAGCGGCCGCGCCGATCCGGCACGCTGAGGGACAGGATGGTGCCCCCGTAGTCGGCGACACGCAGCTCGAGGCCCGCGGCGTTTCTGAGGGTGTGCACGTTCATGGGGAGGGCATCGTAGGCGATGCGCGCGCCGCTGTCACTCCCGCAGGCCGACCAACCCCGACCGTCGACGTGGCGATTGATTCCGGCCCCGATCCCATACATCATTCAGCTCCCACCCCACAGTCATTCGCAGGCAGGTATCGGTATGGCCATGTCGCTTCGTGACCGGGTCTTCCGTCTCTTCGAGGAGTTTCGACGCCGACGTGTGTTCCGCATCGCGGCGGTCTACGCGATCGTGGGCTATGGCGTCATGGAAGCCGCGAACAACTTCTTCGGTCCGCTGAACCTGCCACCGTGGACCAACACGCTGGTGGCGGTGTTGCTGCTGTGCGGCTTCCCGGTGGCGCTGGTGATGGCGTGGCTCTTCGACATCACGCCCGAGGGAGTCAAGCGGTCGGATCCCGGCGCCCCGGTCGCCCCGCCGCCCGGGGCGCGGCGCTACGCGCGGGCGGGCGGGCTGCTCGGCGCGGGCATGGTGATCGCCCTGGTCACGTTCGGCGGCTATTCGATGGTGTGGCCGGAGGGACGCTCCCCCGCGCGCTCCCTCGCCGTGCTGCCGTTCGAGAACCTGGGCAGCGACGCCGAGGGTGAGTACCTGGCCGCCGGCATGACGGAGGACGTGCTGGGGCATGTGCTCGCGCTGCCGGGGCTGCGCGTCGTGTCGCGCACCTCGGTCATGCAGTACAAGCGCACGCGCAAGTCGGCGCCGGACATCGGTCGCGAGCTGGGGGTCGATTACGTGCTCGAGTCGACGCTGCGGCGCGACCGCGACCTGGTACGCGTCGCCGTTCGGCTGGTCGACACGCGCACGGACGAGCCGGTCTGGTCCGACAGCTACGATCGGGAAATGACACGCGTACTGGCCTTGCAGACGGACATCGCGCGCGCGATCGCGAGCGGTCTCGACGCGCGCCTCACGCGCAGCCAGGATCGGCGCCTCGCCGCCGCGGCCGCGCGCCAGGTCAACCCCGATGCGTACGACGCCTACGTGCGCGGCGTACACCTCGCCGACGGCGGCCGCCACGCCGACGCCGCCGAGTCGCTCGAGCGCTCGATCGCGATCGATCCCGACTACGCGCCCGCGCACGCCGCGCTCGCGCGCAGCCTCTTCTTCCTCGGATTCTACGGCTTCGCGCCGCCGGCCGAGACGTTCGCGCGCATGCGTCTGGCCGCGCAGAACGCGGTCGACGGCGACGAGCTGCTGGCCGACGCGCACGCGACGCTCGCGCTCTACTACGCGCACCACGACTGGAACTGGGGCGAGGCGGAAGCGCACTTCCTGACGGCTCTGGAGCTGGGTCCGAACAACGCGCAGGTGCATCACGACTACGCGCACTTTCTGCTCGCGCGCGGACGCGTGGCGGAATCCGCGCGGGAAAGCAGCCTGGCCTCGGCGCTCGATCCGGCGAACAGCATGCTCGCGGCCTGCGCCGGCTGGCATGGCTTCACCAACGGCGAGTACGACGACGCGGTGCATCGGTCGCGGCAGGCGCTGATGATGATGCCGGACATGTTCTGGCCCGAGCTCGTGCTCGGCTGGGCGTACGAGCGCACCGGCAGGACCGAGGATGCGCTCGTCGCGCTGCGCGCGGCGCTCGAGCACTCCAACCGCAGCAACCTCGCGCTCGCGTCGCTCGGGCACGCGATGGCGCCCGGGCAGCCGGCCGAGGCACGCCGCATCGCCGCCGAGATGGAGGCCGCGCGGGCACACAAGTACGTGTCCGCCTACGACCTCGCCGTGCTGCACACCGCGCTCGGCGACCTCGACCGCGGCCTCCACTGGCTCGCCGAAGCGCGCACCGAGCGCGCGGGCTTCCTGGTGCACGCCGGCTGGGACCCGCGCCTGGCCAACCTGCACGACGACCCGCGCTTCGAAGCGTTCCTCGCGGGCATGGGCGTGCCGAGACAGCCGCTGCCGGCCCCGCGCCGGGGCACGGCCGAGCCGATGCCGATGGCGATGCCGATGGCGAGCTAGCTCCTCTCCCGCCTTTCGGTACGAATCGCGGCGGCGAACCGGCTCGCGATTGCCAAGCCGGACGCCGCCGCGTATCTAGGGTCCTGCCCTTCCATCGCACGCTCACGAACCGCCGCGAAACAAGAGCCCAATGGCACTGACGACCCTGGACCTCGTCGTATTCTTCCTGTTCACGTTCGTCGTCATCGGCATCGCGCTGTGGGCGTCGCGACACGAGAAGGACGAGGAGGACTACTTCCTCGCGGGTCGCAAGCTGACCTGGTGGCTGATCGGCTTCTCCCTGATCGCGTCGAACATCTCGACCGAGCACTTCGTCGGCATGGCGGGGCGCGGCTACGAGCTGGGTCTCGCGATCGCGTCATACGAATGGATGGCGGCGATCACGCTGGTCATCGTCGCGATCTTCTTCCTGCCGAAGTTCCTGAAGGCCGGGATCTACACGATTCCCGAGTTCCTCGAGTACCGCTACAGTCGCGCCGCGCGCACGCTGATGGCGACGTACATGATGATCATCTACGTCGTGGTCGCGCTCGCGTCCGTGCTCTACTCGGGATCGATCGCGATCCAGGCCATCTTCGGCATCGACATGGTGACCGCCGTCTGGATCGTCGCGATCCTCGCCGGCATCTACTCGATCTACGGCGGCCTCGCGTCCGTCGTCTGGTCCGACCTCTTCTACTCGATCGCGCTGCTGCTCGGCGGCGTCGTCGTGACCGTGCTCGGTTTCAGCGCGATCGGCGGCTGGGAGCCGTTCGCCGAAGCGAGCGCCGGCCGGCTGCACACGGTGCTGCCGTGGAACCACCCGGAGATGCCGTGGGTCGCCGTGTTCATCGGCGGACTCTGGATCCCGAACCTGTTCTACTGGGGGCTCAACCAGTTCATCACGCAGCGCACGCTCGGCGCGAAGTCGCTCGCCGACGGCCAGAAGGGCATCATCCTCGCCGCGTTCATCAAGCTGCTGATCCCCTTCATCATCGTCTTCCCCGGCATCATGGCGGCGCAGCTCTACCCGGCGCAGATCGCGAACGCCGACGCCGCGTACCCCGTGCTGATGCGCGAGCTGCTGCCGACCGGCATGCGCGGCTTCATGTTCGCCGCGCTGCTCGGCGCCGTGGTGTCGACGCTCGACTCCGTGCTGAACTCCGCGGCGACGATCTTCACGATGGACCTGTACAAGCCGTACCTGAAGCCGGCCGCGACGCCGAAGCAGCTCGTGAAGGTCGGGCGCATCGCGACCTTCTTCCTCATGATCATCGGCGCGCTGTGGGCACCCGTCGTCGCCGGCTTCGAGGGCGTGTACACCTACATCCAGATGGTGCAGGGCTTCATCTCGCCCGGCATCGTCACCGTCTTCCTCTTCGGCCTGCTCTGGCCACGCGTGCCCGCTGGCGCCGCGATCGGCGCGATGCTGCTCGGCATCCCCGTCTACGGCGCGCTGCTGTGGACGCTGCCCGACGTCGCATTCCTGCACCACATGATGATCACGTTCTTCGTCCTCGCGCTGTTCATCGTGGTGTGGACGAAGGTCGCGCCGCTCGAGACGCCGAAGGTGCTGCCGATCCGGGCCGACGCCGTGCTCGAGACGTCGCCCAGGGTGAAGCTGTACGGCTCGATCGTCGTCATCCTGACGCTCGCGCTATACGTGATCTTCTGGTAGGGAACGGCCCGGCGCGCCCCAGGGTTGGCCGCCCATGAACGAAATCCGCTGCACGGACGAGGAGGGTCGCCGCTTTCGCGACGGGGTCTACGAGCCGGTCGACGCGACGACTCTGGCGGACGCGCCCGAGGATCCCGCGCGCTTCCCGAGCCGCGGCCGTGGTCCCGCCTTCCACCAGCACGACGAGATGCCCCGGGTGCCGCGGCTCGGACACCTGGTGGGTCCCTCGGTCATCGCGCTGGGCATGGGGCTGGGCGCGGGCGAGTTCCTGCTCTGGCCGAACCTGATCGCGGTGAACGGTTACTCGATCTGGTGGCTGTTCTGGGTGGGCGTGCTGACGCAGTTCGTGGTGATCGGCGAGATCGAGCGCTGGACCATCGCGACGGGCGAGTCCGTGTTCGCGGGCATGTCGCGCATCGCGCGGGGCTGGCCCTGGTTCTTTCTCGCGGCGACGCTGATTTCCTTCATGTGGCCGGGCTGGGCGTCGCAGTCGGCCGACTTCACCGGCCGCATCGTCGAGGTCGCGACCGGCAACCGCCTGCCATGGCAGCCGATCGCGCTCGCCATGCTCGCGTTCATCTGGTTCGGGCTCGCCGTCTCGAAGATCGTCTACAACGCGCTCGAGCGATTCGAGATCGCGCTCGTGCTCGGCTTCTTCCCGCTGCTCGGCCTGGCGCTCCTCGTCGCCGGCGTGCTGCCCGCCGACGTGCTCGCGCTCGCGAAGGGCGCCGTCTCGATCGGGGCCGCGCCGCGCGCGCTGCTCACCGGCGACCAGTTTCCCACCCTGCTCATCGCCGTCGCCTACGCGGGCTCCGGCGGCACGCTGCTGCTCGCGCAGTCGCTCTGGCTGCGCGACAAGGGCTTCGGCATGGGTACGTACCAGGGGCGCATCGCCGGCATCCGCGGCGCCAACGAAGACGTGAGCGCGACCGGTTACGCCTTCGACGCGTCGCGACCGGTCTCTCTCGCGCGTTTCCGCGCGTGGATGCGCGTCGCCGAGCAGGAGCTGCTGGTCACGTTCGTCGCGCTCATCCTGGCCAGCGTCGTCATCACGTCCATGCTCGTCACGTCGACGCTCGGCACCGGCCGCGCCGACCTCGCCGGACAGCTCACGCAGATGGTCGAGCTCCAGGGGCAGGCGCTGCGGCAGGTTGGGGGACTATGGCTCGAGGTCGTGTTCCTGCTCGGCGGCGCGCTCGTGCTGTTCTCGACGCAGCTCGGCATCGTCGACACCGTGACGCGCATCGCCGGCACCGTCTTCTACGAGCGCTACGGCCGCTACACGCGCTTCTGGACACTCAAGCGCACGTTCCTCTTCTTCCTGACGCTTCTCGTCCTCGGCTCGATGGCGATCATCACGGCGTCCTGGCTGGGTGGCGCCGGGCTGTCGCAGCTCGAGCCCGATTTCCTGGTCCTGATCGCGGGGCCGTTCACCATCGCGAGCATGTACGCGTTCGCGCTCGTCGTCGGCTACGTCAACGTGCGCCGACTGCCCGCCGCGCTCGCGCCGCCCACGTGGAAGCGCATCGGGATGATCTGGGCCGCGGTGCTCTGGGGCTGGTTCACGGCCGAGCAGGTGTCGCGCACCGTACTCGCGTCCACCGGCGCGTCGCCCGCCGCCGTCGAGTCGATCGTGCTCGAGCCCGTGCGCGCGATCGTCTACGCGCTCTGGCTCGTG
>DATKDR010000089.1:0-3507 GCA_035512635.1 Longimicrobiales bacterium | reverse complement strand
GCGGCGGAGTTGCCTGAACGCATCGCGAATGTCATGCCCTGCTCCACCGGCGCGGAAGGGCCCTCGTGGCCCGGCATCTCCGCGAAGATGCGCCAGACGGCGCTCGGTGACAATGCTGCGCAGCAGATCGGCCATCACGCTAAGCGTCACGCGCAGGCCGGGCAGCAGTCCGCGCCGCCAGGCGCGCTGCAGCAGCGCGCGCGTGCTCTCGTCGACCTCGCGCGCATAGCGGGCTCGAAACGCCGGCGGATAGCAGCGGATGAGCGCGCGTACGAGCGAGTGCATGACCTACGCCCGCACCCGCGCGCCCTTCGCGAGCCGCACCAGCATGGACAGCCGCTCGGTTTCGGCGGTGCGGACTTCCCTGCCGAACTTCGTCGCGCGGTAGTAGCGCCGCCGCTCGTCCTCGGAGTCGACATCGGCGGGCGCGTCGCATTCCTCGACGAGCTGCAGGGCCAGCATCTTCTTGATCGTGCTGTAGAGCGTGCCCGGCAGCAGGCGCACCTGGCCGCCGCTGCGCTCGTTGATGCCCTGCATGACGGCGTAGCCGTGCATCGCCTCGTCACCGAGTGCGATGAGGATGTGGAACATCGGCGGACTGAGCGGGAGCATCGTGTCGACCGGGGGCGTTCTCTTCATCATTCGGCTCTCAGGGTGATGGCGGGGTCGATGGACGCCGCGCGGCGCGCGGGGATCCAGAGCGCGACGAGCGCGATCGCGATGACGATGAGCGCCGCGGCGGCGACCAGCAGCGGCTCTCCCGTGTCCGTCTGGTACAACTGACTGCGAATCGCCGGCGCGGCCAGCCACACGGCAGCGGCGAGGCCGGCCAGCGCTCCCACGCCAATCCAGGTCGCGCCGCGCCGCACCACGATACTGACGGCCTCCCGCGCGGCGGCGCCGAGCGCCATCCGGATGCCAATCTCACGGCGGCGCTGCACGACCGTGAGCGCGGCGAGGCCGTAAACGTTGATCGCCGCGAGCAGCAACGCAATCGCGGCAAACGCATACGCAGCCCGCGTCGCAACGCGCCGCGAATCCAGCGCGAGACCGATGGCCTCGCTGAGTGGCATCGCGCGCACGACGACTCCCGGGTCGATCTGCCGGACGATCTCCTCGAGGTCTCGCTCCGCGATGCTGGCTCCCTTCCGGACCCGCACGCCCAGCGCGGACACCAGGCCGGGGCCGGTCGCACCGGCAGGAATGTAGACCTGCGGATCCGGCTCCCCGCCGAGCGCCTGCGCGTGCACATCGTCGACAACACCGACAACCTCGCGTCGGTCGTCGCGGCCGAAGATCGCCACGTACGTGCCTACGGCGCCCTGAGGCAGGTACTTCGCCGCGAACGACCGGCTCACGACAAGCGCATGGCCTGGAGCGGCATTCTCGCGCTCGTCGAACAGCCGGCCGGCGACGGCGCGCATCCTGAGCACGGCGAAGAAGTCCGGCGTCACGCTGAAATAGGCGATCGAGTGATCCTCCGCTTCGTCGAACGCCGGGGCGCCGGGCAGCACACGCGACATGCCGTAACTCGACATGCGCGTGCCAGGCATCGAATTGGAGACGGCGGCGGACTCGACGGCGCCGAGCGATCGCGCCCGCTCGAGGACGCGATCAGCAAATGCGTCCCTGACGCGCCGGTTCATCCGCATGGGGCGCGTCAGCTGGTAATCGACGACCATGACGTCCTCGGGATCGAAGCCGAGCGACGTGGCCTGAAGACGAGACATGCTGGCGGCCAGCCAGACCGCGCAGCAGACCAGCACGAGGCTCAGCGCCACCTGCCCGGCGATGAGCCCGGACTGCCATCTCGCACGGCGGAGACCGGCGACCGATCGCGCGGCATCGCGAACCGTGACCATTCGCATGCGCCCGAGGCCGAGGACACGCGGCGCCAGGCTGAAGAGGACCGTGGCCACGACCATGACGGCTGCCGCGAATGCGACGGCATTCTGGTCGAGCGCGATAGTGTTGAGCCGCCCCGACCCGGGCGGCAACGCCGCACGTGCGACACCGACCAGCGCGTACGCGAGCATGATGCCGCCCGCCACGCCGGGAAGTGCGAGCGCGAGCGCCTCGCTCAGCCACAACCGCGAGAGCCGGGCGCGTGACGCGCCAAGGGACACCCGGACGGCCACCTCGCCAGCCCGCGCGGCCGCGCGCGACAGCAGCAAGCTCACGACGCTGGTGAGCGCGACCAGCAGCACGAGGACAACCGCGGAGAAGATTGCCCACAGGGGCCGCTCGATCCTGGAGACGATCTCGGGCCGCAACGGCGTGACGCGCACACCGGTGGCGCGCTCATGTCCATGAATGTCGGCGGCGCGCTTCTGTACGACGGCCGCCTGCGCGCCGGCCTCCCCGATCGAGGCCCCGGGCCGGAGCCTCGCGACCGCAAAAAGCGACTTCGAGCCTCGCGCCGCCACCTCGGTGGCCGACAGCGCATACGGCCTGAAAAGGTCCGGCGCCCGCGGAATCTCCACGGTCTCCGCGAGGACACCCACGATTTCCGCAGGACCATCGTCGAGCACGAGGCGCTCGCCGATGGCCGCCTGCGCGGACCCGAAGTAGCGGCGGGCAAAGGCCGGCGACGCCACTGCCGCCTCGGGCTCCGACTCGGCGAAGTCGCGTCCGGCGGCGAAGCGCGCGCCGAGTTCCGTGAGGAACCGATCCGTGACGCGCTGCACGTTCACGTCTCGCGCCTCGTCGGCAGCGGTCCACGTGGCGCCAGCGCTGCGCGAGCCTCCGACCCACTCGAACGCGTCGACTGCCCGGTACTCCTGCACCTCTGCGTAAGAGCAGAACACACCCTCCCTGCCCGGCATCGTCCCGTAGAGCACGACGAGGCGGTCCTGATCTCTCACGGGCAGATCGCGAATGAGGATGTCGTTGACGACGCTGTAGGTCGCGGTCGTGGCGCCGATGCCGAGCGCGAGCGTGACGGCTACCGCGAGCGCGAGGAGCGGCTCGCGGCGATAGATTCTGAACGCCTGGCGGATGTCGGGCCCGAGGCTTCGAAGCATGGGCGCCTCGGCGGCGCGGTCGGCGAACGCCGCTTTCAGGGCATCGAGCGCGCCGAGCAGCGCGATCCATGACGACGCCAGGCGTCCGCGCCTCCGCCCTTCGACCGAGACAATCTTCGAATAGTCGCGCGCCGCCTCCTCGCCGTAGTCGCGTTTGAAGCGGGGCGAGAGCGACGTGAAGGCGCGGAAAACGCGGGTCCAGAAGGCCATCAAGGAACTCTCCTGCCGCGCACTGTATTTCAGTGGAATATAGTTGTCAAGCGGGCGCCGGAGCTGACGTCCCAGCCAACCCGGCGCCGGAGCTGAAGCTCCGGCCTACCTCCGGCGCTTCGCCGGGGGCATGCCCAGCTCGTCGAGGAAGCGCTCGTTGTCGCGCCAGTCGGACTTCACCTTCACGTGCAGGTCGAGGAAGACTTTGCCGTCGAGCGCCTTCTCCAGATCCATGCGCGCTTCGGTGCCGATGCGCTTGATCATCGCGCCGCCC
>DATKDR010000088.1:0-5568 GCA_035512635.1 Longimicrobiales bacterium | reverse complement strand
GTTCACTATCGGTCGCAGGCTCGTGTTTAGCCTTGGAGGGTGGTCCCCCCAGATTCAGCCAGGGCTCCTCGAACCCCGGCTTACTCGGGTACCCATGCCATCCAAACTCCCGACTCTTCGCCTACGGGACTCTCACCCGCTGCGGTGGACCGTTCCAGGTCACTTCGGCTCGAACCGGGAGCCCAGACGGGACAAACCCCGCATGGGCCCCTCAACCCCAGGAGGCTCGCGCCTCCCGGTTTGGGCTCCTCCCCTTTCGCTCGCCGCTACTCAGGGAATCTCACTTGATTTCTCTTCCTCCGGGTACTGAGATGTTTCAGTTCCCCGGGTTGGCTTCCCTCTCGGGATGACGGAGTATTACCTCCGCCGGGTTGCCCCATTCGGACATCTGCGGATCACCGGATGCGTGCTCCTCCCCGCAGCTTTTCGCAGCTTGCCACGTCCTTCCTCGCCGGCCTGCGCCTAGGCATCCCCCGTGCGCTCTTACATCGCTTGGCCATCTTCTTCCCATCAAGGAAAGAATCAGCCTCACCTCTCAGCCCAAGGCGCTCGCTCCTTCTCTCAGCGCCCTCTCTGATACCCGTACTGTCAAACAGCTGGACGGCACATGTGGTTCGTGCCGAGCGCTGGAACGTAACCGGCGGAATAGGGGCGGTCAAGTGGCCGCGCGCCCGTGGAATCGGTTCGCCGGGACGCCGGATCGGGCCCAGATTCCGCCCCCATGAACGCCTCCCCGTCGAATGGAAACGCGCGCGCCATCGTGAGCGTGCGCGGGGCCGCGCGCTGGCATCGCGGACACCCGTGGATTTACCGGAGCGACGTGCGCGCGGAGCCGGACGCACCGGCGGGCGCGGTGCGCGTGGAGGAGGCGAACGGCCGGCCGCTGGGCATGGCCCTGTGGAGCCCGGCTTCGCAGATCTCGCTGCGCATGCTGACGTCGGAGCCGCGCGCGATCGACGCGGCATTCTGGCGCGAGCGTGTGGGGCGTGCCGCGGCGCATCGGGAGGCGATCGCGCCGGACGCGGACGCATACCGCGTGATCCACGCGGAAGCGGACGGCCTGCCCTCGCTGATCGTCGATCGCTACGGGGACTGTCTCGCGGTCCAGCTTCTGTCGGCCGGTCTCGAGGCGTTCCGCGCGGAGATCGTGGAGGCCCTGATCGAGCGCTTGTCGCCGAGCGGGATCGTCGCGCGCAACGACGTGCCCGTGCGCGCATACGAGAACCTGCCGCGCGAGGTGGAGACGCTGCACGGGGCGGTGCCCGAGACGATCGAGGTGCGCGAAGGACCGGTGCGCTATCTGGTCGACCTGCTCGAGGGCCAGAAGACCGGCGCGTTCCTCGATCAGCGCGAGAACCGCCGGCTCGCCGAGACCCTGGCCCGCGGACGCGCACTGGACTGCTTCTCGTACCACGGCTCGTTCGCGCTGCACCTGGCGACGGCCGCGCGGGAGGTGTGGGCGGTGGATTCGTCCGCTCCGGCTCTGGCGCGGGGGCAGGAGAACGCACGTCTGAACGGCTTCGACAACGTGCGGTCGGTCGAGGCGAACGCGTTCGATTTCCTGCGTGCGGGGGACGAGGCCGGCGACCGCTGGGACGTCATCGTGGTCGACCCGCCCGCGTTCGCCAAGGACAAGCGCTCGCTCGACGCCGCGTTGCGCGGCTACAAGGAGCTGAACCTGCGCGCGATGCGCATGCTCGAGCCGGGAGGGCATCTGCTGACGTTCAGCTGCTCGTACCACGTCGACGATGCGCGCTTCGTCGACATGCTCACGGCCGCGGCGGCCGACGCCGGCAGGCCGATGCGCATGCTGCGCAGGCTCGCCCAGGCGCCGGATCATCCGGCGGTGCTCCAGATCCCGGAGAGCAGCTACCTCAAGGGCGCGCTGCTCCAGGCGGTCTGACGCGCGCGCCCCCCCGCGCGATCGCGCGCGGCGTGGATCAGACCGGCGGGATGCGCGCCTCGAGCAGCTCCACGAACTCGGGAATCTGCTCTGCGCCGACCGTGAAATCGCCCAGCCGGCCGTGCCAGGTGCCATGCCAGTCGCTGCCGCCGGTCGGGATGAGCGAGCGCGCCCGCGTCGCCGCGAGGCCGCGCTCCACTTCCATCGGCGTGGCGCGCGCGCGGATGCATTCGACGCCGTCGAGCCCCTGTTCCCTGAAGGCGTCGATCCTCGCGTCGAGTGCGTCGGCGGAGGGATGCGCCCAGACCGCGATGCCCCCGGCGGCGTGCACGATCGCCGCCGCCTCCTCGAGGTCGACGGCCTCGACCGGGACCCACGCGGGCGCGCGATCCGCCAGGTACAGCTCGAAGGCGCGGCCGACGGTCGGCACCGCGCCGGTCGCGACCAGGGTGCGGGCGAGGTGCGGTCGTCCGAGAACGGCCTCCGCGCCGGCCTCGAGGCGGACGGCATCGTATTCGACGGGGATGCCCATGCCCGCCAGCAGCTCGATCATTGTGCGCATGCGCGCCTCCCGCAGCTCGATCACGCGGCGCGAGTGCGCAACCAGGCCGGGATGCGCGGGATCCACAAAGTAGCCGAGCAGGTGGATGTTCAGCTCGCCGACGGCGCAGCTGATCTCGATGGCGGGCACGACGCGGAGTGACGGCGGCGCTTCGGCGCTCGCTTCGGCGATGCCGCCGATCGTGTCATGATCGGCGACGGCGAGGACGCCGATGCCGGCGGCGGCGGCCATGCGCGCGACGCGCGCCGGCTTCACCGATCCGTCCGACGCCGTGGTGTGGACGTGCAGGTCGAGCTTCATGCCGACACCGTGCGGTGCGGCATCAGGCGAGCGGATTGGCTGCCTGATCCGCCTCGGTCGCCGGACGCCGCGCGCCGCTCGCGCGGCTCGCGGTCTCGCTCAGGATGGTGACGCGGTCGTCGACCACCTGCATGAAGCCACCGGACACGTCGTAGCGCTCCGTGCCCCGCTCGCCGTCGACGCGCAGCTCGCCGCCGCCGAGCAGCACGATCATCGGCGCGTGGCCGGGCAGGATGCCGACCTGGCCGTCCCACGCGGGCGCGATCACCTGACTCGCGCGGCCCTCGTAAATCGTCGCCTCCGGGCTGATGACCGAGACGTTCAGCCGATTGTCGGCGGGCATCCGCTCAGTCCTCCGCGCTCAGGCGCTTCGCTGCCTCGACCACGTCCTCGATGCCGCCCACCATGTAGAACGCCTGCTCGGGCAGGTGATCGAACTCGCCCGCGACGACGCGCTCGAACGACTCGATCGTCTCCTCGAGCTTGACGTACTTGCCCTTCGTGCCGGTGAACGCCTCGGCGACGAAGAACGGCTGCGACAGGAACTTCTGGATGCGACGCGCGCGATTGACGACGACCTTGTCCTCCTCCGACAGCTCGTCCATGCCCAGGATCGCGATGATGTCCTGGAGGTCCTTGTAGCGCTGGAGGATCTGCTGCACGTCGCTCGCGACTTTGTAATGCCGCTCACCGATCATGTTCGGATCCATGATGCGCGACGTCGAGTCGAGCGGATCCACCGCCGGATAGATGCCGAGCGACGCGATCTGGCGCGACAGCACGGTCGTCGAGTCGAGGTGTGCGAAGGCCGTCGCGGGCGCCGGGTCCGTCAGGTCGTCGGCCGGCACGTAGATCGCCTGCACCGACGTGATCGAGCCGTCGCGCGTCGACGTGATGCGCTCCTGGAGGTCGCCCATCTCGGTGCCGAGCGTCGGCTGATAACCTACGGCCGAGGGCATGCGGCCGAGCAGCGCCGACACCTCGGAGCCCGCCTGCGTGAAGCGGAAGATGTTGTCGATGAAGAGCAGCACGTCCTGCTTCTCGACGTCGCGGAAGTACTCCGCGATGGTGAGGCCCGACAGGCCGACGCGCATGCGCGCGCCCGGCGGCTCGTTCATCTGGCCGTAGACCAGCGCCGTCGAGTCGATGACGCCCGACTCCTTCATCTCGAGCCAGAGATCGTTGCCCTCGCGCGTGCGCTCACCCACGCCGCAGAACACGGACTTGCCGCCGTGCTGCTTCGCGATGTTGTTGATGAGCTCCATGATGATGACCGTCTTGCCGACGCCGGCGCCGCCGAACAGACCGGTCTTGCCGCCCTTCACGTATGGCGCGATCAGGTCGATGACCTTGATGCCCGTCTCGAAGATCTCGGTCTTGGGCTCGAGCGCCGTGAACTTCGGCGCGGGCCGGTGGATGGGCCACCGCTCCACGTCCGCACTGATCGGCTCGCCCTTGTCCACCGGATTGCCGAGCACGTTCAGGATGCGACCGAGCGCGGCGTCGCCCACCGGCACCGCGATCGCGCGCCCCGTGTCGCGCACGGGCATGCCGCGCACCACGCCGTCCGTCGACGACATCGCGACCGCGCGCACCTGGCTGCGGCCGATGTGCTGCTGCACTTCGACCACCAGGTCGATCGCCTGGCCACCCTGCCCGCCGTCCGACTTGATCTCGAGCGCATTGTAGATCTCGGGCAGCTCCTCGGCGTCGAATTCGACGTCGAGCACGGGACCGATGACCTGGACGACTCTGCCTGTATGCTCTGCCATATCATCCCTGCTGGGGCTTGCTGTTCGGGTTGTTCTGCCTGCTTCGTCGCCCGCCGCCCGTAGACAGTAGGCAGTAGGCAGTAGGCAGTAGACAGTACGTCGAGCGACCTGCTGTTTACTGTTTACTGTCTACTGTCGACTGTCGACTCGCTACTCCAGCGCCGCCGCGCCGCCGACGATCTCGGCGATCTCCTGCGTGATCTGCGACTGCCGCGCGCGGTTGTACGTGCGGCGCAGGTCGTCGAGGATGTCGCCCGCGTTGTCCGTCGCGTTCTTCATCGCGGTGCGCCGCGCGCCCTGCTCCGCGGCGGCCGTCTCGACGAGCGCGCGATAGACGCTGTTGCGCACGTAGAGAGGCAGGAGGCGTCCCAGGATCTCGTCGGGCGAGGGGGACAGGATGTAGAGCTTGTTGTAGCCCTTCTCTCCGGTCTCTTCCTTCGCCTCCGGCGGCTTGACGGGCAGCACCTGCATGACCGCGGGCGGCGTCGACATGGCCGAGCGGAACTGCGCATAGACGACGTATACGCCGTCCAGGTCGCCGCTCTCGAAGCGCACGCGCAGGTCGTCGACCAGCGAGGTCGCGTCGTCGCTCGAGGGGCGGTCGGTGATGTCGGTCCGGGTGCTGCTCGGCTTCTCGCCCTGGAAGCGGAAGAAGCTGATGCCCTTCTTGCCGACCGCGTGCAGCTCGACCTCGGTGCCCTGTGCACGCAGGCGCGCGATCAGGTTCCGCGCCTCGCGCGACAGGTTCACGTTGAACGCGCCGGCGAGCCCGCGGTTCGATGTCAGCGCTACTACCGCCGCCCGGCGCTGCTGCTCCGGCTGGCGCAGCAGCGGGTAGCGCTCGCGCAGCTCGGGATCCATGAGCCGACCGATCACCTCGGCGAGCTGCTGCGCGTACGGGCGCGCGGCATGGACCCGGTCGGACGCGCGCTTCAGCTTCGACGTCGCGACCATTTCCATGGTACGCGTGATCTGGCGCGTCTTGGTGACGGAGCGGATCCGGCGCTTGAGCTCGCGGGTCTTCGCCATCG
>DATKDR010000087.1:0-2432 GCA_035512635.1 Longimicrobiales bacterium | reverse complement strand
GATCGACGAGCAGATCGGTGAAGGCGGCATGGCCGTCGTCTATCGCGCGCGCGACGCGCGCCACGACCGCGTCGTCGCGATAAAGGTGCTTCGTCCGGAGATCGCGCTCGCGCTCGGCACCGCGAGGTTCCTGCAGGAGATCCAGCTCGCGGCGCGCCTGTTCCATCCGCACATCCTGATGCTCATCGACTCGGGTGCGGCCGACGGCCTGCCGTACTACGTGATGCCGTACGTCGACGGCGAATCACTGCGCGACTGGTTGAATCGCGAGTACCGGCTCCCGCTCGAAGCGACCCTGACGATCGCACGGCAGTGCGCGGCGGCGCTCGATTACGCGCACGCACAAGGCGTGGTGCACCGCGACATCAAGCCGGAGAACATCCTCTTCGAGGCGGGGCACGCCGTGATCGCTGATTTCGGGATCGCGCGCGCGGTGAGCGCCGCCGCCGGCGAGCGGCTCACACGGAGCGGCGCCTCCATCGGCACGCCCGCGTACATCAGTCCGGAGCAGGCCGCGGGCGAGAGTGAGGTCGGGCCTCTGGCGGATGTGTACGCGCTCGGCCTCGTGGTGTATGAATGTCTCACGGGTCATCCGCCGTTCCACGGCGGGAGCGCCGCATCCGTCATCGCGCGGCATGTCACCGAGACGCCGGCGCCGATAAGGTCGGCGCGGCCGGACGCGCCCGCACATGTGGAGGAAGCCGTCGGGCGGGCGCTGCGGAAGGAACCGTCCGCGCGATTTGCTTCCGCCGGTGAGCTGGCTGATGCCCTGGCCCCGCAGCGGGAGCCAGCGGGATCCGGATTGCGACGACGCCCCGCCGCGATCGCGCTCGCGGCCGCCGTGCTTGTTCTCGCCGCGGCTGCCTATGCGGTACGCGACCGGCTCGGCGCGGGCGACGGCGCGACCCTCGGGGGCTTCGCGCCCGGCGCGAGCCATCGCCTGACGCAGCTCACCTTCGCGCAGGGCGTGGAGCAGTGGCTGAGCTGGTCTGCCGACGGAAAGCAGACCGTGCACGTGGCCGAGCAATGGACGAGATCGGTGCGCGGCGGCGGCGCGCAGATTCCCGAGTCGCTCGCCTTCCGTAATATCTTCACACGCGACGTAGCGACCGGCGAGCAGCGCCGGATAACACGAGCATTGCGTGACGACATCCAGCCGGCGTGGGCCCCCGACGGCAAGCGCATCGCGTTCGTGCGCGCGTCCGCTGCGAACGGCAAGCTGGAGCCGTCCGACATCAACGGCTGGTACAACGAGGGCGGTGACATCTGGGTGACCGAGCTGGGCGGCGGCCGCGAGCAGATGATCGTGCAGAACGCTTTCGGCCCCGTATACTCTCCCGACGGCAGGCAGCTCGCCTTCGACGCCCCGTGGTCCGGTGCTCGGCGGATCTGGATATCCGATCAGGCGGGGCGCAACCCGCGCGCGATCACCCGCGATTCGAGCGAGGCGGTCGTGCACAGCGAGGCGCAGTGGTCGCCCGACGGCAGGCTGATCGCATTCCGCCGGATCGAGAAAGCGGCATCTGACATAGGCGTAGTCGAGGTCGCCACGCAGCGCATCCACTGGATCACGGGGGACAATGTGCTCGACATGAATCCCGCGTGGTCGCCGAGCGGGGATGCGTTGTACTTCTCGTCCGCGCATGGCGGCGGTGTCAACATATGGCGCGTAGCCGTATCGCGGACTGGCGAGCGGTCGGGTCAACCGCAGCAGGTTACCACGGGCGCCGGTGACGACGTGACGCCGGCGCTGTCGCCGGACGGCTCGCGCCTCAGCTTCACGGTGCGGTCGTTCGACTCCGACGTATGGCGTCTGCCCGTGGATCCAGCGAGCGGGAGGGCGCGCGCGAGACCGGAAGCAGTGAGCAGGACCACGCGGGTCGAGAGCCGTGCGGCGTGGTCACCGGACGCTTCGAGGATCGCGCTGAACTCCGATCGCGACGGCGACATGAATCTGTGGGTTCGCGATGTCGCAAGCGGAGCCGAGCGGAAACTCACGAGGGGCAGGGGCGGAGACTATCAGGCGAACTGGTCGGCGGACGGTCGCACGATCGCGTTTTTCTCGGCGCGCTCGGGCAATGCGGACATCTGGGCAGTTCCCGCCGCGGGCGGTGAGCCGGTGCAGTTGACGACCGATCGCGCGACCGACACGAACCCCTTTCATTCGCCCGACGGGAAGTGGATCGCGTTCATGTCCGACCGCCGCGGACGGCTCGAGGTATGGGTGATGAACCGCGACGGTACTGGCCAGCGCCCCGTGAGTGAGCTGCGAACGGGCGGGCATTTCATCCTGTGGACCGCCGATAGCCGAGCGCTGATCTTCGTCGCCGAAACCCCGACGGAGCGGCAGGTCGTGCAGGTGAGCGTTGTGGATGGTAGCGTGACGAAGCTACCGACGATAGAGAGTGGCTTCCACATGTCCTGGTCTCCGG
>DATKDR010000086.1:0-14825 GCA_035512635.1 Longimicrobiales bacterium | reverse complement strand
CCGCCGTCGCGGACGCGGCCGCCGCAGGCGCCTGCTCCTCGCGCGCCGGTCGCTCCTCGCGCGCCGTGCGCTCCTGGCGCGTCGGCCGCGGCTCGCGCGTACGCGGCCTTTCCGGCTGCGCTTCGGCCGACGCCCTCTCCTCGGCGACCGGACGGCTGCCCGTCGCCTCGTCGCCGCTCAGATGCGGCTCGGACGGAGGCAGCTCCTCCTGCGCACGATCCCGCCCGCGGCCACGTCCACGGCCACGGCGCCCGTTGCCGCCGCGCGGCTCACGCTCCGGACGCGCGCTGCGCGCTCCGTGCGCCATGCGTGCGGAGGACGTATCCGACACCTCCTCGTCTTCCTCCTCGACCCGCGCCGACGCGGACGGCAGCACCACCTCGTAGAGGCCGTCCGCCGTGCGCTGGAGATCGATGACCTCCGAGTTGTGCGCCTGGCGCAGGAAATGGCTGAACTTCCCGAAGCCCACCGTCGCCTCGTCCCAGTCGGAGCGGAGCTCGAGCATGCGTCGCTTCACGTCCGAGTCGCGCACCGCGCCGCCCGCGGACCCGGCGAGGTCGCGCACCGCGCGTCGCAGCAGATCGTAGGAGGCATCGAGCGTCACGCCGCCGGCGGCCGCGGGACCGCCGACCGTCGGTACGCTCGCCCGGGACGTCCCGGCCGCGGGCGCACCCGCCGGCCGGCTCGGGGCCCGGCGACGCCCCTCGGCCGGCGCGACCTCGTACTGGCCGTTCTCCAGCTTGCGCAGCTTGATGCGCCCCTTGGATGAGGCCTCCGACAGGAAGCGATTGTACTTGCTGTAGCCGATCGCCTTCTCGTCGAAGCTGTCGTCCATCTCGATCATCACCTGCTTCAGACGATCCGAGCGCATGACGTCGTCGTTCTCGGCCATGCGCTCGACAGCGGCCTGCACGAGTTCCCACGGGTCCATGCGACTCCCCGCATCCTCCTCGCCCGCGCGCTGGAGACCGGTCAGCGCGTTGTACGAGTAGTACTCGTCACAGTTCTGGACGAGCAGGTCCGAGCTCGACTCCTTGATGCCCACGCCGATCACGTACTTGCCGTATTCCTTCAGCTTGAGCACGAGCGACGAGAAGTCGGAGTCGCCGGAGAGCAGAATGAACGTGCCGATCTCGGGACGCGTGAACACCAGCTCCAGCGCGTCGATGGCGAGGCGGATGTCGGTCGCGTTCTTCTTCGAGCTGCCGTAGGCGGGCGCGAAGATCAGGTCGACGGAGCCCTCGGAGAGCGGCACGATGTACTGCGGATAGCGACGCCAGTCGGCGTAGGCGCGCTGCACCGCCACCTTGCCCTTGATGATGTCGCTGTTGAGCAGATTCTTCAGTTCCTTCGTCAGGTCACTCCGGATGCCCATCGTGACGTTGTCGAAGTCGATCAGCAGCGCCGCGTTCCCCGCATGGTGAACCGGCTCACTACTCCCCTTGTGGGGAGGCATGTACGTATTCATGTCAATGTCCCTGTACCTCGTTCGTTTTTCGATCGAGGCCTCTTCTCTTCTCACCGGTGGCGGCGCGCTTCGCGGCGCTCTCGGATCGACAGATCGAAGAAGCTTCGTCGTGTTGTTTGAGGCTCTAGGCTCTAGGCGCCAGGCTCTAGTGTCCTTCGCGCGTAGCCAAAGCCTCTTTCCTGCCAGCGTCGGATATCAGGTTCGTAGTTGCTAGTGCCTAAAGCCTAGCGCCTAGAGCCTGAGTCTTCACGCCCTGCGTGAAGACTCCTCGGCCGTGATCATTCTGGCCAATTCCACCCGCCGGATCTTGCCGCTTCCCGTCAGGGGAAACGAGTCGAGAAAGCGGACCAGGTCCGGGATCTTGTAATCCGCCAGCGCGGCCCGACACCATTCCTTCACTTCGGCGCCGGTGACGATCGCCCCCTCGACCGGGACGATGCACGCGCAGACCAGTTCACCCAGCACGTCGTGCGGGAGCCCGACGACGGCCACGTCCTGGATCGCCGGGTGCGCGTTGATGCGGTCCTCCACCTCGCGCGGGTACACATTGAAGCCGCCGCGAATGATCAGCTCCTTGCGGCGGCCGACGATGTGCAGATAGCCGTCGTCGTCGACGATGCCGAGATCGCCCGTCAGGAAGAAGCCGTCGTCGTCGACCGCCTGCGAAGTCTCGCCCGGCTGACGATAGTAGCCCTTCATGACGCCCGGTCCGCGGATCGCGATCTCGCCAAGCGACTCCTCGGGCAGCACCGTGCCGTCCAGGTCCAGCACCCGGATCTGCGTCTCGGGCAGCACCCGGCCGACCGTGTAGAGCTGCCGATCCAGGCTCTCCTCCGGCCTCGTGATCGACACCGTCGATGCGGTCTCGGTCAGCGAATAGGCCACCAGCACCGTCGGACACAGCTCCGAGCGGATGCGCTGGAGCAGCTCCTCGCCGATGGGCGCGCCCGCGACCAGACCCAGCCGGAGCGACGACAGATCCCGCCGCTCCCGGTCCGGCTCCCGCAGCTCCGTGACGAACACGGTGGGAACGCCGTAGTGCACGGTTACCCCGTGCCGCTCGATCAGTTCGAGCGCTTCCGCCGGATCGAACTGTTCCTGGAGCACGAGCGACGCCCCGGCGGCCAGCGTTCCCAGCACGCCGGGACCGATGCCGAAGACGTGAAAGATCGTGGTCACGCCGAAGATCACGTCTTCCGGTTCCAGGCCCAGCGCGTCCGCGGTCGCCGCGGCAGTACGGAGAACGTTCGCGTGCGTCAGCTCGACGCCCTTCGGCTTTCCCATCGTGCCGGACGTATACAGGATCGCGAAGGTATCGCGAGCCGGATCCAGGGCGACGGTGGGCACCTCGCGGCCCTCCCCGCTCGAGACCAGATCCTCGAACTGATAGATCCGATCGTCGTACCAGAGATCCTCCTCGCCCACCGTGACCAGGTACTGGAGGTCCGGCAGTGACGTGAGCAGACTCTCGAACAGCTCGAGGAAGTCGATGCCCGCGAATCGCTCCGCGCAGACCACGGCCGCCGCCTCCGAATGCCGCAGCATGTACTTCAGCTCCGGCACCGTGTAGCGCGGATTCAGCGGAACCACGATCGCGCCGAGCTTCGCCGCCGCGAACGCGGAAACGACGAATTCGGGCCAGTTCGGAAGGGTGACCGCGACACGATCGCCGCGCTCGATACCCAGCTCGTGGAGGGCCGCGGCCATCGCGCGGGCCTGCGACTCCACCTGCCGGTACGTCAACTTCCGCTCCCCGTAGACCAGAAACGTCCGGTCCGGTTGCGCCGCGGCCTGTTCCTCGAGTGCTTGTGCGACCGTCAGATCGCGAAAGCGCTCCACGAGCGCCATGACGCCTCCGTCGGGGGGTCCGTCTGTCCCGGGCTTTCCCGGGGATCCCGATTGGTGGCGGAAGCTAGGGGACGGCCCGGGCTTGCGTCAAACGACGGAGCCGAGCGCGGCGCGCATCACATCCAGCGGCACGGCGTGCGTCCAGGCGCCGTCGTCCGCCCGCGCCACCGCGCCGATATGCCGGATGAGCACCATGCGGAGCGCGCCCTCGCGGTTCTTCTTGTCGCTCGCGGCCGAGTCGAGGACGGCCTGTGCATCGAAGCGTGGCAGCGGCGGCAGCTCGAGCGCGGCGACCGCCTGCTCGAGCCTCGCGGATGTGCCGGCCGCGGTCGCGCCCAGCGCCTCGCCGATGCGCGCCTCCACGATCATGCCGTGGGCGACCGCCTGGCCGTGGCTCGCGCCGTAGCCGGTCGCGCGCTCGATCCCGTGGCCGACCGTGTGGCCGAAGTTGAGGATCGCCCGCCGCCCCTGCTCGAGCGGGTCCTCCGAGACGACCGCCACCTTGAGCTCGATCGAGCGCTCGACCAGAGCGCGCGCGTGAGCGGCGTCGGCGCCGACCCCACGCGCAAGCGCGCGCGCGTGCGCGAGGATCCAGTCGCAGTAGTCGCCGTCCAGGATCGCCCCGTGCTTCAGCGCCTCGACGAGCCCTTCCCTCAGCCGCTCCGACGGGAGCGTGCGCAGCGTCCCGGGCGCGACGATCACCGCGCTCGGGGCGTGGAAGGCACCGACCAGGTTCTTCCCCGCCGCGACATCGATTCCTGTCTTGCCGCCGATCGCCGCATCGACCATCGCGACGAGCGACGTCGGCACGTGCACGACGGGAACACCGCGCATGTAGGTCGCGGCGACGAAGCCGGCGAGGTCGCCCGTGACGCCGCCGCCGACGGCGACGACGACGGTATCGCGGCCGAAGCGCGCATCGATCAGCGCATCCGTGAGCAGCCCCCACACCTCCCTGCTCTTCGACGCTTCGCCGGCGGGAAAGGTGAGCAGTCGTGCGTGCCGATCGTCGGCGGCGAGTGCGTCGGCGACGCGCCGGGCGTGGAGCGGCGCGACGACGTCGTCGCTGATCACGCAGCACGCGTGTTTCGGGAACCGGTCGGCGAGGTGCGCGAGGATCGCCCGACTGGGCTCGTCGCAGACGACGACCGGGTACCGGACGGCGCCCGCGCCCGCCTCGATGACGCGATCGGGCGTGGCCACGATGGCCTCAGTCGACCGAGAGCGAGGCGACGGACGCCGTCGGCAGCAGCGACGCGGGCACGCCCGTCGGCGCATCGATGACGATGACGACCTCGCGGCCGTCGACGGTCGAGCGCTCGACGGAGCCGTGGCGCGCACGGCGCTCGGAGAGCGTGCGCCGGTACGCGTCGGCGAACTCGTCGGCGTCCGCGGCGCTGTCCCAGACGCTGCCGAGGACGAGTGCGCGCTCCCCGAGACCGCTCTCGATGAGCCGGGCCACGTCGCCGTCCCAGCCGGCGACCGCCTGATCCATGGCGGTGCCCAGGTGCTCCCTCAGGAAGAGGCCGAGCTCGAGCTCGCCGAGCACCTCCTCGTGCACAACGCGCCAGTCGCCGACGGGCGGGGCGAGGCTCACGCGGGTGGGATGGTCGCGCTCGGCGATCCAGTGCGTGCGGACGTGCAGCACCTGCTCGGTGGACGTGGGGATGATCGACTCGAACGGAGGGCGCCCCTCTCCCTCGTGCGCGGCCCACGCGGCCTGGACGAAGCCGGCGCCCGCGAGGTACGGGAAGATGAGCGTCTCGCGGATGATGCGCGGCGCGTCGCGGAAAACCGGCATCTGATCGTTGCCGGCTTCGAGCGCGGGCCGGAGCTGGCGTCCGATATCGGGCAGCGATGTGATGTCGCGCGCGTCGCCCGTACGCTCCTGGAGCATGAGCGCGAACATGACGAGCGTCGCGTGCCCCTCGATCGCGGCCTGCGCCGCCGTGGCGCGGTCGTTCTCGAGCCCGGGCGAGAGCAGCGAATCGAGGTCGACGTACTGGTCCTGGAGCGCGTGCACGAGCTCGTGCGCCAGCACTTCGCGCGTCGTCGCGTCGTCGGCACCCTGCACGAGGTAGAGCGTCTTCGTCGGCGGATCGTAGTAGCCGACCACCTGCTCGGTGAGCAGGTCGAGCAGCAGCGCGCGCAGGTCGAGCGAGTCGGGCAGCATGCCGAGCTCCTGATACAGGAGCTGGATCCGGCGCAGCTCCTCGGCCGGCATCTCTTCGACCATGCGCTGCTCCAGATACTGCCGCAGCTCTTCGCGTCCGCGCCGCTCGGCCCTGATCTCTGCGCGCGACGGCATGCCCGTCACCCGCTCGATGCGCGGCAGGATCGAATCGATCATGGCCTCGAGCTGTGGATCCGGTCCCTCGTCCGCATTGCCGCCGCCGTTGCACGCGCCCAGCAATGCGGCGAGCGCAACGCCGACCGCGGCGAATACGCGCGCGCCGATCCTGCCGAGCGAGCCCACGCGCTTCGCCCGCTCGAGCGGATCGCGCGCGAGCAGATCCGTCAGGCGCTCGCCGGTCCCTGGATGCACGAGCCCCGGGTCGATCTCGATCAGCGGCAGCAGCGTGAACGCGCGTCCGGTCATGCGCGGATGCGGCACGATCAGCTGCGGCAGGTCGACCACCCGCTCACCGTACATGAGCAGGTCGATGTCGATCGTCCGCGGCGCGTTCGGGAATCTGCGCGTCCGACCCAGCTCTCGCTCGATGCGCAGCAGCTCGGCCAGCAGCGCGGCGGGCTCCAGGTCCGTGCGCGCCCGCACGGCCAGATTCAGGAAGTCCGGCTGCTCCCGGAATCCCACTGGCTCCGTCTCGTAGACGGACGAGACCACCTCGACGTCGAGCATCCGCGCGAGCGCGTCCACTGCCGCGCGCAGATGGGACTCGCGTTCGCCCTGGTTGCTGCCCAGACCGATGTACACGACTTCACGGGCTTCGGGCATTGGGCTTTGGGCGCTGGCCGTCACCGGAAGGTCACGCGTACGAAGTGACGCTTGCCGCGCCGCAGCACGACGACGACGTCCTCGCCGACCGCGACCCGCTCATTTCGATCCTCCAGCCGCTGCTCGTTCACCGCGATGGCGCCCTGCTCGATCAACCGGCCAGCTTCGCTGTTCGACGCCGCGAGGCCGGCCGCGACCAGAAGCCGGATGGCCGGCACGCCCGCCTCGTCGATCACACCGAGCGCCGCATCGTCCAGCGACAGCTCGAGCGCCGGTATCTCGTCGGGCGCCGCGTGCTCGCGAAACAGCCGATCGAAATGCCGTTCGGCGGCGTCTGCGGCCTCCTCGTTGTTGTACTTCGCGACGATTCGACGCGCGAGCTCACGTTTCGAGGCGTAGGGATCGCTGCGCGCGCGACGGATCTGCGTTTCGAGCTCCTCGCCGCGCACGCCGCCCGCGAGCCGCCACCACTCGTCGAGCAGCGCGTCGGGGATCGACATGGTGCGGCCGAACTGCTCCTCGGGAGCGTCCGCGATGCCGACGTAGTTGTCGTACGACTTCGACATCTTCTGCTCGCCGTCGGTGCCGCGCAGCAGCGGCATGATGAGGCAGATCTGCGGCTCCTGTCCGTAGCGCTCCTGCACGGTGCGCCCGACGAGGAGGTTGAACTTCTGGTCGGTGCCGCCCAGCTCGATGTCGGCCTGTAGCGCGACCGAGTCGTACGCCTGCATGAGGGGATAGAGGAACTCGGAGACGGCGATCGCGCGACCCTCCGCGTACCGCTTCGCGAAGTCGTCGCGCTCGAGCATGCGCGCGACGGTGTAGGTCGCGGTCAGCTCGAGCAGCTTGGCGAGGTCGAGCGGGCCGAGCCAAGAGGAATTGTACTCGATGCGCACGCGCGACAGGTCGAGGATGCGGCCGACCTGGTCGGTATACGTCCGGGCGTGGGCCTCGATCTCCTCGGGCGAGAGCCTGGGCCGGGTCTCGCTGCGGCCGGTCGGATCGCCCACGCGCGCGGTGTAATCGCCGACGACGAAGATGACGTCGTGCCCGAGCTCCTGGAGCTCGCGCAGCTTCCGCATCGAGACCGCGTGGCCGATGTGCAGGTCGGGGCGCGTCGGATCGAAGCCCTGCTTCACGCGCAGCGGACGCCCCGTGCGCAGCGAATGCTCCAGCTTGCGCGCCAGCTCTTCTTCCGGAATGACCTCGAGCGCGTCTTCGCGGATGAGGTCCATCTGTTCGTTGACGGGGGGGGATTTCATGGGGGCATGCTATCGCAAGGAGGCGAGCGCCGCCAAGGCGGCGCAGGCGAGCGGCGCGAGGCGCCGCAGGCGAGTGCGCTGCGCGCACAGGCGGGCGCCACTGCGCGGCACAGGGGGGCGCCGCTGCGGCGCGGGGGGGCCCCGCGGCAAGACTCCTGGCCGCGCCGGGTCGGATGGCTCCGATAGGTCCCGCCGAATTACGGGGATCGACGGGATACGTACGAAACGAGCCGGAATGGTGTTCGAGCGCGCAAGGTCCGAGGCCAAATCGAAATCGGAATGGATCGGCGAATCGTGATGGGACGAAAGCTCAGGAAAGGCCGGTGAAGAGCGCGACGAGCACGGAAACGGCGCCCAGGGCGAACAGCATGCCCCACATGGGCAGGACGAATTTCAGCCATTCGTCGTAGCGCACGCGGGCGGCGGCGATGACGGCCATGAGGGCGCCGTTGGTGGGCGTGATCAGGTCGCAGAGGCCGGCGCCGTACTGGTAGGCGAGGATGGCGATCTGGCGGCTGAAGCCGAGCAGGTCGGAGAGCGGGGCGAGGATGGGCATGGTCAGGACGGCCTGGCCGCTGACGCTCGGTACGGGCACGTGGATGAGCGTCTGCACGCCCATCATGCCGACCGCGGCGGCGGAGCGCGGCAGGTCCTGCAGGGGCTGAAACAGGCCGAACACGATGGTGTCGACGATGCGGCCGTCGGCGAGCACGACGTAGATGGCGCGCGCGAAGCCGATGAGGATCGCGGCGAGCGCCATGGCCTTGAAGCCGTCGACGAACGCGTCCGCGGTGCCCTCGGCGCCGAGGCGTCCGATGAGACCGGCGGCGACGCCGAGCAGGAAAAA
Source organism: Longimicrobiales bacterium (assembly GCA_035512635.1). Taxonomy (GTDB): domain Bacteria; phylum Gemmatimonadota; class Gemmatimonadetes; order Longimicrobiales; family RSA9; genus DATKDR01. Next base: position 6,444 of record DATKDR010000086.1, on the reverse strand, counting down.
GAGTGCGGACATCTCGTTGAAGCCCCACTCGAGCCGCATCGCGCCGTAGACGTAGATCGCGAACGCGCCGGCGACGAGCAGCAGGATGAGCGCGTGGCGACCGGTCATGGTCATGGCCGCGACGGGCTGCGCGGCGGGTCCGGTCTCGTGCGGTGAGCGCGGCGCATGGTCCGGCGCGTCGCGCGCCGGCACGGCGGCGCCGGCGGGTGCGCCGTCGATGCCCTGCGCGGGTGCGGGCGTGCCGCGCGTGCGGCGTGCGAAGCGCACCGTGCCCCAGCTCCAGAGGGCGAGCGCGAGCACGAGAAAGACGGTGCGATAGGCGGCGCCCGAGAGCAGCTCGACGTCGGCGACCCGCTGCGCGATCCCGACCTGGAAGGGATTGATGGGGCTGAAGGAGGCACCGACCGCTGCGGCGCCGAGGCTCATCGCGACGGCGACGGTCGCCCGGAAGCCGAGCCGCGAAGTGAGCAGGAGCAGCACGGGGATCAGCGCGATAAACTCCTCCTGCATGTTCTGGAGCGCGCCGCCGGTGCCGAAGGCGAAGCACGCGATCGGGATGACGAGCAGCTCGTGAGCGCCGAGACCGCGCACGAGTCGATCGAGGCCCGCCTGGAACGCACCGGTGCGGTCGACGACCATGAACGCGCCGCCGACCAGGAAGACGAGGAAGATGACGTCGGCGGCTTCGATCATGCCGCGCGGCAGCGCGACGATGGCGTCGAACGGTCCCACCGGCGCGCGCTCGACGCGGTGGTAGCTGCCGGCGACCACGATCTCGCGGCCGGTCTCGGGATGCTCGCTGCGCTCGAACTCGCCAGCCGGCAGGATCCAGGTGAGCGCGGCGGCGATGACGACGGCGCCGAGCAGCAGCGTCAGCGGATGGGGGAAGCGCATGGCTACCGGCTCCCGGAGGCCGGGGCATGCACGTGGGGCAGCGTGCCGGGGGCGTGGTCGTGGCCGGGCGTGTCGGATACCTCGAGCGCGCCGACCAGCTCCGCGTACTCCTCGGCCGTCATGTCGGGCAGCCGTCGCACCAGCGCCACGATCTGGAGCAGCGACTCGTCGTCGTGCGTCACTCCGAATGCCGGCATGCCGGTCGACTTGATGCCGTGCTTCGTGATCCAGAACAGCTCGGCGTCGGTCCAGCCCGCGGCCGCGCGCTGCAGGCGGGGCGGACGTGGAGTCAGCCCCTCGGCCAGCTCGTTGCGGTCGACGCCGGGCGCGCCATGGCACATCGCGCACATCGCGCGGTAGTGCTCCAGGCCGTGCAGCAGCGACGCCTCATCGCTCGGCAGCGGCGCCGGCAGGTCGCCCGCGCGCCGGGCGATCGAGCGCTCGCTGATCGTCTCCAGCGTCCACTCGGTGAGCGCGGAGTGCTCCCGCGAGGCCGCCACGTCGTAGACGCCCGAGTACACGAACGCCAGCCACGCGCCGATCGCGATCAGGATCGCGCCCGCCGCGCCGGCCGCCCAGGCCAGCATCTGCTTCATCGAGTGCTCCCCCGTGTGCGTGCGGCGGCGTGTGCGTGCGCCGCCAGGTGCGCGCGGGAGAGGATGATGCCTGCGGCCGGGCCGGGTCAAGCGGCGTTCAGATTCCGAATCGGTTCGTCGGGCGTCTCAGCGCGCCGGGATCGGCCGGTTGCGCGCGCCGCTCGCGAACACCCGCTCGTTCTCCTCGCCCGGCACGTTCAGGATGCCGACCGCGCCCTTGTTGAACGCGCGGAAGATCGAGTGATCGACCAGGATGAAGTTGCCGGGCGTGTCGAGCCGGAACTCGACGATCGTCGAGCCGCCCGCCGGGATCAGCGTCGTCTGCACGTTGTGCTGCGCGACCGTGCCGCCCTCGACGTAGACGTTGTCGAAGATCTCGCCGATCACGTGGAAGGAGCTGACCAGATTCGGCCCGCCGTTGCCCACGAACATGCGCACCGACTCGCCCTGCTCCGCGCGCAGCACGTTGTCGCCCATCAGCGCGCCGACCGAGCCGTTGAAGACGACGTAGTCCGGATTCTCCGCGACCGCCTTCGCCATGTCGAACGGCTGGTGACCCGGCTCGCCCTTCGCGCCGCGTGTGTAGAACTCGCTCTGGAAGACGTAAAACTCGCGATCCACCGGCTCCATGCCTTCGGCCGGCTCGACCAGGATCAGGCCGTACATGCCGTTCGCGACGTGGATCGGTACCGGCGCCGTCGCGCAGTGATAGACGTACAGCCCCGGGTTGAGCGCGCGGAACGTGAACGACGACTCGTGCCCCGGAGCCGCCATCGTCGCCTCGGCGCCGCCACCCTGCCCCGTCACCGCGTGCAGGTCGATGTTGTGGGCGACCACGCTCGACGGATGGTTGCGCATGCGCAGCTCGACCTCGTCGCCCTCGCGGACGCGGATGAACGAGCCCGGCACCGTGCCGCCGAACGTCCAGAACGTGTAGTCCACGCCGTCGTCGAGGCGCATCGTCTTCTCGATCACTTCGAGGTCGACGATCACTTTCGTCGCGTAGTTGCGCGTGATCTGCGCCGGCACATGCGGCGGCGACGTCAGCGTCGCCATCTCAACGCCGCGGACCGCCGGCAGCTCCGGCGTGGGGATGTTCGCCGCGCCACTGCCGTCGCGCCCGCCCATGCCCAGCGCCGCTCCCGTGAGGCCCAGCAGGGCCACGCCCGCCATCACTCCGATCTTGGGCCAGATCCGGTTCGTCATTGTCCCTTCTCCGATGCGTTCTCGTGGATTCGCCGAGGTCATTTCCGACCTCACCATGAGTATTCGCTTTTCGGAGGCGGAGAGCAGTCGGGACCGAGCGGATAATCGTGTAGGGCAGCGTTCGCGAAGCGGTGTCGGGAAACGCCCTACGGGATTACCTTCCCGCCATGCCCGGTACGTCCGCATTCGCCCGGCGGAGCCTCCCGCTCCGATCGACGGCGCTGGCCAGTGCACTCGCGCTGACGCTGGCGGCGTCCGGGGACGCGTATGGTCTGCACGACTGCGCGCATCACGACACGCTGCCGACGCAGACCGGCCACGCGAACGGTGCACACGGCAGGCACTCCGCCCACGGCGCGATCGATGGCACCGCCGTCGATGCGGCGGCGCACACCTCGCACGACTCGTCGGAGCACGAGGGCGGCTGCCCGTGCGTCGGCGACTGCGCCGGCGCGACCGCCGCGGCGCTGCCGACCTCGCCCGCTGCCGCTGGCGCCGACACGCCCGCGACGGCGGCGTCGGCCGCCGCGATCCCGAGCGACGCGCCGCGTGCCGCCCGCACGCAGCACTTCCACCCCTTCGCGCAGGCCCCTCCGCTCGATCGCTGACCTCCGTTCCCGCGGCCGCCGCAGGCATGGGCGGACCGCCGAGTGTCACAGCGATCGAGAAGCCATGGATCGACATCTCCATGGCGTCCCTGTGGCCGCGCTGCTGGTCGCGATGTTGGCGACAGCGGCCGGGGCGCAGCAGGACGCCGAACCCGTCGCCGCGGCTGCCGCGGCCGATTCGACCGTGCCCGACACCGTCCTGCTGCTCGCGCCGCTGGTCGTCAGCGCGGCGCGCGAGCTGGCGGCGCCACCGCCGGTCGCGACTGTCGTTGCCCGCATCGATCGAGGCGCGCACGTCCCTGCGCGTGACCGGACCCTACGTGCCGATCGGCGAGCCGGAGTTCCACACGCGGCCCTATTCGGTGCTGGACCTCGGCCTGAGCCTGCCGGTGGCCGACCGCTTCGAGCTGGACCTCGAGCTCGAGAACGCGCTCGGCATCCGCTACGCCGAGCTGCGCGCGTCCGGTTACCTCAACCCCGGCCGGCCGCGATTGCTGCGCGCAGCCGTGCGCATGACCGCGCCCGGATTCTGACTTCCTCGACCACGACAACGACGATGAGAACGACGACGAAGACCGCGACGACAGCCGCGACTGCAATGGCCGCCCCCAACTCCTGGCTTCGAACGCTGACGCTCGCGCTCGTGCTCGGATCCGCCGCGGCCTGCGGCGGCGACGAGGACGACCCGCTGGGGGGCGGCCACGCGACCGTTTCGGGCGCGGCACTCTATCGGGACGGCGTGCGGCTGCCCGAGCCGCTAGTCCTGATCAAGGGCGCCGACATGCGGCTCGAGGTCCGCTTCCTCGACGAGCACGGGGAGCCGATCGATGGACTGCGTCCGAACCACGACGCCTCGCTGACGTTCGACCCCGCATTCCTCGCCACGGTTACTAACGTTTCCGACGATGGCGGCTTCTTCTTCGATCTAACAGTGGCCACTTCCGGCGGCGCGGCGGGCGTGCTCCACATCGGCTACGGGCATCACGGCGCGACCGACGAGGCGACGTTCGGACCGATCGAGGTGGTGATCGGGGGATGAACCGGCCGCGGGAAGCCGCCCGCGACCGGATCCCATGAGCGGAAGGGCAGCGCCGGCCGGCGGCGCCGACGGCGGTCTATGCGGCGCTGGCCGTGCTCGTCCCGGCGTGCGGCGCGCATGCGGGGCAGTAGGGCTGTCCCCCCGTCGCCCCACAGGTGCCGTCCTCGTGGACCCGTACCGCCTCGTGCTCGCGGATCCAGTCGCCGCATACGCCGGTGAGGTGAGGTGAGGTGAAGTGAGGTGAGGTGAATCCGGGAGGGGGCTGAAATTCCTGAACGTGATCGTTCCGCCTGAACGTGAACGGCTCTTCCTCGGGGACCGACCGTTCCCCTTCACGTCGAACGTTCAGGTTCATGTTTCCCGACCGGCGCGCCGCCGAGCGACACCTATACTGGCGCGAAGGCGTCCTCAGCCTCAGCCTTCCCTGCCATGACCCCCATCGACTACATCGTCCTCGCGCTCTACCTGCTGGGCGCGGTAGCGATCGGACTGCTCGCGGGCGGGCGGCAGCGGGACGCGGACGACTACTTCCTGGGCCGGCACAAGCTGCCGTGGCCGGCGCTGGCGTTCTCGACGGTGGCGACCGAGACCAGCGCGCTCACGGTCATCAGCGTGCCCGCGACGGCGTACACGGGCGACCTGTGGTTCCTGCAGCTCGCGTTCGGCTACTTCATCGGCCGGACCGTGGTCGCCATGCTGATCCTGCCGCTGCACTTCCGCCGCGGGGCGACCACGACGTACGCGTTCCTGCAGGAGCGCTTCGGCGCGACCGCGCGCCGCTTCGCCTCGGTGCTGTTCCTGGTGACGCGCGCGCTGGGCGACTCGGTGCGCGTCTTCGCCGCGTCGATACCGGTGACGCTGCTGTCGGGACTTCCCTACTGGCAGTCCATCCTGCTCACCGGCGCGGTCACGCTCGTCTACACGTACACGGGCGGTCTGCGCGCCGTCGTCTGGGTCGACGTGATCCAGCTCGTGCTCTACATCTCGGGCGGCGTCGTCGCCGTGTTCCTGCTCGGCGGCGCGGTCGACGGCGGCTGGAGCGCGATCGCCGCCGCGCTGCCCGCCGAGAAGCTGAGCGTCATCCACCTGGACGGCGGCTTCGCCAGCGGCCAGTGGCTATTCACCGGACTCGTCGGCGGCGCCGTGCTGTCGATGGCGTCGCACGGCGTCGATCACCTGATCGTGCAGCGCCTCATGGCCGCGAAGGACCTGCGCGCCGCGCGCTTCGCGCTCATGGGCGACGCCGTCATCGTCATCCTCCAGTTCGCGCTTTTCCTCGCCATCGGCCTCGGCATGTTCGTGTATTTCGGCGGCCGCGAGTTCGCCGCGCCCGACGAGGTCTTTCCCGCGTTCGTCATCGAGGCGTTCCCGACCGGCCTCGCCGGACTCATGATCGCCGGCATCCTCGCCGCAGCCATGTCGACGCTGTCGTCGTCGATCAACGCGCTCGCGTCGTCCACCACGCTCGATCTCTACGCGCCGCTCACCGGCCGCGACGACAGCGTGCACCTCATGCGCGTGGACAGGGCGTTCACGCTCGTCTGGGCCGCGATCCTGGTGGGAGGCGCGATCCTCTTTCGCTTCGCCTCGCAGGGCACGCCCGTCGTCGTGGTCGCGCTCGAGGTCGCGTCGTTCACGTACGGCGGCCTGCTCGGCGGCTTTTTCCTGGGCATGTTCTCGAAGCGTGCCGTGCAGCGCGACGCCGTCATCGGCATCGGCAGCGCCGTCGCCGTCATGACCGTGCTCTGGTCGATCCAGCAGTTCGGCGTGACCGACCGCTTCGTCAACGGCCTGTGGTACGCGCTCATCGGCTCGATCGTGACGGTCGGCGTCGGCGTGCTGTCGAGCAGAATGCGCGGTGGGGATGGCGGTGACGCTTCTTCTTCACCAGGGACGTCGACGAGCTCGCTGGGTTCAGTCTGATGCCGATTCGGCCACAGACTTTGCGCGCCCGAACGCCGCGCCCGCGCGTTTCGTAGCGTCGCCGGCGATCCCCGTGCGTCGGCGGGTCCTATCGGAGCCGGCCGCGATGGCGATGATGGAAAAGCAATCGCTGGGCGTGTCGCCGGTGCCACTTACCAGCTGGCTTCGATGGGGCACG
>DATKDR010000085.1:0-3020 GCA_035512635.1 Longimicrobiales bacterium | reverse complement strand
AGGGCGAGTCCGTCATCGCGAGCCGCAGTCGCGCCGTGTGGCCGTTCACCTCCCGGTGGGGGACGCGGCCGCCGCAGGGCCGCACGTCGAGTCTATTCCTGTAGGGCGGACGGAACCAGGTTCGCTACTCGCAGCCGACGCCGTCCCCGTCGCCGTCGAGGCGGTAGGGGTCCGAGCCGAGTACGCGCACGGGGGCGGCGCCAAGCCTGCGGACATCGGGGCAGTTGAGATCGTCGACGATCGGCAGGCACGGCGAGTAGCTCGGGTGGCAGTTTCCGGCGCGGGGAGGCGCCGGCACTGCGGGGCGGATCGTGCTGCAGCTCTTCCACGCGCCGGCCGCGCGAGTCTTCGCGCCGCTCTCTGCGCTGCGGTATGCCGGCAGCCGCTGGAAGGCGTTCCGGAAGACGTAGACCTTCGCGAAGCCGCCCGCGAGCAGCTGGTAGCCGAGGTCGCGGCCGCCCGGGATCCAGACGTATGCGAGCAGCCGTCCGTACCGGTCGCGCGTGTCCTGGGTCCGGTCGCCGCGGAGGACGACCGGCTTCGAGAGCGCGAGCGTGCGCACGCGTTGCGTCGCCTGGGCGGCGAAGCAGGCGCCGCGCTCCGGTGTGTCGATCCCGATCAGGCGAACACGCTCGCGCTTGCCGTTCGCGAGCCGGACGTCGATCGTGTCGCCGTCGACGACGTTCGTGACGATGCCCTTGTGGCTGAAGTCGCCGGCCCCGGCCGCCGTCGTGGCGACGATCGTGAGCGCGCAGAGCGCTGCTACAGCTGCGATGAACCTGTTCAAGAGACCCCCGGCCGTTGCGGACACGTCCATCCTCGGTGGAAAGCCAGCGCGCCGTCAATGGGCCGCGTCGGCGCGTGGGTCCTAGCGCGCTCGCTCGAGGAAGCGGTCGAACCGCACCGCCAGCCGCTCCCGATCCGGGCGCGACGCCGCGGTCCGAGGAAGCTCGAGCGGACGCGCGTTGAAGGCCTTGAGGAGCTCGAGCATCGGCCCGTCCTCGTCGTCCAGCAGGCGTGGAGAGACGCGGACCGTGTAGTCGGCGTCGATGCCGACGAGGTCCTGGTCGAACGCCCGGTGGTGGATCGAGCACAGGCTGATGCCGTTGCTGATCGTCGGCTCGCCGTGCTCCTCGAGGTCGCCGACGATGTGCGCCGCGTCGAGCAACCGGATCTCCTTCAGGCGGCAGATCGCACACTGGTCCCGGTAGGCCGGGAGGACGCGACCGCGGAAGCGCGCCTGGTGGACGCGGACCTTCGTCTCCCGGACGAGGTAGCGCCGCTCGATCGGATCCGCGACGGGCGTCGGCTCCTGGTCGTCCAGCGGCCCGCTCCACCCACCGGGCTGGATGACGACGTGAAGCAGCGACGGTTCGTCTGCGATCACGAAGCACGGAAAGACAGGGCGGTACCAGCCGGCGCGCGTCGCGATGAAGTACGCGATCGGCACTCCGAGGTCGTGGGCGGAGCGCAACGCGCGATTGTCGCGGTGGTCCGCGTCGCTGCCACGGTAGGCGTACCGGAACCCCTCCGGCGTCTCCCGGTCGTCGTACGGCGACCGGGCGGAGGTCTGGACGGACAGCGCGGCCGGGCCCCGCTGGGCGGCCGCGCGGAAGATGCCCTGTTGCCGGTTGAGGAAGGGGACGCGCGTCCCTGCGAACGTGAAGCCGCGGTCGAGCCCGCCCTGGTACGGGACGTCGTCGCCGAACTCGGCGCAGAGGATCGCGAGCTGGGAGAAGCAGGACGTGCGAAGCGCCTCGTCGCGCACCGCCCGATTCTCCCCGATACCGCGCCGCCGGCGCTAGCGGCCGAGGCGGGTGTGGCGGCGGGTCCCGAGGCGCTTCTGCAGCTCGCGGTCCTGCGCGCCGTCCTTTCGCGCCGCCCACACGAACGCGACGCCGACGAGCACGAGCCCCGCCAGGGTGACGGCGAGGATCAGGATCGCGAGCGCGGTGTCCACGTGACCGTTGTACCTGCTCCGGGCGCGCCTACGTGCGCGCGCGGTGCGCCGAAGATCCGCTCGACGCGGATCTCGAGCTCGTTCGGGGTGGTGACGGTGGTTTCGTTCATCAGAGCACCGCTCTCTGCACGAGCGCGCCGATCCTTGCTGCTTCGGCGGCGGTCAGCTCCTTCAGCGCGAAGGACGTCGGCCACATGGCGCCATCGTCGAGGTTCGCCTTGTCGCTGAAGCCCAGCGTCGCGTACCTCGACTTGAACTTGTGCGCGCTCTGGAAGAAGCAGACGACCTTGTCGTCCTTGGCGTACGCGGGCATCCCGTACCACGTTCTCGGCGAAAGATCCGGCGCGCCGGCCTTGACGATCGCATGGATCCGCTCGGCGAGGGCGCGATCCGAGGCCGGCATCTCGGCGATCTTTGCGAGCACCTCGCTTTCCCCATCCGCGCGGCGGGACGACGCCTTCAGCTCTCGGCCGCGCTCCTTCATCGCGGCTCGTTCCTCGTCGGTGAACTTGCTCATCGCTCTCCTTTCGTGCGTTCGACGACCTGCGCGACGCGGTCGAGCCGTTGCAGCCACGTGCTGATGCCCTCGACGCTGCGGCGCAACCGCCGCAGTATCTCCTCCGGATGAACGAAAGGCGCCTCCCGGCACCCCTCGTTCGAACGATCAGCTGGTGCTCGTGTTCAGCTGCAGCCGGTGTTCGTGCCGCAGTCGCGGCAGGTGTAGCACGAGCCCGTCCGCACCATGCTGCCGCCGCAGCGGGCGCACTCGACCGCGTCCTCCCAGGTGTTGAAGAGGGCGGTCTGGCCTTTCGGCGGCGCCTCGTGCGACGGGGCCTCGGCCTCGCCGGCGGCGTACGCCTGAGCGAGCCGCGCCTTCACCTCGGCGGTGAGGATCCCGGCCTCCTCCTGCTGCTCGGACGTGAGGAACTTCTTCCCCATCCAGCGGAAGATGTAGTCGACGATCGACTTCGCGATCCGGATGTCGGCGTCGTTCGTGAGCCCGCTCGGCTCGAAGCGCATGTGGCTGAACTTCGAGACGTAGACCTCGAGCGGCACGCCG